>NZ_HE578960.1:315519-318631 GCF_000307285.2 Kurthia sp. Dielmo
CGAATAGTATAACGGGAACAGATGTTCTTTTCAACAAATTAGTACTGGCAGAATCATTGGGTTCGCAGAATACCCCTCCCTACTCACTACGTTCCTTGAGGGAGGGATATTCTGCGAAGAAATGATGAAAAAAACAGCTTGCCCATTCGGACATGCTGCGAATTAATTGCTATGTTGTACTAAATTTGTAATATCTCGATACGCATCATCAACTGAACGCTTATCTGCACGTAAATAACTTTTCAAACGGGAATTATCTTTGCTGTTATAACCTAAATAATAATCTTGCAATAAATTTGTATAACGAATGCTAAATTTATACATGACCTTCAAATCCATTTCCTGCGCATAATCTGTCACTAAACGTCCTATATAAATTTTGGCTAGCATCGCTTTTCGATTTTTTACATGTTTATAATTTTTATCTTCATAATCTTTTAGCAATGTATGAAAGTATTCTTTATAGTGCTCTTCCTTATAAGCTTCTTTATGTATTTTTGCAATGCCTTCCATATGACTACTCTGCGCTTCTAAGTCATTGGGGTATTTCTTTATAATATATGCCGCTTTTTGACTCAATGTGCGATTCTTTACTGCCTTTGCTTCCTTTTCTAAAATACGTTCTGGACTTTCTGCTACAGAAGCAGTTGTCACAACTTGTGTTGCTGCTGTATTTTTTGTTTCATAGGATTTCATATTAACTTTTTGCTCTGCATGTTGCAGTTTTTCTGCACTTTTTGTCTCCTCATCACAGCCTATTAACAGCAATGTTGTTAATGGGAGAATGGTTATACCTACTATTGCCCTCTTCAAGTCCCTAACTCCTTTCACTTCATCATTTTATCTACTTAAATTTTATCATTAATTACGATGTTTTTTTAGTTTAACTCAAAAAAATATTATTTTTTAACAGAAAAACATAAAACGCTATTTTGTTTTGTGAAATCTCCAAAAAAGAAATTCGCATCAAGCTACATATTATATTAAAATAAAAAAGGCAATTCGAAAAATGACAGCTACGAA
Source organism: Kurthia sp. Dielmo (assembly GCF_000307285.2). Classification (NCBI taxonomy): domain Bacteria; kingdom Bacillati; phylum Bacillota; class Bacilli; order Caryophanales; family Caryophanaceae; genus Kurthia; species Kurthia sp. Dielmo. The sequence continues at coordinate 316,543 of NZ_HE578960.1, forward strand.
GGGAACATCAAAAAAATGAAAAAACTAAAGAAATCGCTACTAGGCGTTGCTAGCTTATTTTTTGCAGCCTCGCTATTAGCCGCCTGTGATATCAACAGCGTATTAGATGCTGCGACAGAAATCCTCGACGACTCCTCTACGAAGGATTCCACAACGAGTGCAAATCACGACAATCTGATCAATTATAATGATGAAACAGATAAATATAATGAAAATGTCGTTGTCTTAAAAAGTGAAGATGCCTTAACAGACGACCAGCAGCAATTTGTTGATAAAACCGATGGCAGTCCGGACTATCAAGTGGATAGTGAAGGAAAACCAACAGAAGCAACAATGGTTGTGACCTATGACCGGGTTCATGCTCACTCATCAGACGTTATCGAACGCCCTGCCTTCCGTTCTGCGACACATATTGCCGGCGAATATGTGGATGGTGTCTACAACGCAGAGAAAGGCGTTTGGTACAGTCCTTCAAAGGCGAAGCTGAACAATAAAATTTTACAGCTCGATGGCTACCGAGGTTATTTATACAATAAGAGTCACTTACTTGCCTGGTCACTTGGTGGCGATATGGAAGCACATAACTTAATTTTAGGGACGCGTTCTCAAAATGTCGGTACGAATAAATCAAAAGAAGCGGGTGGGATGTCGTATCTTGAAACAAAAGTGCGAAAAGCCATCTACGCAAATCATCAAGCCAAAATTTTCTATCAAGCAACCCCTATTTATAAAGCAAATGAAATCATGCCTCGCGGTGTGTTAGTACGTGCCTACTCAATTAACGATGCTGGTAAAACATTAAATGAAACAGCCTATACGATTAATACGCAAAGTGGCGTCACAATCGATTACACAAACGGTACATTTACAACAAATTAATTAAAACCATCTTTTTTCAGAACTTCCTGAAGAAAGATGGTTTTTTCATACTGTATGATTAATCATTTGCCCATAATAATGTATTTTCTAGCATTGATTTTTTACCAACGGAAAGCGTCACTGTATTATTTGCGCGACTTTTATGCATTAAATAGTATTTACCTGCCTTATAAGCATCACGATAAATATAACTATCATAAAATTGCCCTCCGATAGATGTCGACTGCCCAAAAGTTTGATACATAACAGTTGGCGTTAATTTTTTTGTAAAACTTGTTTGTTTAAAGGTACGATCAATTGCAGTTACCTTGGTTTTACTCGTTACATCAGATTTTGTGTATCGATTAAAGAAATACATCGTTGTGGCATGTTTAGAAGCGTAGTACGTTCCCATTTCAGAATCGTATAATTTTCCACCCTTTACTTGCTTTTTTAAAGCTTGATAGGTCGTTCCAATGGCACCATTTGTTTTAGGTAACTTTCCTTTTACAGTAAGTTTCTTAACTGATTGGGGAGACTCCTTTGCTTCCGCAACATTCGCACTACCTAACATTAATGTCGCCGTTAATGCGACCCCTAGTAATTTTTTCATTGATTCTACTCCTTTTCCAGTATAATTAGTTGAGAACATCTTCAAATTCATTTTATACCAAAAAAAGGAATAAAAGAAGGTTAAATGAATTAAAAAAACCATAACTCATGCTTTCGCAATCATCATGGCTTCTGTTATCTATTGATTTGCTTCCCATTCTTCCCGAAGCATTCCCATACGAATGGAATCATAATACACACCGTCATAATAACGAACTTTGCGAATGCGCGCTTCTAGCTGCATGCCTAACTTCTCACCTACTCGAATCATTCGTTCATTTCCAGACCATGTCGTGTAGCCCACACGAACGAGTGGCATTGTCGTAAACAAATGCTGTATCCATAAGCGTAAGGCACGTGTCCCAATGCCTTTCCCCCATGACTGCGATTCCTGAAGAACAATGCCCATTTCAAGCCATTTTGATGGCTCATGCTCCCAATAATACGAAATGGTTCCGCGAATGACACCTTCAACTTCAATTGCCCAGTAGCTATCATCACCTATCCAGTTTTCCTTTGTTTCTAAAAACTGTTCATATGTTTTTGTATGATGTGGATAGTACGGTGCATCCCACTTTTTCCATTCTGGCTGCGCGTCCTTATAAATGAGCTCCCAAAT
>NZ_HE578960.1:318992-320352 GCF_000307285.2 Kurthia sp. Dielmo
CTGCGCGTCCTTATAAATGAGCTCCCAAATGCGATATAAATCATCTTCAACAATTGGGCGAAGCGTTAATTCTTTGTCTGTATACATGGATATCCTCTTTTCAAAAGTTAATATGAATGGATTGAAAAGAGCTGTAGAAACTACTTTTCAATCACCTTAGTTACCTGTTTCATATCGATCATTCCTTTCTACATTAAATTAACTTTATGATAGCATGTTTTTGTATAGAAATACTTTTTTTAACAAAAAAGACCTTCAGAAAATTCTGAAAGCCTGTCGTTTACGCCTATTGTCGTTCAAAAGCTATGTATCGTGTCCCTTGAAATGTCAGCATCCCCATATCCTTATCTGCGAGCATCCCAAATTCCTTACCGTTTAATTTCAACTCCATACGGTCCCCGCTTTGTACTTCAAATGTCGCATAATACGTCGTATAGGAATGATTGCCTTGTACATCTGTTCTCTTTGAAATAACTTCCGCTGGTACGGTAAGTTGCGGAGCGTTGTTATTATCCACGTTCTCCTTCAATTTAGAAACGCCTAAAAAGATAATAGAGCCAAACACAATGACTGCAATAATTATGATGAAAATAGGCGCACTATCAAATAAAATCGTATCATCAAAAAACATTTTTATTCCCCCTTTAACTAATTATACGAAACGATTTCTATTTAGTTTCAAAAATAAAAAAAGGAACCGCTTCTATGCGCTTCCTTTTACGATATTGTTAGCCAACTTGCTTATTATCAATAAATATTTCTTCTAAGCTCTTCTCTTCGATATCAAAGCGATATACTGGAATATCAAAGCGATGGAAGCAACGCAAAATCTCTGCATTTTGTTGTTCATCATGAATTTGCACCGTTGTGAATTGCGATTTATGTTCAACAATCGGTGCAAATGCACTTAATTGGTCAAACCATGCATCTTTAGCATTCTGACTAATAGCACCATGCTTAATGCGTACGTGCATTTCATTCGTATCATTCGTTTTCAGCTCATGAATAGTACCGATTTTTGTAATGATACCATCTTTTAAAATGGCAATGCGGCTACATAATTTTTCGATTTCAGATAAGTTATGCGATGTTAAAAAAATCGTTTTTCCTTGTTTTTGTAGCGCTCGAATGAAATCTTGTAGGACAATCGCCGATTCTGCATCGACCCCAGATGTTGGCTCATCTAAGAAAATAAAATCCGGATCATGCACGACTGCTTGCGCAAAGCCTAATTTCTTTTTCATCCCAAATGAATATTTTCCTACTTTTGTACGACTATCATCTTTTAAGCCTACTTTTGTAAGAATGGCTTGTGCCTCTGCTTTTGACACTTTTTTCCGCTGATTTCAGCAAAATAACG
>NZ_HE578960.1:320546-321729 GCF_000307285.2 Kurthia sp. Dielmo
GTTTTTTCACATCGTTTGAAAGTTGTTCATTATTGAAAAATGTAACTGAGCCAGAAGTGGGTTGAGCTAGCCCTGTTAAAATATTAATGAATGTTGATTTACCTGCACCATTTCGGCCTAAAAAACCAAAAACTTCGCCTTCATAAACTGTTAAATCAACAGAATTCAACACTTGCTTTTTACCGTAGTTTTTCGTTAATTTCTCTACACGTAACATTAGTATTCACCTCGTTTAAAAACCTGTGTTGCCGCAACAATAAGAACGATTGCCGCAATTGGTAAAATAATCATTTGCCAATTTTCTTCTTGAATATAATGCATTGGGCTAATGTAGCGGAAATTGCCCCACCATTTATCTGTATACTCTACTACGTTCGATAAGATGGGTAGCATAATTCCGAAAACAATGCCCAAAAACATCGTCATACGTGGTTTTGGAATCACAATCGATAAAACGACCGCGAAGGCAATTTCAATAATAAGTAAGCATAGTACACTTGCTAAAATTACGCCGCTAAAGGTATGCGATGTAATGCCAATAATAATGACGGCTAAGGCAATACAAGTAACCCAAAATGCAACTGTCCCAATAAACTTTCCCCAAATAATACGATTACTTGATGTACGTGTTAATAAAAAACGAATTGTTCGATTAGAAACTTCTCGATTAATCACATCATGTGATAATGCCATGACGAATAATGGTCCTAAAAATAAAACGATAATAATTAGTCCTGTAGCATATAATGCGGCATCTGTGTCACTGCCATAGCCTAAAAATTCAGCAAAGACACGTCCATTTTTTGAAAAATAATACGATGCGGCAAGTAACACAATAACCATAACAATCGATTTAATATTTTTCGTTAATTGCCAAAACTCCTGCTTTGCAATTGGTAGCATCCTAAATCCTCTCCCTGTTCTGTTTGTATAACTAGTATACCTTTCGAATCTTTCCTTAAATGAAATACAACCTTAACATTTCCTTAAATGTCTAATGAATAGAAAAGAACATGCTAAAATAAACGTGAGGTGAGTTATATGGAACAAGGAAAAATCTTACTTGTAGATGATGAAATAGCGATTTTAACGATGCTAAAGACAATCTTAACAAAAGAAGGATTTACAAAAATCGATACCGCTATAACTGCAGAAGAAGCCTTATCTTATTGTAAGCAGCAAT
>NZ_HE578960.1:322117-326258 GCF_000307285.2 Kurthia sp. Dielmo
ATTGTAAGCAGCAATCCTATGATTTAATTTTATTAGACGTGATGCTTCCCGGACAAAGTGGGTTTGACATTTGCCCACAAATTCGCCAATTAACGAATGCACCGATATTTTTTGTCACTGCCCGTACATCTGATTTAGACAAGTTATCAGGATTTGCGTTAGGTGGCGATGATTATATTACGAAGCCCTTTAATCCACTTGAAGTCGTAGCACGCATAAAAGCACAGCTACGGCGCATAAAAACCCAACCTGAAGTTTCAACAACACTTCAGTTTCCACAGCTAATGATACATACTACTTCTGGAGATGTTTACTTTCAAGGAAAGGCTGTTGAATTATCCGCTCAGGTCTATCAATTACTCTTATTTTTCGCTAAACATCCTAATCAACTTTTTACGAAAAGCCAATTGTACGAAAATGTCTGGCAAGATGCTTATTTAGGTGAGGATAATACGGTAATGGTTCACATCCGAAAATTACGACAAAAAATTGAAGACAATCCAAGCAACCCTGAGCGAATTGTGACTGTTAGAGGCTTAGGCTATAAATTTGTCCCAGGAAACCGTCTATGAATCTACAGCGTCGCTTTGCCCTACAGTTTTCTACACAAATAGTAAGTTTCATAATTTTATTTATTGTGATTGCCCTCTCTATGCTGCTTCTACTCGGCTATGCTTTAACCAAGGAAGAACAATCTAGTAATAGTGATTTGATGGCCATTACAGGGTTAGACCAGAGCATTGATTCAATGGAAAACCTCAACCCTACATTGCTACAAAGATTAAAAAAGCAACAAGTATGGCTCCTTATTTATGATGAAGACAAAAAATTGAGCTTGAAAAATAATGTACCAAAGAATATACCAACGACCTACACAAAGTTATTTAAAAATGAAAATATTGATTATAATTTATTCCCACTTGAATTAGATAATCAGCATTATACCGTTGTGCTTGGGAAAATCAATCAAGGTAAGGTAGATATGACGCGTCTGAAACAGCAAATAGACTGGTCTGGTGTAAAGCTACCTGCTATCAAAACAAAAAATCCTGTCTACTATATTGACAAGGACGGGACAGTGCTCGATTCATTAAACGATAAACACCCAGAAGAGGCAATTGAGGAACTTTATGATGAATACCGTTATGAACTTCTCCGTTTCACAGATGAGACATCAGGAAAACAGCTCATCGTCGCTAATCGCCTTGCAGATGATGCCTTCTTAGCTGTGTGGCAACATCTTGTGCCCTTACTAATTATTTTATTAATTGTTGTACTCATTATTTTTGGCTTATTCGTTTATTTCTATACGAGAAAATTCGCCAATCCAATGTTGCATTTTATGAAATGGATTCGCCAAATTGGGCAAAAAAATTATCAAGCCCCTATAAACAAGCGTGGCAAACCTATTTTCCGTAATAAGAAAGGTCGCATTCGTCGCCGCTTCCGTTTATACAAAGATATGGTTGAAACAATGGAGCATATGACGACAGAGCTATCTCAATATGAGCAACAGCGCTCCCAAATGGAGAAAATGCGTGAAGAGTGGATCAGTGGGCTTTCACATGATTTAAAAACTCCACTGTCAACTGTTATTGGTTACACAAAAATGCTGCGTTCTACACATGATTGGTCAAAAGAGGAACAACAGCAATTTTTAGAGGTAATGGATGATAAGGCGCATTATATGAAGGAATTAATCGATGATTTAACACTAACTTATCGCTTGAAAAATAATCGTTTACCATTGAATATTGAAGAAATTGAATTAACGGAATGGCTACGTCGCTCATTAATCCAATTAATGAATACAAGCGAGGCAGAGAAATTTCACTTTGATTTTATTTCCAAGCAAGAAAAAGCTTATGTAAAAATTGACCCTATTCTATTTCAACGGGTCATTGATAATTTATTAATTAATGCCCTAAAACATAATTCACCTGGAACACGGATTCAATTGAAAACCTATCCAGCGGAGGACCAACAAATGATTGTTATACAGGATAATGGTAGCGGCATGGATCAGGAAACGGTGAAGCAACTATTTAACCGCTATTACCGTGGCACGGCAACAACCGAAAGTATAGAGGGTACAGGATTAGGAATGGCGATTACCGATCAACTTATCAAATTGCATCATGGGACAATTAATGTAGAAAGTGTTCTCGGAAAAGGAACAATCATTACAATCTCATTGCCAAAACCTAATTAAAGACTACTTTTCCAATCAAAGGACTATTTGGTATAATAAAGATATGAAATCGCTTGAAACAAAAAAGGAAAGCGAGGAATCGGTATGATTAGTTTAGTAAAAGGACAAAAAGTAGATTTAACAAAAGGTAATGAGCAGTTAAATATGGTGACAGTTGGGCTAGGATGGGACCCGGTAAGTAAAGGAGAGCAGGGTGGATTTTTCAAAAAGCTAAAGTCAGCAGTTGTTAGTATTGACTGTGATGCTTCTGTATTTATGTTGAAAAATGATCGTTTAGAAAGCGATAAGGATATTATTTCATTTACGCGTCTAAAAAGTGCGGATGGCTCGGTGAAGCATAGTGGTGATAATTTGACGGGCGCTGGTGACGGGGATGATGAGCAAATTGTTGTTAAATTAAAAGAGGTGCCTGAGCAATTTAATCGCTTAGTATTTGTTGTAAATATTTTCGGCGCCAAGCTGAAAAAACAACATTTTGGCCTTATTCAAAACGCTTATATTCGCATTTTTGATGACCGTAATCAGGAGCTTATTCGTTTTAATTTATCGGATGATTATAATGAGCAAACTGCGCTTATTACAGGTGAAATTTATCGTCATAACGGCGAATGGAAATTCAATGCTGTTGGTACAGGTACAACAGATGCGACGATTTCACAACTGGCAAAACGGTATCAATAAAAAAGAGGCTGATGCATTTGCGTCAGCCTTTTTTTATAGCATTTTTGACATATAGACTTCATTTACATAGGATTCGTCTATTTTCAGTGAATCCTTTTTAATGCCCTCTACCTCAAAACCCATTTTCTTATACAAATGAATGGCCTGCATATTGTGCTCAATAACCGTTAATTCTAAACGATGTATGGAAAATTCCTTTGCCCATGCTATCATCGCATCAAATAGCTGTGTCCCTACACCTTTTCCGCGACTCGCATCATGCACACCAAGCATCACAGCCGCTCGATGCGACGTACGCTGTAAATGCTCCCCTCTTATAATCGCATAGCCAAGGATGTCTCCCTGCTCTACTGCAACAAAAAAACTCGCCTTTGGTGCTTCCACTAATTGTTGAATTAGCTGTTGAATTCTAGATTCCTCTATGTTGCGCTCGCCCGGATTAAATAGCATCCAGCCTGATGCCTCTGCGTTCTCCATGACGACCGCAATTTGTACCGCATCCTCTACTACTGCCTGTCGAACAATCACAAAATCCCCCCCCTATCATTCATTTCATTATCCATGTTAGGATTTTTTTTGTCAATTCCTACTAAAAAAACAGAAACCGCCTTATGACTGATTTTACGAATAGTAAAATTTGGGATGAATCGGCTGTCGTCGCCATTATGAAAGTAGAAGAGTTACTAAAACAACAACAAATTGGTGTGCACTACGAAGGATTAGATGCCTCTAGTCAAAAAATCCTCGAGCAGTTGCATCCATAGGAAAGGTAGGGATTTTCATGTATCAGCATATTTTACTAGCCGTCGATGGTTCAGAAAATGCCATACGTGCCGCAAAGGAAGCTGCGAAACTCGCACAGCTTTCAGCAGATTCCATCATTGAAATTGTCTTTGTTGTAGACTTCGATCAATCGAAAAAAGATTTACTTCATGCAAAATCATCCGATGCGCTCCTTTTAGAACGCCGCAAAACGCTTTATCCTATTGAACAATTGCTAAAAGAAGCAAATGTAACGTATAATGTGACGATTTTGCATGGTACACCAGGTCCGGTCATTGTTGATTATACAAACAAACAACAAGCCGACCTAATTGTGCTCGGTAGCCGTGGATTAAATAGTCTACAGGAAATGGTGCTCGGTAGCGTCAGTCATAAAATTATGAAGCGTGTCACTTGCCCAGCATTGATTGTGAAGTAACCAAAAGATGCTTTGACATACGTGTAAAAACAACCGCTTCTAGGAGG
>NZ_HE578960.1:326607-343376 GCF_000307285.2 Kurthia sp. Dielmo
TAATTGTTGGTGCTCATACTGTGTGAATAAATCAAAATTCCCGATAGTTGTTTTGTATTTCGTACGGATTTTTTTCATTTGATCACCGTACACACTAATAGTTTTATAGTTAGCCGCACGTTGCTCCCAGTTTTTCTCATGCCCTAACTCTTCATTAATAACCGTTAGTGTCGCATGATAATGCTTTAAAAACTTTACTTGTACGGCTGTTAGAGTCCCTGAATTTAATACATTTTCCACAACCTGAATCGAACCGTCCACTTTTTCAGGATACGTATTCACGTTTTCTGTTACATCCTGATGGTATTGCTTTAAGAGCATAACGACTTCTTCAGGTGCAAAATATGGCTTCGCATCTTCTGTTTCACTGTAATCTTTCGCAGCTCTTTTTAATTTATTTTCGAGTGCAGATGCCGGATACTCTTTTTGATTTTCATTTGTGCTAATCTTAGCGGCTGTCTTAGATACAGAATCTTCTTTTTCAGCAACAGTTTCGTTCGCATTAGAAGCTTGCTCTGTCTTTACAGTTTCTTCTGGTTTCGCCACATCATTCTGTGAAGGCTTGTTCACTAGAAAAATCGTAAAAATAACGACGAGAATACCTAGACCACTTAACACACCTATTATCGTTTTTTTATTGTATTTATTCATAATTTTCGATTTACTTGTTGCACCAAGTAAATAACTCCACTCCCTTAGAATATAGTATTATTCTTTTTATAAACATATATAAAACACAAATATATAATATATGTTTTTTTTACATAATACTAATTGTATAGGTGAGGAAAGTATTTTGAAATTACAATTCGATTAAATAATAACTATAGTGTGATAAAAAAGTCATGTTTTTTTAATATTATTAATATTAGATGTATTTTTTTACTATTAAAGATGAAATTGGTATTTTTAATTCTTTAAAAAGCTTAAATAATTCCTTTACTTCTTAATAGTTGAACTTCTTCCTTTAAACCTTTTTCTATTGAACGTGGATTATAATTAAATTCCTTTTTAGCATTCGCGTGTGAATAGGACTTATGCTCCTGCAGCCTTAGCACTTGCTCAGTGGAAATAATAGGTTTGGGTGTTAAATTATATAGACGAATAAGGAATAACGCCATATTATAAGGGATTTTCACTATGAAAACGTTACGACCAAGCTGTTTTGTAATAAAGCGTACGATTTCTCCATATGTTAAGACACTCCCACCTGATAAATCAAAATGAGCATTACGAATATCTGGACGTTGATACACACTATAAATCGCTTGACCTAAATCTTCCACATGGACAGGCTGCATTAACGCTTCCCCTTGTCCAAACACTGCAAATGCCGGCGCTTTATTTAAAAAGCGAATTAATTTTTGCATATTATGATCGCGTTCATTTCCATAAATCATTGTAGGACGTAAAATGACATAGCTTGTATGTTCAAATGTTTGATTAAAAAGACGGGTTTCAATTTCTTGGTAAAGTGCATTACAAGAACGGTAGCGAGAATAAATTCCCGTAGTATGCACAGCTATCACGCGCGGTACATGGTATTTTTCAGCTAATGAGATTAACAACTCTGTATAACGAATATTTGCGATATGAATAATTTCTTTAAATTGATACCGCTGAAATAGGGATTCAACAAATACTGCATCTGTCAAATCCCCTTTTTCACAAATAATAGTATCAGGGAAATTTTGAATTTTTCTACTCACTGTCACGATTTCTTCATTTAAACAGTGCTTCAAAAATTCCTGTCCTGTATTTCCAGTTAATCCGGTCACGAAAATCAATACCTTCACCTCTTCATTACGACTTTTAAAACGAAACAATTCATTATGTTTATGAGAGTGCAATAATTGTACGGCCTAAATGCTCACCTTTTTTAATAGCTTCAATTGTTTCTGGTACTTGTTCAAGTGTAATTTCATCACTTAATGTGGTTTGTGCAATATGCCATGTTGTCGCAAGCTTTTGCCATACAGCCTGTCGCTCTTCAGCTGGGAAAAACACCGAATCAATCCCTAGCAAGTGAATACCACGAAGAATAAATGGTAAGACAGTCGTTGATAATTTAATACCTCCTGCATTACCGCACATACTAATGCTACCACCGTAATGAATCAGCGGTATAATCGCTGCCGCAACATCGCCACCAACCGTATCGACTACATAATGATATTGTTGTTTGCCAAGTGGTTTCTTTTGTTCCTCTAGTGTGCTTGCAAAGACGACTTCCGTTGCGCCAAGTGATGTCGCAATCTCTACTTGATGCTCTTTTCGTACAAGCGCTGTAATATTTTCATAGCCAAGCTTCGCTAAAATTTGAATCGCCACACTACCAACGCCACCTGTTGCGCCGGTCACTAAAATCGATGGCTGCTTATCAGGTGTCATACCATCCTGCTCTAACGCTTGAATAGATAGCGCTGCTGTAAATCCGGCTGTACCGTAAATCATCGCCTCTTTAAGTGATAAACCATCCGGTAATGGGACGACCCACTCGGCGGGAATACGCGCATACTCGGCAAAGCCACCTGTATGAGTAATACCTGTACCAAATCCAGTCACAAGCACTTGTTGTTGTTCACTAAACTGTGGGGCATCGGAATGAATGACAGTCCCACTCAAATCAATCCCTGGAATCATCGGATAATCGCGAATGACGCCACCCTTTTCTTGTACCGCGAGCATATCTTTATAGTTGATAGATGAATAAGCTACCTTAATCAATACTTCCCCTGCTGATAAGTCATCGAGTGTAATCGCTTCTACAGCATATGTAACCTCATCTTGCTCTTTTTTTACGATAATTGCATTAAATTGTTCCATCTTATCCCTTCTTCCCCTACATAGTTTCGTTCTACACCAAAAATTAACATTTGCTACTAAGCTTTGTCAAACGACATCCTACTTACCCGTGTTATAGACTGTATGGATGCTGCAATAATTTTGCAAGCGCCACAAACAGCGCATATTGCTCGTCATTGCCCCAGTCCTCTGCTGCATCAGCCATCAGCCACAGCACCTCATCTAAAAATAAATGATGTACGACAGCCTGCCAATGCTCGTGCTCACTAGCAGTTAATGTAATAGACTCGCCGTAGCCTTTCATAAACTCTCGCCACTGTTGCTCTGTAAAGGGCTGATTGCTTACTTCATTATGGAAAAGTAGAAGCACAAGCGCTAAATCTACAATACGCGGTAAAAAGGTTGCATTATCTGGATCGATAACGACTGGCTGCGGGGTATATACTAAATTTTGCGCTTTATAATCATAGGGTGATGCAACCATGGGTAGTGGCTGCTGTGCTAATTCCTGCTGACGCAACACAGCCTCTTCAAGTATGTCTGTCGCGAGCACAAATTCTCGCTTCGATTCCACTGCATGCTGTTGAATCGTCGCCAAATCCTCTGCTAATTCCTCTAGCGTAAAATCATAGACACCATAAACATCTAAAGAATAGACATTTGTTGATGCAGAAGCGGCATGAATCTTCCCAAGAAGTCGTCCTGCTGCCTGAATATCCTCAAGAGATTCGTTATAAATACGGCCTTCTATAAAGGGATACATTGTAAAGATACGCTCTTCGAATAATTGACGCGGTGCAATTGGCGCAACAATCGCAATAGCTCGTCGCTGTAAATCCTCTAGAAACAACGTCAAATCATGCTTTTTTTGTGTACGCTTCACAATAACGGAACCTATTTTAAAAACAGGTGAGTACGGATAAATACTCTGTGGTGCTTCCGACACCTGAAGACCAAATTGCTGCAATAATTTTTTTGCATCCATTCTAACACCTCTTTCTTTATTAAAGTTCATCTGTATCTAACTCAACTGCATAGGACATGCCTAAATAACGATAATGAATTTCCACACTAGTAATCGGTTGCTTATTCATAATAGACAATCCATATACATTCATCGATTCTTTAGCATTCAATTGCTCCTCAATCATTCCTTTTTTAATATGCCCATCCTTTAAACTCACAAAATGAACATCCTTTGCTTCCGGAGAATGAAATGTATCAACTAACACAAAGCCCTGCTCCGCATTATTAATTTGCATTTTAACATCGGTAGGCTCTTCGTTATTATTAATCAATACATCGGTTAGTTGAATATCACGAAAGCCCTTATTACCTAACTCGATAATAATAGATGTTCGATCACCATTTGTACTAAATGCGCCATGTTCTAAAGGTGGCGTTTTTTGCAGCCACATCCCCGCACCGACAACTAGTAAGGTCATAATAAGCGCTATACTGACTACTATTTTTTTCATTACAGCTCACTCCTTTTTTTACATAATAATAATTATATACCATCTATTTACATTTCGTATCACCTGTAATATAATTATTACATATGAAACCTATTACTAATGGCGACGAGCTACTTTTGTTTTTGGAGGCTTTGTCTAATCCACATCGTTTGAGAATTATTCGTATTTTAGCGACTGGCAAGCAATATGTGAGTCAGTTGGCAAGAGAGCTTGGCATGAGCAGGCCCCTTCTCTACTTACATTTACAAAAACTTGAAGAGGCACACATTGTTTCAAGTGATATGGAATTGCTCGATAGTGGGAAGGCAGCGAAATACTATACATTAAATTCATTCGAACTGGAATTAAATGAGGCACTTATTTCTACCCTAGCACCATCTCTTACACTGAAGAAAAAAACCAAGGAGGATGACTCAAAACAATAGCAAGCCATAAGGAATCAGTAAACAAATTTAAATGAATGGAGTAATTAACAGATGACAAATATGGGCGATATGTTTTTTACAGCAATAATGTTTGGTATTCTTTTAATACCGATTATTTTAATTATTTTTGCACTCGTTGCTTACAAGAAAAGCATGAAACGTGCAGAGGAAAAATTAAAAATTGAGAAGCAACAAACCTTTACACTTCAAAACCAAGTAACAGAGTTAACAACTCGCGTGGAAAAACTCGAAAATGTATTGCGAGAAGTTGATTAATTAAAAAAAGGCTGGGACATACGTGTAAAAACAACCACTCCTATGAGCATAAGAAAAACCGAAATCGCACTGTGGCGCGATTTCGGTTTTTCGTTGCGAACCCTAAAAAAGAAAAATAACGTGCTTTGTCCCAGCCTATTTTTCATATTTAAATAAAATTAATTTTGGCGTTAGCTGTGTTTCCTTTGTTTTTTTGTAGCCAAACTTCTCGTAAAAATGATGATTTCGAAAGCTTAAATACGGCGTATACAGTGTCCAAAGTTTCACATTCGGAAATTTCTCCTCTAAAAAATGTATCGACATCGTGCCCAGTCCTTTATTTTGATAGGCTGGTGAAATGAATACTTTATCGATATGCATGCGTTCATCATTGCCTCGTGCATCAAGAGCGCCAATAATCTCGTCATCGTCTAAAATCGTAAAATGATGAAAAGTGCGAATATTTTCCGCTAGCTTCTCATATGTTTCACAGGCAGGATTGGTTTCAACATCGTCATATTTTGCTAAATCTTCTTGGAAGGCAGCCTGTTGAATAGGTAGTAACGCATCAATATCCGCTCGTTCTGATTTTCTAAATACTATGGTCAAATGAAGCCCCCCTCTCATAATTTCACATTATTATACAGCTGTTAATTTGCATGTCAAATCCATTTAGTTAATACTTAAATAGCGCGATAATCACTAAAATAATATGTCTCTTTTTTTCTACTTTACCGAATAAAATGACTTATTAAAACCTCCTTTCGATAAAAATGATGTTATTTTCTATCGTATTATATTGACAAAATTTTTAGTTGCGATAGAATTAAAGACAATTCAAAACATTTGTATAAAACAAAGGCTATGAAAAGAAATAGTATCAATTTATTTTTACAGACAGAAAGCTACCGGTTTGATGAGAGGTGCATGTAAAACGATTGAGAATTCATCTTGGAGCTGTGTACCGAAAAGTTGATTCTAAGTAGGCTACACCGGTAGGCATCCGTAATCATGTGCAAAAGTATCGTCACGTATTGACTGTACTTTCTAAGGTAAGTAATGTAAGTTGCTTATGAATTAAAGGTGGTAACACGAGTTGAATCGTCCTTTTGGGTAATCCAAAGGGACGTTTTTTTTATGCTTTTTGCACAAATCATTTGAAAAATCCACACTATAAGGAGTACAAAGTTATGAAAGAAAATCATGAAGAACCACAATTAAAACGTGGGTTAAGCAATCGCCATATGCAGTTAATTGCACTTGGTGGCTCAATTGGGGTCGGCTTATTTTATGGTTCAAGCTCAACGATTCAATTAGCTGGACCTGCTGTATTATTAGCCTATTTAATTGGTGGCTTAGTTATCTTTACAATTATGCGTGCACTTGGTGAAATGGCTGTAGCTGAGCCTATTTCCGGTTCATTCAGTACGTATGCGAATAAATATTTAGGAAAATTTGCTGGCTTCTTAACGGGCTGGACGTATTGGTTCATGTGGATTGTCGTTGGGATGGCTGAACTAACAGTCGTCGGCGTCTATATCAATTACTGGTTCCCTGACATTCCACAATGGGTAACAGCACTTGTTGTCCTTGTATTAATGACACTGATCAACTTAGCAGCTGTAAAAATTTATGGTGAATTTGAATTCTGGTTCGCGATGATTAAGGTCGTTGCCATCGTTGCGATGATTCTAGTCGGCTTATGCATCATTTTCTTTGGTGTTGGTAATGGCGGCGAGCCAACCGGCATTAGCAATCTGTGGGAACATGGTGGCTTCATGCCAAACGGCTTTGAAGGCCTGCTTATGTGTTTCGTGTTAGTGATGTTCTCATTCGGTGGTGTTGAGCTTGTTGGGGTAACAGCAGGCGAGGCGAAAAACCCTACAAAAACGGTACCAAAAGCAATCAACAACATCGTATGGCGTATTTTAATTTTCTACATTGGGGCACTTGGTGTAATGATGGCCATCTACCCTTGGACTGAAGTTGGTTCAAATGGTAGCCCATTCGTACAAATTTTCGATGGTATTGGGATTCCTGCAGCCGCACATATTATTAACTTCGTTGTCATTACCGCTGCAGTATCTGCATTCAACAGTGGTCTATACGGCTCTGGTCGTATGCTATTTAACTTATCACTACAAAATCAAGGTCCAAAGGTATTCAAGAAAGTTAGTAAAAACGGGACACCTGTACGTGGGATTTTATTCTCGTCTGCAATGCTTCTAATCGGCGTTGTCCTAAACTATATTGTGCCAGAGCAAGTCTTCACCTACATTTCTGCCGTCGCAACAGTTGCCGTTATTACGAGCTGGACGATTATCTTATGTACACAAATTAAATTCCGTAAATCAAAATCAAAACAAGAAGTATCTGCTCTTCAATTCAAAATGCCTTGGCATCCGATTTCTTCATATATTGCACTTGCATTCCTATTAATGGTTGTTGTCCTAATGGCCTTCATTCCTGCAATGCGCGTCGCCTTATATGTAGCACCAGTTTGGTTCCTGATTCTGTTCATCGGCTATAAAGGGCTTAAAAAATAAAAAAAGTACAACAGTCTTTCGAGATTGTTGTATTTTTTTATACTTACATATAGTAAAAACTTCGAGAAAATCTTATATTGATGCATTGTGTTAAAGGAACTTAAAAAAATCATTCGCTTCAACAAGCATCTGATAACAAGAAATTTTTAAGACTTCAAATGATGCAACCTTCACACGAACGATACGTTGGTATTACTAACAAATAAGGAGGTATTTATATGGGATTTTGGTATTTTCTTATGTTAATTATCGGCGGTATGATCGTCAGTGTAGCTCTTATCAAACATTCAAAAAGCAATGCGGCAAAATGGTCTAAAGTATTTGTTGGTGCCGGTATGATGACGGTGGCGCTATTCATGTTCCAAGATGGTAGTGCAGAAATTGTCGATAGCCTGTTGCAGTCAATGAATATTCGTTTATAAGCATATATAAAAAAGCAGGAATCCTCCACAAAATCACCCTTTCATCCACCCATTATGCAAAAAAAGCCAAGCACCGTCTAGTGCCTGGCTTTTATCGTTATTTTTTTGGTTGTCGATTTGCCCAAATCGTCGCGATAATAGGTCCCGAAATATTATGCCATACCGCCGCAAAGGCACTTGGCAATGCAGTCATCGGCTCTGCCGCAAAATGCGCTTTCGCAAGTGATACGCCTAGTCCAGAATTTTGCATACCAACCTCAATACTGATGGCACGACGGTCTTGCACGCTTAACTTCATTAATTTCGCTGCAAAATAACCGAGTAATAGCCCTGCTCCGTTGTGTAGGAATACCGCTAAAAATACAAGAATACCTGCAGAAGCAATATTTTGCTGATTGCCACCCACTACTGCTGAAACGATAATAATAATTGCCACAACCGAAATTAATGGCACAACCGAAATACTTTTCTCGACAACAGTTGGCATTAATTTTTGAATAATAATACCAAGCACAATCGGTACGATAATTACTAAAATAATCGATTTAAACATCGCGATTGGATCAACTGGCATCCATTGACCTGCAAGGAAATACAGCAATGCCGGTGTCATAATCGGTGCTAAAATTGTTGAGCAAGATGTCATTGTAATTGATAATGGCACATTTCCTTTTGCTAAATAAACCATAACATTTGAAGCAGTTCCACCAGGTACAGAGCCTAATAGTACAAGACCCGCTGCTAATTGTGGTGGTAAATTTAACATGTATGCAATCGCAACTGCTGTTAGTGGCATAACCGTAAATTGTGCGATTAAGCCGATAATAACAGGCTTTGGATGCGTCAAAATTAATTTAAAGTCTGCTCCCTTTAATGTTAAGCCCATACCGAACATCACGATACCTAGTAATAACGTGATATACGGCGCGAAGCCAACGAATGTAGATGGTGTTAAGTATGCAATAACGGCGATTAGTAAAACAAGGACCGCAAAATATTTCCCTGCGAATTGACTAATTGATTCTAAAATTTTCATATGTATCCCCCTAAAACTAAATTCAAGAATTTTCTGATAATTAAAATAATAACGAACTTAGGACAATTTGTAAATATATTATTTTCCACAAATTTCATGTTATAATGAAATAGAAATATTTAATAGAAAGCGGATGTATGATGTCAAAAGCACGAATTCTCTTTTTAATCATTATCACAGTCGTTATCGCAGCACTTTGCTGGATTACGTATGCAGGTGGTCGTGGTGATTTAGCCATTTATTATGTGATTGGCTTTGTTTTACTAATCGTTTTAGAAATCGTCCGTATCATCACGCAGAAAAAAACAAAATAACGGACCGAAGAATCGTTTCAAACGGTTCTTTTTTTATGCAGTAAAAAAATTTGCAACGTTTTTCCAGTTGCTACGTTGATTAGGTGAAAGGATGACTGATGCGATGGAATCTATCGATGAACTGTTTGCACTGCACTCGAGGGATCTTTTACATTATATTGCAAGTATTATTAAAGACCCGATGCAAGCAGAAGATGTATTACAAGAAACATTTTATAAGGCGTACGTTGCGCTCGATTCCTATGAAGGCACGAACATTCGCCCTTGGCTTTTTACAATTGCAAGGCATGCAAGTATGGACTATTTTCGAAAGCAGAAAAGATTAGTCGTTACAGATGAGCAATTTTTTTCTTCGCTCGCGGAGGATTTTGAGCTCGAGCAGCAGCTTTTTAATAAGTTGCTTTTAGAGGATACATTTGCGTATTTGGCGACTTTTCCGAAAAAACAGCAAAAGCTCTTTTTATTAAAAATTGTGCACCATTTAAGCTATGAAGAATGCTCAGAAATTATGAAATTATCTGTATCCGCATGTAAGAGCCATATTTTTCGCATGCGCGCAGAAATTAAAAAACATGTAGAAAGGGATTAGATTATGGATACACAAAAAATCATTTTACACGCAAAGCAGCGCGCTAAGTGGAATACAATCATTGTATTATTAACAATTATTTTAGCGATTTCGCCCATTATTTATATGCTGTCGATTACCTACTATGCGGCGAATGACCGCGCAAATAACCTTATTGCACGTACGACCGCACTTTATGCTTTAACGGATCCGGCCGTTGATATGAATCCAACAACTGTACAAACAACCATTTCGCCACTTTTTAATCTAACATTTGAAGCGGAACTTGAGGAACAGTATGCAAGACAGGATTATACGGTTGGTAGCTACGAAGCTCATTATGGATTGACAACGAAAACGGCCGAAAAAATAGCCATGAATTACCCCACTCCAGCAGATCAGCAGTTCCCAAAATATTTTACTGCTACGGATTTTCAATTGGATATGAAAGAAATTCCCGATGATAAGTGGATAACTGTATTCGCGATTTTTAACAAAAATTATACCGAGGATGAGCTACAGGTATTTTTACGCCATAATGTTTCGGTACTATGGAGTGCAGTAGACACTGGGCTAGAAGAAGAAATTCTTACTTCTACGGCAGACACGTACCCACTTATTGGCTATCCGATGACAAAGAGCGTAGATGGTGAACAAACCGAAGAATCTTTTTTAAAGCAACTTGAACGACTAGCTGAATCACCACAGCAGCCTATTGATTTGGCAGCTAAAAAACGACTAGCCTATGTAAAAGAGCATGGCATTTCCATTTATGGTGGGACACTTTCCTTAAAGGGGAGCGCTTTAAAGAAACTAATGGATATGCATTTGATTCAAAAATTCAAATTGCTACAGGAGGATATGTAAGATGACAAAATCAACAGGCTTTTTCACACTCGGACTCCTTGCAGCTGGCGCTAGCCTCTTCACGTTATTTTTATTAAATATCGCGCTCTTTACACATACCCCCTTTATTGGGATGTGGTACGTACCACTCGTGAGCCTCGTATTAGCATGTATAGCCTTAACACAAAAGGCATCACGCAAATACGGCTTGTATGCACTTCTACTTACGAGCTGCACCGTACTTATTGCCGCTGTTATTTTATGGGGATTGGTTTCAATTAATGGCGCTTATTGAAAAAAACGGTATCACCTATCGAACTAACCTAAAAATCTGAGACAACATAAAAAGTAAAAGACACGTTCATGGGTATACAATCTTTGGAGGTGTTTTTTGATGGGCAAAAAACAAACGGATTCATACGAAACAAAAATGAAAGCCACTCGAGATAAAGTTAGCAAATGTGCCAGTGAATGAAATGATGAAGGTATGTGAGATTAAAAATAATACACAGATTTATTAATGGGTGAAGTGGTATCAAGATGGAGAGGTGCATCGATTACAACAGCCTCTTGGAAAACAATACAGCTATGGAAAAGGACAATTACAAGAAGATTTAGATGAAGGGATAGCGCATAACAATCCGCAAGCGGTCAAAGAAAAAGGCATTATCATGAGCATGTCCCGTAAAGGCATGCCCGCTGATAACGCCATCATTGAAACGTTTCACGCCAGTCTAAAGTGCGAAACGTTTTATCTTGAAGGGCTTTTGAGAACGACAAATGACGTTGTCGTTCAAACCGTTCAAGCATACATCAACTACGATAATCATACGCGAATTTTGGCAAAGTTAAACCACCTTTCTCCAGTTGAATACCGGAAAAAGATGGTTAAACAAGAATTTGACGGCGACTCCTAGGGGAGCCCTTAGCATGAGTGGAAGACCCCGCAGTGAGCTTGCGAGCGAGGCGGCTTCCGCCATGCCCCAGGAAAGCGTCCGTCAAATTTAGCTGAAAGAACGTGTCTTTTTTTTGTCTCACTTTCGTGTGTCAGTTCCTATCATGGTGCCGGTTTTTTATTTTGCTAAAGAACCTTGTCCAATAACTTCTTTGCCACGATCATCTAAATAAACAACGACATTTCCTTGTTTGTTCGTTTTAGAATCCAGAAAGACAATTTCATAGGCTTTGTCTTTTGCATAATCGGACTCAATCGCCTTTACTAAGGCATCTTTCACCTCTATTTTCTTAACCGTCGAATTTGTTGGCGAAACCTCAATACGTTTTTGGTCGTCGTCACTTAAAGAATTGTAAGCAAGCATTTCTTTTGAATTAGCAGTTGTTGTATCCTCAGCGCAGCCTGACATCAAAAGTGCGATTACTGGAAGAACAGATGCAATTATTTTTTTCATATACTTTCCCCTCCTGTTAAATCGAACGGATAAATTAGCATTTTGTTCCTTATTTGACTATTTATTATTAAAGACAGCCGAATTCCATCATTGTATTGTTATACTTACTACATAAAGGAGGGCTAATTATTTTCTATTTTTTCATTCCTACTATTATTGGTATTGGTCTCGTTATCTTCGGAGCGATAAAATATTCCAATATCATTATTACACTTGGCGCTAATGTTATCGTAGCACCTAATGCATTATTTATTGGCACAATGGCCACTGACCCACCAGGGAGTACACTAGCTGATTTTCTTAAAGGATTTTTTTTCGTCCAAATTATACCGCTGTTGATTCTTCTCTATTTTATTATTTTAAAAATCATTAACGTGATTAAAAAGCAGCCTACTGAAAATACATAATAATTAAATTACATTAGGGAGGGCATCTTATGCCACTATCATTCGTGGCCATTATTGGCATTGCCGTCATTATTTTTGGTGCTATTATGCATTCAGCAATTTTAATCACACTTGGCGTCAATTTAATTGTAGCCCCTATATCTTATATAGGTGGCACCCTCTTAGCTGGTGGACCAGATGCTACCATTATTGATTTTTTCAAAGGATTTCTCACTTTTCAACTCATTCCGCTTCTATTTCTTATTTTCTTTATCATAAGAAGAAGTCGTAAAATCCTAAAAGGAGCTGCAAATTGATTACACTTACAAGAACACTTCGCTTAAATGAACTCGAAATTTTTAACGTTTTTAAAGACGGCGCATTGATTTGTATCACGATTCTTGAAGATACGAGACAGCCCTATAGCGAGCAGGATTTGCAACTTGACCCACTTTGCTCTATGCAGGAAGAAGATTTAATAATCGTTGAAAATGTTTTTAAATTTTACATTGTAGACGATAAACCATTATCAGCCGCGGACTCTCGATATGTTCATGAATTTTTCGCGGACCTCATTGAAACAAATGATTTCACCAATTTCATTATGCAAGATTTTGTGTACCCAGATATGTATGAGTTAATCGATTTACATAAGCTGAATGCCTATCAAAAAATCTTACAGCATGTCGGTTCCTCATACAAAATACCACCCATCAGTAAAAATAAGTGGAACCACCTTTCCCAGCAATCATGAAAGGCTGAGACAAAACACGTCATGTTTCTTTTTTAGCGTTCGCAATAAAAAACCGGAACCGCGCCACCGCACGATTCCGGTTTTTCTTATGCTCATAGGAGAGATTGGCTTTACCAGCCTCTTTTTATTTTTCAGCGCTTTAGCTCTACTATTTTGGTCGCTACACGGTCAATAAATTGCGGGTCATGCTCGACAAAGAGCAATGTAGGCTTATAGTGCCGAAGCATTTTTTCGATTTGCTGCTGATTCCATATGTCTAAATAATTAAGTGGCTCATCCCATAAGTAAAGCTCCGCTGGCTGTCCTAATGACTTCGCAAAGGCTACCTTTTTCTTCTGCCCCGCACTCATACGCTCAATGGGTAAGTTGAAGACATCGCGCTCCATACCAAGCACACGCAAATTCGTTAAAAAATGTGTATAATCAATTTTCTGCTCCGCCGCAAATGCTTTTAATGTTCCGGCATACTCATACTGCTGTTTCACCATACTCATCGTGAGCTGTGGTGATATTAGAACTTCCCCCGTCACCTCACCGTCAGATTTCTTTGTAATAAATACGCCAGCAATGCCGTTTTCCCGCTTCCATTCGCGCCAGTAATCGCTAATTGCTCGCCCTGATAGAGCTCAAAGGAAATCGGCTGAAATAACGGCACATCTCCGTAGCTCAGCGTCAAATTCTTCACACGTAGCACAGGATTCCGATGACGAACTAGGCAATTCATCGTCAAATCACTCACCGATTCAATATTGTGTAGAAGTTTCGTTTTTTCCGTCACCTGCGCTACTACACGTTTTTCAATTGCCTTCGAACGCTTCATCATACGCGCGGCATCTGCTCGTACCTGTGCATCATGACTAGATGCCTCTTTACTTGCTGCCCACTGAGCTTTCTCCTTAGCCGTCCGATCGAGGCGATGAATTTCCGCTTTAAGTCGCTTATTTTGCGCTAGTTCATAGTGGTCCTGGTGCGCTTTTTGCTGACGATATGTTGAAAAATTCCCTTTATACAGCACAAGCTGACTGCGCTCAATCGCTAACACATGATCAATCACTTCATCTAAAAAATGACGGTCATGGCTCACTACTAAATAACCTTTTTTCGTCTTCAAATACGTAGCTAACAATGCGCGGCCCTGTGCATCTAAATGGTTCGTCGGCTCGTCTAGGAGGACATAACTAGCCTCATCACAAAATAATGCCGCAAGCAATACCTTCGTCTGCTCACCGCCTGACAATTGCTCAAATGGCTGCCAAATAATGCCCTTCTCTAACTGTAGCAACTGACACTCACGCTCAAATTTCCACTGTTCAATCGGCATCACTTCATCAATCGCCGTATAAACAGGCCAGTCCGGATGCAAAAGCTTTTGCGGGAAGTAGCGAAAGGCTGTCGTTGAAGAAATCGTTCCACTATACGCATAGTCATTCATTAATAATTTTAATAATGTCGTTTTTCCGCGACCATTTCGTCCAACTAATCCAAGTCGCCACTGTGTATCAAGCACTAAATTCACCTGTTCAAAAAGCGGTTTTTCTAATTCATCAAAGCTAAACTGTACATCTTTCAATGTAATTGGCATATCCATTCCCCCCTTAGTTGGTGAATGCATATACATTAACAATTAAAAAATCCCTCTGAAAAAAGTCAGAAGGATTCCAAGTCATTATCGATACGTATAAGAGATAATAAATGGACAAACGAATCCTATTTTAAGTGAAAATGCATATACATTTTACGTTTAAAAATAGGTTATTTGTTCATTCTATTCATCATCCCTTCCTTGTTTTGTATAGCTAGCATATACTAATTATCCAAAAATTTCAAGCTACGAAAAATCGACTAGATTGCGCACTAGCTTTCGAATGGCTGCAATAAAAGCAAACTGACTCATACTGTCAACCATTTCACCCGCAAATTCAATCAAAGCGTTATCAGGGAGTTCAAATTCCTGATGTTTTGGCATGAGAATAGTGAGCGGCTTTGCATACAGTGGGTCCGGCTGGTCCATCACACGAAAATGTACATGAGGAAATACACTATCACCCGAGTTGCCAGCGCGCGCAATCACATCACCAGTCTGCACATGCTGTCCTTTTTCGACAGCTATTTTATCTGTCGAAAGATGTGCCAGCATACTATATTCGCCGCGCTCGTGCGCCATCACAATATAATTACCAAACCGGTCGTTTTCATTTCGCATACCGATTTTATTATTTGGAATAGTTGAAACAACATCCACAACACGACCATCTGCAGGTGCTACAATTTTTGCTTCAAATGCATCTTGCTGTTCAAGTATGGATGGATGTTGCGGGTTAGCAGCCTTTGTGAAATTCAGTGTTCCTGGCATGTAAGTTGGCAGCATTGCTTGTGACATCAATATCCACTTCAATTTAACTGGTGGCTTATAGTGGTTGCGTGTTTTTTTCATACCAGAAGGCGTCTCTACAAAACGAAACTGAAAAATTTCGCCATTTTCATCTGATGCAATATGTACTTGTCTTGACATTGGTTTTTTCGTCCACACTTCATAAAACTTATTATTAAACTTTTGTGTTTCGGCAATAGCGCCGTGAAAGTGGACCATCTCCTTTTTTGCAAGTTGTTCAAATTCCTCAAAGCGCCACTTTTGCTGCAAGTCTTCCGTCATATTGTCATATAGAACACGAAAACATCCATTTAAAAATATCTTTCCATACATCGGTTTCTTTATCATCCTTTCTAAATTATAGTTGCGGTGCACGTAGGGTTGCTTCTACAAAATGAGCAAAAACCTCTTGCTCCTCCATAAACGGGAAATGATTCGACTCTTCAAATATCGTCAAAGATGCATTTGGCAAAAGCTCCGCAATTTCATAACTAAATTCGACCGGACACTGTGCATCCTGTCTACCACAAAACACATAGGTAGGGACGATCGTTTGTGGCAATTGTGCACGTAAATCAAAGGTCTTAACTGCGACTTTTCTAAAGTAATCAAGCGCGCGACCCCTAGTTTGTACTATCTAGTTTCATTGATTGTAAGATGGTCTTATCTGCTTGCTGTAGCTCTAAATCTTGGGTCAAACAATACTGTATATGTCGAATGAGCATATTTTCAAGCGTAGCTTCTTCAACGCTCCGCTGCTGATGCGCATTACTTACAATTTCATTTAATACCCACTCTACAGGTGTATTGTAATTCATATTGGAAACAGCTTTTAGTTGAACCAAATCATCAAATAGATGAATCAAAAAACTTAGCCGTATACTTTCCGTTAACAGCTCTTTTTCCAAAGCATACTCATCAATTAGAATTGTTGCTTCAACGTCCTCATAGTCGCTGAAATGGCCTTTCACATATAAAACATAGAGCTTTTGATTATTTTTTAGTTTATTCATCCATATCGCCCTCAACTTTTTTAATTTCAGATGTTCTAGCCCTTTCTAAATACGTTGAGTTATTACTATCTGATAAAGTAACACATCCTAAACGAGAAACTTTCACAATCACTAACATTTTTCCGTTGTATACTACTCGAT
>NZ_HE578960.1:345277-351971 GCF_000307285.2 Kurthia sp. Dielmo
TCCTATTGGTATCGTTGCTAGGAAGCGGTGATAAATATTTCTACTTTACCGTCTTTAAATCTTTTACGAAAACCATTAAATCCCTACTTAATAACTCTGCTAACTATTATTAAATAGATTTTGTTTTATTATAACGATAATCTTATGATTTATTAACCCTTTTGAATAATTTTTTATGGAAAAGTTATCATTAGAACGATAAAACCCACACATCTTGATACAACATCAAAATACATGGGCTTTTTATTATTTTTTAAAAATTTTCAATTCATATATACGCATATCATCGTTTTCACTCAAGTTCATTAACTTTTCAAGACCATCTAAAATCGTAGTATCTTCCAACTCTCATGTTAAAAGACTATATCTTTCTAAATTATATTCAACCGTACCATCTTTTACATAGCGCAGAACAAATAAAGAATCTCCGTCGAAGTATTGCTGCTCATTAGACCATTCATCGCCATCTAAATCATGCGTTAAAAGTGGGTTTTTGATTGCGAATTTCTTTTTGAATTTACTTGCGCCCTTTTTGCGCTCGTAAACGACACCCCGTCCATCAAAATAGTAAAGTGCGCCTTCTCTATGATAGAGACTGTGATTCAAATTATAAGGTGTAGCTTGTACGTCTGAATCTTCATCGGGCTGTTCAGTAATTACTTCCGCAGTTAATTCATTCGTTTTCTTGTTTACACTAAATAGCACAGTATCCGACCAAAAGAAATCGGAAGTATCTTTAGGCATTTCGCTCATTACAAAATGATATGATTGTTCGTCCTCTATAATGTCTGAGTAACTTAAATAAAGCGAATCCTCATTCAGTGATAAGTCCGTCACTTTCTTAGTTACCGCTTTATCATTTTTAAATGTCAGTTGCAGCAACTCATATTGCTTTGTTTTCTTGTTATGCGCGACCAAAAGAACCTTGTCGTCTACAACACCTGCTGTTTCTACGCTTATATTTTTAGGCAACTGGTCCTCCGGCATCCTTTTACCTTCCCCAAAGATAACCGTCAACGGAAGGGATTCAACATCATCATGTGTATTCGTAATGCTGAAATAAGTATTTGTTTTCTCTATATAACCTGAATAGATACCGTAATTATTTTCTTTTCGCTGTTCCACATTTACATCACTTTTCGTATCGCCATTAATAAAATGCACATCCGTAGCATCTTGCACTATGACTTTTTCCGAACCAGCGACAACACGCCCATCTTCCAAGCCGGTTGTTTGATAACCTGTAATTGAACCGTCCTTATCAAAAAACGCTGCATAGCCTTTCCCATCATTACTAAATTTCGTCATGTCTGCATCTGTTGAAATATACAAAACACCTTTTTCGTCAGCAAGTTTAAATGACTTTGTGGATTCATCTTTAACGTCATGATTCATAACCAATTCTTTTTTTGCATTTTCATTCATTTTATTACCGGATTCATCATCTTTCAAAATAAATAGCGCCCCCGCTACTACAACTAGACCTGTACAAAAAATTCCCATCTTTTTATTCACTCTAATTCACCTTCTCTTCTCTCTAATGTTGTTTAAAATAAAGTTTGGTTAGTTATAAGAACGATGCACCGTGTCATAATCGCTGTTAAAATCCTCGATAATACCGTTTAAAAATTCCCCACTAATAACGGATAATCTATATTAGACAATATAGATTGGAAGTGTGGAGATGACGGTAGTATTGGAGGATATTTTTATGATTAAAGAACTGAAACAGAAAGGATGGACCTTAACGGCCATCGCAGAAGAAACAGGTTATGATAGAAAAACGATTCGAAAATATTTAAATCAAGAAAAGTTACCACAAGCTACAAAGCGAAAAAGCCGTGGCAGCAAACTAGATCCTTATAAATCTTATATATTAGCAAGAATTAAAGAAGGTACTATTAACTGCGCAGTACTATTAGAAGAAATACAAAAGCTAGGATATGAAGGTAAAAGTACAATACTAAGAGAGTTTGTCCAGCCCTATCGGGCAGCACCTAAGAAGCAAGCAACTGTGCGATATGAAACAAAGCCAGGAGAACAAGCACAAGTTGACTGGGCTGAAAACGCAGGAACATGCATCATTGATGGAGAAGAAATTCAGCTTTACGCATTTATTATGATTCTCAGTTATTCTCGAAAGCGTTATATCGAATTTACGACAGATATGAAACAAGACACGCTTATTAAATGTCATCTAAACGCCTTCAGTTATTTTAATGGTGTTCCGCAACAAATTCTTTACGATAATATGCGCACAGTCGTTACAAAGCATAGTATTCAGCAAATACGTTTCAATAAACGATTCGAAGACTTTTTAAATTATTACGATGTCACTGCAAAGGCTTGTAAGCCTTATCGAGCCCAAACAAAAGGAAAAGTCGAGCGAGCAATTGATTACTTAAGAAATAATTTCTTAACACGAAAATTACCTAACGATCTGACTGCATTAAATGAATCATTGCATAAATGGCTGAATGATATTGTTCACACAAAGAAAAATCAGACAACACAACAAACGCCACATGAAAGATTTATTCAGGAACAAGCTTTTTTAAAACCTTGGAATCATAAACCACTATATTCTTTGAGTAGCTGGCAACAACGCGAAGTTAGTAAAGATTGTTTAATTTCATTTGAAGGAAATCAATATTCAGTTCCTTATCGCTATGTAGGTCAAACTGTAAAACTACGAATAGAAGATGAAAAGCTGCAAATCTATGATGGAATTGAATGTATCGCCACACACTCTTTAAGTAAAAAGAAACATCAAATGGTTCAACAAACATCGCATTATGCGGGATTACCTGGAACAAAAAAGAGCAGAAAACAACAGATTCAAATGGTTTGGCGACCCCAAAATCTGTAGATTCTACTCTTTCACAAGCACCAGATGTAGAACAACGTTCATTAGCTATATATGCCTTATTCGAAGAAGGTGATCAAGTATGAAAACGCTTCTTGAAGAGCGCCTAAAGGCGCTTGGTTTGGAAAATACAGCCCATCAATTAGATGGTTTCGTTGAAAGTGCTTCATCTAATAATATATCATATTTCGAATTCTTAAATCAGGTGATAGAAGCTGAGTGGACGTACAAAGAATCACAATTACTAGCCAAACGAGTTTCTCAAGCAAAGTTTCCTTATGTGAAAAACTTAGCTGATTTTGATTTTTCATTACAACCTAGTATTAGTGAACAACGTGTTAAAGAGATCTTAACATGTCGATATATTGGGAATGGAGAAAACTGCATATTATTAGGACCTCCTGGTGTCGGTAAAACGCATCTAGCCATCGGCTTCGGAGTTGAAGCATTAACAAAAGGATATTCCGTACGTTTTATAACAGCAGATGATTTTATGGCCCAGTGTAAAATCTCTGATAGCAGAAATACACTGCATTATTTGATTAAAAGATTAAGCAAGCCAGATGTTTTAATTATTGACGAAATTGGTTATTTCCCATTTGACGAGCTAGCAGCTAATACCTTTTTTCAGATTGTTTCAAAACGTTATGAAAAAGGTTCAATGATTCTAACCTCTAACAAGTCTTACATTGAATGGGGCCACGTTTTTGGAGATGATATTTTAGCTACAGCGATCCTAGATCGCCTATTACATCATTCAGTAACATTCAATATTAAAGGTGAATCTTACCGTATGAAAGAAAAGAAAAAGCTGGGATATTCCCAGCTAATCATTTAACTACTTAACTCTATAATGGGGAATTTTATCCCGATATTATCGGAGAATTTAGAGGCGTTATTGACACACCGTTTTGAAAAATATTAACCTCTAATTTTTTTCATGAATTTTGTTCCATAATCCACTAACCCATAACTATTCATAAAGCTCTCGGCAATTTGTTGGTATTGCTCTCCACATTGCTGGAAATTACTTTTATGCTGTTCAAGTGTTTCTTTAATTTCAGGAAATCTTAACGAATCATTAAATTGATAATATCCTAACGCAGAAATAGTAGCATTAGTAAATATTGAAATCACTTTTTGATCTAACTCTGAATTTCTTTTATTTAAGATTTGAATAAGTTCATTTAATTTTTCATACCCTCGATTACCCAGCCATCCTCCAATTCCATTGTTCATCACTTGATAATCCATATACTCAATTACTTCTAATTCCTTTTCATTTAACATATCCATCTCTCACTGTACTTAATAAAAAATGACCAACTTTTTTCTATAAAGCCACATTTGGTCATTCCTTTATCCTATTAAAATATATTTGTTTTTTTTAATTGTGCAACTTGAAGTTTAAAAAAGCCCTTTACGCTATTCACGTAAAGAGCTTCATATTAATTTATTTGTCTATTTGAATTGTTGGTATGGCAACACTTTTAGACAACTTTTATGAGGGGTGCTCCAAGGCTTATGGAGCACAGAATCAGCTTGACATGGAGCCTCTCTGTGCATGACTTTTTATGACAGAAATCCAGCTATATTAGGCTGCATTAGCCAAGAAAGGCTATCATGCACATTGCTCCATATAAAGCGCTTCTTAATTGAGCGGATTAGAAATCGCCCTCTAAATATTATAATTTCTGTTTAAATAAGTGTTGCCTATCCATACCGAAGTTATTTTATCGCAACTTAAGCTGAAAAGTTTAATTATTAACAGATACAAAAAATCAATGAGATTCTTTGGAAATATTAGGTTGGCTAATTACTTTTACGGATGAATGGTTGAGTAAAAAACAGAATACTATAGCCATCAAAATTTGACATAACCCACTAAGTAAAGGAACAAATGTTACTCCTAATGTTTCTATAATAATCCCTGTAAATAATGCCCCAAGTTGAATTGAAATAGTAGTAACTGTACTCCACAAACCAAATACTCTTCCCTGAACTTCATATGGTACTTGTGTTTGCATGATGTATCTTTCATAGGGGGCTAGAATAGTTGTGCCGATTGAAAAAATGAATAAAGACAACATTCCTTGATATACGTTGTCTGTAAAACTAAAAAGAACCCAGCCTAATCCAACCATTGCATAGAATAGACTGTATCTCCTTTTATTTTTAAATAATAATTTTTTTTCAGCAACAATATAACCTACGATTATCGCCACTAACCCTTCTGTACAATATAAAATACTTATTCCATATTTATTCATTTCATAAATTTCTGTTACATATTCCTGTAATATCAAGTTAAAAGTTCCTATAATAATTCCTAGAGTTACTGCAGAGAATAAGACTAACCCAACTAGTCTATTTTTTTGTACCATATTAAGCCCTATTAAAAATTCATCTTTGAAGTTCTTATCTGATTTGACACTAGAGATTTGTTTCCATTTGCATAAAAATATATTAATAGCAGAAATTCCATATAGTATAGCTGCAACAATCCATACCATTTCCAATTCTAAAAATGAAACAATTACTCCTCCTATAGAAGCTCCTATTAGCCTTATTATACTTGTTATTGTATAGCTTAAAGAGTTGGCCAAAATTAAGTCATCTTCTATAACAATATTTCTTACGGCTTTTTGAGATGCAACAGATGCAAATGAATTGGCTATACCAATTAAAAATCTAGTAACAAAAAATAGTATCCATGCTAATCGAATCTCCATGTAAGGAATTAATATATATATTAATAATAGAAAGGTATTTAAGAAATCCATTCGATAAATTAATTTCCTTAAATTAACTTTATCTACAAAAACACCCGTAAACATACTGAATAGAATAGGTGCTAATCCACTAATCGCCCATAAAAGACCTAATTGGAAACCATTTGAAGTAATCTGATTTAATAATACTAGCATGCCAATAAAACTAATCCATGAGCCTAACCCTGTATAAATTGAGGAAAGCTGTAATCTTTTATAGTCAGGGTATTTTTTCCAAAGATATACAATTTTGCTCTTTTTCATTATAAGCACCCCTCATAGAATAATGATTTATAATAAACTTCGTATGGATCTAATTTAATTAAATCTGTGAAGTCCAAGTCCTTATATGATTGATTTTCCATATAACTTTTAACGATAGCATATCCTAATGAGTAACCTAACCAGAGAGGAATATCCAATTGATTACCATACATAATTTTTTGTATTTCATATACATCTGTAATGTCCAATTTATCTTCATACAAGGCTAAATAAGTCTTTAATTCATCAGGAGTTAAATTTGTGGCCCAGTTTCCTACAAATCTCCCCCCAAGAATGCTTTCAACAAAAGCTTCTGAACATCCCTCATCAATTAAAACATCAAGTAATGTCTTAGAGTTTTTTGGTTTTCCTATAAAATTTCTAAGTATATGCTGGTATTCATGGATACATATACTTTTGATATATTTTGAATTTACTTTATTTTCAATATCCAAATAAATATAGATATTCGAATCACCATCAGTATGGGCTAAGATGCCATTCATTTTGTCTAGATAAAATGAATTTTTTACGAGTGGTAATAGAAAGATTTGAGATTGGATATCACAAGTCTTTTCAGAAGCGATTTTGAAATATTCCGAAATTTTTTCATTTATGTCTTGATAAAATTTATTTAATATAGATTTTTCTTCAACTATTCTGATCAATCCTAAATCTACTAACTGATCGATGTTCAATCGAGAAGCATTTTCCGACAACCCCACACCTATTTCTTCAATAGAATTATATATTAGATTTATTACATTCATTTATTTTTCTCCTTAATTGTTAT
>NZ_HE578960.1:352410-359984 GCF_000307285.2 Kurthia sp. Dielmo
TTTCTGTCCAACTAAGTGTTACCTATCCACTTCATTTGGGAACCCCAAAATATCATTTTATAAGTGAGAAATATTTGGTAATAAAAGTAAGTCTGCACAACTGATAAATTGAGGAAGTAGAGAATTTTATTCTAAGTATTTATAATTTTGTTATCAAAATTTAGTAAACCTAATAGATCTTTTTCACAAATATCTATATTAAATTTTGTATTAATATTTGTGATTATAGATTCTAAAGAATCAATATAAACTTCTGTTATTTTGACTCCTTTATAGAATTCTGTATATTTATTATTCAGCAGAAACATAAAAGTATCTTCATCTTTCCATTTGTTAATATAAAGGTTGTTTAAAAAATAATTCTGTTTTGTCATAGAAGATTTCCAGTGCTGCCATAATTCATCGATAGTTATAAAGTGCCCATTCCATTCTTTTGCAGGTACACCACTCCAAAATAAAGTTCCATGATTATTTGAATATTTCCATTCTACGCTATTATCACCTTTGTTAATTTTCCAGCTTTTTCTTAAAGGTACAGGTTTAAATAAAGGAGACCAAAATCCAACGTCTATATAATACTCTTTTAGGTCAATTTCTACCGCTAAAGCAAAGTGTTGATATTCTAGTTTTAAAATCTTCACATTAAAATTTAAAGATTTCAACAAATTATATAGCGCCCAGGTGAAGTGCAAGCAAGTTCCACCCAATCTATTTTTTTTGACTGAAACGATGTAATCTTCCGGATGGCTATATAAATTTTTAAGTTCTTTATCTGATTTGAAATCTTGGGATTTTCTAATAGTATCGTATGGAATATATAATTGATGATTTAATATAATTTTTGATAGTATCTCAAATTTTGTTTTATTTTCAATAAATTCATCATTAATATGTAATAAATCTAAATATTCTCTATACCATGTCATTAGAATCTTCCTTCTCTCCAATACCATATATATATAAAGGTATTTCATCATGAGGTAAGTTTAATTGTCTTTGTAATTCATCATCATAAAATCCACCTATAGCACAGCAACCTAAATTATGATATTGTGCCACCGCTCTGGAAATATTTTGTCCAATATGGCCAGCTTCTATTAATGCATATCTATATCCGCGAGCACCGTATTTATTGATTAAATTCTCCATTTTTGCTGTCATTACAACCACAAATGAAGCATCATTGAGGAATTGATTTATTGATGTCAAAAAAATATTATAATTAATAGTATCTCTAATATAATTTAATTTTCCTTCAGTTTTAATATAGTGATATGTTCCATTTAATGGATGATTTTCAGATATTAAAATATATAGTTCAATTGGATACATACCCCCTGCTGATGGAGTTAAGGATTTAATTTTTTCAGCATTTATTTCTAAAAAATAACTTGATTTTAAGACTTCTAATAAAATTTCTATATCCATTTGAACTTTTTTATAGTTTCTACACGATGAAGTTACTGTTCCGATATTTCTAACAGAAGAATTATTATTTAAAGTATGTAAAGGATATTGTTTTCCTTCAACATCTATTTCATAGGGTTTCCCTGGAGCATTTAAAACTTGAGAACGATAATTTTTGGAATTAATATGATAAAACTTATAAATGTATGAGTCATTCAAACTCAACACCTCCTTATGGAAATGGATGGGGTTCTAGATTAATATTCTTTTTAAGTTTTGTTGCTTTTTCAATGATCCTTGGACAGTTCAACAAAGGATCGTTAATTGATAAAAAACCTAAATTTGGTATAGACACTCTAACAACAGACAAGTTCATTTCTTTTACATCAATAGTGGTTATATCTTTATAATAAATTTCGTATCCTTCATTAAAGAGATTATTTATAGTTTCTTTAAAATTCAGGCTATAATTCCTGAATTTTTTTTGGGTAGGGTTTCTGGCAATAGTTCTTCTAAAATTACATCATTATTACCTGCCAAATAATATAGTGGGTGTTGATCTAACGTTGAAGAAGAATCTAACATATTAGGTACTTCTTCTTTATAATAATGAATTACTTCGAAGTATATGGAGAATCCTCCGATACCTTCTTCTATTGACTTTTTGAGAGCTATAAAACTATCTAGAGAACTAGCACATCCTAAATAAAAACCATTTTGATTTTTAACTTGGACAACAGTTAAAATTGTAGGCACCTTTAAATCAGTTGTAATATCATAAGCTCTTAATTTTAAGTTGCAATTATTTGAAATTTCTAGCATCTCTTTTATTTCAAAATCATCAATTGAAGATAGATCAATTTCGTAATTTACTAACCCTAATAACCAAAAATGCATAAAGGAGTCTCTTTCTATACATTCATTAAATCCGCTAATAATAGCTTGCTCTTTTGATTGTCCACATGCTAATCCTGTAGAAATAATATCTCTTAATGGCAAATTGAATGGAGGATTGCATAAATATATCAATTCGAATGGGATAAATATATCTTCATCATTTAGTATACTTTTTGCATTAGACCATGTAATAGGTTCATCTTTATTGAAATCTTTGTATTCTAAGTATTTTTTATATTGTTCTGATGTGTATCTAGTAATTATTGATGGATTTAAAGTTTTAATATTTAATCTTTCTAAATCTGAATACTTTTCAAAAATAATGTTGTCGGCATTATAATAATTTGCGCAATATCTTTCTATACTTTCCCCAATTGCTGAATTCTGGGCAGCATTTCTATTTATAGAAAAACCTGAACCACTTATAACGAGATTTTTTTCATCGTCATTTACCAACGCTAAAAATCTATTGATCTGTGGCGATCCTGGCATAGGTTTTATTTCTTTAAATGTTTGTGCGAAACTCGCTCTCATAGTGTCCTTTAAATAAAATAAATTATTCATAATATTCATCTCCACAAGATTTACAATTAGGTAATTTAAATACTGGATATTTAGTGATTTCTAAATTTAAAGTATCAAAAACAATTTCTGTATTAAAACATAAAGTAGGACTTGTTGACTTTGAAAGTTTCAATAATTCCTTCTCTATAATTGGGGCTAAATATCTTTTAACATTACCAGCACTCATGTTCCAAATATCATAATTGGTGTTTCTAGTTAGTCTAGTATTAAAGCATTCATAACAAGGGCCACCATCTTGGAAAAAAATCGGTCCCATAAAGAGTTTAGAATCATCAAAAGAGTATTTTAACCAAGGAATTTGAAGGGTTTTTAACTGATTATTTATATTTTGAAAGAATAGTTTATTTTCATCATAGTCTACAGCAATTACTATATCCGCTGATTCCCTTTCCAAATTTTCGATATTTTCAAAACTCATTGAATCATTAAGGATAGGGTTATCAAATAATTGTTCTAATTCATTTTGACTCAAACTCTCTGAAACTATACAAATCTTAATAAAAGATTTTTCTTTTATACTGACTATCTCATTTTCCTCCAAATCACGAAATGTATGTAGGATTTCATTTTTTTCAATATTATCGACAAACTGTAATATTTCTTCTACTGGCACTGTTCCGGTTAAATAAGGAAATAATCGACAGAAAGTGTCAGCTCCAGCTCCCTCAATCTCAAATCCAGTATTATTATCTTTCTTAAAAATAAGCTTATTATTTTTTTTCTGAATTACTCCATTTGATTGTATATACAAAATAATCACCTCAAATATTTATAATAATCATAAAAAGTAGCAAATTATTAGATTTGCTACTTTGATTTAGAATTAAGTTAAGTATTATTAGGCTTTAGATGGAGCGATTAATGGGTTTGGATTCGGTAAGCTTTTTGGGCGTGTTTCACTTGCACCACCGCAACAGCAACCAGCTTGTAATAATTGTTGAGAAGAAGTTTTAGTCTTCATTGATTTCATATCTACATTTTTAATATTTAATTTCATTGTGTAACATCTCCTTTAAATATAATTTGATTTAGAATTAAGTTAAGTATTATTAGGCTTTAGATGGAGCGATTAATGGGTTTGGATTCGGTAAGCTTTTTGGGCGTGTTTCACTTGCACCACCGCAACAGCAACCAGCTTGTAATAATTGTTGAGAAGAAGTTTTAGTCTTCATTGATTTCATATCTACATTTTTAATATTTAATTTCATTGTGTAACACCTCCTTTAATTAATATAATAATTTAAATTTTTAAAAAAATCAATATATTAATTTTATAATATAAAAATATTTATACTTATATTAATAAATTGATTTATATGGTTTGTATATCCATGTTATAATATATTTATATTAATAATTGGAGGTATTATTATGTGGACTCAACATTTAATTAGCACTTCTCGTGGCACGTTTGAATTTTTTACGATGGGAACAGGATCTCCTTTATGTATTACGCACCAATATATAGAGTTCAATGAAAAGGAATATACTTTTGCACAACCTTTTGCAGAAAATTACAGTGTGTATCTTATAAATTTAAAAGGTTGTGGTAACTCTGACAAAACTGTAGATGATAAAGAATATAGTATGGAAGATAGTGTTAAAGATTTAGAGGCAATTAAAGAAGCTTTGGGGTTTGCTAAATGGGGGGTTGCTGGTCACTCTACAGGTGGAATGCTAGCAATGCTATACGCTCTTAACTTTCCGAATTCTTTGAATAAGTTGATTATTGGTGGAAGCTGCGCATCTTCAGAATATATAAATCATCCTGACAGTATATATTGTAAGGATAATTCTAATAATGCACGTCTACTAGAAATAATGGATTTACTTAATAACAGTTCTATAACATTAGAAGAAAGACGGAATTTAAATAAAGAATGGAATTTAATGTCTTTCTACAAAAAAGATGAATTTGACCAATTAATGAAAAATGTATATTTAGGCAAATCGATGATTAAAAGACTGAATCATTTTACATCAACAGATATTAGAAATTTTGATCTTCGTAAAGAACTGAATAAAATCTCAATTCCAACCTACATATATATTGGTAAATATGACAGTCAATGTCCTTTATTTTTCTCTCAAGAAATTGCTAAGTTAATTCCCAAATCAACAGTTTCTATCTTTGAACAAAGTAGCCATAATCCATTTATTGAAGAAAAAGAAAAGTTTAATGATTTTGTTAAATCAACAGTAATTAAAAAATAATATCTTTTGAAAAATAAAAACCACCTTCAGATGAAGAAAGTGGTTTTTATTTTTGATTTAATAATATGTAATTCATAAATATTGATATTTAGGTAATTTAAAATTTGCTGAAAAATAAATTTTTAAGATTTAATTAATGTTCACTAGGTAAATCTGGTAATGATATAGAACTTAAATTTATTTCTGAAGCAGTTGTTATAACTTGATGATCTGTATTGTTTAGATGAGTAGATACATTAAAAATCGTAAAGCATAGCATACTTGATAATAAAATTTTTGTTAAAATTTTCTTCATCTTGCACCTCCTTCGATATCAATGATAACTTAAAAATAACTTTTTTTCAATTATCAGTAAATTAATTGATTCCGATTTCGCATTTCAATAGACTTATAATATCTAAAAATTCATCTTTTCCTTGAATCCCAAAAATTACTTCAGCCTTATTAAAAAATTCTTTTGACTCATCTAATTTTTTTAATATAGATGAATTTCTACCTAATTGAAAATAAAGTTCCCCTAATAAGTATAATGATTCTTGATTAACACATAATCTTATAGCTTTTTTACAGTTTAAAATAGCTTCTTCTATTTTTTCCAAAGCACTTAAAGTTCGTGAAAAGCCATACAAAATTCTTATTTCTAATAAAGCATCTTTACTATTTAATTTTTTATATGCAAAAATACATTCTTCGTATTTTTTTAAAGATAGGTCATATTCTTTTATTTCGAAATACATAATCGCTATACTATTCATAATGCTTATATCTTGTATTGTATGTGTTTCTTTATTTTGAGTATCTTTAACAATACTTTCTAATTTTTGAATAGCTTTATTGCCTGTATTGAATAAGTAATATTCACTAATTGCCTCATGCCATAATAAAAATTGTTCATCTTCAAAACTATTAAAATTTTTTCTGTCTCTTTCGTTTTTAATTATATAATTAATAGATTCATAATCCTTTTTTCTTACTAATTTTCTTATTAATTCTTTTGCTTCAGAATTATTATTAATATATTTTGTATTTTTTGATTGCTCTAGTTCGCCATAAAAAAAATAGTTAATATCCAGATTTAACTTTTCAGCTAATTGAAATAACACTATACTCGAAGGAACACTTTCGCCTTTCTCGAAATTACTAATCATAGCTTGTGTACAAATATCTTTCGCTAGCTGTGCTTGTGTATAGCCTCTTTTAACTCTAATTTCTTTCAATCTTTTTGAAATATTCTGTGTCATAATACTCCTTTCAATATTAAGTTATTAATATTATTTTAAATATTATAAATAAATGAATTTTATTTTTTTATATTAATTTTATTATACTATATCATAGTTAATTCTGGATTATAAATGCTAATTTAAACATGTACATATAAAATCGCTTAAAGATGTACAAAATTGCCATTAAATGTAACATACTAGAGCTTGAGGTGAATAGTATGTACATAAATTTAGATGTTCAAACGGATTTTGAAATTAAGAGTCTTTCAGACTTAAAAAAGTTCAAAGTGGTATGGCAACAGTAAATTGGACAAAAATTATGAGGGGTGTAATTTGAATTCCATTGGCGTTAAATACCCTAATGTTCCATGAATACGAATATGATTAAACCAATGAACATAATCGGCGAGTTCAATTTCAAGATGTTCCAGAGAAGAAAAATGAAGTTGATTGGCGAATTCGGTTTTGAATACTTTAAAAGTAGCTTCCGCCACCACATTATCATAAGGACAACCCTTCATACTAAGTGAGCGCTGGATAGTAAATGTTTCGAGTGCTTCATCAATTAACTGATTATCAAATTCTTTTCTTCGATCTGTATGAAACAGTTGAATCTCGTTTAAATTTCTTTGAATACTCGCCAAAGCTTTGTAGACAAGGCTGGCAGTCTTATTTTTACCTGCGCTGTATCCAATGATTTCTCGATTAAAAAGGTCCACAAATAAACATACATAATGCCATTTTCCATTGACACGGACGTATGTTAAATCACTCATAATGACGGCTAATTCTTCATGTTGATTAAAATTTCTTTTTAATACATTTTTAATAGCTGCTTCATTACAGCTAGATGGATGGGGTTTGAATTGAGCCACTGTATAGTTTGAAACAAGACCTCTTTCGCGCATAAGACGCCCAATACGGCGTCTTGAAACGTGCTTTGGCTCTGTTAGCTTTACTAATTCTTTCTGGATTTTCCGCGTACCATAATTATTACGGCTCATTTTAAAAATACGTTCAATCTCATTTGAAAGGGCTACATCATCTGCTTTTTTAACGTCGTTCTTACAACGATTTAACTGATAATAATACGTGCTTCTTTTCACATTGAGGACGTCACACATTGCTGATACCGAATATTTGTGAGCGTTATGACGAATCACATTTATTTTCGTCCCATAATCAGCGCTGCCTGCTTTAAAATATCATTTTCCATTGGATAGGTAACACTTAGTTGGACAGATA
>NZ_HE578960.1:360264-362805 GCF_000307285.2 Kurthia sp. Dielmo
AATCTTTAGCAGCAAATGAACCAGTAGCTTGATGATTCTTAATCCACTTATCTAATCCCGAAGGGGTTAAATCATACTCACGAACGATATCAGCACGTGACTTTCCATTTTCATAAAGCTTCACCATTTGCAGTTTAAATTCAGGTGTAAATGTTCGACGTTGACGTGGCATAGTCGCACGCTCCTTTTTATTGTTTGTCTTAGTTTACAAGCCCTCATTTATTCTGTCTAACTTAGTGTAGCCTATCCAAACATATGCCCATTTCTTTGATTTAGAGATGTGGTTGGAATTATTTACAAATCCGGTATCTTGGGGGTTAATTTTAACGCTTATATTAATGGAAGGGCTATTATCGGCTGATAATGCTATAGCTTTGGCAGTACAAGTAAAACATTTGCCTGAAAAACAGCGAAAAAAAGCTCTTATGTATGGATTATGGGGTGCATATATCTTTAGATTTTTAGCAATTGGAGTTGGTACAATATTAGTTAAATTTTGGTGGATCAAAGTAATTGGAGCTGCATACCTATTATTTTTAGCTATAAAATTCTTCGTCCAATATTTCGAAATGAAAAAAAATGAAGCGTTAGTTGAAGAAGGGCAAGAGGTAGAAGAAATTAAAAAAATTAGTTTCTTAGAGCGTTATGTAGGCGTATTTTGGGCTACTGTAATTTCTGTTGAATTACTAGATATTGCTTTCTCTATTGATAGTGTCTTAGCAACCTTCGGAGTATCAGAACAAATTAGAATTCTATTGTTAGGGGGGATGATTGGCATTTTAATGATGCGAGGAGTGGTCCAATTATTTACTAAGTTAATGGAGAAAGTACCGGAATTAGAGCATACAGCTTATATTATTGTAGGTTTTATTGGTGTAAAGATGCTATTATCCGTTATTCATATTGAAATAACACATTTATGGTTCTTCGCTTTCATTGTTGTATCAATTGTTACTACGTTATTTATTAACCGTTTTAAAAACAAAAAAATACAGCAAAACTCTAATTTGTAAAAAAATTACTTTGTAATATAATTAAATTATGAGTTAGGGTAACTCATATGGGATATACCCTCCAAAGTTATATCTTATTTAAAAGGACACATGCTGCGTGTCCTTTTTTTTAGAAAAATTATTAAATACACGATGATAGTTAATATGGTATAGTTTAATAAATAGAGAAAAAGGAGTGTTTTATATGTTTAAAAAGGTATTAATTATGCTCATGGCATCATTTTTAGTTTATGCTATAGGTAGTGCATTTGGTACTTCAAGTATTGCGGCACAAAAAATAGTCCAACGACAAATTACGATGTATTTATTAAGGGTGATGCAATTCCGTATTATGATAAGGTAAACGGAAAAAAAATTGGTATGATTTCTTATCGTATTGGCGAGAGTTCTAATGATTTATTAATGGTAAAGGTAGAAAATGATTACTATTCTAAGGTTAAATTTAAAAAACTGAGAATGGTAAAAGAAAATATGTAGGTTATGTTAAAAATAAAGATATTTCTGCTATTTTTAATTCATTAGATAATCTAGTTGTTAGAGTTTCTACAATTAATCTTAGAACTAAAGCAAGCACAAAAGGAAAAGTAGTAACGCAAATTAAAAGAGGAACCCAATTAGACATTATCTCAGTTAATCGTTCTGAAACATGGGCAAAAGTAAAATATTATAAAAACGGGAAAAATATGTTGGATATGTAAGTACAAAATATACGATTTATTTATAAATCTAACAAAGACGCGTGAATACGTGTCTTTTTTTAAATAGAAAATTAAGGAGTGATGAAATGAAAAAAATAATTTCCGCATTAATCTTTCTGCTATTAATTAGTAGCATTACGAACTTAGAAGCGATTGCTGCTCCAAAGAACAGTCCCACAAAAGATTATAAAGTTTTTCTAGACCGTACTAAAAACAGTATTCCATATTACAGTAATCCAGGGGGTAAAAAGAAAGGTGAGATTCCGGATGTATTTGCTGTAGGATATGGGTTTAGAAATGCAATTGTAGTTAAAAAAGTCGTTAGCGATTATTATACTAAAGCGGAGTTCTACGATAATCCATATGCACCTGCAAAAATTGGATACATTAAAAATAGCGATTTAAATGCTAATGAACTTTATTTTGAATATGCAATTGTACGTGTAAACACCCTTAATTTACGAAGCCAGCCAACAACTAAAAGTAAAGTATTAGCAAAGATAAAGAGAGGTACTCAAGTGAAAGTTTCACAAAAATGGTCTGCGAAAAAAGGATATTATAAAGCAACCTACTATAAAAAAGGGAAAAAATATGTAGGATATTTGGACCCGAAATATCTTTTCAAAGATTGATTTTTAATAAATAATTTCAAGCGACACTTAGAAAAAAATAAAACGCTCGGTATACTATATATATAATTCCATAAACTTCATATTTTTAATTGTTACTCAACAATTTTAAGACCTTTTTGGCCTACGACGTCGAATAATTATCGCGATGTGGCTTGATTGGTCTTTTTTTGCGTGAAGGGAATTAATAATCTATTAGGA
>NZ_HE578961.1:0-69646 GCF_000307285.2 Kurthia sp. Dielmo
CATAGCCTTTGTCTTGATAATCCTTGTAAAGATGATAAGCACCGCCTTTGTGAAAAATGATTTTTTTAGATTTTAAGATGCGATTGATTTTAATTGCAGAACAATTTTTAAACGTTTTCGCAATATCGTAAGCTGTGAATAAAGCATCGTTGCTAGTGATCGCATTATTTTCAGATGAAAGAACTGCATTTTGTGTTTCTAGCACTTCGTTTCTGCGCACTTCTTGTAATAACGATTCCAATGCGTCAGCGTATGTCGACGGCAAAGTAAAGTTATCATTTTGCGCAGCAATTTGTTTACCCATCTCATTGAAAGCACGAATGAACTCAATTTTTAGTTCTTTCGCTTTTTTACCGTTAAACCCCATGACAAGAAGCATCCAGCCATCGCGGTTCATATAGAACATCCGGTACTCTTGATGATTTTGTGGATGTTTATACGTTTCTTCCTTAAACATTTCATGTGTGCCATCCTGCGGATTATTCAGCAGGGAATCAATCGCTTCAAGTACATGCTTGTGCTTTTTATCAAAGTAATCCGAAACAACCAGAGAAGTTGTAACAATTTGATTAGATTGTATAGTCACTAAGTCTTTCATATAATCTCTCCCTTGATTTTATAAGTAAATATTATCACATATTCGACAGGAGGAATAGATATGTCTTATTACAGAGAAGAGAATGTTGAAATCGGTATGACCGAGTTGAAAAGGTTAGTAGAAAAGTATGAGTACAAAAATGAAGAGGTAAATCACGTATTCCGAACTTTTGTTGGAGAAAAACGATTCGATGACTACGTGAAACGTTTTTATCTCGATAATCCCTTAAAGTTGGGT
Organism: Kurthia sp. Dielmo; assembly: GCF_000307285.2. Classification (NCBI taxonomy): domain Bacteria; kingdom Bacillati; phylum Bacillota; class Bacilli; order Caryophanales; family Caryophanaceae; genus Kurthia; species Kurthia sp. Dielmo. The sequence continues at coordinate 836 of NZ_HE578961.1, forward strand.
TCCCTTTTATGGACCAAAACACACAAAAAATTACTGTCAAAATATAGGAAATTGAAAAACAAATCCTAAAAAACTATTGCAATTATCCCAGATTGTATATAAAATATTAATATAAACAACAAATTATGCTATTTTAATATAATCTGGTTTTATGAGTGAGGGCTAGAAGTTCTATGAAAATGTAAGATACATACTCTTTATAAACTCTTATGTTATATATATACCATTGCATCTCATATTTATAAGGTATTTTTTACGAAACCCTATAGCAGAAAAGCAATTTTTATTTTATAATGTTCAAGAGATGCCACTTATAAGTGTATTACGTTACACGTTATACATAAAATTATAAGAAATCTTACTATCCTTTAAGAAATGACTACATACATAATTACATTTCATAAAATAGGTGCAAATCCTATTTTTACTCACCATAAGCAATACATAATTATCGGGCCTGGGCGAGAGATCGCGGTGTATTACCAGGAGCTCAACGGTGTGGTATGTTGAGCACAAACCATGAGATGCTTTCGGTAGGCAGACCGAAAGTCGTCCGTTTTTAAGATGCCTTTAGTCGGGTATCCCTTAAAGGATAGTAAGCAGAGAAGACGAGTCGCCCTCGTCTTTTTTGTTTGCAAAAAAATAATTCTGCCTACCATTTTAAGGAGTTGATTCTAATGAAAAACGCACCAATCCTACTGTTTGGAGCAATGGGCGCTGGCAAAGATACTGTCATGGAAATGATTATCGAAGATTTAAAGTCTCGTGGTTTGGAAAGCCAGCCCGCTAAACTAGGAAAATACATTCGTAAAAACGTTGATGAAATGTATTACACAGAGATGGCTAAAAACCATAGAAATGCATACCAATTATATGGAGAAGGTATGTGTAAAATTTTCGGAAGAGAACATTGGTGTAAAACGCTCGTTAAAGATCACGACTATTTTAAAGGGGAGTCTATCGTTATTATTGCTGATGCGCGACAACCCCATGAAGTGAATTTCTTCAAGAAGTACGATGCAGTTAGTTTAGCTATCTATGCTTCAGAAGAAACAAGAGCAAAGCGTTTAACTACGCGTGATGGTGAGGACCAAACAGCGCAAATGCGCCATTCAACAGAAATATCTGTCCTTACTTATATCAACGCATGCAAGGACTTTCCAACTCCGCAGACGTTCTGTATTGATAACGATTCAGTATCACTCGACGATTTGAAAGGACAAGTTCACCAGTTTGTAGATGAATACCTAAAGCAAACTGTACATAATCAAGCTTCATAATACTTAAAGGGGGTGAAAAAATGAAAAAGCTATCTGGTTATTTGTATGACGCTACACGAAAAATGGGGAAGGCAGCGTCAACAGTTAATACAATTGAGACGATTGCTTCTGGCGATCCTAAGAAGATTGCAAAACGCCTTGTGCGATACAACGTGAATAAGAGTGGACACAAAGCAACAAACTCTGTTTTAACCAAGCTTTTAAAAAAACTTTAAGTCTCTTAGCCGACTGGTGTGGGAATTCCCGCTTCATTCGGCTATTTTTATTCAAAAGCATTTATATAGTCGTTCATACACGTAGATAAAACGGACTACATTCGTCATAATCGAAAAATAAAAGCGATAAATGATTATCAATTAACGCTCAAAAGTGATAGTTTTGTAGTAGAATAGTGTAGTTGTTTGTAATTTGATAGAACTCACTGCCTATGAGTAATATACAAACAATGATTTACGACCTATAAGGAGGTTCCATTATGGGACAACGACTAAATTTAAAAATATTTATCGAAAACGAACACATTGCAAGCGCATGGCACAATTACGGTGTTCACACCATTGACGCCTTAAAAGAAGCATTAAGCGCTGCAGAATCTTTAAGAGGTGCATCTCGTTCAACATTTGCAAAGCAACCAATGTTATTGGCATACATTGCTTTATCAGCAAGCGGGGTAGCGAACGTATGTTACGAAAAGGATATAGAATTACTTCGCAAACGATACCCTACACTTACATTTGATATGTACCATGCGGTAAATTCGCCAGCCATTCATTTTTGCGATGAACTTTTAACCGAATGTGACAAAGCACAGGATGCTTATGTAAAAATAAATCTAAATCAAAGTGACGTATCGATTGAATTCGCTGCGTTTGAAGAAGATGTAACTGTATTACCAGAAGAAACGTGCGAAGATTTAACAGGGCGTTTGCCATCTGGCATGGATATTTCAAATATGACGATTGATGAAGCATATGTCTATTTTGCAGAAATCTCAGCGATGATTGATAGTGGCATTTATGCTTACGAGCTAAATAACACTACTAATCGCATTATCGTATAACAGTACTTTTGCAAAATGGCTGCATACCAACTGTGAGACCATATCATATCCATTAATCAATGGAAGCAATCAGCGGCACAATACCGCTTCATACATATGGCTCGATTTTAGAGTCATAAATAAATTACCGTAAGTTAGAGGGAGGACTGTCTCATGACAGAAATTAATGTCACAGTCAACGAAGGTCAGATCTATCGTCGACTAGATGATGACGAGTTGATTGAAGTTAAACAAGTAGAGGGCAAGTATGCCATCTGCAAAATGTTCGATTCAGAGAGTACGATGAAAATGCCTTTACATACATTTGGCTTGGTAGATGACAGTGGCATTCCTGTCATGCAGTACATTGACTACCGTAGCTAAGGGAGGACATTATGAATAACAATAATAACAACTCACACGTATGCGACATTTGCAATCAATCGTTAGGCGGAACAAAGTTTATCACGAATGATCAAAAGACCGTATCAGTCTGTGAAGAATGCATAGAAGTCAGTTATAGCATATTAGGTCTAGGTGACGGAAATGAACAATTGATTCCCAATCCAAAATACATGGACCAGAAAAAGACGAATCCATTCGATCTTGCGAAACTGGTATCAAAAAAGAACAAAGAAGATAGCGTAATGTTTGATGATGATGACGGCTTTGTTCCAGATATGGATGTAGAGGATTTACCACGACCATCATCTATTAAGAATTACTTAGATGAATATGTTGTGGGACAAGATATGGCGAAAAAGACGCTTGCTGTTGCCGTATACAACCATATGAAACGCATCGCTCATAACGACATTAAAGGCGAGAATGAGCCAGAGATTGAGAAATCAAATGTACTTATGGTTGGTCCTACTGGATCCGGTAAAACTTATTTGCTTCGTAAAGTAGCCGAATTAATCGACATTCCGATGATTGTAGCAGATGCATCAAGCATGACAGCTTCGGGCTACGTTGGTAGCGATCCAGAAGTAATGTTGCGCCAATTATTGCAAGCAGCCGATAACGACTTAGAACGAGCGCAACGCGGTATCATCTATATTGATGAAATTGACAAGCTTGGACGAAAATCGGAATCTGCTTCAATTACGCGTGATGTATCTGGTGAGTCTGTACAGCAACAAATCTTAAAGATTTTAGAAGGTACAAAAGCACAAGTACCGATGGACGCTAACCGACTTCATCCAGGAGGAAACAATGTTGAGATGGACACATCGAATATCCTATTCGTAGTGGGCGGATCATTTGAGGGTATTGATCAAATCATAAAAGCACGACTAGGTGATGATACTCGTTCAATCGGCTTCGGTGGTTCTATAGAGGTAGACGGTCGTGAAGAAAAATCATTCAACGACTATATAACAAGCGTTGATTCAGAAGATCTTCGCAAATTTGGCATCATTCCAGAACTCTTAGGGCGATTGCCTGTCGTTGTTCCACTAGAGGAGTTAAGTGTAGAAGCTCTACAACTTATTCTAACAGAGCCTAAGAATGCATTGATTAAACAATACCAATCATTGATGAGCTACGATGGCGCAGAAATTAATTTTACAGACGAAGCGGTGCAAGAAATCGCTAAAATCGCTCATGCCAAAAAAACTGGTGCTCGTTCATTGCGTTCGGTACTAGAAAAAGTATTATTACCACACATGTACCATCTTCCAGATAACGGTGATAATCATATTGTGTTTGAATTCAACAAGGAATCGATTCGCACAGGTGCATCACCAAAGGTAAAAGAAACAATTAATAGTTAATAAAAATTAACTCACTATTAAGGATTTATACTTATCACACCACGCCGATAAAGGGCTGGTGTGATTTTTTTATCCTAAGACCACAGAACTATACATTTTGTAAAAAAACAAGTCTATCTTTAAAAAAAAATTAGTATAAAATATACTGCGTAAAATATTGGAGGACAAAAATCATGGCTAATATCACAGAACTATTCTCAAAATTCATCTCGGAAGGTGCTAAAGCAGCACAACTTATTACAGACAGTAAAGAAAAAGCGATTGCGTACGCATCTTTAGCATCCGCATGCGCACAATCAGGTATGGTATCACCAGCCGCTACACTACCTTCTACAGAAGACGTTGTAGCTGCATACGCTGAACCAAAATCAGAAAAACAAGCAGAAGTTAAGGAAGAAGCTAAACAAGAAGCCGAACCTACAAAAACGTCAACTGCCGACGACGTACCATCTGCTGAATGGACTGAAGAATCATTAGAACGTTTCAGTTCTGAACTGCAATTTATCAATGAGAAAGCAGAAGAATTTGGCGCAGAAACAATCAACGCGGCGCTTGCACAATTCTCAGACGGAAACTTTGATTCATACGAAAACGATGTTTCACCATTAAACATTGTTGGTTTCACAGCTTACATGCGTGAACTAATGGAAGCTGCTTAGGCAGTTTCGTTTCTGCAAAACCTATCGTATGTGACGGTGCATACAACATGAAACAGTTTTTTACTTATTCGGCTATTTGACTAGATAGTCGAAGCTTTTCATACATAATCTGCTTTTTGTATGGAAGCATCTCATGGAAAACTTTTTAGGGCGAGCAACAATCATGTTGCAAATAAAAAAAACTAACTTACTATCGGAGGAATTTTATCATGGCAATTAATATGGCAGCAATTCAAGGACGCATCGCATTCGAACCGGACTACTTAGAACCAAAAGAAAACAAACGTGCAGTTATCTCATTAATGGTTTCAGTTCAACGTAACTACAAACCAGAAGGCGAAAAATACTACCCAGAAGATTTAATCCGCGTAAAAGCATTTGGCCCAAAAGCTGAATTCATCCACAAAAACTTCCAACAAGGCTCATTCATTGGTCTTACTGGCGATTTACGTGAAGATAAATACGAAAAAGACGGCAAAACAATTCGTAACAATTACTTCAACGTATCTGAGTGCTCATTCCCACAAGGCGGCCGTAACGAAAATGAAGGCTCTTCAGAATCAAGCTCTACTTCAAGCTCAAGCAGCTCAAATCCATTTGATAAAAAAAAGAAACTAGCTCTTCAAACCCATTCAACAAGAAGCCAGCTGGATCTTCAAACCCTTTCAAAAAATAACAACTAATTAATGTGAAAGTATGCTCGTGACCTTAAAAAGGAGAGCATACAAAATGCAACATGATGACTTACTTAAAATTGAGAATCAAATTCGTACTGACATGAAAGCGCAAGGCGACCTAGAAGCATTTGTCGTACTAGAAGCAAAGAATATTGGCGCAGAATTGGCTCAACGAAAAATGGTCCGAGCAGAGGTAAAAGGCACAACATATGAATTTGCATTCAAAATGGTGCCATACAAAGGTGTGCGCCACGTATATATGTTTGTTTCAGATTTAACAAAGCGAACAATTCTACGTGAGCAGTACAAACCTTATGGATTATCTGCAGCGATCGACAACAACGAAACGTTAGAAGCAAACATCATTTCGATGACAGAAGCCTTCTTACGTCATCTTTTAGATGTCATCAAACCAGAGATTTTACCAGACGAGGACTAATCAACAAGGAGTGCAAAGAATGGTTGAACAACTGAATAAAGCAGCGGCAGAGATTGATATTCTGGAATATCCCGAAAATGTCCGTACTCGTAAAGAGATGTACATTCGTGACAAAGCTCACATGGTTTATGAAATCGTGGATAACGCAGTGGATGAAAAAACTGCGGGATTTTGCGATGTAATTGCAGTGGAAATTACAGATGACTACGTGAAGATTGAAGATAACGGGCGAGGAATTCCCGTTACTCCTCACAAAAAATTCCCTAAACTATCACAGGCAGAAGTAGCATACACTGTGCTTCATGCCGGTGGTAAATTCGGTAAAGCTGGCGGTTATGCAACAAACACTGGTGGTTTACATGGTGTTGGTGCGTCATGTGTTAATGCGCTTTCTAGCGAATTAGCGTTAATGATTCGTACAGGCGGCAAAGAATACGGCATTGGATTCTCACGAGGTATCAAGACAGAGGATTTAACTGTATTACGTGACCTAGAACCAGATGAAGGGACAGGGACAACTGTCGTGTACGTGCCAGATGACGAACAAATTTGGTTCGGTGAAGAAACGGATTACAAAGCAATTGTTTCTCGTATGAAGCAAGTAGCTTACTTGAATCCGGGACTGACTATCTTCATCAAAATCGAAACCTCAGACTTCCAATCGGAAGATCTGTTTAGCTTCGATGATGGCGTACAGGGTTATGTAAAAGAACTTATCGGCAAAAAACCACTCTTAACAGATGATATTTCATACTTAACAACGAAAGAGGATAAAAAAGAAACGCATATTGCGTTCGCTTATACTTCTTCTCATGTTTCGAACGTCATGTCATTTGTAAATAATGTGCCGACTCCTGCTGGTGGCGACCACTTAACAGGCTTCAATGAAGCGATTTCGCGTGTGATTAAAGAATACGCTGTTGAACATAACTTCATTAAAGATCCGAAGATGATTACATCAGACGATACGCGCGAAGGTATCTGTGGCATTGTGTCTCTTTATATTCCTCAACCAAAATTTGAAGGACAAGGTAAAGAAAAAATCAAAATGCCCGAAGCCCGTAAGTTTGTTCGTGAAGCGGTGGAAGAATACTTCCGCGATTATCTAGCGCGCGATGCTAAACGTGCTAAGGCGATTATTGACACTTGTCTATTGTCAGCAAAAGCGCGTGAAGCGGCTCGTCGTGCTCGTGAAACAGCTTTGGGGACAAAAGATTTGAAAGACAGTTCTGGCTTACCAGGTAAATTAACTGATTGTCAGTCGAACAAACCCGAAGAATGCGAAATCTACTATGTAGAGGGTGAGGGAATTTGCTCTCTTTAAACTTTTTTAATTGCTGGGAGCCTTTTGAATGGTAATCAGCAGCGAAGCGTATGCCGCTTATGTTCCTTTATAGGGAGTGATGTTATGGCATCAAGAGTGGTTAAAAATAAACGAAACCAATATGTAGCATATTGTGATGATATAAATGGAAAGAGACAGTTTGCCTTCAATATAAACAGATATGGCGAGGAGCGAGCGAAGTTACTAGCAGAGATGTCTATGAAGTCAGGCATAAAAATTCATGACTATTACAAAGTAGACAACGATGTAGTTACATTTTATGTGGTCACAAAAAGATACGGAGAAATCGAAGTTTTATTCGATACAGAAGATTTTAAAAAAATCATTCCGTATAAACTAAATTTATCCAATGACAAGAATGCCAAAACATTTTACTGCAAAGTTGCAAATGGAATTGGCATCCACAGAATAATAATGGATGCGCCAGAAGGAACAGTTGTAGACCATATTAATAGAAATGGATTAGACAATAGAAAATCTAATCTTAGAGTAGTAAACACTTCTATCAATAACAGAAACGCCAATTTGAGACCAGATAATTCATCTGGATTAAAAGGAGTTACATTTGAAAGAGGTAAGCGCTACAAGGCTGAATGGTACGACAATGAAATGGTAAAACATTCAAAGTCTTTCAGCATTAACAAATATGGAGACAATGCTTTACAGATGGCCATGGATTATAGATTGTCAATGGAGAAAAAATACGGTTACATTTCGGCATACGAACGTTCAGAGACTAACGAAACCGTCTCAAACACTGTCGAGATGACAGAGCAAAGAGGTAGCAGGGAGTAGAGTACAGCCGAAGCTTATGCGGTTTAGGTTATGAGTAATCATCATGTAAAACCTAATTAAATGGAAATGGAAAGCACTTAGAGCATAGCTCAGTGAAGATATAGTCCGATCCTTTAGCGAAAGCTTTAGAAGTTCATCAGAGAACTGCATGCACAATGCGAGTGTATGTGACCAATTGGATTCAGCTGCAGGGACCGCGAAAGATGCGCGCGATCGTGTAACGCAAGCAATTCTTCCAGTGTTCGGCAAAATTCTGAATGTCGAGAAAAAAGACATGAAGGACGTTATTAATAATTCGAAACTGAAAGAAATCATTCGCTCATTACGATGCGGCATTGGTGAAACGTTTGATTTAAGTAAACTGCGTTATCACAAAATCATTATCATGTCTGACGCTGATGTCGACGGCTATCATATTCAAGTTCTGTATGCTACATTCTTCTATCGCTATCTACCAGAGCTTATTGAAAAAGGCTATGTGTACTTTGCGATGCCGCCATTATTCTTAATGAGCCGCGGCAAAGAGAAGAAATACATCTACACCGAAGCAGACCTTGCAAAAGAAGATACAACAGGTTGGGCTATCCAACGATTTAAAGGTCTTGGTGAGATGGATGCAGACCAACTTGCAGAAACAACAATGGAAAAAGGCAAACGTCATTTGATGCGATTAACAGTGGGCGACGCTGAATCTGCATCTGCAATATTTGACCTATGCATGGGCGAGGAAGTAGAACCTCGTCGAAACTTGATCTTTGAAAAAGTAATCTTCGGGGATTCCGAAGTAGCGTAAATAATGGGAGGAACACATATGATGAACTATGCATTTCAAGTGTCTACTGACAGCGCGGTCGATTATTTCGGCGCGCCAAGAGAGGAACATGACTTCCTTGTAGATTTATCTCTTTTCGAAACAGATTTTGACGGAGAGGGGTTGATTTCAAACGTATCAACAAGTGTCACTGAGTTGGTTAGTAATCAATACGAAGAAGCATTCGATAATTTAATTGATGAATTATCCCATCTACTAGGAAAGATGAATGTCATCGCCGATAAAAACAAACACACATTTAGCATTAAAGAAGGCGCCATCAATGCTTTCTTTCAAAAAGAAACAGCCAAGTTCAGCATTTTTGTTACAGATGAACTGCAAAAAGGTCGTTCGCTTCAAGATTCTTCATTCGTAGATACAGTAGTTCGTATGATTTCTCCTAATTATTGCACGTACTTCATTAAGAGCGAAGTTGCAGGTGCTTCTCATTACGAGAATGCACTGAGCATTCGTGAATTCCTTCGAGATTATGTAGAAGGCGAAACGTATTACACAGGAATTATTGTTAATTACGACTATTAAACAGGGGGATTTATCTCATGGTTGAAGAATTGGTTGACCAAATTCAAGACGTAACAGTAGAAGAAGAGGTGCCGAACCGCTTCTTACGTTACGCAAAATATGTTATTTTAGACCGCGCACTGCCAGATGCGCGTGACGGCCTGAAGCCCGTACAACGTCGTGTGTTGTATGCAGCGCACGAGCTAGGCTTAACTCATAAAAAGCCATACAAAAAATCCGCACGTATCGTTGGTGACGCAATGGGTAAGTATCATCCCCATGGTGATACTTCTATCTATGAAGCGCTTGTCCGTATGGCACAGCACTTCTCAATGCGTTACACATTGATTGATGGCCATGGTAACTTTGGTTCTGTTGATGGCGACCCAGCTGCAGCAATGCGATATACCGAATCCCGATTAAGTGTATTCGGTGAGATGATGATGCGATCTATCGACAAGGAAACAGTCGATTATCGAGAAAACTTCGACAATACTGAACAGGAACCAAGCGTACTGCCTACGCTGTTTCCAAATCTCTTAGGTAATGGTACCGAAGGGATTGCAGTTGGTATGGCTTCAAGTATTCCACCGCATCATATTCCTTCACTATACGAAGCGGTGTTTTACATGATTGACTGTATGGAGAAAGGTGAAGCTTATACGATTGAGGATTTAATCGCGATTGTTAAAATGCCAGACTTTCCTACAGGCGGAACAATTATCAACAAAGCAGACATCGAAAAAGCATATCGCACAGGTAAAGGCCGCGCGATTGTTCGTTCTAAATACGAAATCGTAGAGAACAAATCGGGTACATCAAAAATCTTAGTTACAGAACTTCCTTACGCAGTAAATAAGGCGTCGTTGATTAAGAAAATTGATGAACTTCGGAAGCTAGAAAAAATCGAAGGTATCAATCATATCAATGATGATTCTAGCCGAAAAGGAATGTCTATCCGTATTGATGTTAAGAAAGGCTTCAACCCTAACAGCATTATTCAGAAGCTATTTAAAATGACTGATTTACAAGCATCCATTTCAATGAACCATATGGCCATCTTTGAAGGACGCCCAAAACAATTCACGTTACTGGATTCACTTGAAACATTCCTAACTCATGTTTCAACGGTTCTGTTAAACGAAAATCAATTCGACTTAGATAAAGCAGAGAAACGCATGCACATTGTCGAAGGATTGATTAAAGCGCTTGACCAACTTGACGGAGTTATCGAGTTGATCCGTAAAGCAAAAAGTAACGACGAAGCATATGCTGGTTTGGAAAAAATCGGTTTAACAAACGAACAAGCAAAAGCTGTTGTTGCTATTCGTCTAATCAGCTTGTCTGCAGAGAATCAGCAAAAGTATATTGATGAATATGGCGAATTATCAGAAGAAATTCAGCATCGCCAAGCCATTATGACAGACGAAGCAGTGCTTTATGAACATATCCGTACACGTTTAAAAGAAGCAAGTGAACCATTCGAAGGTGAGCGAAAAACAGACTACCACGAAATGTCATCGCGTATTGATGAACGTGACCTTGTGCCGTCTAAAGATTTAATCATCACCATCACTGCAAACGGAATCGTTAAAGCAGTAGAAACAAGCGAGTACTCAGCGAGTAATCGTAATACTAAAGGTCAATCAGCGAAATTAAAAGATGACGATGCGATTGAATTTATGTTTACAGTCAATACGCACGACGACTTATTAATCTTTACTGACGCTGGACGTTGCCACCTTGTAGAAGCGTACAAACTGCCAATTTCAACAAAAGCGCAAGCAGGGAAATATCTAGCGAATTACATCGACCTGGATAATGAAAAAATCGTCGACATTCTGCCGAAAAAAGTCAATGACGATAAAGACATCCTATTAATTACGAAGCAGGGAACAATCAAGCGTATTAAATTAAGCTCGCTTTCTAAACGTACGAAATCAACTCGTGTTATCACGTTTGTCGATGATGACGAATTAAACGATGCAGTATTGATTGAAGCCGAAAAGCAACATCTAATCACGTTGACTGCGAATGGTAAAGCGCTACGCATTGATCCGAACTCTGAGCGTAAATGTGTACGACCAATGGGCCGACATGCAGCTGGTGTTAAATTAATCACCTTGTTAGAGGGCGATTATATCGTTAAATCTGTAGTAGTTGAGCCTAAAAAAGACCTTATCTTTATTACAGAAAAAGGATATGGCAAACGTATTGAGACAGACCAATTTGGCGTGAAAAATCGTGGTGGCCAAGGTGTTAAAGCCATCACCGTCAACGAGCGAACGGGCGTTGTTGTCGATTGTGCTGGTATTCGCGATGAAGAATTATTTATTGCAACAGCGAATGGCATGCTAAACCGCATCCAAACCAATACGATCCGCCGCATGGGTACATCTGCAAGTGGTGTTTCTCTAATTGATTTAAAAGGTGACGACACTGTATTAAACATGACGCCATCTCAAAAAGAAGAGAACATCATCGAGGAATCAGAAGTAACAGAACAACCAGCTTAATGAGGTGTAATTAATGTATTCAAATGATGTAACACAGATTCGTTCTGGGCTTACTCAGTACATCGGTGCGCTAACGGCAACGATGGTCAGTCAAGGAAAGACCGCACGTAATGCGAAGCATGAAGTTGCAGCAATACTTGGCGAAGAGATGATAAGTCTGTCAGAGGATGAAAACGGCGAAGTGGATGTATTTGTATTAAAGCCGCTTCTACGAGCAACGCTAAATACGCTTTCTATGCGTATGAATGATTTAAGCGAGCTTTCTGTTCAAACAGAAGCCGTTGCTGAGAAGCATAAAGAGTACGCAGAAGCGTCTCGCATCATCCACTCATTAGTGGAATCAATTAAATAATACGAAAATCGGGAGTGGTCATAAATGTCATCATTATTAGAAAAAACAAGAAAACCTGTAGCGCAACGTTTGAAAACACTGGATTTATTAGCGACGAACCTTAACAAAAAACATGGGAAGGTTCTTGTTGGTCGAATTGGCAAGACGCCAGAAATTCGCAACAAACTAACTGTGAAGTTCCTTCCAACGCCTTCTATTGAAATCAATGAAGCATTTGGCGGTGGCTTTCCAAAAGGTCGCACATCCATCGTAGCAGGGCTTCCAGACTCGGGTAAATAGTCTTGCCCCTTTGTCGTGTGAACGGCATCGAACAACTTTGTGAATTGCGGGGACGTTTTATCGACCACTCTAAACCAATCCGCAGCCATGACCAATCTTATTGGTAGGGTTCAACGACTAGCACAAAGGAGACACACACTGATGGACGAGAAAAAATATAAAGGTTATCACAAAAAAGCAACAAGTCAAACAACGTTACGCATTGATAAACGAGAGGGAATCTTAGCTTATATTGTCGCAAATCCAGATAAGTTGTTAATGACTGATGTCAATTTGGCAGCGTCTCTACACTCTGAATATGGCCGAGTAAAAGGTAATAAAGATTGGCAATTTGCTCACACAGCCGCATTAGATGTAGAGCATTCAGACGAGATTGTATTTAATCATATCCTCGATGAAATTGACGAGACAGGTTGGCTCAAAACCTACGTGGATAAGGATGATACATACCGACAATACTTTGATACACGTAAACTTCGTAACTACTACAAGTGGACGCACAAAGGTCAAGATCGCGCATTTTACATCGAACGCATCATGAAATATTTCTATACGATGAAACTGTTCGCTTGCTATACGCTTTTCCATGAAGATGCACTTAACCATGCAGACCGTACATTCACATTCAAGCTGTCTGCAGCAGATGTTAATGAAATCGGCAAATGGCTAAATGACGTCCATGGGCTACCAACAACTCGTACGAAAACAACGCTACGTTTTGATGAAGAAGTATTCAACCGCTTCTTATTTTTACTGAAACCAGCCATCGAACAGTACTATACACTTGTGTCTGCTTAGTAATAGCGCAAAGCTCTTAAAAACTCATTCGTTTCTAAGATGATGAGATAGTCTGCATGTAAACGAAGACAAGTTTACTTCTGGAAAGTATCGCGCACAACCAAAAACAAGATCCCGAATTCATCGCATGCTGGCTTGAATCAGAGGGCTCACTTGAATTGAGCTACTTAGAGAAAACATTCGGCATCGACCTAGACCGATTCTTCTATGTTGAACATGATAAAGATGGCGCTGCAGAAGGTGCGTTAAACATCATCGAAACAGTCATCAGCTCAAACAGCGTAGATATGGTAGTTGTCAATTCACTAAAATGCTTAGTACCAAAAGAAGAGTTCAAAAAGGACCTAGAGGATGCAGTTGTTGCACTTCAAGCACGTATGAATGCGCGTATGACACGTAAATTCACTTCAATTGTTTCCGAGAATGAGGTTGCGTTTGTATTAATCACACACCTAACAACTCAAATCGGTACAATGTCACGCGATCCATTAATCGTTTCTGGTGGCCACGCAATTGCATTCGCATCATCTCTAACTGTAGATATGCGTAAAAACTCTATTTCAAAAGAGGACCCAATTGATAAAGAAGAAGGCATTAAAGTTTGTCTACGTGTGAAGAAAAATCACTGTACACCTCGACGTAATCCATACGTACAAACAACGTACTATGCAATTTACGACCAAGGTATCGAACGTTACTTACCGCTAATCGCTCGTTTAACAGATGAAGGCATCTTAATTAAAAATGGGGCATTCATCAAAGATCCAGACGAGAATGGCGAGCCAAAGGTAATTGATGATGTGAAATACCAATGGCAAGGGAGCAAAGCTTTACGTGAGTTCTTAGTCAACAACCCAGCCTATTACGATGAATTAATTTCTCGTATGCAAGGCTCGTTAATTGAAGATTTGTCGCAAGAGGAGATTGATTCAATTAAAGAGGAACAAAAACAAATCGCTTCGCAAGCATTGAAATCAAAAGCGAAGGCAAACAAAGCGGATAAAGCCGCTTCTAAAACAACTAAAGAACAAGCCGAAGCCGATGCAAAATCTTTAATCGGAGCTAAATAAGGACGACTTTACATTTAAGGAGTGGACAAGATGAATAACTTTTCATCTTCCTAACCTTAAATGTTTCTATTTATACATAGACATTTAAGGTAGGAAGTAATCATCAAAGTAGTTTTTACATATAAAGATTAGGAGTGATACCATGGCATGCGAATGGGGACATGATGACTGCGCTAATGAAGATGATAAATGCTTCTTGTGCATCACAGAAAGCTTGCAATATGTAGCAAGGAAACAGCAGAAACGCTATGGAATGAGAAATCATGCGCAGAAGAAAGATGGTCGTCAAGGTAGTGGTTTCGAATTTAAGAACCACCAGAACAACGAAGCGATTTTACAAGCATCTTCTGGTATGACGCTTAATAGCGGTGCAACAGTCATTGAAAAGGGTGACGAACAAATCCGAGGTGTTATTCGGGTTATGGAGGAGCTAAAAACAAAGACTGGTGAAAAAGCAAGAGGTGCGAAGTCATTTGCTGTGAAAAAAGAATGGCTAGATAAGCTGCATACCGAAGCGATGGCTGAAAATATGGAATTCTGGTACTTAAAATTTAGCTTTTTCGAATCTGATCCAAACGTCTATGTCGTGGTAGAGCAAGATATTATTATGTCCATGGTTAAAACAATGGTTGAGGATCGCAAACGTTTCTATCAAGCAGATAAACGCATTAACCTTGCAGAGAAAAAAACTGCTTATATGCAGGCAAAGAACGCCGAATTGTTATCAGAAAACGAACTATTAAAAGCACAGCTATCTCAATACCAAACTGACGATATGTTGTTTGATACGTCTGCATTAGACGACTAATTTAAAAAGATGAAGGAGTTTTTCACATGATGAAAGTAGTAGTAAACGAAACAATTGAAAATGCAAGAGTTGTAGGGTATTACGAAAATCTACGATTAAGCGAATCAGCTAAAGCGCAAAAACCAAATTCTTATTTTTACGAGGTACGTCATCGAGGTAATAGCTGTGAACCCGAAGAAATCGCGAAATCAGTTGTTATTGATTTTGTTGGTACATTAGAAACAGCTGAGCCTATCAAGGAAATCGAACACATGGCCATTCTTGGTCACGATTGCGAAATCATTGCACCAGACTGGTTAAAATCTTTACAGCATGGGCTTTTTCCAAAACACGCATAGGAGGGGTACAGATGTTTCATGCAAATGTTGAAATCGGAGAAGATTACGTTACAATTTTTGATTCATACGGTAACGAGCTACTCCATTGGATTGAAGATGAATGGACGGAGGACCCAAGCGTCACACTAGCAATTGCACAAGCAATCCATACTTACCATACCAAAGGTGAGGATGCTATTAGGTCCACTATTTCAAAAGGGAAAGAAGGAATTTAAAAATGAACATGGAAGAATTCGACTTAAATACAGTAAAGGGTGTTTCATACGTTCGCCACGCAGATGGCCATGTATATAACCTTTTCCAACATATTTCAGAAGATGGTAATGGCGATCTTCCTCCGGTGATGGTTTATTACGACTCTAACGATTCGTATTACCGTCCAGTAGAGGATTTCTTCGGTACAACATTTGATATGTCGAGCCGAGAAGTTGAGCGCTTTATCCCATGTGCTGGAGACGGTACGTTCTTATGGAACCTTACTTTAGAAGGCGTTCCTGTAGTTACACGCGTAACACAATATGACTTAGCGGATAGTTTATCACAAATCATCCATGAGGAATCCGGGGTTGAAGTAGCGCTTGTTCCAGACATCTTAGATGAATATGCGCCGAGCTATGAAATCGAATATGCTGTGCAACTAACATCGGAAGAGGGTGTCCCAGATGACGACCAAGAGACGCTTCTAAATGACCGCTTCAATATCGACATTTGGGCTGATAGCGATGATTTAACAAAACAAATCCTCAGAGCTTTCAACTTGAAGCTAGAAGTCGCTAAATTTTAGGAGGAATACGGTGGAATTCTTAATCGCTGATACACATTTTCATCATAAAAAAATCATCGAATTTGAAGTAGGACGGTCTAATGAATTCAATGATGTAGAGCAAATGGATAACGAAATGATTTCCAACTGGAACAACACAGTAGGAGAACAGGACACTATTTACTTTTTAGGAGACCTTTCTATCAAAAGTGACTACAAGGTACTGCGACTACTTTTGAGTAAACTGAATGGCCATATCATTCATATTTTAGGAAATCACGATAGCGCAAAAACAGCGCGTCGTCTAAAAGAAGATGGGCTTATCTTCGATTATCACGAAGTAGGGTTACGCTTAAAAATCCAGAAACATATCCTTTATCTAACACATTACCCGATGATGATTGGGGATCGTGACCGCATCTGGAATATTCATGGACACATACACTCAACGCCATCATATGAATCACAACACATCAATGTTGGTGTTGATAGCAAACATATGCTGAAAGACTTTAAACGTCCATATGGTTCACCAGTCGCAATGGATGACATCCTAAACCATATTAGAAAAGAGGAACAATAATGAAAGAATACAAAGTACGTTTAAAACTTAGCGATGTAATCGCTTATGTGGATGCAGACAATGAAGACGAAGCAACGGAGAAGGCATCAAATAACTTCAAGTTCTACAATCCAGACACAGAAGTTGAAGAAGCAACTACCGAAGATGAAGCTGCAGATGAACACTATATCTTACGTTAATAATTAAATATTTAGGAGCGAATCTAATGGGACCGATTGAAAAACAAATTCTAGCGCTTGTACGAAAGGCGAACCCTATTAATCCATTAGGGTATGCAGGCGAGATTGTAAAGGACTACGCCCGTCAAAAATTGGATTCAAACCTTGCCACATTCCATGAGCAAGGCGCATTTCCATTTCATACGGTAACGCGTGGTCCAATAAATGCTGACTTGCTTGTGATTAATAATGGTGCAACCGATGAACAAGCACAACTAAATCAATCTATTGTGCGTTCAATGGAAGGCACACAGGCAATTGTTGATGTAGAAAACGTGTTAGATTTTGTAGGTTTCGACCGAAAAAACGTATTTTACATAGATGCAATCAATCGTGTCACTTATCGTGAAATTTCTGGGAATATTCAAGTGCGCAATGCGACACAACACGAAATCAAGCAAGCTCGACCTATCGTAGCTAATGCGATTGACATAGTAAAACCAAAAGCAATCTTGCTTTTAGGCGCACAAGCGAATAACATGTTTAACCAAAGTGTTGCGCTTGCCAAGGTGAAAGGGGAAGTTCGTTACTACGGAAATATCCCGATGATGTCTGTCTATCATCCCGACTACTTTCGCCACATAAAAGGCAAACGCTCTGACCAAGAGATTGAATTGTTGCAGAAAATGTTCTGCGATAATGTATCTAAACTAATCGAAACTGCCGAATTATCGAACAATACACACTCATAAAACTACTATCCAACGGGGGAATTTTATTATGTCTTTATTAACAGAAGCAATGAAAAAACGCGAAGCAGCACAATCTCAACAAGGGACAACTACACCTAGTCCAATCGTAGAAGAAAAGAAAGCGGAAAAAGCGGCTACGCCTAATCCATTCGCAGCTGCATTAGCAAAACGCAAAGCACAACAAGAAGCTGCTAAAAATGTTCCAGCTGACACATCAACAGAAGATACAGAGGTAAAAGCTGTAGATGCAAAAGCAAAAGCGGAAGCGGATGCAAAAGCGGAAGCGGATGCAAAAGCAAAAGCGGAAGCAGATGCAAAAGCTAAAGCCGATGCAGAAGCGA
Source organism: Kurthia sp. Dielmo (assembly GCF_000307285.2). Lineage (NCBI taxonomy): Bacteria > Bacillati > Bacillota > Bacilli > Caryophanales > Caryophanaceae > Kurthia > Kurthia sp. Dielmo. The sequence continues at coordinate 18,936 of NZ_HE578961.1, forward strand.
AAGCGAAGAAAGATGCAGATGCAAAAGCTAAAGCCGATGCAGATGCAAAAGCGAAGAAAGATGCAGAAGCAAAAGCTAAAGCTAAAGCCGATACAGAAGCTAAAGCAAAAGATAAAGAAAAGGCTACTGCAGACAAAAAAGCTAAAGCCGATGCGAAGGCGAAAGAAGAAGCAGATAAAAAGGCTGCAGATGCAAAAGCCGAAGAAGATAAACAAATGAGCTTATTAGATGCAACTGCAGATACGAAAGAAAAAGAAGATACCGAATCTACAAAAAAAGATACGACTTCTACTAAAACTACTGCTCGTGGTGGCAGCCGCAAGACAACTGTCAATGCGAAATCAGATGAAGTAATTTCTATTCCACGCACAACAGTTTCTTTCGATCAAGCTATCCGAGGAATTAGTTCAAACTTTGTTGATGAAAACTGGAACACATTCCGTAAGACCGTAGAAGATGAAGTTTCAGCGATTGAAATTTCACAGGACATGAACCCTGGCACATTAAAAGTGACACTACAAAAACTTTCAGATATTCGTTCACGAATCTGGGTACCGTTCCAAGACTTAAAATCACAATATGAAAACTTGTCATCTAAAGAGCCAGAAGGTTTAATCGAACGTATCAAACGCATCAACATTTCTAGCGCTTCAAATGATATGGAACGTCGCAAAACAGGTGTACTTGCAGTAATGCATCACAAAACTCCAGATGGTGAAGAAATTAACCTATTCGAAGTATTGGATGAAGTACGAACACGCTACACATTCTTACGTGCTGCGATGGACAATGTTACGTTCAAAACAAATGCGCTAATCACGATGAATGGTGCGCTTAAATTAGAACAGTCGCACATCCAATAATGTGATAAAATGACCGCGAAAACTTACTATCTATATTTTAGGAGGAACATCTCATGCAACAAGTAAACTTTCCAAAAGAAATTAAAGCCATTATTGACGAGGAAATCCCCAATTCACTCATTAAGGAGCGTAGCGGTGGTGGATCTAAGAAACTGCGATACATCAGCGGTTCTACAGTAATTGACAAATTAAACATTGCGTTTGACCGTATGTGGTCATGGCACCTTAAAAAGCAATGGGTACAAGAATCTGTAGCTAAATATAATCCGAAGTACGATAAAGAACCTGTACCACAAGGGCCTGTAGCACATGTAACAGGTATTTTAACAGTCTATTTCAAAGCAGATGACGGTAGCCTTATCCAAGTGGAAAAAGAAGCATCCGGCTCAAAAGCCATTATGGGCGGTCAATCTGACCAAGAACATATTTTCAAAGCTGCTGGAACAGATGCGTTGAAGAAAGCCGCTTCATTGCTAGGTATTGGCTTACAACTATTCCGAGATGAAGAAGAACAATTTTATTATGAATCAAAAACATCTTCTGATAACTGGAATGAAGAAACGCTTGAAGAGTTCAAAGACGAATTGCAATGGATTAAAGATTTCCAAGCAAAAACTAATTTCGGCGATACAGAAATGGCCTATTTCTATGAAACATTTAGCGGAAATAAAGCTTCTAATATTGAAGGGATTCGTCCAAGCAAAATCAAAGATTTTATTTCTTTCGTTGACAGAGAAGCTCGTGAAGCAGGTGTAGGTGCTTAATGATTCAAGAAACGCCTTATCACCGCTGTGAAGCATGCGGTTCTCCAGAGTTCATTATTTTACCAACATACAATATTCAATATGGAAAACCTAGTGAATTGACTGGTAAAAATAAATATACATGTGCGAATTGTGGTCATCCACAAAGCTCACGAGAACTAAAATTAACAGAATAACAAACATGACGGCTTCGGCCGTTTTTGTTTTTGGAGGAAAAATCATGAAGATAATAGTCGGAAGGGCTATAAATGGAATTTCCATCAATGGTCTTGAATACCTAACTGATAACCAAGGAAATACAATGGCCTTCAAAGATGTCCCAGAAGCCAAAAACTTTTTATTAAAAAACGGTGTTTCTGAACAAATTATTGAGGATTTTGTCTTTAAAGAGGAGTAAAATAGAAGTAGACCTGATTCTTAGGTCGTAGGAGGATTTTAACATGACACAACTACGTTTGTACGCAGTGACATGGGCGACTGATACAGCGGGTGTCAGTCCTCATAATAATGAAAGAACCGAGGTATTTTTCAAAGGCTGTCAAAAAGCCACCTCTGGGAACGCTTGTTTAGGTTGTTTTAATAGACCTTTATGGGACATTGCAGAGGAGGACCGCATGAGAGAGATCAATGCGGTAGCGGAGCAGCTTATCGAGCATGCTCCTCATAAATACATCACAATTGGTGGCGGTGAGCCTACCGACCAACCAGAAGCACTGTTAGCATTATGCAAACGACTAAAAGCAGAAGGTTTTCATATCATGGTTTATACATGGAAGGACCTTCGCTACATGATGCTTAACAGAACAGGTGAGCGTCAATTCTTCATTGACTTACTAGATACTGTTGATATGTTAGTCGACGGCATCTATGATCCACACCAACGTCTTTATCGCCCAAAAGCCCAAGATGGATTCTTTTCATCAATTGGGAGTGGAAATCAAACAATATGGGATGCGCATACTTTAAAGCGGGATAAGACGACTGTTAAAGGCTATAAAATGCGTGACGTTACAGCAATGCGATTAGATGATGACAACCGTCTAATCTATCTAAAAGAACCACAAGCATCGAATACAATCTGCCAAATTTTGTAACCGATGCTCTTAAACTTACTATCTCTAACCGCTTTTAAGGAGGCAATCTCATGGACACAAAATCTTTTGTACAACCGACTAATATATACACACTGGTCAACCCAGAAGGTATAGAGGACGATACCCTTGAAATGGACCGTCTAAAAAACACCCCACTGCGCGACAGCTCGTTCCGAGACATCTGTGAAGTAAACTACTCTATTCATCATCAATTCTCCTTCGAGGAAATGGTTCTCTACATCACATCAACATGCAATTTCAAGTCTAAAAATGTCGAAAAAGAAGTAAGCTACAAGAGTCCGATTGATCCGCGTGAAGTAGCATTAGCTGCCCGAGAAACTGTTCTATCTGCTAGTGTCGACTTTAATAGCACAGGACGCATTCAAGCTATGATTTCAAATAATGTAAATCATATATTGAATGAAATGATGCAATGTCACTTTGTCGTACCAATGAATACAGAAACTCCGTTGCAATTTGGACAACTTATTTATAATGGTACACCTATCGCAATTATTGAAAGCATCGTTCAAAAATCATCACGCGCGATCCACATTGAATGTTACCCTAAAAACATTTTCGACCAAATTGTAGGGGATGGACAAATCACTGTACATCTAGGGTTAAACGAAGAAAATCTTATGCTAGGCGTTGTTGATTCAATCACTGAAAGCGACAAGACAGGCATTCTATACATTTCTTTAAAAAAATCTTTAGAGAACGTCATAGACGAGATTTCTTACCCGATTTCATTCAAAAATAATAAATCAGACAACGAAGCGGCATTTTATCAAGAATGCCTAGACTATTTGAATAGCAAAAAACAACAAATCCAAACTGTAGATACCGAAGAAATTGAAGATTTCTTAGAAGATTTCTTCGGATAAGGAGAACTGTACTATGAAAACTGAACTACAAGATGTTATGGACTTACTTCACGCAAAAAGAAAACTCGTGTGGGTAAATACATATGAAGAAGAACGTTTTATCAAAGACCTAGCATTGAATTCAAAGCGCGATGCTAAGTTGGTCAACTATGACATTTTAGAATGGAGTGCCGCTTCGGGTGTATCAAGAGTATTCACAACACCAGCAGGCCGTATCGAGAAAGAAATCGTTACGGATAAGGCGCAACCAAAAATTGTAATGGATCAAATCTTTGCAGAGGTTGAAAAACCTTCAAATGCATACAAGCCATCCATTTTTATCTTAAAAGATTTCGATTACTTCTTAGAAAAAGATGAAGTAATCTATCGTCGTATTCGAGATTTCGTCGAGATTCAAACGAGAACAAACGACATTACAATTATTGTGCTTACAAGCAACACGAATGTTCCTGCCCGTCTGAACCGATTAACGTATACTGTTTCGTACAGCTTGCCAAAAGAAGATGAAATTCGTGATTATTTTTCTAAATTTAGAGATGCGCTAAATAAAAAATTAGCCTTGTCTGGTGAAGAGGATAAAATGATTGACGATAAATTGCTGGAACAACTCGTTAAGAGCAGTGCCGGTTTATCAATTCAAGAAGTAGAAGCCTTCTCGAAAATCAGTTTGGCTTCAACAGCTACGTTGGATTTATCTGTTCTGCATGGTATGAAGCTAGATTTAATCGAGCGCACAGGCGTTCTTGAATACAAAGAAACAAAAGCGACAATGGATAAAATCGGTGGGAACGAAGCATTTAAACAATGGGTGTCAGACATCAAGATGGCCTTCTCACCAGAAGCAGAAGCGTTTGGATTACCAAAACCAAAAGGTTACTTAGCTTTAGGTATTCCTGGTACATCAAAAACATACGCTGCAGAAGCATTAGCAGGTGAAATGAACATCCCTATGATTCAATTATCACTTTCAAAAATCATGGACCGTAAAGTAGGGGCTTCTGAACAACGTGCAATGGAAGCTTTCCGTATCATTAAAGCAAACGCACCTTGTCTGCTTCTAATTGATGAAGTAGAGAAAGAAATTGGTGGCGTTGCTTCATCTAACTCAACAGATGGTGGTACAGTATCACGTATTTTTGCTCAACTATTAAAATTCCTAAATGATAACAAGGAAGTTTTCGTTGTGATGACATCGAATGACGTATCTAAGTTGCCTTCTGAATTAACTCGTAGCGGGCGATTAGATGCTAAATGGTACTTCGGTCTACCAAACAACACAGAGCGTAAAGAAATTGCTCGTATTCATTTGGATTCTACTAACAAGCCATACGATGAAGAACTATTGAATGACTTCGTTAGTGCAACAGCTAACTATACTGGCGCTGAAATCAAAGAAGCTGCGCAAGGTATGGTTAAATACTTGTTCAATGACTTTGTAGAACGTGGGCAAGAAAGTTTTACGACAGAGCACTTAATGAAATCCGTTGCGACGGTAGTTCCTATTTATGATTCATCACGAGAAAGCATCTTATCTTTAGAAACATGGGCTCGTACACGAGCATTAAACGCTAGTGGCCAAGAGCAAAATCAATCATCACAGTATGCCGATCCAAACGACATTATTGTGGAACTATAGGAGGTATCGTCATGGAAGTATGTTTACCAACAGACAAACACAAATCTGAAATGACGTTCGAAGAGCGCTTAAAAAAGGACTTTGAACGTATGAACATTTCAACAACTGTATTCGAGAATGAAATGAAGCGCAATCCAATGTTCTTTATGTTTCACGAAGCCTTCATTGGTGCTATTCGTTCGCAAGAGAGCACGATTCGTGCTCTTCTAACAAACTCACCGATTCCCGGAATGGATAAAAACCAATTAGCTAACCTTAAAGACAGCTTTTTAAAGGAGATGCAGATTCAATATGCCATGGAAAAATAGAGATGATGGAAAACCTGTCCAATTTTTTAAAGCGGTTTCGGTAGAAGAAGAATATTTTGACGCCTCTGATATTACGAAAGATTGGGGCATTTATGCAGTCGACACGTATGGTAACAAAGGACCTCAATTAAGTACATATGCTGTGCGAGAATCTTTAAAAGATGCTGTAGAGGTTTTGGGTAAACCAGAAATCCTTTCTAAAATAGAAGGATCTGCCAGCATGTCACAAGTGTATGATGCAGAGACCGTAGAGTATGCAAAAAAACTATTCACTATGCAATCCGTTTTGTGTGTCGATCACTATATGTACAAAAGTAAACGTACAAAGCGTAAAAACGCATATTGTTTAGGTTTAAAACAAGCAGAAATCTGCTCGCAACAACGTAAACTAGAAGCGATGCGACGAAACAAACGTCCTCGCTATAATCAAACGCTGTCAGTTTAACTGCCAATTAAACGTTGGGCTTTATCAAGTAGCTATCGCTCCCCAATGACACTGCAGCACCTAACACTTACTATCACTATTAAACTTTAAGGAGGGCTTATATATGAGCCACTGGAGAAAATTCAATTCACAGGTATTAAACGACATTAATAAAGACATTTTATCGAAAGCATTAGCAAACATGGTCGATAGACAAGGGAATATTTTAAACTTAACATTTGACGAGTCTATCACAAATATTCGAAACACATGGGGACACGAAACTGTGTCCGCTAGCTTAGTCAAAGATGGTAAACCAATCGCTTTAGGCTTTAACTTTAAGGAAATTGACGGTAAGATTGCATTAGAGCTATCTGGCGATTTCTTTGGCACTGGTCTGAATGAATCTAGCTTCATTGACCAGCTTTCACAAAACTACCAACGTTATCGTGTAGAGCAAATCTTAGAAGAAAACAATTATTCAATCGAGTCTATTACGACTAACGAAGAAGGCGAAATTGAGATGATTGCCGAGATGTGGGCGTAAACTTACATCGCCTTGAACATAGACATAAATTACTATCTAAAATAGGGAGTTTGAAGCGCATGGAAAACAAAAAAGTGAAAGTAGGAGTCGTAATCGAAAATGGTGTATTGATCGGTTTCACATCGAATGTGGATGTTGAATTCTATTGTGTCGAAAAGCAAGACAGCACAGTAGAAGCATCTATTTTGAATGTTACTGGCGACGAAGATGTTATGCAGAAATTTGCTGAAACAACATTAGACGCAACCAGTGACGACGATAATACCAAAAAAGGGCGAGCCTAACTGAACGTTGCGCATCAAAACAAAGGAAGAAGGACGAATATCATGAGTAAACGAATTAAAATTAATATTGGTACAAAAGGCGACTACGGCATCGAAGCACTGTCTGGCTTCGAAGGACAAGATTGTGTTAGCGGAACTGCTGACTTAGAACTAGCTCTAGGCGGTGAAATTGTAGATGAAGGTAAAAAACCTGAATTCTACGATAGCGGTGCGGTCACATCAATCGAAAGCCAACTATAAACAACACAAATAAATCTGCCGATTTAAAATTTACTTACAAAGGAAATCCCGACTATGAAAACGTTCAAACAAGTAAAAAATACCTTCTCTGGTAACGAAATGTTTCTTGTAGAAAATGAAAATAACCAAACAGTTCTAACAAAAGACGTCAACAACTTAGCAGCTGCATTACCGTTCAAAGAAAAGGATGCTCAAGTCTGGAAAGAAGTAAGCGGAGAGATTGTCGTTCGAAGCGAGAATGAAATCACTACACGCATTACACCGGTGGAAGATGGATTCTTTATTGAGTCATTCAATTCTATTGTAGGTATGACAGGACATGTTTATTTGCCATCTCAAACCTATGCTTTAATCATTCACAACAAGCAAGAACAACCTGCTTCTTAAAAACGTTGTTTAATAGAAGTCACTTTTCCAGTACTAATAAGGTATACGAAAGGAGTGTTTCTATGCGAATTAGTGAAAACGGTAAGAAGTTAATTAAAAGCTACGAAGGTGTCCGTTTAACGGCCTACAAGCCTGTACCGACTGAAAAGTATTGGACAATTGGCTATGGTCATTACGGTGCCGACGTAAAACAAGGGATGCGGATTTCGCAAGCTCGTGCGAACCAACTATTCGATAATGACATCCCGAAATATGAAAAGCCTGTTCAAGCGCTCAATATGGATTTAACGCAAAAACAATTTGATGCGCTTGTTTCATTCTGCTACAATTGTGGCGAGACTAACTTAAAAGTCTTATGTTCAAGTAAAGACCTCTATAAAATCGCCACAACCATTATCCTTTATAATAAAGGTGGCGGTGTTATATTACCTGGTCTTGTAAAGCGCAGAACTGAAGAACAGTCTTGGATTATGTCTGGTCTTAAAAATCCTCCATTGAAAGAAAAAAATACCTCTACAACTTTACAAGTGGATGGTTATTGGGGCATGGACACAACTAAGCAACTGCAAAAAGTTTTGGGCGTCACAGTCGATGGTTACATCGGCGGGCAAGTACATAATGCAATCACTAAAGGCATTGTCGGTATTGTTTACAATAATGGTAACGGCTCTGACACAGTACGTGCATTGCAAAAGGTATTAAACGTCACAGTTGATGGCTATCTAGGAGTAGATACAATTAGGTCTCTCCAACGATATTTAGGTACACCAGTCGATGGTGTGCTTTCAAGGCCTTCTACTGTAGTTAAAGCATTACAACATTGTCTAAATGACGGTAAGCTTTAACGACACTTTTCGGGCAGTTCGTTTAATTACGAGCTGCCTTTTTATTATGCCCAAAAAGGGGCACCGACTAAGTATCTAATAGAGAGGGCGAAAATATGCACAGTTATAATTTATTAGGATTGGAAACAATTAGCGTTCAAGTAAAAGGCGAGATTCGTGAAACGAAACATATTACCGACACACTTAAAAACAGCGCTGTTTTGTTAGCCATCCCAGAAGCAGAGATTGCCAAAGCTTATTCAGCAAAAAACCCAGACAGCTTACAAGAGTTACTGATTAACAACGGCTGTCCAGCGAATGCGTCAATTGAGTATGTCAATGCTACATTCGGTTTAATCGACACTGCCATCGAGTTATTATCGAAAAAAATAGGCGCACCTACGAGCTTATGTGTAAACAAGCAGACACCGTTTTTATCTGTGTCACTATATGACCTGCATAAAGTGGGTAGTGATTATTTAACAGGCTTTGCAATGGAGGCCGTTGACTAATGAGAAAAATCGGCTGTGAAGATATTCAATTTATTATCAGTGAGAAAAAGCATCCAGTAATAAAAGAATGTGTACAAGAAATCCGTAAACGTATCAAGGAAATCGACGTGAGCTATTATGATGCAATTAATGCATACAACTTAGAAGATGCACACGTTTTGGCTGTTATTATCCCAGAGACAGATAAAACGACTGCCTACGCTATGTCTATGGAGTTATTTCAAGTCATTGACCATTTTATTGATCGTATGCGTCAGTATGTCACACCAGGAGCTATCAACATTAATGTTTCTGACGACAACGAGCTTTATACATATGTCACTGCAGAAGATGTTCTATTCCTAAAGGATTTTAGGCACTTCGAAGATGAAGCGCGCATTACAATTTAATACATATTAAGAAAGGATGAATAACCAACATGGCAATCACAACTGTACACCCAACCATTGCGCATCTAAACAAGTTTCAACTAGAGCCAGCGCAACATATCAATGGTCCTCTTTTCGTGTTAGCTGGACCGGGGAGTGGTAAAACAAACCTTATTGTCTCTCGTGCTTCGTACATGATTGAAAAAGGTATTGATCCACTTTCAATGCTAATGTTTACTTTCACAAAGAAAGCGGCCAACGAAATGCGTGAGCGTGTCCATCTAAAAGTTGGTCCTCGTGCTAACGATTTAACAGTAAGCACATATCATTCTTTCTGTTCAAGATTACTAAGGAAGTACGCAAACTACTTAGGTTACGAAACAAACTTCACAATCTATGACACAGACGACCAAATTAGTACGATTAAGAAAATCGCAAAAGATGGTATGTTCAAACCTCGTGATGTTATCAATGAAATTTCAAGCATGAAAAATAAAAACATCACACCTCAAAAAGCGTTAGAAAAGGCTCAATATGAGGGGACTGCAAAGGATAAATATGTTGCAGAAGTTTACAAGCAATATCAAAAGGAATTAAAAGAGCAGAATGCTGTTGATTTCGACGACTTAATTCTTCTTTCAATCTTATTGCTTCGTACTCAACCAGAAGTTAAACGCGAAGTGAATCAACGCTATCGCTATTTATTCTGCGATGAAACGCAGGATTCGTCATCTCGCGACCTTGATTTAATTAAACTACTCGCCGGTGATGATATGAACGTTTGCTTAATTGCAGACGATGACCAAAGTATTTATGCCTTTCGAGGTGCTGACATTAATGAAATCCTCAAATTAAAAGCGCGCTTTAAAGGACTGAAAGTATATACTCTGCAACAAAACTATCGCTCTACGCAAACAATTGTGAACGCAGCTCGTAGCCTTATCTCTCATAATGAGCAGAGCTACGAGAAAGAACTGTTTACCGAAAACAAAGTAGGCGAGCAATTAATGTTCATTGATACGCAAAACCAGTCCCAAGAAGCTTCATACATTTCAACATTAATTGAAGCGCTGACACAGAACGGTACCTATCAGTACAAAGATATTGCTATCCTTTATCGGATGAACCATCTGTCCCGTTCGATTGAAGAGGCCCTTCTACAGAAGCAGGTGCCATACACTGTGGTCGGCGGCTTACCATTCTACAAACGTCGTGAAATCAAGGACATCATGTCTTATATTCGTTTAGCCTACAATCCACTTGACCGAGAAGCATTTGAACGTGCAATCGGTGTACCAAAGCGTGGTGTTGGCGATAAATCACTTGAACACATCCACGCTTACGTGCGCAATCGCGCATCTAATTATATTGATGCGTTGCCTAATACAGATTTACGTGGGAAAGCGAAGAAAGGTGTAGAGCAATTCTATACCTTCATGGAAAAGTTCCGAGAAGAATTGTACACAATGGCGCCAAAGGATATTGTGCTGTACGTTGTACATGGCATTAAGTATATTGATTTGCTTGTCGAAATGGACGAGCCAGATATGGAGACGCGTGTAGGTAACTTAGATGAATTAGTAAACATTGCCGCATCTTACGATCAAGTAGACGAATTCTTAGAGAATTTGTCATTGAATGTAGAAGATGCAGAGCAAATTGAAAATTCTATCAACCTAATGACGTTACACGCATCAAAAGGTCTGGAGTTCCCGATTATCATTATGATTGGTAACAATGAAGGCATCATTCCATCATGGAGAGCTGACACACAAGCTTCTATTGAGGAAGAGCGTCGATTGCATTATGTCGGCATGACAAGAGCAAAAGAAATCTTGATTCTTACTCGACCAAAAATGGTAATGAATCAAGGACGTTCACAGTACCAAGAAGAATCTCGATTCATTGGAGAAATTGATCCGCAGTATATCAGAGGACGCAGCTAAATTTGTCGAATTCGTAGACCTTTAATCATCATCACATGCCCTTGCTCGCTAATTAATTAGGACGCAAGGGCTATTTTTATTTGCCTTGTTAAGATAAAATAGACGGGCGAATAATAAAGAGGTGACAGCATGATTTACGAAAAAGAAAAAGTAGACGGCGGTTATTTGGTTCGCTACGGCGAAAAATTCACACGCGATGGATTCAATCAATTTGCGTGGCGTATGTCTTTTGTAAAGAATAAAAACTTTTCACCAAAATACCTAGATTGGGTGTACCCGCCAGATGGTATCAAAGAAATCAATATCTTATTTAGTATCGGTATGGATAAGGATGTAAACGATGTAAAAGAGGCATTGTCAAACGTTCGTCACGTTGTTTCAGACTATGATGAAATCGGTAAAGACATGATTCTGCAACCATACGATTATCAAAAAGAAATCATTAAATTTATTCTTGATAATCAAGGTGGCTTAATCGTTGCTCCATGTGGATCTGGTAAAAGCCCTATGGGTATCGGAACATACCTTGAAGCGAAAAAGCGTGGTCTAATCAATGGACCAGGTGCCATTATCGTCAAGGCATCCTTAAAAGTTCAGTGGGTGAAGGAAGTATCGAAATTCGCCCACTTAACAGCTAACGGCATTTATACGAAAGCTGACTTTTGTTCAAATGAATACAACCGAGTCAAAACGCGTAAGAATGCAATTAAAAAACTCGATGAAAAGGGTTCGTTAACAAAGAAAGAAAAAGAAAAAAAAGCGAAGAAGAAGCGTGAAATCATCGCGCTATATAAAGAAATTGACGAGAAGTTCAAAATGCAATTTCAAGGATATGACCTCTTCGTTTTAAACTACGAAACCGTTAATGATCCAGACGTAAGAGAAACATTGAAAGAAGCGGGCATTGAATACATAATGGCCGATGAAATACACTACATCAAAAATCGTGAAGCGAAACGCTCTTTAGCGATGGCTGATTTAGGTGACGTTAAATTCAAAGTAGGTGCTACAGCAACTCCGGTTGGTAAATCACCAGAGGACTTGTTTGGTATTTTCCGCTTTGTTAGCCCAGAGTTGTTCCCGAAATGGTCCGACTTTTCTAAGACGTATTTAAAATACTCCGGTGGAAAGTTTGGTCGAGTTTCGGGCGTAGAGAACAAAGAGCAATTAACCACAAAGATACAGAAAAATATGATTGTTAAATCAAAGCATGATGTATCAAGTCAATTGCCTAAACTTGTTGTTACGCCACTCGTTTGTAGACTGTCTTATAAGCAGCAACAAGTGCATACAACACTAATGGAAGAGCTAGATGACTTGCATGAACAAGAGAAGATGCTGAAAATGCGTATGCGTTCAGAGGATGAACTGCGAAGTAACGAAGATTACTTGAAAATTTCTGCAGGTATATTAGCTCGACAAACATTTGCGCAGCAGCTTTGCATTACAGAAGAACTTCTACTTAAGAGTGATTCAAACATGGCAAAGCAGTATACGACAGGTGACAGCAGCTCCAAAATGGAACTATTAAAGGAAAAAGTAGGGGAGATTTTAAATGAAGGGGAAAAGGTCTGTATCTTTTCTCGCTACACATCATTGCAGGACATACTCATTGATGACTTCAAACGTGCTTACCCAAACGTTGGCGTGGCCGTTATTCGCGGAGAGCTATCTGCTCAACAGCGATATATAGAAGCGTACGATAAGTTCCGAGATGATGACAAATATAAAATCCTACTTTGCTCCAATGCAGGTGCCGAAGGGCTTAATCTATCTAAATGTAAGTACTTAATAGAAGTTGAGCGCGCAGAATCGTTCGGTATTCAAACGCAACGCTATGGACGCTTAGAACGCGCGGATTCCATTCACGACACAGCATTTGTATATCAACTTGTTTGTGAAGAATCATGGGATGACATCGCTCAAAAGATTGTCGACAAAAAACAAAAATACGACGAAGAATTGATTCGTGGTATGTAGGAGGAAGAAGCATGACAGCAGTGTTAAATACAGGTGTAGTTGTTGAGCATTTTGTTCATCAACTACCGGATGGCGGTACGTTACATATCATGCACAATGATGATGACATGTATGGCCACGAAGTGAATGTAGAAACAGATGACGAGATTTTATTCTCTGTAAGCTTTTCAAATCATGAATGGTCTGAATCACTAGCTTTACTTACAGCACAGTCAATGGATTTATTCCTAAAAAAAGTTGAAGAGCAGAAAGATCCATTATTACTTGATGAAGCTATCCAACAGCTCTATACACTTGAATACACTGACGCTATCTTTAAAGATGGAGTAACGTCAGATGAAGAACATTCAGACTCACATGTGATGAAATCTATCTTGCTCTTTGTGTTCTCTCATTTACCAAAAGAATATATGGTGCTAAAAAAACAATATAATTTGAGTAGTAGTTACTTTTGAGATTAATTTAGACTAAACAATGTGTTTCGACAACAACTAAAGATGCGCATGCAGTAAGCTAATTTATCAATGGAGGAACAAAACTTGAATAGATTAGAAGCAATCATGAAACAAATCAATGAAGCACACGAGGACATCTTTCAAAAGCCTTTTTCAGATATTGATTCGTTACGTTCGCTAAAAGCAATCGTAGCGTCACTTTATGTGAAAGGGTGGGAGGTAAAAGACTGGGACTTTAACATGACCGCACAGGAAGTTATCTCTTATGCGTATGAGAACGTTCAATTCTACACTTTACCTTACGCTTTATATGAAAGATTAAAAGCAGATGACCATGATGAAGCGGAGGATGATGATTTCGAAGAATACCTACAAAATCATCCGCAAGCTTTTGACGTTCCATTCGATGGATGGGTGTACTTTGAAAATATTTGTAAGCCCGATAACTCGCAAGAAATCGCAGCGCAAAGCCAAAGTTACATGAAACAAATGTTTTTCAACGCACATGACACATCGGTTCAAATCATTCATGAATTGTTATTAAAAAATGACACAAATGGAGATGTCGAGGTCTTAGAGCCTGATGAAGAGCGCCCACTGTACGGTGTGACGATTAAATCGCGCAAGGATAACAATACCGTAGCTAACCGTATTTTAAGTGTAGGATGCGATTTTGAACATTCTGTGCAGTTCGTTGATTACAGCATACTATCTTATGCGCAGTTAGGCTTTATAGATACTTATTACAATGACTTTTTCTTGTATAAGTACGATAACTTCCGTTGCAGACGTCCTGCGCCATTAAAAACAAGTTCACTAGAAGAGGTATAAATATGGAAACAAAAGCTGGTGATTTTACCATTCGAGCTTTGCGTTCAAACGATCCAGAATATCCTGGTATTTTTATTGAAGTGGATGGCGCTACATTAGCGCTCGTTGAATTATGCGAAGGAAGTTTTCAAACGCGTGTTTTCAGCGTAGAGAACGAAGATGTAATACAATCGTTTGAAACTAAACCAAGTGAAATCAAACAATATATTGAGGAAGGAGAATAAAATTATGCCAACTATGTTAGAAGAACTTATTGATGACACAACGAACAGTACTCAAAAGACGGACACCCCTGTATTCGATGGTTCGCTGGCTTCTTTAGAAAACTATCTAACAGAAGCAGCTGCAGCGGAATCTGGATCCACGTCAGATATGCTTGAAATCAAATCATTCGAGCAAGCTGACTATTTATTGGGACGCGTCAAAAGTCAAAAAGACGAAATCAAAGAAATCCAAGCTCTGGGTAAACAGAAAATAGAAACTGTTAAACGCCAAGTAGAAGAGTGGGTGAAGAAGTCTACCAACAATTTGAATCGTTCAATTGAACACAAAGAATCAATGCTTCGAGCATACGCAGCAGAACAATTAAAAGATGCAAAGAATAAACGTTCATTAAATTTTACGAATGGGACAATTGGCTTCCGTTCACAACAGCCTAGCTATACATACGATGACGATGAAATCAAATCGTCGTTACGAAAAATCCCTAAAGAAAAACGAGGAGATTCTTTCAAGTTAGAGCTAGTCGAAACAGTCAATAAAACAGAACTAAAAAAGCATCTTAAATACGTTGATGGTGTATTAACATTCGATGGTATTCCAGTTAATGGTGTGACCATCGAAGCCCAGCCAGACGCTTTCTATACCAAGTAAATAATGGTATAATAAGAGTTGTGGGGATCAATCATCCTGCTCATTATATTTGCCTTATCAGCCCGTTCGCTGGTAAGGCATTTTTTTATTTTTTTATGAAGGAGATGTAGGCAATGGCTTTTCAAATTCCAAGTGAAGTTGTTCAAAAAATCAAACAAGAAACAGACATTATCGAATTAATCGAAGAACTTGCCCCAACTATAGAGTGGCAAAATTTTCATGGTGGTATTTATGGAGCTCAGTGCCCACATCCTAACCATAAAGATGAAAACCCTAGTTTTCGTGTATGGCATAAAGAGCAGTCATGGGCTTGTATGAAATGCCACAATGGCAGAAAAACAAAATCGGGTGAACAAGTCACCTCCGCAAAACGAAACTACGGCTCTGATGTCATTGCTTTTGTCCGTTGGTACAAAGGCTTTGGCTATGAGCAAGCAATACAATTTCTAGCAAAGCGTATTGGTATTCCATTAAAAGAGGAAGATCCCAACATTGCAGCTGAATACGATAATAACAATATCTTAATGCGTTCGTTCGAAAAAGGGCGCATGCCATTTGTGGAAGATTATCTACAGGGGCGTGGGATAACGATAGAATCCATTAATCGTTGGCATATTGGCTGGGACGGCAAGCGTGTAACATTTCCACTTTTAAATCGTTTCAATAAAGTCATCGGTTTCACCAAGCGTATCTTCTTAGAGGACCCGACTGGAAAACAGCCAAAATATCGAAATTCTAAATCTTCACCGGCCTTTCAAAAGAGGAAATTTCTATACGGTGAAAATGAAATTGACCGTAGCCAAGATTACGTGTTCATCACAGAAGGACCAGTAGATGTTATTTTACCTAAACAGTACGGCGTAAAAAACGTCGTTGCTCCACTAGGTACAGCTTTCACAGAAGATCATGCAAAATTAATTAAATCATGGAATCTCACTCCTGTTATTATGACGGACGGAGACGAAGCTGGAATTAATGCAGCACATAAAATTGCGAACCTTTTTCAAGAAATGAGTGTATCATGTCTAATCGTTCCGTTAAGTGACGGCAACGACCTAGCAGACACTACATTGCGTGAGAAAGAAAACATTAGTGAATACATTGATTTGCACATGATGCCTTATAGCATGTTCTGTATGAAGGAAACATTGATGTTGTACGAAGCTGGTGTGCAACGGTTAAAACAACAATTATTCCCACAAGTTATAAAAGCCGCTTCCTATGTAAAAGATCCCAGCGAAAAACATCTGCTCGCAGACATGCTTTATGATAAAATGGGTGTCACTTTGAGATAGGAGAGGATTAAAATGATTTGTGAACAATGCTCACACATTCAGGTTTGCGCAATTCGACAGCAACTATTGTCATTGCCACCAGCTATACATATCAATGATTTTAAGTGCGATTTCAATACCGCACCTGTACATAAAGATGTACAGCAATCACAACACTCCGAAGAGGAGATTGCAAATCTGTTGCTACAAAGTAGACCTACTGCCGCTTCACCAGCCATGTCATCTCAAATGACCATGGAGGAGGAGTGTTCTTCATGTCATTTAGATTTCGATGAAGATAATTTAACAGAGTCTAATGGTGAACTACTTTGCGAAACTTGCTTAGGGAAATTACAACATTAGGAGCCAAAAATAATGAACTTAGTCAATTTACTAGATTCTCGTATTTTAGGATTTAGCGCAATCACGTTGCAAAATATCTTAGCTCAAAATGATGAACGCTATCGTCTAACCACTGAGCGAGATTCAACTAGACAAAAACTGGTTGTCATTCATGACGAGGAAATGTTTATGCCAAACGCTACTGTGTACAACGGCGAAGTCGGCGCCTTACAATGCGTCAATAAGATGTATGGCCTTGTAGATGGAACTGAAATCAAAGAGACTTCAAATTGTTTTGAAGTACAGAAAAAACTTTTAGGAAAATCAATTGGTCATGAAGCATGTATTGCATGTCATTTGAGAGCGACCGAAAAAGTTATAGAAGAAGATATATGCTTAAAAAGATTGATTACAAAAAAGAGAAAACGTGGAAATAAAAAGATAACATTTGATGTTTTTTCTTAAAAAACTTGCATCTGACTAGCGCTATCTATATAATCCTAGTCAGACATTCGTGTCTAAAGATTCATTCATAAAATAGGGAGGAAGATACACTATGAACAAAACAGATTTAGTAAATGCAGTTGCAGTAGAAGCAGAAATCACTAAAAAGGATGCTGAAAAAGCTGTAAACGCTGTATTCGAAACAATCCAAGAAGCACTTGCAAAAGGCGAAAAAGTTCAATTAATCGGCTTTGGTAACTTTGAAGTACGTGAACGCGCGGCTCGTAAAGGTCGTAACCCACAATCTGGTGAAGAAATCGAAATCGCTGCAAGCAAAGTACCTGCTTTCAAAGCTGGTAAAGCACTTAAAGACGCTGTAAAAGGCTAATGCCATCAACGACTTTAGTACTTCCTGTTGATTCGATTAATGTAGAGGACGGCTTTACGAAATGGCTTCCATCAAGTAAGGCAGGTTCTCGCTTAACGAAACAACAAACATACTTACAGAACGTCGTTGGTCACAACGTACGTTCCATCCTCAACGAAGATATTGCACCAAGTACTTTTAAGCGTATCGTACCATTTGTTATCTTTGTTAATAGTCAGTTACAGATGTTCGTTATTCGCAATATCAGTAACGGCTCCTACCATTTAGGTAACGCATGGTATATGCACGAGAAAGAACGAGACTTATTTCAGTTGGTTCAACATACCAGTCATTTGATTGGTAATGATAGAGAGGAGAACGAATTCAGTTTCGAAGGGACTGTGCGATCTATTTCAGAGCGCAACAGTGACATTGGATTCGTATTCTCTATTATTACTGACGATGTATCATTGCCTACCAGTGATTACATTGAAGGGGAATGGCTAAACGTATATGAAGCAGCAAGATATTACAGTCATTTTGATGCCTTTTCACAATTGGTTTTAGACCACTTGTACGTTGAAGCAAAGAAACGTAATGGTGTAGCAACACCGTTATAGTAGGAAGGGGATAACATCATGACAAAAGCTAAAGAGAACAAAGCAGAAGTATTAGAGCAGACGGAAGTAAAACAACCATCTATCTCTGAATTCTTAAAAGCATTAGCTACAGCAGCAGAGAAAGTTGAAGCCGACAATCAAGTTGTGCCATTAACTCTATGCTATATGAACGGTGAAGGCCATGCAGTCATCGTGGATTCAACGGATCCAGCTACAGGCTTACTTATGTTGAATAATTTAGAAGCATTCCACAAGCAACGCGCTTTAGAAGTTTCTACACCTCAACAAACTGCTTAATTTTAATCATACATACTCAAAAGCCCCCATCCGGGGGTTTTTATTTTGGGGTGTACTAAACAGAGAGGCGAGAGTTTTATGCACACTTATTATGAAGAAATTCAATCAGAAGAAGCACATTTGTCTGCGACACAAATTGCAGAACACTACGAAGTTTTCACTCTAAAAGGCCAACCGCATAGTCGATTAATGTCTCGACTGTGCGAACATGCAGAGAAAGAAGCGGGTGCGCTACCTATTTTTTTAAAGATGCCAGCTAGTCAAAAGCGCGTATTTAGATACGCTCACTTCTTTAAAGCGGCTGAAAGAACAAATACTATCCGTAAAAACGAACCCGACAATGAACATTACTATATTAAATTAGATGGGCAAGGTTATTACTTCACTTAGGAGGGTGTCTCATGGTGACACAAAAAATAATTGAACAAATCGAGTATTACAACAAGCGCTACTATGATGATGGCGTATCTGAAATATCCGATGCTGAGTACGATGCGCTTGTTAAAAGTGCCAATGTGGAATATGATTATGTCCCTGGAACTGCCAATACAGGGAAGAACGACCGCGTTAAACACTTAGTTTCTACATTGAGTTTAGACAAACGAACAGACCTACAAGCGTTAGAAGAAGTTACGAATACATTTGGCGATACGATTATTCGTGAGCTTAAATATGACGGTATCACACTTGTGCATTACCCAGACAATCGGGTTGTGACGCGTGGCGATGGCCAGTATGGTCAAGATGTTACTGCAGCAATTGGACATCTTCTTCCATCAGCATCTTTAGATTATCCGGTGCGTGGTGAATTCATCTTACGAAAAGATGAATATGAACGTTATAAAGCTCAAAAACTTGAAGAGGATGCCAATATCGAAATCAAAAATAGCCGCAATGTTGCTGCTGGTTTTGCTAACTTAAAAGACAAGCAAGCACCTTATGGTCACTTTGTTGCTTATGAAGTTGTTGGATCATCTGATTCACACACTGAACAATTGAACCGCTTGTACCAAGCTGGATATGAATTTGCTGTTTCGAAAAAATTATTTCCAGATGAAGTAGCAGCCGATGCAGCTTCATTTGATGCGGATAAGCGTGACACATTAGACTATCAAATTGACGGATTGGTTTATCGCTCTGATATTTCAGACGCGCGAAAACACTTCGGAGAAACAGGACATCATCCAAAAGATGCAATCGCCTTTAAATTTGAGTCGCCTACAGTGCAAACAACATTGCTTGATGTGAAGTGGCAAGTAGGACGCACAGGTAGAATTTCACCTGTCGCTATCTTAGAGCCAGTTGAAATCTTAGATACAGTTGTTGAGAGAGCAACACTTCATAACCATGCGTATATGGAAACGTTAAATATTGCTATCGGCTCGACTGTTACGCTAACAAAAGCACACGATATTATCCCTGCTATCATTGGATGCGATAATACAGATTCACTTAAAACCTATCCAAAAATTACTAACTGCCCAGTCTGTTGTGAGCCTTTAAAAGAAGTAGAGACTCAGGCCTTCTGCGTGAATGCATTCTGCGAATCTCGTATGCCATTACTAATTGCGCATATGGCAAGCAGAGCAGCGTTAGATATTGAAGGGTTATCGGTCAAAACTTCTGAAAAATTGTGCGAAAAATTTCATTTCAAATATCCTTCTGATGTATTACGATTGGGAGTGAAAGATTTTGAAACATTGGAAGGTTTTGCGAAAAAATCAGCAGAGAAATTATACGCTGCGATTCAACTCGCTTGTAGTAGTTCGCCAATGGATCGTTTCATCTATTCACTAGGTATTCCGAATGTTGGCAAGACAGCTTCTGAACTCCTAATGAAGCGATACAAAACGATTGAAAATCTAGCAAATACAGAATACGAAGATTTACTCACTATTGACGGCATTGGGGAAGTGATTGCATCTAGTATTGCTAGTGTAGAATTTTGGGAATCTTTATCGAATGCGCAGAACATTATCAATGTCGCAGAGTATAAAGAAGATGAGCCAAAACAAAACACCAGTGGTCTCGTATTTTGTCTGACTGGTAAATTCACAAGTAACAAATCTACCTATGAGCAACAATTAGTCACGTTAGGTCATAGCGTAGAGTCTTCATTAAAGAAAAATGTAACATGTCTAGTGACAGCGGATTTAAGTTCTACATCATCTAAAATGGAGACAGCAAAAAGACGAGGTTTACAAATCATGGATGAACAACAATTAAATGATTTTTTAGCAGGTGAAGCCAATGGGTGAAGGAATCTCAATACCATTTAATTCGTTGCCAGAAATTGAAGAACTATCGTCCCTTAGTATGTTAGGAGATCGCGTTCGCTGTGTGATGGACGAGCAAACTCATAACATCAATATCTTCGTTGCAAACTTACGAATCCTGCAATTACAATTCGATGAACAAACAAATTCGTATTGTGTCAAAGTCTGGAACGAAGATGGTGAGCCTTCTGGCTATGTGCTTGATTTTAAGGCGCAACTTACCGAGCCTTATATCGTAACAGGCATGCTCCCCATCGAAATAAGCGTGAATGCGTACTCCGAACAACATGCTAAAGAAATTGTTGATAAGATTATCGACAAAAAATTCGCAAAAGCGGCAGTACAAGGTTTAACATTGCCGCTTCCACTTCAAATGGTCGAAGTGGAAAAATCAGAGGAGCGCTATCACAATGAATAAAACTCACCAAGTCTTTTTAGCTCAACTTGATGTTGAGACGGTAGAAAACGACATGGAGTACATTAAACAGTTTTTGAACACTGTTCTAAATGAAACAAGTATGGCCAGCGAGTTATATACACGTTTTGGCAAGATTAGAGATTACATTAAAGATTTAGAACACGAGCATGAAGTCGCAAAACGAAGCGGAGCAGATGATGAATACTTAAATCAAGTACAATTAATGATTGGCGAAGCTAGAGAAGTACGCAGACGTATTGCATATCGACAAGAACTATCTCGAATGTTGTTAGCTGCAATGGAAACACCATCATTCAAAAATGCCTTATTTGAACTGAACAAAGGCATAACTGATATGAACAGAGATAAAGAAGCCCCTTTTTATCGAATTCGTACATCTGAGTCTGGTGTCGTCTTAAAGTATCTGGAAGAGCAGAACAAAAAGACTCTTTCTAAAAAGCAAAAATAGAAATGAATTAAAAATAGAAAAGATTGAAAAGCTCCGCTTAGGCGGGGCTTTTTAATATGGAGGAAAATAGCATGAACCCTTATATTTCACTACATGCGCACGTATCAAATGGTTCAGTCGGTGATTCACTGATTAAGATTGATGATTACATCGACAAAGCGAAGGAGATGAATTTGCCAGCCCTCGCGGTGACGGACCATGGCAGTATGAGTGCGGTGTATGAATTCTACCATGCTTGTAAACGCGCAAGCATCAAGCCGATCATGGGCTGTGAAGTATATGAAGCCCATGATCGGCTAATTAAAACAAAGGAAAGCGAACGCTTCCACCTCGTTTTAATTGCAAAAAATAATACGGGTTTTAAAAACCTATTAAAAATAGTAACTGATGCATCGACTACCGGCTTTTATTCGAAGCCACGTACTGACATGCATTTCATGAAAGAACATGGGGAAGGCATTATTTGCTTATCAGCTTGCGTTGGTGGCAAACTGCCTAAAGCCATACTGAATAATGAAGATGATTCGGTATTGATTAAAATGATAGAGGAATATAAAGAAGCATTTGATGACTTCTATTTAGAGTTACAACCGGGGAGATTCCTTGCGCAATATCAAGTAAATGCCAAGCTGATTGAGTTATCTAAAAAGACTGGTACACCGCTAATTGTAACGAACGATGTTCACTATCTGAATCATGAAGATTATATTCCTCATGACGCGCATGTGAAGATTAGTCGAAAAAAGAAATTCGATTCACCACAAGTCTACGTAGATGACATCTATTACATGATGGACCGTAGGGAGCTCGTGGATGCATTCTGCGGCAATGTTCCATGTGAAACATTAGAATGTGCCATCGACAACGCTTATAGTGTCGCACAGTGCGTTGAGGTAAGTTTACCAGAAGATACCATTATGCCGAAGGTGAACGATATTCTTACACCAGCCGACTATGAAATCGAGCACAGATGCATGGCAAAGCTAGAAGAAATCAGTGATAACGTTAACATCAATCAGTATACCGACCGCTTAATAACAGAATTAGATGTCATTCGGCAACTCGGCTTTTCCGATTACTTCCTTGTAGTACAAGATTTTATTCGCCACGCCAAAGATTCAGACATTCCAATTGGTCCAGGGCGGGGAAGTGTATGCGGATCATTAGCCGCTTATTTAATGGAGATTACTGTAGTAGATCCAATTAAATATAACCTATTGTTTGAACGTTTCCTTAGTCCAAACCGAAAGGCGATACCAGATATTGATTTAGACTTTTCAAGCGAACAACGTGCTGAAATGTTTGAGTATGTAGTAGAAAAATACGGGCGCAATCATTGCGCACTCGTATCGACCGTAAGCATGCGTAAGTCAAAAGGAGCAATCCGAGACATTGCGCGTATTCTGGATATTGATAAAAGCACTGCTGACTATGCAGCTAAACTAATACCAGCCGTTCATTACGATGATGATGGAGAGAAGCAAACGGATTTATCTATCCGAGATGCTGTAGAAGTAGTGCCAGAATTGCGAAAGCTCGCAAACAAATATCCAACATGGTTTAGGATGGCAGACCGATTATCCGGCATTCCGTCTAGTAAATCACTACATGCCGCTGGTATCTTACTTAGTCCACAAGATTTGACGAACTCTATTCCGATGGTTCGTTCTAATAATGACAACATTATGGCAACAAGCTTAACACTCGAAGATGCAGAATCAGCTGGATTCGTTAAATTCGATTTTCTAAGCCTCGCTTCGCTATCTGTTTACAATAACACGATGAAAGATGTGGGCTTTAAATTCGACTACTTAACAAATGAATACGATGATGAAAAAACATGGGACTTAATTGGCTCGAAGCATACGACTGGCTTATTTCAGATTTCATCGAAAATCTATAAGCAACGTATGGGCAAATTAAAACCTCGTAGCATTGAAGAGTTGGCAGCTTGTCTGGCACTTTTACGCGGCCCTTGTATATCAATAGGCGCCGATAAAGATTATATGGACATCATTGCTGGAAAGAAAGAAGCGGAGTATATTCATGAATTATATTGGGACGTTACAAAGGACACGCATGGCATCACACTTTATCAAGAGCAAATCATGCAGTTGGCTGTAAACTTCGGCTTCACTTTAGAAGAAGGCTACGACTTGATGAAGAAAGTTGCTAAAAAGAAACCTGACCTCATTCGAGGATATAAGGAACGATTCTACGAATTAGGCAAAGAAAAGGGTGTGCCAACGCATGCAATCAATCGCATCTGGCACATCATTGAAGTTGCGGGACAATACTGCTTCAATAAGTCACATGCAGTTGCCTACGCAATCCTTTGCTATGTAAGTGGTTATTTAAAAGCGCATTATCCGCTACATTTCTTCAAAAACTTACTGACAAATGCCGCTGTTCACGACAAAACAGAGGAATTAACAAATGCAATAGCAGATTGTAGACGTCATGGTTTTAAGTTTTTACCTGCCGATATTAATAAAAGTCTATGGGATTTCGACATAGACAATGGTAAAATACGTGTTGGTCTTTCTGTGATAAAAGGCTTCGGTCTAAAAGCCTATGAATCCTTCAACTTATCACGAATGGATGGACCATTTAAAGATATGAATGATTTCGATAATCGTATTGTTCGTAGTGAATGTAATAAAGGAGCCATCACTTCACTGATCTTCGGTGATGCGTTCCATACATTCTTTAGTTCGCCAGTTGAAGCATATACCTACTTCATGACAAACATTCAAAAATGTGATGTTCCAGAGGAAGTAAAAATCAACCCAGTGAAGATTGATTTAGCAGAAACAAGTGAGCAAGAAATCGAACAACTTATCTTAAAAGGCGAATTTACTAAAACACCTATTAACAATATGGAACCGTATGAATGGTCAAGCATGGGCGACAGCGAGGTTGTCAACGTCTTTGGTCTTGTTGAAAAGACAAAACGACACAAGGACGACAACGAAAGACCGTACATGGTTTTAAATGTAGCAAGTGGGGACGGTGCAATGGAGTTCACTGCATTAGAATCTGAACTAGCTACATATAAAAAGCGACTGCGTAAAAATTGTTGGAACGAGTTTATCGTTATCAAACAGGGTTTAAACGTAGGTCGCATACTATCCGTTGAGGAGTGGAAAAAGTAATGACATTTAAAATAAATACGCAAGGTTACTATGAATTAAAAAATGCATGCCGACGATTAACTGCCAAAAATCGAAACATGCGCCGCATCGTTCGTACGAAATACGATTTACCAGAAGAAGAAGTAAAAGCTGTAGTGCAAGAACGATTGCAAGCAGAGTTTTCAAACGTTATTACAATTGTAAAAGATGCGCAGCTTGCACTAAGCGAGTTTCAACACTTGTACGCAATCCCGCTTAGTTTCAATCGTTCATTAATTGAAATCGAAAAATGCATCACAGCATTAGACACGCCAACATTCGACTACGAATTATTCACATCGGAGCTCCAAGGATTAACGGAAGCTTCAGAAGAATTCTTCGATGGTTTGGAGTTAGGCACAGCTGCCACATCTTCTGATTATCTGGAAGCAAGTGATCCCGTCTATCCAGAATCAAGTATTCATCGAATTATGAATCGAATGGTAACAACGAACGAGAAAATCCATACGATTTGTAATATGCCTTTAGGAATTACAAAAGAATGGAGTATACAAAAGCCGCAACACTTAGAAACATATGGCATCAACATCATCGAATCTGCAGAAGCAAAAGCGTACTACGACCATAAAGCGATTGGCTCTATGATGGGTTCGCATATTGACCATGACGCATTCGATGCAGCGGTTGTTATTCCTCGTATCTCATATCATCGTTCTGACACAGCTGTTTCTGCATTTTTACAAGAATATAAAGACATTCAGCAAATCACTCGTTACTTACGATCAGATGACGGCTTATTAATTTATGGCATTCCATCATACCGACTATCACACAACATCGCTACATACCTAGCAAAGAACTATCACGATATTCAATTTGTACGCAAAGATAGAAGAAATAACGACTTCTATCTATTTATTATTGCGAAACGAAACAAAATGGTTTTAATAGAGGACGCGCCAATGTCTCCAGACGACATCCGTAAGGCGGCTCAGTATTCAGAGGAACAGACTTTTGAAGCAACGAAAGATGCCAAATATAGCGCACCTTTAATCGAAAAAGTTCCTAAGAATTTCCGAGGTTCCTTAATGAGTCGTACGGATATTGAAACCCTTTTGACACAGACTTCACGTTCATATGACCGTCTTGAACAAGAGGAGCTGAATACAGGCGTTTCTGAATCAACAACGCCACTGCTTCCGTTCAATACTGGTCAAATTGGTATGGTCTTAACAAGCGGACTATTAAATGGTTTTGTCGAAGAAGGCAACGACCAACGTCACCTTGTAAAAGGCCGTACCGTAAGGCGTTCATCTACTCGAACAAAATACGAAACAGATGGCTCCGAAAAAGAAGTTACCATTTCATCAAGTCACGTACAAATTCATCTAATTATGCCTGATGGTTCAAACAGACAATTCATTTAACAGGAGGCAACATCTCATGGCTACTAATTTAAAGAAGGTTACAATCGAGAACACAACTGTATTTTCAGATACGATTTTTCGAGCGTCAGAAGGGGAAGTTTTCCTTTTCTCTGCGATAAGCTACAAAAGCCGTATTAACAAGATCAAAAGCGAATTAAACAAAAAGCAATCTCTATACATCAATGATGTAGGTACTTGCTCATTCACAGGTAACTACGAAATCCATCGTACAGATACACCAGATGGGAACTCGCATGCAGTTTTTATCCGTAGTGATATTCTAAACTACGATGAAAACACAAAAGAAGAAGAGTTAGATTTACTTGTTCTTGATACTAGCGGTGCCCGATTAAATGGTTCTCGTACACGAGCAGAGGAAATTCCGCAAAAGCTATTAGACAAGATTCATGCAAAGCTAGTAAAAAATACGCCGGTTCCACTTTTAAAAGAGTGGATTCCTTACATCACACAACGCTTATTCGCTTCTGGTAATGTATCTTCATATGGCTCTTCTATCATTCAGTCTAACCCAGCTCGTCTGTATCGTATTAAGATTTTTGTATCTGAACTTTATGCAATAATCCAACGTGGTTTCTCGCTTAACTCAATCGGTTACGAATCAAAGGGCGTATCAGAACGTCTTTCTGATACAGTTTCACTCGATAAATACCTTCAAAATTACGGTCCCTATGAGTTAAAAGAAGGAATTGAATCACGATTCCAACCAATGTTCGATAGCTCAAAAGAAGATTATAGTGAACGTACAAAGGTTGCATTCGACTATATTTCTTATCATGGCATCGACCTATATCCTGCTCAAAAGAATATCATTGAAGCTTCTGCGCGCAATCTTCGCAAAGGGAATAGCTTAAAGATTGCTGAACAAGGGACTGGTAAAACGGTTATGGGCGTTGCTACCGTCTATTCAGCTATGAAGAACGATAAACCAACTGTAAATATGGTTGTCTGCCCAGGTCACTTAGTTGAGAAATGGTGCGATGAAATCAACGAACGCTTTCCATTGGGCAAAGCAGTAATTGTTGAGGACTTTAAACAATTCACACGCGATATTCTACCAATGATGAATGACAAGAATCGTCGTGGTCATTTATTTTTAGTTATCTCTAAAAATACAGCTAAATCAACGTATGCATTACGTCCACAGGTACGTTACAGCAAAATCAAAAAAGCGTATGTTTGCCCTCATTGCGGCAATAAACTTCAAAAACGTGTCACAGTGAAATTAAGTCGTGGGAAAACAGCTCATGAGTACGTTGATATGCAAGAAGCGGATTTCCTTTCTTACAACAAAGACACAGCTACTTGTTCTAATAAAGTAAATGTATGGAACAGTGTAAAGCATGAATATGAAGAAAAGGTCTGTGGCGAGCATTTATGGGCGCCATCTAATCGCCGTCTAAAAACAAAATGGATTCAACTCCCTTTTGGTGAAGGCTGGGTTTATGGTCCACAATTAGAATTCTTCGAGAGCACATGCTCTGTGCAATTAGAAGCAAAGAATAAAGAACGTAAATTTTTAAAGGCTGCAGAAAAATTGCGCAACGACATCGAGGAAGGTACCTATTCAGAATATGGTCCGCGCTCATACAGTATTGCTACGTTTATTCTTAAAAAGTGGGGCAAAAAATTAGACTACTTAATCGCAGATGAATTGCATGAATTCAAGGGCGATGACACAGAGCAAGGTGTTGCTTTTGGACGTCTATGTGCCGCTTCAAAGCATGTTCTTGGCATGACAGGTACACTTGTAAACGGTTATGCAAGTTCTGTTTTCTTTATTCTCTATCGTATGTTCCCAGGAACAATGAAGGCAGCGGGGTACGATTATAAAGACGTAAACCGCTTCATCGAAAACTTTGGTGTTATGAAACGAGAGAACCATATTGTCGAAAACAGATCGAAGAAAGGCCGCGCGAAAGAAATGCCGGGTGTGTCGCCACATGTATTCACTAAGTTCCTGTTGAATCAAGCAGCGTTTCTACGCATGGATGACATTTCCGAAGGGCTACCTGACTATCAAGAACATCCTGTTTCAGCTGTAATGGATGCAGATGTCGAAGAAGGGTATAAACAGATAGAAAAATCGTTCACGAATTTAATCGGTAATATGTTTGAAAAAGGGCATAGTAAAATGGTTGGTTCATACAATGCTTTAATGTCTGCATATCCAGATACATCGTTCAATCAACCGCAAATTATCAATCCCGATTCTAACAATGTTCACTTCACACCAGACGAAGTGGAACGCTTTGGGCTAAATGATAAAGAAGAAAAGACACTTGAAATTATTCAACGTGCTCGTGATAACGGTGAAAAGGTTTTAATCTACACAACATGGACGAACCGTACCGATGCCAATGATCGACTAATCGAGTTGTTGGAGGAACGTGGTTTAAACGCCAGCATCCTAAAATCAAATACAGTTGCGTCTCGTGATCGCGCGAAATGGATTGATAAGAAAATTGAAAGTGGTATGGACGTAATGATTTGTAACCCAGAGTTAGTTAAAACAGGTCTAGATTTACTTGATTTCACAACCATTATTTTCTATCAAATTCCGTATGATTTATTTACGTTACGACAAGCCAGTCGTCGTTCATTGCGTTTAAATCAAACACGCCCAGTAAATGTGTACTTCATGTACTTCGAGAAAACGATTCAAGCACAAGCAGTTGGTTTGATGGCTTCTAAACAAAAGGCATCCCAAGCAATTGAAGGGAACTTCACAGAAGAAGGTCTTAACGCAATGTCTGAATCAGAAGATATGCTTTCAGCAATTGCGTCTAATATTGTTGCCGGCATTGAAGCAACCGTTGATGAATCATCTTTCCTTTCTACTGCAACCGAAGGAAAAGTCGTGGAAGTGCGACAAGTAGTAAAACGTGGGAAGGTCGAGTCATCTATTCCAGCCTACAGTATTCGCGTTCATGGCTTAGGTATGCCTACTAAGAAATCTCGTAAGAAACCGAAGCTAGACGAGCTTACTCAAAGTACTCACAGTGCAATGGCATACATGTTTAATAACAAGTTGTCTGTTGCTAACTTCTATTAATTACACTAAAATGCTATGCAGAACTTTACTTCTGCGTAGCATTTTTTTATTTTATGACACAAGTAGAGGTCATAATTATCGAATACATATAAAAAGAGGTGAAAGGAATGTTTCATTTAAAACGAGTACAATACTTTAATGATTTCTTAAAATGCGGTATCTCCGGCAATCCCATTCAGTGGGGCGACTACTACTATGTGGATGATGAAGATGGCAAAATCGTTTCTGCAGCAGAGATGGCTCGAATCAAAGAGCAAGAACGACTAGAATCATTCGATTATTCACGATTAAACAAAGTTCAAAGCTTATCTGAATATCAAGAAGCGGTACGCCAATACGAACGTGAATATTTAGAGCGTACGATTAAGGACCGCCCTGTTTTCCACAAAGGCGTCTATTAAAAACAAGGAGCGACTATCTCATGGCTGATAAAAAATACGATTGGAAACCATACGAAGGCGGCAATTTTAAGAAGGTTCACAAGAAAACTTCTGAGGATAACCGACCTGGAGTAGACTATTCTGTTTATGAGTATGTATACGATCTTGCAAAACAAGTAATGAATGAATTCCCTGGTCTTACTATTACAAGCGCTCAACGCGATGGTGCTGTAACTGCCTACAAGACACCATCTGACCATGGTTTGCGACTAGGAATCGACTTATCTGGTTGGGGCTCTAGCGATGCTGGCTACATTAAAATTGCCAAAGCATTAGTAGGCCATCCATATATCAAATATTGCATAGGTGATAACCTATGGAATCCAAAAGGTGATGACAATTTTGTAGACTATAAATATGGCGGTCACAATAACCACTGTCACTTATCTTTTAAGACGCCAGAAGAATGTGCCAAAATCAAAGACTTTGGTGCTGGTGGCTTAACAGAAGAACAAGCGAATGCTTATCTTCTGATTCGACGAAATTACTTAACAAAAGGAACAAAACGACGCGAAGGCACTGTAATGGAAGATGCGCCTAAATTTGTCGTCTTACATAGCTCACATCACAAAAGCAAAACTGCAGACGAAGTAATGGCTTTATATCGTGACAAGCCTAACTCCCAAGGCGCATTGCATGGATTAGTAGACCATGACGTCATTTACGAACTAGTACCTACGTCATCTGATGATGTAGAAAAACCTGAAATAGTTTACCATGTAGCATTCAAAACAGAATTAGATAACGAGCAATTTAAAATTGATGCGAATAAAGGAGCGCTTGCTTTGGGGCTTTGCTTCTTCGAAGATGACAGCAAGAATAAAGCGGCCTACAAGTCCTTCATTCGATACGCTGCCTATATCGCATACCACTTCAAGCTCGATGTTAAGCGACAATTTGTTTCGCATAAATTGATTGAAAAAGAAGCGGAAGATATTGATGACGCATTGAAAGCCCATGGTAGAACGTACAGCGAGCTAATCAATGACATCAAAAAGGAATACGACACTTGTACAAAAGACAAAATTTATGCACAAGATGGCAAAGTCGTTTATATGGATAACGAAGAAGGTTCCGTTGGTAGCGGTAATAAATCTAAAGAAGCGATGGAGATAGAAAATGACGGTTTTGTGATTAGCACAAAAAATACCGAAGCTGGTACCGGTGTTATTATCGTCAAAAAACCATTCCGTCAAACGCCCGCACAGCCTGTTTATCCCGACCTATTAGGGAACTATAAAATTCTTTCAGAAGAAGAACAAGCTGACATTAACGCCAAGCTATCAGAAGTAGCTGATGATGACGGCAACACCAATTCATCTTATGTTGCAGGTATGGCTAATTATATTAATTACGATGCCATGCAAAACAAGGGGATTGAAGTAGCTCGTATTTTCTTCAATTACGAAGATTATGTAGAGCGTGAAAAAACAACGGACATGACCGAGAAGCGCTATAAACAAAAGACTCCAAATGCTGGACGTCCTGTGAACTTTAATCATGCATACCCTGTTGATGAAAAGATTGAAGAACTAGAACAACATGTACCATTCTTAAAAATTCACCAATTAGCTTTCGATATGCCACTTGCACACACTGTTGACTTAGCTTCTATCGTAATGGACTTATCCGACAAAACGGAGAAACGTTTGGTCCAGTTAGAAAATGTTGTTGCGACACTGATGCGCTACACATTCCGTTTAGCTAGTCGTGTAAACATCAACTGTGTTTACTACGGTGGCCATGACACAACTAGAAAATACGCTGCTATCCGTTGCTTGCATCATGACCGTCTGGAAGATGGAGGGCTCATGACGTTAGATCAATGTTTGAATTGTACACGCTTCGAGCCTATCCTTGGTAAGGCCTATGATTTAACAGATATTAATGGTCAAGAAACTGAAATGGTAATGGACAACAACCTGTTAAGCTATTCGTCAATGAAAGAGCATGTCGAATTCACACGCAAAGAAGAAATGCCTACTCAACGTGCGGTTAAAAAATTAGATGGTATTGATAAGAAGCGCATCAAACAGCGCGCTAAAGAGCAAAAGGATTTTGTCGACATCTGGGAAGATGGCTATGAGCAAGACTGGAATTTCGTTCCTGTCGAAGCACAAAAGCCACATGTTATTTATGAAGATGGATTCACAACGAAAACGCTTGACTCTAACTACAATAACCAAGCTTTTAACGATCCGACAGGCGCCGCATTTACAGATATTCATAAGGAAATGTCACCTGCAGGATTCTATGACGGCTCTCCGATGTGTTGTGATGGAGAAGGTAAAGGCGGGGATGGCAGTAGTATTGATGGGTCTTCTGGAGATTACGACTTAGGCGGCTACTCTGGGTTAAGCTTCTTAGAAACTGCGCAGGAGCATATAAAGATTTTCAAAGAAACATCAGATTCCACCCTAAAAGGATTCGTGAAAGAAGCTGAGACATACGCAAAAAATGCGGTTACACAAACGATTGCTTCTATGAAGAAATATAAATATGAAGATGTCATCAAAGCGACCGCTAAAAAAGTAGGCATGGATCCGCTTCTAATCTTAGCTTATGCTGCAACCGAATCGACAGGTAATCCCGATGCAGGGACAGGCTCATACAGAGGATTGCTGCAACTAAATAAAAGTTCTTTGCCTAGCAATTTCAATAGCATGAGTATGGTTGAAAAAGCAAAGGCTGGCATCGAAGCTGGAGCAAAATTCTTTATGGAGAATAAGATGGCTGCGGTTCAACGTAGTTGGAAAGTGAAGAACTGGATGGCAGCCTGTGTGATTTACAATACAGGTGAAGCGCTTCTACCTAAAAGCGGCGATGCTAAGACGACATTCGACAAGATTTACGATGAAGTGAGTAAAGATGCTGTTAGTCGTTGGGGCAGTGGAAAGCGTGGAGAAGTAGGAAAACATTTTCCTAAAATCGTATATTGCTACACGATGCTATTAAAACAAACTGACATTGGTAAAAGTATGTTAGCAGAAGGCTCAACAATCAAAGGGAAGATTGGCGACAATGCTATCACATTCCCATTTGCTGATGAAACGGTCAATAAAAAAGACATCAAATTAATCTCTGGATATGGTATCCGTTCAAAAGAAGATGATGCTGACATCATTACTGACGAAAAGCGAGACACTAAAAATGGTGAAGAGATGCACCATGGTGTCGATTTAAAAGTAGAAGAAGGTACAGCTATCCTTGCAGTAGCAGACGGCACAGTTGTTTGGGTAGGAGAGAGTGACAAAGGTAATGCTGGGTACGGTGTTCGTATTCGTCACAACAAAGACTTCTATACAAGCTACTATCACATGAAGGAACAGACAACTGTCAAAGAAGGCGACAAGGTTTCTGGTGGTTCAAAAATTGGTGTTGTCGGTTCTTCTGGTAACGCTGAAACAAACCATCTTCATTTCGAAGTTTGGAAAGGCGGCTCCGACAAAAAGAAATATTCAACAAATCCAGCCGAAGCATTCAGTCCTTTATCTAAATCAAACGTAAGTACATCTAAGAAAATAAACGGTGACTTAAAGAAATTAATGACGGCTAAAAAATAAATATTTATAAAACAGCAATTAAAGCGGGACTACATTGGTACTATATTAGCGAGGGTGAAAAGCCCTTGTGAATGAATCTCCCCTTCCCTTTTGCACCTAACGTCCCCCTTGCGTTAGGTGTTTTTTATTTTGTCCTTGTTCGTTCGTTGCTACTCATTTCATTTCGCAACGAACGACAAAAGAACTTGTCCT
Organism: Kurthia sp. Dielmo; assembly: GCF_000307285.2. Lineage (NCBI taxonomy): Bacteria > Bacillati > Bacillota > Bacilli > Caryophanales > Caryophanaceae > Kurthia > Kurthia sp. Dielmo. Next base: position 52,495 of record NZ_HE578961.1, read on the forward strand.
CGTCATGCTATCGCATTCCTCAAACAAGTCCTTTTGTTTAATGCTCTCTTTGCTACTTTTCATCATTTCTCTCGCATATTTACTTTGTTTGCGCAGAGAGATGATGTTTTTTTTACAAGCTCCCTTGCGAACGCACTATTTTTTTACAAGCTCCCTTGCGAACGCACTTTGCATATACGCTTCTACAAGGCGTACTAATATCTATAGAAAATAGAAAAGGAGTGTTCAGTATGGAAAGTGCATTATTCAACAAAATGCGTGGCGTCCATTACAGCGAATTAGCAGATGCTAGCAAACCATCCCCACCGATTACAGAGGTTATCACGAAGTTCGAAGATCCTATCGTGATTAGTGACGTAGAACCAGCTCATGAAGAAGTGGGTTCAATCTGGGTGCAACTCGATAAGCGACAAGAAATCTATTACGGTGATGAAGCACCACAGTCTGGTGTGGCGCCGGTTATCTGGGTGCAAACAGACGAACCTGTCCTGCAAGGGAAAGTCAAATCGTCATTTACTGTTAGTCGCAAAGAAAAAGTACAGCCATTCACTGGTGATGTATGGGTAGAAGCAGGGGAATCCTATCGCGCAACGTCTGTATCTGTTGTCGAAGATAAAGATGATGAACGCGTGGAGCATGGAACTTTATTAATCAAACCATAATAAAGTTTTTTTCACATTGTAAAAAGCCGCTTCTAAGCGGTAATAAATAAACAAAGGCTAATTGTCTTTAATGAACAGAAGGAGGTAATCCGACTATGGCTTACATGAAAGTCAATTTAGGAGCGAACGGGAAAGATCCCAACTGGGTACCCGTCAATGCGTATACGGCTGAAAAAGCCGAGACAGCAAAGGTCGCTCAAAACGCTGAAAAAATCGGCGGACTAACTTTAGAGGAGGCATTTTACGACATGCTTAACTTACAAGCAATCGGTAACTTGGAAGCATTAGAAACACAAGACAAAACAAGTATCGTTGGCGCGATCAATGAACTAGCTAATGGCGGTATCAGTTCAGGTGGCTCAACAGCAAAAGTAGAAGATGCCACATTAGTAACAAAAGGTATCGTTAAACTATCGAATGACGTTACAAGTACATCCGAATCGGTGGCAGCAACTCCAAAAGCTGTTAAGACTGCATATGACTTAGCACAATCAGCTATGAGTTTAGCTGCTGGCGGTAGCGGTGGGAATGTCAATTTATCAAACTACGCTCAATTATTATCTCCATCATTCGTAGGTATTCCAAAAGCACCTACAGCAGTAAAAGGCACAAACACAGAACAGATTGCAACAACTCAATTCGTTGCGAATGCAATCTCTGGTTTATCAACAGGCGGTGGAAATACGTCAGTTGACTTATCGAACTTCTACACGAAACCGCAAGTAGATTCATTAATCGCTACTGTAGCAACAGGCGGCACAATTGATTTATCTGGCTTCGTGAAAACAACTGATACATTAACTGTCCAGTTGCAAGGTGCTGTTTCTGCAGTAGGCTCTGCTTCAATCGGTAGCCAACAAGTCAATGTAACAGTTGGTTCGGTAGATGCTAGTGCATTAGCAGGGGTTATTCCTGCGAGCGTAACATTTGAAGGCGGTGCCACTCGTTTGTCGAACCCTCAAACAGTTCAGTTAACAGGTGGTGCAACATCTGATCCCGCACAGTTCGATGGGACGCAAGCGCTAGATTTACGTGTCACAACTTTAGATGCGACAAAACTTCAAGGTGAAATTCCCGAAGGTGTTCGTTTCTTAGGTAAAGCAAACGGTTTAAACACAGAACGCACAATCACTGTTCAGAATGGTATGCAAAAAGGTTCTGCAGTATTCGATGGTTCTCGTGATGTTTCAATTAACCTTGCTTCACTGGATGCAGCTACTTTACAAGGCACGATTCCAGCGAACGTTGTTTACAATGGCGCAGCAGCTAAATTAGCAACTGCTCGCCAAATCAAACTGACTGGTGCCGTATCTGGTAGCGCATTATTTGATGGCTCTGCAGCCGTTACAATCAATGTCCCTAGTGTAGCTGCCTCAACAATCACTGGCTCATTCGGTTCAATCAACGCAACAAGCTCAATCACTTCTGCTAGTACTGTACAAGCTGCTCGATTCTACACTGCAAGTGGTAATGTTGAAATCACAGCGAATGACATTACACTAGCTTCAACCGGTTCTGGTTCAATTAACGTGAACGGCTCTGGTAACATCAACGTATCAAAAGGCAATATCTATGTGAAAGGCTCTGGCTCTAAAGTAGATGTTTCTTCTGGTTACGGTGCGTTCAAAGGTGCTGCAGCAAACGTAATCGTGGGTGAATACGCAACTGATTCTGGTACTGGCTCTACTGCGTTCCGAGGTGGTAAAACATACATCTGGGATTCTCGTGTAGGTATCTCTGTTGGTGGTGGTTCAGTAGCATCTTCAACTGACAAAAACCCAACTAATACATTTATTGGTTCTGAAACAGTTTGTGTACCAGGTGCTTTGTACGCTGGCGGCACAAAAGTCGGTACATCATCTTCTGACCGCGACAAGAAGAAAAATATTGTAGAGTTCGATGGCGATGCATTAAACGCTATCATGGACACACCTGTTTATACTTACTTGTACAAAGTAGAAGAAGATACTGAAAAAGAACACTTAGGTGTCATGATTCAAGATGCTCCATACGAAATCGTTGATCCAGAAATGGCCATCGAGCACTATGCGATGATGTCTTACTTATGGCGCGGTGTTCAAGAAGCAGGACACAATGCAAAACGTGACCGCTTAGTTGTTGAAAAAATCGCGCTAAAATTAGGTTTACAAGCGGCAGACTTAACTGCTATTGCAGAAGAAGTCGAAGCGGAATTACATCCAGTGGCGTAAACCTGTACATATCTTAGGGATAGGGAGCTTTCCCTATCCTATTTTTTATCTTGAAAGGAGTTTTTTATATGAGCTTAGAATACTTACAAACTTTTGGTAAGGGCATTCAATCTATTGGTAATTTAAACGCACTAAAAACATCGACAAAAGCAACAGTCATTGGCGCAATTAATGAAATTCATACCGCAATTACCGAAGGGAAAATCGACATCACGATTGATGAAGCGCAGTTACCTAAAGCGACATCCTATGAAGCGGGAATTGTACAACTAAACAATACGCTGACATCTGACAGTACTTCGCAAGCCGCTTCTGCAAACACTGTTAAGCAGTTAAAAGAAATGATTGATGGTTTATCTGTGCAAGGTGGCGACACACAAACGGTTGAAATTCCAACTGCTTCGACATCGCACCCAGGGATTGTCCAGCTCGTTGATTCTTCGTCTAGCAAGTCAACGAGTATGGCGCCCACTGCGCTTGCGTTATCTCAAACATACGACCTTGCTCGTCAAGCAATTGAATTAGCCGGCAAGGGAAGCAGTTCAACTGCAGTAGATGCAACAACTGCAACAAAAGGTGTCGTACGTTTATCATCTGAGCAGTCTATCTCAGATTCATTAGCCGCTACACCACATTTAGTCGACAAAGTTAAACAACAATTGACTTCTGCATTATCCAGTGTAAAATCTGACGCGGATGCCGCTGTACGCGCTACAGATGGACTAGATGAACGTATTGAAACAATCGTAAACAGTTTACTTAGTCAATCGTCGAATAACTCTGTACAAGCGACTGCAGCATCATTGATGACTGTAGCAGCCGATGATACCATTTCGACACAAGAAACTAATTTCGACACATCTTCAAGTACAACTGAATTAGTTCGTGTAGATATTAAAGCTGCGACTGCGACAGAATATGTGGCAGAAGGTGACGCGTTCCATTATGAATTGACAGGGGATACAACACTTACGGCTACTGTCTTTCGTAATAGCGTAAACATTGTTCCACTCGATACAGATCTAGTTTGGGAAAAAATTAATCGAAAGACTGGCGTTCATGATACTGCGTGGGAAGATTTATACAGTCGGAAAGGAAATGTCGTAACCATCGACACAGATGATTACTTAAACGTGTACGACATTAAATGCCACTATGTAGGCACTACATTTCAATTCGTAAATAATATTTACGTTCAAAATGCAATCAATCGAATGGCCAATACAATCAATAAGTTGAAAAGCACTCACTCGATTATCGTTTATATCACCGACACACACTATGAAGCGGCTGCAATTGAAAATCCATCTATTGCAAAAAAAGCATCACTTGGTCACATTCATAATGTAGTAGAACTGACACGACACGCACCTGTAGATTTAGTTGTTCATGGCGGAGATTTAATTGATGGGAAAGGAAGTCGCTCAACATCGCTTAGTAATATGAATGATGTTGTAACGAGCATGAGCCATTCGAATGCGCCTGTTATGTATGCGAAGGGAAATCATGATGACAATTTATTGGGTGACTACCGCTACTACAGTAATGACGGGACACACGTACTTTCTGCAGTAGATACATCAAACATCATGTGCCGCGACTATTTAGTCGATGGTATCTCGTACAATATGGACGACAACTCACCTTACGGATTTTACGACATTGCATCCAAAAAGCAACGTATCATCGTTCTCGATGCTTGGGATATTCGTAATGATTTAAAAACAAGTACAGGCGTTACAAAATATCAATCACGCAAGTACGGTGGCTTCCAACAGAAACAAATCAGTTGGTTAGCTGCTACGTTACAATCAACACCTGCTAACTATTCGGTTTCCGTATTCTCACATATCGCTTTAGGCGAAGCTTTATCATCCAATACATATGAAATGATTAACGAACCACTTATTATCGGACTTTTAAAAGCGTATCAAAATGGTACAGCTTACAGCAGCGCAGATGATGTCGCATTTGTTGCGAATGTAGATCATCCAGCGAGCATCGTCCATTCATTTGCTTCTCGCGGTAAAGGCAGTTTAATGGGTATCTTTAGTGGACACATTCATCGAGACATCGCTAAACGCATCGGTTTCAATGAAACACCAACGCTCATGACAAACTGCTCGTACGCCTATGGGGACGCAGATGACAAAACACGACGGATTCTAGGAACAGTGAATGAAGACCTGTTCGATGTCATTGCAATCAATAATGAAACGAATAACATTCAGATGCACCGCTTCGGAGCTGGCTTAAATGGTCGGATGCTTCGTGAATACAGCGGCGGTCTAAAATAACAAGGAGGGATTCCGAATGCGAATCTACATAAACAAAGGCTCTCGTAGCGTTCCAGTGTGGGAAGAAGTATTATTCACAGATGCACGTACGCTAGGCGGCAAATCACTTGAAAACATTTACGAGTTCGTCAATCGAAAAGTTGAAAATTTGATGCACGTAGATCAAGCAACACGCTTGTTTACACCACGTAGCTTCTCTATCACTGGTCGTGGTAAATCATCTCCTGTTGAATTTGATGGAACGAATGATGTATTTATGTCACTAGATACGTTGGACGCAGATGCTCTTTATGGGAAAATCCCAACAAACGTACAAGCTTACACAAAAGCTGTCACAACATCTGACACTTCAATCGCTACAACAGAGTTCGTAGATATTTCATTAAAGAAACTATTAAAAGAACTAACTGTCGTAGATAACGCGCGTAAACTCTTAACACCACGATACCTTTCAGTGAAAGGCGCAATCACAACAACACAGCATGCATTTGATGGGGCGTCAGACGTAGAAATCTTTGCAACAAAAGTCGATGCTTCTAAGCTATACGGCCTTGCGCCGGTCGATACGACAGGGAACGCCGCAACTGCAAGTAAGATTAAAACACCTGTGTATATTTCAATCAGTGGCGCAGCTAAAGCATACGGTGAACTATTCGACGGATCGAACAATCTCCAATTAAACGTTGTCTCATTAGATGCCTCTTCTTTACAAGGTGTGGCGAGTGTTAGCACAACAGGGAATGCTGCAACTGCTTCTATTGCAGAAGAACTTCGAAACAATGCTTCTTTTACTGTATCAAACGCTGTACAAGCTGGCGCTGTTCAATACAATGGCCGCTATGATGTCAATATTCCTATCAATTCGCTTTACTCTAGCTATTTATCTGGAGACATTCCATCACAAATTAGCGTCCTCGGGAATGCCGCGACCGCTTCAAAATGGCGGTATTCACGCGCGCTTTCACTTTACGGCGGCGCTACAGGTAGTGCGAACTTTGACGGATCGCAAGACTTCTCACTGTACGTATCTTCACTAGATGCATCGAAACTATCTGGCTCAATCCCTTCTACGGTATCATTCTCTGGTGCCGCAGCTAAAGCAAACCAACTAGCATACGCTCGCTCTATTTCAATTAGTGGTGGTGCTACAGCGTCGGGTGTTTCATTCGATGGTTCAAGCTCTGTATCACTTAATGTGACACGCGTAGAAGCGGATGTAGTGAAAGGTTCACCTAACTTTACAGGCATGACAATCAACGGCTCTAACGCTACATTCTTTAGCAATGGTGGTCTTGCTATTGGCGGCACAGCACAATACGGTGAGTCAGATGCAACAAACGGTATCACACCTTCTAATACATATGTAGGCCTTCGAAACGTATTCGTTCCAAACACAGTGTACGCAATTCGCATTAAAGCCAAAGACGGTGTATACGAAGGAACAACTCAGCTGTCTGACCGTAACCTTAAAAAGGACATTGAACCATTCGTTGAAACAATGATGGGGCGTACAGCACTAGAAGAAATTGAGTCAACACAAGTATACTCGTACTTATATAATTCAGATGACGATGGCGTTCCAAAGCGTCTCGGCTTAATCTACCAAGAAGCACCATTTGACATTGTTACACCTAACCCAGAAACACCTGGTATTGATTTGTACGCTATGTCTACTATGATGTGGAAAGGTATGCAGGAGCTATCTGCAAAAATAGAAAGTATTAAGGCAGAGAACGAGCAACTAAAGAATGATTTAGATATGTTACAAAAAGAGATTGCTGGTTAAGACCTAACTTTAATAGCCAATACCGCACAATAAAAAGCACATTACTAACACGAAGTTAGCGATGTGCTTTTGTGATTTTAAAGAAGGAAGGTTCAATCCCTGCCTTTGTATTTTTCATTAAGGTGGACCAGTATGCCATAGAATAGATCGCCCATCTTCGTTACATCACTTGTCGTTAACTGTATGGCCGCTAAATCAACGATGGCTTCAAAATTCTCACCTAACAACTGTTTCTCAAGCGTGAAATTTTCTAGCTCATTTCGATATTCTTCGTAATCTATTGCATATTGTCGGCATATAGAAATCTGCCCCAGACGATTAAACATAATACCAATTACTGCAAAGAGCGTCTGTATCTTTGCGGGGAAGTCCTTTTGCGAAACAATATCAGTGATGCTTCTGCGGGAAAACCTCACGTAGTCCAGGACTGTAGTTTTTCCAAAAATCGTTTGAATATGGTCTAGCAAAGAAAACGAGATTTCATCCCGAGCAGTTTTTGCGCCCAGCATACTTAACAATTCGACTTGCGATGCATGATATTCTGTGAAGCCTTTGTATTTAGCGTATGCGTTATGTTCTACAGCTGGGTACCGTACAATATCATAGATATGTGTAAATTCGTGAAACAATATGTGCGCTCCGTTCTTATGAATATCTTTACCAACTGCTAGGCAATGCTTTCCGCTTTCACGATCGTAATGGTGTGTGGCAAGGGTTGTGTAACCCCCACTTCTTTTAAGACTTTGAGTAACGACTAAATCAAAATTGGGGAAGCTTCTTATACCCATGAACTTCTTATAAGCGTTAGTAACTTGTTTAACATAGGCTCTTGTATGTAATTCATCTTTGCTCATCGTGCAACCTCCATTCCAAACGTTAATAGATAAATTTTACCATTTTAAACAAACAAAAGCACTAAAAAATTATAAACAAGATACCTATATAGTACTCAAACATATCAACTCTTTTTTCGACCTTATAGAAAATAGCTATTTCCTAATTCTTCTATCGCTAACTTCAATAAACATTTGTTAGATTGTCATTAATCTATGGGAATACAGATGTTTAAGGAACACACGTTCGCTTTATTTTCAATGCAACAGAATTTCGTTTAAAATTATTGATAACACATAGAAGGAGTGATTTTTGATGATTAGAGATATGGATTTTATTCGTGAATTACTAGAGGATATTTCTAAAGGAAAAGATAATTTCTCTTTAAACTTTTCTTACGAGGAAGATAATCCGTTAGAAGATCCAGCGAACAATACAGATAAAAAAACGATTTACCACTTAGATTTAATGAAAGAAGCAAATTTAATTACTTGGACTGGTAGACACTGTTATTTTGATTCCACTCAATGTTACTATAATGTTCAATTAACGTGGGAGGGCCATGATTATTATGATGTAGTAAGGAATAACACTGTATGGAATAAAGTCAAAAACCACTTAGAATCTTATCACCTTCGCATTGAAGAAGTTTCATTCGAAATCATTAAAGGTATTGCCAATCAAAAACTTAAAGAATGGTTAGGACTTTAATGATTACTTCGACAATCACGCATCGTCGTGGTTGTTTTTATATTTCAATACAACAGAATTTGCGTTAAAATTATTAGTAATGTATTGAAGGAGTCGTTATTAATGATTAGAGATATGAATTTTGTTCGTGAATTATTAGATGAAATTGCAAAAGGGAAAGAACGTGGTGTTTTTCATAAAGAGGATGCGCCAGAAAAAACAATTCTCAGCTTAGATAACAAAGAAAATTATCACTTAGAAATCTTGCGACAAGCAGGTTTGATTGACTGGTATGAGAAGCCCGCTTATCGTAATTCAGGTCAACTTTATGACAACATTCGGTTAACATGGGAAGGGCAAGAATATTACGCTTTAACGAAAAACTTCGACGTATGGATGCAAGTGGAGGCTCACTTAAAAACTTGTGGCCTTAGAGTTGAAGAGGTCTCATTCGAAATGCTCAAAGATCTTGCTACACAAAAACTCAGACAAACAATAGGACTTAAATAGTCACTTTAGCAACCATGAATCTTCGTGGTTGTTTTTTTATTGCTTTTATTTTTACATCTTGTAAAATGCCTTGTTGGAACGGTACTAATATAGTTGAGTGATGAACACTCGGAAAGGAGGAATTATACGTGAAGTTAAAAGTAAATACTGGCACACCAAGCTCTCCACAATGGACAGCGGTTGATGCAGAAAATGCTGATACATTAAACAGTAAGAGCGCTTCAATGATTGTAAGCGAAGCGGTGACAAAAGCGAATACTTCTGTCGGCACTCTATCTAACTTAAAGACGACAAACAAATCTAACATTGTTTCTGCAATGAACGAACTTTTTACGTCTGCGAGTGATGGAAAAACCGCTATATCTAGCGCTATCACTCGCAAAGGTGTTACATCCACAACAGCTGACACATTCGCTTCAATGGCCTCGAAAATTGATTCTATTCCAGAAGGCTACGCATCTGGGACAAAGCTGGCGCTAGGTAGAGATATTCAAAAAGAACCTGCTTCATTGACGTTCGAAAAGACAACAGTTTCTCCATATGCGACTGAATACCTTTATGAATCAACCTCAAAAAGAATTTTCGTAAATTACTTATCAATGATGAGCAATGGCTTAGCTGGCTACCAAGATAACTTAGACAACAAACTTTTCGACATTAAAAAATACTACAAAGCTATTTTCCTAGGATCCGATAACAAGATATACGCCTTCAATGGCTCAACTAACGACGTTTACGACATAAACGGGCAGCTTTTGCTCACTCGTACTCTTCCTTTTACATACGGATTAGCTATTTTAATGGACAAAGAAGGGAACTTCATTGCTGTTTCCAGCTATGGTGCTATACAAAAGTATGATAAAGACCTTAATTTGCTTTGGTCACTAGCGAATACAAACACTAAAGCAGGAATGGCGTACTGCTGTTGTACAGATGACGACGGGAATATTTTCATTGGATATGCGATTACAGCAGCTACAACACCGGCGATTGTCAGTATATCTAGTGTAGGCAAGGTTAAATGGGCGTCTGTTTTAACTGATGATAGAAGTAGCAAAAACGTCACCAACATTATAGCTAGTAATGGATATGTTACTGGCGCAACCACAAGCTTTGTTCAATGTATTGAAATATCAACTGGAAAACGAGTGTGGTCGGATGCTATTACGAACACTTCTGGTATTTCCCCAGAGAATATTTCAATAGGCCCAGAAGGACGGTTTGTTTTGTCATCTTGCATTGACAACCCATATCCGACTGCTAATACCATTGGTAATTTGGCTGGAATTAAAATCTACAACACAGATGGCTCGACATACTTATTGGCTACCAATAAATGCGATAAATGTCTATACGTAGACGATGATCATTTTTACGGAAGTGCGGGGAATAATAGTAATTACTACAATGTAGAACAATACAAAATAAAACCAGAATACTACACAGTTATTTAGGAGGAATACATAATGAAATTAATTAGAACAGATGAAAACAACAAGGTCGTATACACACATTTCAAGCCAGAAATTTTAAATGAAGATGACCGCGCAAATGGATTCTTGATTGAGGATGATGCGATCCCTGCTGCAACACCAGGGGAGAATCAAATCAGTCAACTTTTCTATGATGCTAAAACGAAAACGTTTAGCTATACATACGAAGCAATCGTTAACGAAAAAGTTGAAATGCAAAAAACGATTGATGCTTTATCATCAAAAGTTGTAGAGCAGGAAGCCGCTATCACAATGCAAAACGATGCAATCGCTGATTTAACAGTGTATCTAGCGACTATGGGCACACCTACAATTTAATTTAAACAGGCGTGTAATACCTTACTCTTTTAGCGTACTAACTATTATGAGGAGGTGATACATATGTTTAACAAAAACTCTGGCTTAGTCAAAGTTTGGGTTGGCTTAGTATTAGCTGGCACTTATGAATTAGAACAAGTTCCAAAGCTTTCTAATTTAAAAGAGGTCGTTACAGAAGTCGTAACCGGCGTAACAACTGTTGCTTAACTGCAATACATAATCTAAAGCAGAGTACTTACATAGTGCTCTGCTTTTTTATAGGAGGAATACATAATGAAATTGCGTGTAAATACAGGAACAGAAACAACACCTGTCTGGACTGTTGTTGATGCAGAGGATGCAACAACACTCGGAGGAAAGACATTAGCACAGGCGCAAGACTTAACTGGTCGCGTTGATACAACAAGTGGCCTTTCTTTAACAAGTGGAAAGGTAAGCGCTAGTACATTAAAAACAAGTATCGGCACACTATCTACACTAAAAACAACTGCAAAAACAAGCGTCGTTGCTTCAATCAATGAACTTTTTCAAAATGTCAGTGACGGGAAAGTCACAGTTGCTAGTGCGATTACTGACAAAGGTCAAAGTGTTTCGGGTACAGCAACATTCGACCAATTAGCAACAGCCATTTCAAACCTAAAGACAGGCGGTTTATTCGCTGGCGATACTGTCAATGAGAGTGATTTAGAAATTGTATCGGCCAACCAACAATCAGTGTTCTCTGTTAAGATGGGCTCGGATTATTACTATGGGATGGCTACATTGCCCGATGATTCATTTTATCTCGCTCATGCTGACAACTCATTCTATTACATCTCCGCTTCTGGAACGAAAATCTGGTCGAAAGAAGCGGGCTCGTCTGACTGTAAAGTAGCTGCAGTAGATAGTAAAGGCAATGGGTATGCTGGCTACCAAATGAATGCTTCTGTTAAGAAATTCGATAAGGCAGGGAATATGACGGTAATTACGCTACCAGATGTTTCGTATGCCAACGTTTGTGCAATTTCAATCAACCAAGCAACTGATGACGTCTACATTGCAACAGAAGACAGTGTGTCTAATCTGGTTAAGGCGAATAGTTCAAATCAAATCGTATGGAGAACAGCGCTCGACAAATCGGCTTATAACACGATTAAAGATATGTCGTTCGCTACGATGAATGGCGTGAAATACGTTTACGCTATTACAGCTAATAATTATCTAGCTTGTTTTGTAGACAGCGGTTCTACTGTTGCATTGCAGTGGGTAGCTTCGATTTCAGACATCGGGAGCGTCTCTCGTGTTCATGCGGATCCTGTACATGGTAAAGTCTATATTTCTACAGGGAACAACGGTGTCGCTCAATACAATGCAAACTCTCCAATGAAAAATTGGTTCATCACAGGACTTCCTTCGTCTGGCTATGCATTAACAGGGGACCCGCAAGGTTTCATTTATGTATGCGGTGGCGGTACGATGGTTAAAATGAATCACGAAGGAGTAGCCTTGTGGTCACACAATGTCGGCTCATACCATAGCGTGTACGAAATTGCGGTTACACCTATTACAAACAAAGTGATTATCGCTGATTCTAGTGACTATTACTTGAAGTGCGTGAGACGAAACATTCAATATCGCATCAAATAATTTTAGTTTTGCATTAAATGCCTTTCTACAATGCGTACTAATACAATGTACGACGCATAAGAAAGGATGATACATATGAGTTATACAATCGAAAAGAAATTTTTCAATTGGGTAAACCCTCGCTCGTTAGTTGCTTCTAAGTACATCATTGCACACGAAGCAGGGAATCCGAACAATACAGGCGCCGATAGTCTGGACCGCGAAATTAGCGCAATGAACAACGGTCGCTCTGTATTCGTAAGTCACTGGGTAGGCGGCGGTGGCCGTATTGTACAAACTGCGCCAGTAGGAAAACTACAGTATGGTTGTGGTCCAAACGGTAATCCGTATTCCTACGCGCAAGTAGAGATTGCTCGCACAAATAACAAAGCTAGGTTCAAACAAGACTACGCTGCTTATATCTGGTTGCTACGTAAATTAGCACACGAAGCAGGAGTAGAATGCAAACTTGATAACGGCATGAACAACGGTATCAAAACACACGAATGGGTAACAACTCACCTTCGTGGCACAACGCATGTTGATCCGTACAGTTATTTAGCGAGCATGGGTATCTCACGTAGCCAATTTGCGAAAGACATTGCAAATGGATTAGAAGAAGAAACGCCAGAGAAAGACTGGGGCGAAGAAGGTTACTATGTTAAAAAACATGACATGGTGGAAGGCTGTAAATCATTCGGCCTATACTCTGACAAAGATTTAAAAAACAAAGTGGCCACAAAAGATGCCCACACAATTTTGGTTGTTGAATCGTTAGAGAAAAAATCAAATGGTTGCCCAGTATTCAAGGTACGCTACGGCGCTAAGTTCTATTACATGACAGCGAATAAAGATTACGTTTTACATCGTGAATTCGAGGATCTTTATTTCACATCGAAAAAGGATAAGTTAGTCACACTAACAAGTGCTGGTCTTTATAAGGATGTCGACTTAAAAACAAAAGTAGACAAAATTAAAAAGAACACTCGCTTCGAAATCCTACAACTAGCTCACAAAGCCAATGGCTGCCCAGTGTTCAAAGTTAAAGGCGGTTACATTACTGCTAACCGTAACAACGTCAAAGCTTATACAGATAAGTAGGTGAGCATATGAACTTGCGAGTGAATATTGGTTCGGAAGCTGTTCCGCATTGGGTTCATTTAGATGCATACAATACACAGCACTTAAATGGCCTACGAGCAGACGAGATTATTGATACTGCGCGAATCTCGTCAAAATATGAGATGGAAGATGTCATAGAAGATGTTCGGAAACAAGCAATTGAATCTATCAATCGCTTAGATGAAAACGCAGCACTCGATGAAGATGCGACAGTTGATGATATTGTTAGCTACTTCATCAATATTAAAAAAGCTTAAATACATAGGAGAGTGAACAATTATGTTATTAAAAATTAACGTAGGTACTGCTACCGCACCCGTATGGGAAGAAGTAGATGCGAACGCTGCCAAAACTGCAGAGGTCGCAACAAGTGTTGCTTCGATTGAAAAACAAGCAATCATTGATGCTGCCGTTGCGAAAGTAGCTGCAGGTGGCACAGAAATTACAGTAGCTAACGTAGTAGGTCTACAAGCAGAATTAGATAAAAAATTAGAAGCGAACTCTTTATCTGGTTATGCGAAAACAACTGACGTAACTGCTGCTGTCGCTGGTTTCGCAAAACAAACTGATGTCGACACTGCTTTACTTGCCAAAGCTGACGTTGCAGACTTAAATGGTCTAGCTACTGAAACATTCGTTAACGGCAAAATCGACGCTTTAGTCGGTGGCGAAGGTGTCCCAGAAGCGCTTAACACATTAAAAGAAATCAGTACAGCTGTTACTGAAAACAAAACAGCTTTTGGTACAGTAGACGCATTAGCTAAAGCAAACCAAACTGAGATTGCTAAAAAAGCAAACCAGACTGATTTAACTGCAACAAACACACGCGTAACAGCCTTAGAAACTGCTGCTAGTAAGCAAGTCCAAGTTGCAACTACTGCTCCAGCTACAGCACCAATCGGTGGCTTATGGTTAGTTGGCACACAAGCGTAAGCTTGAACTAAATCTACCGTTGCTTTTCACACACGAGCTCCTTCTATTTGAAGGGGCTTTTCTTTTTGTCGTTTAACAAATAAACCCTCGTTTGGTCGGTACTATATCTTTGTAAGTCAAACCGCAGAAAGAAGGAATTCTTCATGGAAACAATTGAGCAAAAAGTAGTTCAAGCCGAAATCACTCTTAAAAAAGGGGTCGAAGCTGGATTACACAACGGTGTACTACGTGAAGCGCAACTAGGCTTTACTACTGACACACAACGCCTATTCGTTGGCTATGTTGACGAAAAGGGAGCTACTGCTATCAAAGAAGTAGGCGACACGAAAGCATTATTACAAGGCATTGCAGAAGCAAAAGAGTCTGCAAAAGGTGCGACAGAACAAGGTCTTTTAACAGAGGGCAAGGTTCAAACGCAAGCAAGCACTTTGGCCGAGCACAGCACAGCGATTGGTGAGAACGCAGCAACGCTTACTGAACAAGCCAATACAATTGCTGCACAGGCTGAAAATATTACTGAACAAGCTAACAAGATTGCCAGCCAAGATGACAAATTAGCAGAGCAGGATAAGAAAGTTTCTGACCTCGAAACGGCTTTAGAAGCTGAAAAAGGAAAGAATACGGATTTGCTAGAAAAATTAACTATGCTAACAACTAACCACGAGCAGCTTCGTAAAGATTTCGACAGCTACAAAAATGGCCCAGTTGACGGCGGCGTACTTTAATAGGGAGTGATGAAGCATGTCTAGTCTGAATTATTATTTAACACCTAGCTTCTACACAGCTTTAATTGACGTATCAATTTATGATCGTCCCAGTGAAGTGCTAGGGGAACGAATTGGTTACATTGCAAAAGGTACACCATTCGAAATATATGAACGTGCAAAATATTCTATTAAAGATCGCGCCTATTTCTTTCCGTTTGAGGATGCTTATATCTCCGCTTCGATGGATGACATTGAAGAGATTGATTCCATTGTGTACGTAGCGGCAGAAGGAGATACCTTTGAAACAATTGCTTTCATGTTCGGTGTAGATGTCGAATTACTTATTGAACGTAATCCAATGCTCGCTGATCGTGAAGTGCGAGCTGGAGATACGCTTGCTATTCCACTATAAATACATACAAAAAACCGCCTTCTAAGGGCGGTTTTGTTGTGTTATGTTGAAGTTTTCTAATTGGCATGGTAATATAAAACAAAAGAGAAGATGCTCGAACATCTTCTCCCTGGGCGACTTATCCAACTTCCGATTGCTACTCGGACGAACGGACCCCATCATAAGTGATGTGGAAGGTCGTTGCCTAGTAAAACCGTTGGTAGACGGTTAAACTTGTGTTTCTTGGCTGGGACTCCTATTCTTCTGAATCGGAGTCTTTTTCTTTTGCACGTTTATTGAAACTAATCGTGCGACGGACTTTACCGTTTTCATCTTTCGTTACCTCAAAATGAATTCCTCTGATAATCATTGGAATATAGCACGTAATCAATGCAATGCAAAAGGCCTCAAACATTCGTTCACCCCCCGGTCATACGACAAGGGAATCGCCTAGTACAATTATAACATATATACATAAAAAACAATTCTAAAGATGACATAAAGCCCAGAAAAATATTAAAGAATTAGATGCAATAATAACTAAATCGCATCAACATCAAAGAATTCAAGTTTTAACTTTATGCCTTTAATGTGTATTGAATTATGTCATTATTACTTGATATTAGTTCATTTATCCAATAAGTGTATTTAATACTTATAAATCCTTTATTGTTAATATATAACATATAAAGGAGGAAGATTTGATGAAGAAAATATTTTTGTCTTTAATTGCGTTTAGTTTAGCTTTTTCGATGATTAATTTTGAAGTGTTTAACACTGCAAAAGCAGAAGAGGTAAGCCCAGAGGTTACAGAAGAAAAATCCTTAGAAAAATTAGAAATGTTATACGACGAATATTTCTATCAAGCTACATCAGAAAATAGAGACTTCGATTTAGGGTATGGGTATGTTAATGGAGAAGGAGAATTTGTTGATCCCACTGAAGAGTTAACAGACGAAGAATTCGAGTCTATCTCGGACTTTTCAGAAATAGTAACAGAGGATAGTCAACTTGCTGATGAAGATAGTTTAATTCAAGCTCGTATTCCAGCGTTCTTAGCGCCTATAGTTGTTGCTCTTATTCGACAAGCTTTGGTAGCATTAGGTAAGAAAAGTGCAATGCGTAACTTCACTAAACATGCATTAGAAAGAGGAGGTACGCGCCGAATTAAAGAGAAATGGGTGGCTGATACTTTAGCTCATGGTAAACCATTTGTAGATAAAAAATCGGGCGCACAGATCTTATGGGATAAAAAAACTGGTACGACTTTAGTTATGACAAATAACGGCAAGACTGTTAAAACAATGTACCGACAAGACGTACCAAAGAAAATTTGGAAAGCAAAATAATTATTTATTATTAGGAGTGTCAAAGAAATGGTCTACTTAGAGGATTTGAGCATCAAGTTTAGCGAAACAAAAGTTGGTTTGAATGTCTTAGAAAAAAAAGGCGAAACAATTCATTTCGATTTAAACCTTGAATGTGAGTTTCTGAATTTCTCACATGATTATGTATGGCTAGAAGAAGATGTTGATTTAGTGTTAGAGGAAATTGCGAATATCAAAAAAAACAACTTAGAGCAAGATATTATCAC
>NZ_HE578961.1:69666-248626 GCF_000307285.2 Kurthia sp. Dielmo
AAATCATTTTTCACAAAGGCGGTGCTTATCATCTTTACAAGGATTATCAAGACAAAGGCTATGCGCGCAGTGTTGGTTATGCTAATAGCAGTCTCAAAGATTTACGATGGACGTCAAAAGGTCGCATCTTCGTACATAGCATCCTTTTAGATTGCGGGTTCGAAGAGATAGACGAGCCGATGCGCCAACAGTCCTTATTTAAACAAGGATAACACTTTCGCATACAAGCATACTTGCATACACACATACAGATATACACGCATACATACATATAATAAGAAGTCGCACTCCATGTGCGGCTTCTTTGTTTTGCGCAAAATAAAAAGACAGCGTTAGCTGCCTTGGGGATATGGGCTGTGCAAGTCCACATTTGAATCTAATTGAAAAACCAAAGATTGGAGCGAATAGTGAGTGACTAGCTCTTATTCACATAGAATGGAGGAGCAGGTGAGATTCGAACTCACGAACCGCCTTATAAAGACGGTTGCCTCGTTAGCAGTGAGGTCCCTTCGACCGGGCTTGGGTACTGCTCCATAATCGCCTAAGCTTGCTCAACTTAGGCAAAATCGCTTTTACACTTTTTACAGTGAAGGCAGCGTCACCTATCATGTTAGTTTAAGGTTAGGTTTGTTAAACGCAATATTAAGTAGTGTGTATTATTCTATGTATTTCACCAAATCAATGATTGGTCCAAAGTGATGTTCCACGATACTAACGTTGTTGTTGCTGACAAGCGTTAGTGCATCACTATATGCGGCTTGGTAATAAGCGATCTTTTTCTCCATGAAATCGTTTGGAATAATAATCCACTCGATAGAATCGAAGGCTTTTACCTTTACCATCATGACGTCTCTACGTTGATTTTGAACATTCGCTTCGATTGCAAGCTGAAAAGCTTCTACTAAAAGTTGTTTTTTAGTGGGAGACGAAAACATTTCGCTACCTCCTTCCTTGGAGAGAATGAGGATTCAACGCTCTGGCGAATAGGGCTGTTGAATAGCCATCGAAAAAGCAATTGTGTATTATTGGTGGAACTCTGCAGGATTTGCACCTGCCAATTCATCGCGGCCTGCAGCCGAGAGTCCATCGTAGACAGAGAAAGAATTTCTCTGCCCTTGTTTTGTCTGTATGAAAAAGTAAGACAATGCTCTTTAAACCTGTGTAGCTAAACACTTAAAAGGATGTGTAGATTGTGGCGGGTTGACTGGACCCATAATAGGAAGTCATCGTTGTATTGAAACAACCAGTAGGGGTATTGAGTCCCTATTGCAACCTTGGATGACTGATGTGGCTTACGCTGCCTTACAGCAATAAACCCTTTTGGAATGAAAGTAATTTCGTAGAAGATAATATTCTGTATAAAACACTTTTCATATCCACAACTCTTAGAGAAAAAATTCGAAAAAAGAAAGCTTGGAAATGAATCATTGCTTGTATAAAAAAGTAATCAAAAATGTTAGAGCCATAGTATGGAGATGTCCCCATTCTGCGGCATATGGCTCCGCCAGCAGGATTCGAACCTGCGACAACTTGATTAACAGTCAAGTGCTCTACCAACTGAGCTATGGCGGAATAGTATCCCCCGTTCGGGGGAAACAACAACTAAAGTATGAAAGCATGCTCGTAAACCTGTCTTGGTTACAAGAACAGTCTATAGGAACTCTTATCTAGTTGTCAATAAAATTATGTTACTTTTTCGCTATTAATGAGAAGTTTTTATAGAAATAAGGTTTATCTTCTAGTGGATAATTCCCATAAATTCGACATTCATCATACACATCCACTTCCATGTGCTTTTGATAGTGTGCATTTTTGGCGAATAATTCTGGTGTTTTATAGTGTTTCATTTGCTCTTCTGATAAAGCAAATTCCACGATTAAGTATCCTGCGTCTGCGTCTACTTCTGCGAAGTGTTGTACAGACTGAGCTGGTGGCATTGAAATAGCAATAATATGTAATAGTTCATCGACTTGCTCAATATGTTCTAAGTCGTCATAGAAGAAAGAGTAAACGTACATCTGTTTATTCATCCTTATGCCCTTTTGACATACAGATGTTCAAAATCCGTCATGTCTGATAAATCGAATGTTTTTTTGTTGATTGGCTCGACTGTTGCACGAGCATATGTAGTACCCTTTTGACTAAAGAAGTCATATGTAGTTAAATCATTGCGAATCCCGTTTAAAACGATTGGATTGATTTCTTCTTCTGGGAACACGCCTTCTAGCCCCAGGTTCATAAGTGCTTTATTCGCATTGTAACGAACATAAGCTTTTACGCTGCCAGATAAGCCTGTGCCTGTTTCTCCGTAAAGCATATCTGTATAATCCATCTCGTTATCGTATAAGTCCATTAAAAGGCTGTACGTCCACGCGTCTACTTCATTTTGAACGTCCTCACTAAAAGTCGCGCGAAGTTTTTGAGCTTCGTAGCCGACCGTCACGCCATGCAAACTTTCGTCACGTAAGATCAAACTAATTACTTCCGAAGAGTTACGTAGGATGCCTTGACCGCCTAAGTACAACGGATAGAAAAAGCCACTGTAGAATAAGAAGCTTTCAAGGAATGTTGAAGCTACGTACCCCTTATAAAGAGAAATGTCGTCATCTTCTTTAATATCGTTATAGATTTGAGAAATACGTTGCGCTTTATATTGAAGTTGTTGATTGGTTTTAACCCATTCAAACAATTCATCAATTTCTTTTTGTGTGCAAAGTGTCGTAAAGATATAGCTATACGATTTTGCATGCACCGCTTCAAAAGCATCGAATACTGCAAACAATGCTTTTAACATATTATCTTTTGTATACGCAGCAATTCGGTTCATACCAACGTTTGTTTGAACTGTATCAAGGAGTGTTAAACCAGCTAGTACCTTTTTGAAAACTTCTTTGAAATTGAAGTCTTTCCAAGATTTTCGGTCCTTACTTACAGCGATTTCCTCGGGAAACCAAATTTGGTTCCATTGTTGAGTCCATACAGACGCAACGAATGAATTCTCTTTCGACCAGTTAACTGCAGTAATCGGTTGTTGGTCTTGCATCAAAGCCATTGGTTTTTCTTGATTATCCTCTAAATTGAACATGCTTCGCACTCTCCTAACGATTGATTTTGTGCATATTGAGATGCACCGCCACGAACAGAAGCAAATTCTAAAATACGTTTTTGTTTCTTCTGTTTTTGACGAACGTAGTAAACTGATTTGATGCCTTTTTTAAATGCGTAATAATACGCTTTTGTAAGCATTTCTGTATTCCAATCGTCTGTGATATACAGTGTCATTGAAATTGCTTGGTCAACGTGTTTTTGCAGTGCTGCATATACGTCAATCATTGCGAACGGGCTTACTTCATAAGCATCTAAATAATTTTCTTCGTTTTCTTTTGTTAGGAATGGCATCGGGTAAACTGTACGAGAATCTTGGTAATCACGAATCTCTACTTTTTGGTTTACTGGTCCGACACTAGCTGTGCATGAACGCACATACGAAATACTGCCTGTAGGCGCGATAGCTAGTCGGTATGCGTTATAGACACCATGCATGTCAATTTGTTTTTGTAACGAATCCCACATTTCAACTGAAATAACAGGAACGTAGCCAAGCATGCGACGAGCAGTAGGCGTTGGATCAATATGCTGCGCTTTTTGACGAGCAGTGTACTCGCCCGTTGCATACTCAGATATTTCAAAGCCTTCAAACGAATGGCCATGTTTTTGTGCAAGCTTAGTAGAAGCTAGTAGTGAATAGTAATCTAATGCTTCTCCAAGGCTATCTGCAAAGCTAACTGAATCTGCTGATCCATATAAAACGTTGTGGAATGTACAATGACCTTCGAAGTTCATTAAGCCTAAGCCAATGGCATTCATGCGGTCATTCCCTACTTCTACAGAAGGAACGTTTACAATGCTAGTCATATCAGAAACATTACTTAATAGTTGAGTTGCTGTATCAACGAATTTACCGAAGTTTCTAATTGTAGCGCAAACTGCATGCGCATCAATTGAGCCTAAGTTACAGCTGACATCGAAACCATAAATGTTTGGTTTGTTTTTGTCGGTGATAACGCTTGTCTTTTGTGACTGCGCGATTTCTGTACATAAGTTTGTGTTTTTAATACGACCAATCGCTTTTAAAGGATTCGCATTGTTCATCGTGTCATCATTCATTTCGAATGGATAGCCCGATTCAAATTGGCTCTTCTTGATTTCTGTGTATAGGTCACGAGCGTTAAGGTATTTCAGTTTGCGGATTTTTGGGTTATCCAGCAGTTCGTAATACATTTCAGTAATTGAAATTTCGCTCATTCGTAAACCATATTCTTTTTTGATGTCGTATGGGCTAAATAAGGCCATCTCTGCATCACGTTCCATTAATTCAAAGAAGATAGCCGGAATAACAATACCGGTGCTTAATGTAGCTAGACGAATTTTTTCATCTGCATTTGATTTCTTTGTATCAATGAAAGCTTCAATGTCGCCATGGAAGATGTTTAAATAAACCGCCCCAGAGCCTTGACGTTGGCCTAGTTGATTACTATAGCCAAAGCCCATTTCTAATTGTTTCGCTACTGGTACGACGCCGCTTGCAGCGTTTTCAACGCCTTTAATTGGGTCTCCTTCGCAACGCAGGTCAGTTAAGTTAGATGAAACACCACCGCCAAGACGAGATAACTCTAAGCAATAGCTGTAGTTCTCACCAATCGAGTTCATCGAATCATCTAACGAAAGGATGAAGCACGAAACTAATTCTCCGCGCGCTTGCTTCCCGCTATTTAGGAACGTTGGTGTAGCTGGCTGATAGCCGCAAATAATTGCGTCAACCGCTTCTGTTGCAAGTTGCTTGTCACCACGAGCTAAATATAGCGCAGTAATAACGATTCGGTCCTCATAACGTTCTAAAATTTCTTTGCCATCCCGCGATTTCATTGCGTATGAATCATAGAATTTCGACGCTGACATAAAAGTCGAGAAGCGGAATTTGTAAGCGTAGGCTTGCTCATATAGCGACACGATGAAATCCATGTCGTACATTTCAAGCACTTCTTTTTCATAATAGCCCGCTTCGACTAGGAATTTAATTTTATCCTCATGGTCGATGTACGAGCGTAGTTTTGGAATCAATACATCAAGGAAGTATGAGCGTGTAGCTTCCATATCCTTGTTTCGATCAATAACACCTGTTGTTTCGTATTCGTTTAACAGTTCGTTATTCAGCTTTAAAAATTGCTGCATCATTTCTTCACCTTTTCATTATAAAATTCTTGAATAGCCAGATAGTCATGCGAACTCCCTCTTAAATCGAGTTTGCGGACTATCGGTATATTGAATTTTATTGAAAGAATATCCGCAGACTTCGCAAAGTTTGCATGACCGAAATTATTGTTTCCAGAAGCAACAACACCTACGCAGTATGCATGATTTTTAAGCATATACATCAATACTGGTTGAGGTACCTGACCTAACATATCGGTATAGGTCACGAGCAGGAATGGACGTTCTGCAACTGGCATTTCTTCTAAAGAATAAGAGCCGTCTGTATCAAGTTTTGATACGATGTGTCTCACATTTCCTGTGCGTGACGCATAAACGATCAATTATTCTCCTGTGGAGTTAACATTTGTACATAACCTAAAATGCGTGGCATTGTGATGTACTCTCCATCGTCGGTCTCTAAAACCGGTGCCGTTGAGAATCCAGCTTTTCGTAATACTTCTGCTGCTTCTTCGTCAAATTCAACGTTTACAATTTCATAGGAAAGATCTTTTGAATCCATTAGAGTCTTTGCGATATTGCAACGTTGACAATTTGTAGTTGTATATAATTTCATGTGTTTTTCCTCCTGTTATAAAGCCCAGGGGTAACACGAGACATTCTTGTTTGAAAGGCGCTCGTTGAAGTCGATACCCCAGAAAGCTACGAATTAAATGTCGTAAAGCCAATGAGAATCGCTTGTTGACCAAGCATAAACTCTAAGCTATTTTCTTTCTGTGTGTATTTTCCTTCTTTATATAACGAGTGAATGCGTTTGTTTATAACTGAAACAATCGTTTTGAAGAACTCATATGAAATATGGACTTCTAGTAAAAAAGTTATTCCGTCTTTTCTATGTGTATCTAGCACTTTTGTTACGACAAAAATATCGCTATCTTGATACCCATAGTCGACGTATGGACAGCAGTAATTTACAAGCCATTTCGTTGATACGCCGAATAGCGTAGCTACTTCTTCTAACTTGTGCGGATAAGGATTATCTGTTGCAGTTTCGTCTGGTACTGTTGGATACAACAATACATATGGTGAATAGCTTTCACCGAAGGAACGATAAAGCTCATGAATGAGTGAGCGCATCACTTCTTTGTTGCGGGCATTTTGAATAATGTCTGCAGTGATAGTCTCGGCTGTACGAAGAAGTGGAATTGTTTTATTAGTCATGAAGTTGGCCAATAGTGGATCCATAAGAATACGTTCATAGCCTTCGTCTGTTAATAGAATTTCTCTCGTCTCTCCTACCATTTCAGATACATAATCAATATCTAGTTGGTATTCGTTCTCACCGCACCCTAAATCAATTTGCGATAATACTTCATCAATGCGGTAATCTTCGCATCCTAATTCTGCTGCTACATCCTGTATAGTTTTCACAGTTTCACCTCCTTTGCAATAAGCTGGCAGTGCCTATTGTTCAGTTGATTTCAAGTAGCCTGGGTAATTATCTTGCATATATCGACACATTTTTTCGTCATGAAGGCGAACGCATTTAGCTGGGACTTTTGTGTTGCTACGTGGACCGTATTGCAACCACAATGCTAAATATTTATTGTACTCTTCCGGCACTTTGTTATAGCAAAACTTGTTGATAATGTTAGCCACATAATCTGGATTCATTTCAATTTTCGATGGATCCAGCACTTCGCCTTCATTCCAACCGATGCTTTTATAAAATTCTATCAAGTCGCCCTTACGTGTTAAAGCACGACGGAAGTGTCTCGGCAGTTTAAATGTTTTCATCATGAGCGAGTATGTTTCACGAATCGGTAGCCATCTCCTGTACCTAGTTCTGTTTCAACTGGGAACATAGATTTGTAGCTCTCTGGAAACTTCGTGTCAGAAAGATATGTATTTTCTACGTGCGTTACAAGGCAATCATGCACAAATGGCAATGCCTTTTTATAGATTTCTCCCCCGCCGATAATGAAAGTTCCTTTTGGGTAGCGAACCACAATGCTTTCTCGACGAGCGTAGTCTAGTGCTTGCATCAAAGAGTTAAATACGATGCAGTTAGGTTGATTAACGTTATATAAACGATTGTGAGTCACAATGACGTTCATACGGTTAGGTAGTGGTTTGTTAAGTGATTCGAACGTTTTGCGCCCCATAATCACAACACCATTAGTCGTTTGTTCCTTAAAGAATCGACGATCTTCTGGAATGTCCCATAAGATTCTTCCTTCGTACCCTATGCCATATGCTTTGTCGTGAGCCACAATCATCGTAATGTTTCGATGTTGTTTCTTCTTCATATGTTTCTCCTATACAGCAACGGGTGCTTGGATTTTTTCGTGCGATTGATAGTTAGTTAATGTGAAATCTTCTGCAGTTAATTCAAACAGCGGCTTGTCAGCAATCGTTACCGAAGGCAGTGGGTAATGATCTTGTTGATGCGTCAGCTGTTGTTTTGCTTGCTCGAAGTGATTTTTATACAAGTGAACGTTTTGACCTGTATAAACAAGATACCTTGGCGTTTTGCCAATCTCTTTTGCAATCATCATTAATAGTAGTGCATAGCTCGCGATGTTGTACGGAAGTCCTAAAAATACATCCGAGCTACGCATCATGAACGATAAGTCGACATATTCGTCTGTTATATTCATTTGAAAGAACATATGGCAAGGCGGCAGTGCTTGCTTTGGTAAGTCTTTCGGATTCCATGAGTCCACAATGATACGTCGGCTACTTGGATCGTTTTTGAGCAGTTCTAATGCTTCCGACAACTGGTCAATTCCAGTATTCGGTTCAGAACCGCGCTCGTCACAATACCCGCCGTAGTTACGCCATTGGTGTCCATATACAGGGCCTAGTTCACCCCATGTTCGAGCGAATTCGCTATCTTTAAGAATCATATTCTCAAATTCGCGCATTTCGTCTTTATATGCCTGCGTCCCAACAGCTGGCTTATTCCCAGTGTAGCTATTACTTTCTGTCCAGCGTTTGTATGGCCACTCTGTCCAAATATGATTGCGCTGTTGTAGCAGCGGCAGAATATTTGTTTGGCCAGAAACGAACCATAACAACTCTGTTAAAATTAATCGGAAAGATGTCTTTTTCGTTGTAAGAAGCGGAAAACCATCTCGCAAGTCAAACTTCATTTGATGGCCGAAAATCATCTGTGTACCTGTACCAGTACGGTCAGCAGACGCTTCGCCATCTTTAATCAACTGACCTAACAATTGGCAGTATTGAGTATCAAGGTCATTAATCATATAGTTCTTACGTCCCTTCAAAGGTAGTGAATATAAAAAATAGAGAGGCTTTAGCCCCTCCATCATTATACTTTAAGGCGTAATAAGTAACAACCTTTTCGTAGTATTTGTATCTTTTTGATTATTAGTAAATAATTTGGCAGATTATTTGGCAGATTTGATTGGAATGACGTCTGCTGTTCGCACAATGATAATGGTCGCGCCAGCAGTCATTTTACGTTCCTTGATGTGTCGGGCAGAGATTTTAAATTTATCTCGGTAATCAGCACGATACTTCACTTCTGCGAAGTCATCTGTTGCCGCTACCATTGAAAGGAGATATGGACGTAAGCGAATTCTGGTGGCTTTATCAAAGCTACGGAAGCGTTGATGCTTCATCACCATATCGCGTGTGCAGTATCCATATTTGTTAATAAGCAGTCCCACGACCTCGTGGGCATCCCTTACAAAGTTTTTTTCTTTGAAGTAGTCCTCGTTTTCCGCTTGAACATAATGTTCATCTGCTACTTCTTTTGAAAGCATTGCTTCTAAAAACTTATGTGATACTTGGCTCGGATAGATTTTTTTACTACGCAATTCTTTATGTTTCCGTTCAGCATCTATTAATGTTTGGACACTGTAGTCTGGTATGGAAATATAATTGACTCGATATTTGCGCATGACGCCATCACTCGATGATTGTTTAAATATCATGTTGTACGATTTTTCAACAATTCGCTTATCTACTTCATCGTTCGATTTATATTTAATCAATCCTAGCAGCGCTAAGTAATGCATTTTCTGTGATACCTTGGACGTTGACAGTTTCGATCCAGTATCAATGCAGTAACGCTCCGCCAATCGACGCACAGACAAGAAACAAAGGAGTTCAGATGATTTCACATACTCTTCGTCTAAAATGCTCTGTCGTGCTTCCTGTAGCACTGAGCGTAGCATTCTATACATATCGTTGTTGCGCTCTCCTAAGAAGGAAGCTAATTCGGGTGCTGCCTCTGCAATATTTGGCAGGTAGAGGTAGTCCTCATAATCAACAAGCTGTAGTTTCATCTTTTGCTCATACTCTGTTTCAATCTGAATGCCTAATATATGATAAAGCTTCTTCACCGCTTCTTTGTGGCTAACGTTCAGAATCTTCGATAGAAGTCCGAATATGTCGATATACTTACTGCTCCCCATGTCTTTACACGAATAACAATGGTAGTGGTAAGTTCCGTTTGGATGTTGTTCAAAACAAGCTGATGGATTATGGTCGTCATGTCCTGGCAGTATGCATGAAAACTTTTCTCCTAGTTGTTTTCCAAACAGTAAGTGTAATGGGTAATACTTAGCTGTTGTAAAGAATAGTCCTTTCATCCTTACTCCCCCAAGGGTTACAGCTGTTTCTCCATTGGTAGAACAGTACTCTTTAATTATTTTATTAAAGAGTTCTGTTCCCACAGTGGAAGACATAGCATGAGCCTTAGAGCCACAAGGGTTTGCAGCTAGTTGAGTGACAACAGCTAATCGTTTACGTTGAGCATATACCATCTTTTCATTGATTTCGAAGTGATAAGCAGGCTCTACATATGGTTTGTTGATAGACGTTGATATATAACTCTTTGTTACATTCTTCTCAGGGACAATCGTATTATCGAATAGGTGCTTACTAACTACGTTACTGTCGTCTTCGTATACGATTTCTTTTCCTGGGAAGTAAATGCGTGAGCGATCATACACGCAACGACTATCAACCACGTTGTTTCCTTCAATGTCGAACATTGCATATAAACCAGTTGCTACACGATTAAATTCATCAAGTGAAACAGCTGGTTCATCTAATTGGAATAACACACGATATTTTAAATGGCTTGGCAGGCTTGAGTATGTTTCATAAACACCGAATGGCATGATTCCATGTTCATTACTAATACTTAATATTCTACCAAGGTCGAGATAACATTCGTCTGGTGCAATGTCATCATCAATGAGATTGTCTATATCGAGTGCAAAAATACTTTGAGACTGCCAATGCTGTTGTGTCAGACTATCTTTACTGAAGTCGAAAGATCCTGGCACAAAACTATAACCGTCTACTGCTTGTTTGAGCAATTCGCTTGGGGCAATCTGGCATTGATGACCATTTAGAAACGTCTTCTTTAAAAAAGCTGCATAAGTCGTACAAGCTTCCTTTGATAGAAGCTGACGATTATGCAGCAAGACGTTATGAATCATTAAACCCCTTCCCTTCTTGCAAGCTACACGACAAGTAACTGCTCCATTGTAACATTAAATAGTTGTGATAGGCTATATAGCACAGACACATTACAAGAGCGTTCACCTTTTTCGATTAACCAATAGCCAGTTGGGGTTTTATACCCAAGGTAGTCAGCGATGTCACTAATCGAGTAGCCTAATTCTGTACGATGCTGTTTTAAGGCATCTAAATCTACAGTAGCGCGGTTCATATGATTCACCTCTTTATTCTTTTAATAGGGGTTCGTCATATTATTACCGCATGTAAAACGTGTATTACTCACGTTTTACGAATAGATGTTTGATTTTAGTAAAGATTTGTTTGAAGATACTAGGTTTTGGAGCCATATACGCATCGTAAGAAGCTTTTTCTTCTTTCGCTGGTTCTTCTCCCACTTTTACATCTGAACGCTCTCCTGCTGCATCTGTGAATGTTACAGATGGTTCTTCTGTTCGAATTGTATCTAGCAGTTTAACAAAATGAACTTGGGCAATTAAAATGTCACCATCTAGGCCTTCATTATTAGTTGTCTTAACTGATTCATTTGCTTCAAGTTTGTATTGTTTCACACCCTCAAAGAATGTCATTGCAAACATAGCTTCTTTTTTATCGGTACCAGTAGGCTCTTCCGCAATTACTTTCTCTGTATCTGAAATAACACGAAAGACTTGGCCGTTGTTACGAACTTCATAATAACAATTATATGGTTTCAATAATCCAGATTCGAATGGAATAATTCTCCCTTTCATAATTATGCTGCCGCCTTTCTTGGATGGTAGTTTTTATTTTGGTGTAAATACGCACGTAGCGCTTTTGTGTTAGCGAAGTAGTAAACATTGAAGTCGTTATTTTTCTTGTTCTTAGAAACTCGAATGCAACGGAATCCGCTTCGTTGTAAGTCTTGCGCAAGTGTTAATTTAAAAATTGGGTACTGTAAGTCATTTTTATTCATGATGGCCTCCTATAGCTCAATAGCTTCGTTTAACGTTTCGACTGTCACTTCCGCTGGTAATACTTGCAGTAGCTCTGTTAAAACAACTGTTTTATCTTGTCCACGATGCGCAGCAATGCGTTTTGCATAGCTATCCATAATGGTAATTAAATTCATTTCTTCGTTGATGTAGCGAACAACGTCAACCGTATAAAACATCGGAAGGCTTGTATAGAAACTGCATCGTAAACCATCTAACATAGGCACTCTGTTGTCCTCTAAGGCCGTATTCCATAGTTCAGCGCGTTCTTTCTTCTCCATCTCACTAAGACCTTCTAACGCTTCATCTGTGTAACTATACTCTTGAAAAACTTCTAATGTATCAAAATAGCTTTTTACAACTGGATTCACTGTGAATAGCATAGCTAACGTATGTGTACGAAGTGGAAACAAAATGAGCTCAGATTTAAAGTCGAAGCTAGGTTCCAGTACACCTTGTTGTTCAATACGTTGTTCTGCATGTTGCATAGTTGAATAAGCAGTCATAAAACTGCCAGCTCTTTGACTTGGGGCTTCATCTTTAAACAAACGATACATCTCACCAAAAATAGCCCTTTCCGCTGGATCAATGCGCGATAAAAATAATGCATTGATAGCTAGATTGGCAGCGGTACGAATGACCGCATCTTTGGTTAGCTCACGAATGGCCGAACGCCATGTGTGCATTTTCTCACCTAAATCAGGTAAGGATGTAATAGCTAATTTATAGCCGTTTTTAATTTGAATCATATGAAATCCTCCATTAAAAAAGCCCGAATTAACGGGCTTAAATTTATAAGTTATGTTTTAAGTATTATGCACAAATGCTATCTGCAAAGATGCGTTTAGTAACGATGCTATGTATAAGGCTGTTGATTTTTTGTGGACACGATGCATCCGATTCTCGAATCATATTTAATAGATTCGGAATGCTTTGTTCGTAGTGATGGTCGACTCCAACTTGTTCGACAACTCCTTGCACAAACTCCACGAAACGTTTTCGATTCAACTGATAAGAACGAATTCCATAAAATTTTTCTGCGAACAATTTACAATCTTTTTCATTCATAGTACGTGGATACTTGCCTTTTGCGTAAGCGACAATTTGATCTTCCCAATATGTCATGCGCAATCGCCCCCTTAATAGTTTGTTACTATTAGGATAACTGTTTATTGGGTATTTTGGCAAGGGTATTAAATTAAATAGCTAACAAAGGTAGTGCGTTAGCCGCTTCAATTCGACAAAATTCGTCTTTTTCTTTTTTTTCGATTGCTTTCTTTAATTCTTTTTTGTACTCGTCTGAATAGGCTTCGACTAGGCCGCTTAGGTTTGGTTCTAAAGCGTCTCTGTAATGTCGTAGGTCATTCGATAAGGCATTCTTCGAAACGATTGGTGTGTCCTGTAGATACGCACCTAGCACGTTGTAAAGTTTTGTGTTCACATCTTTGCTTACTAAGCGGTTATAAGACATTTTTGCTTGGTTTAAACCAGACTGACCAATTTCTAAACAAACTTCATATTTATCTGTCTGCTTATTCTTCATAACGACGATAATTGTTCTACCAGATAATAAATGGTGGTCGTATGTTCCAACACAGTGATGCATTTGTTTGCCGACTAAAATTAATTCTTTCGTATCTTGTACGGCATAGAATTCATAGTCATTGATTTTACGGTTAAAGACGTTAAGCATTTCTTTAGAGTACTCAATATGTTTATTCGGCTTTCCTTCTGAAAGAGCATACATGTATAGCTTATCGTGAAGTTGATGCATATTCCGTATGCCTTCGCTCGCAATCTTATCCAACTCTTTTTTAGGCGTTCTGACGAAATTATCAAGCAGGTCGGAATAAAAAGTCGGATCTTGTTCGTCGATGACAGCTTGTAATGACTGATTCATTTGTTTTTCACTCGCAAATGACTTTTTTAAAAATCTTGCGAATTGGTTACGCATCGTTTGCAATTTAACTGGTTTGTATTCTTGCTCTGGATTGGTGTAACGTGCTGTATAATGAGGCTCTAAGTGAAGTGTGAAAGGCCCTTTTTTAGACGATCTTACGCGGATGTTATTTAAACAGTTGTACAGAACTTCACTATTTGTAATCGCACTTAAAAAGATAAATTCCTTTGAACGAATTTGATGTGATTCTAAATTGTATGGAGAAAGTTTTGGGCCATTATCTTCTAGCATTAGATTTTCCTCAATTCCTTGGTGAAAGCCTAATAAGTCTCGTTGGGAGTTTCGACGGCTTTCTGTTTTCTCAAAGTCGTCGATTGATGACGCGAATAACCCTTGTGATTTTTTAGATGAAGCAGGCAATAGTGCTTTTAATGCCTTGCTTTTAGAATCTCTGCAGGCAACTGGTACCATAGATAAAGGAATATTTGAACCTGGTAACGTCAGGCCAACCGGCGTAGCAATAATGTTGAGAATTTCTTGTGTAGAATTTCCTTGGGCGAACATTTTTGTGGCAACAGACGAATGGGTTCTCACTCGTGAATCTTTTGAGCGAATGAATGCAGAAATCATTTTAGCTGATAACATTTCGAAAGGAGTGACTTGTGAACGATTTCGCAATGGGTTGTAAAGATTTTCAAAAATAGTATCTACCGCATCACCATATTGGTTTTCACCAATTCGTGAGAAATCTTTTATATTGATAACCGAGAAGCCGTCATCAATGCTTAAGTGTTGAGCAGCTCCCAACTGCCCGTTTGAAACGAATCGAACATGACTTTTTCGTGATGGTAGCGTAGTAACAAGGTATAGCTTCTGTGAACGTTTATTAAACGTTAGTGTGTAACGGGTAGATTGCTGTACAGGGAAGAATGAATATTCCCCCTCCTCACCTTTCCCTCTAAAGTGAGTAGACGCTGCATCGGCAGACAAGCAGTACGATCTACTTCCAATTGATGAAGAGCTTTGTCTTTTAAAGCTTGAAAGAGGATCTTTATTGACATCGACAGTGTTAAGAAAGTGCTTCTCTTGGCGTAAACGAACTTCTCGCTCATGCTCTTCGGCCGCTGAAACGACCGATGAATTAGGTAAAGGATTTTGATAAAATACGTTCGTTTTTAAAGTGAAAGCTGTGATTTTGATTTTTTCTTCATCTTCATTCGTATATAAGGAATGTAGTGTATTCCCTATGAAACGGAATTCGTCATTACCACAGTATGGACAAACATGGTCTTTGTGAAGCTGTAGACTGGCGCGAGATGACATTTTTTGATTCAAATAATACGCTAGTTTTTCAATCGTAATAGGGAAATGTTGAAGGTTATGTACTGAACAGTTGCATGCATAAGACATAACGACTGGACAATCTTTGTTTTCAGCGTCCTCCTCTTCTCCCTCAGTCTCGATACTTTGAATAGGAAAAACATTAATGATGGCTTGCTGTGGAGCGTAAGCCCTAGATGAAACAGAAATTTCATTATAAATTTCTTTTAATGATTCTTCACTGCCATCGTACTTAGATTGATAGTCAAGCATGCTACTTGCAGTGTAATGTGTTGAATAGTCATTTCTGTCCTTTGAATATGTGTGTAGTAATCCTGTAATCATGAGAATCCCGTCCTTTTTCGAATAAATTATTAGATAGTAATAGTGTTACGAATTACGCTAAAAATGCCAAGATTGGACCATAGTTTGGTGGAAGCTGTCCACCGATACGCTCGTTGGCTAAACCTCGCGCTAAAGTCATGTGCATAGAATTCTTTGAATTATTGGCAGAATGCACGATCACCTTTTGCGCAGATGGATATTGTTGCAAACGCTGGATAAATGAGCTGAATTTTAAATCTGCTTCTGTAAATCCGTACTTGTGTAGATTGTATTCATAGTTGACATCGACTTCATTGAGCTTTGAAGAAATGAAGTCAAATACGCTATATGTTAAATTGGTGAACAAATTGATGTTCTTATATCCATGCTTTAACACAACATAAGCTAATGTAGTTGCTGCTTGATAATAGGTAACTTTCTTTGCGTGTTCCTCAGACATTCCTTCGGTGTTTAATACGCGTCCGTAATCTGCAATAACTACCTCCTGCTCACTTATGTCTTTTGTATTTTTAGGCGCTTTACTCATTGTAGTGATGACAATATGAAGCCCTACCTTTGTGCCATTGAATTCTTGCGCTAGATAGACATTAAATAAGCGTTCTTTGTTCATGAAATCTTCCAACTCCTTCTTATTTTGAAAGAATGCTGGCAGTGTGAATGAAGCGTCTAATTCCGCTAATTCAAGCATTCCTTTTCGTGTCAAAATAGTGTTATCACAAATAGTCGTGCCGTCTGATTTGACAGCTTTGCGAACGAAGTAATAGAACATATTTAGTTATCTCCCTTTTGATAATAGAGCCGTCGCTTGGAACATATTTTGATGTTCTACTGAACGATTTTTTGCTCGTAGATTAAACTTGAATGGTTTTGATCGGCCATTTGTAATCGCATTTGAATGCATTAATAGATTTTCTTTGAATGTAAGATTGTTGATTTTCATTATGTATTCCTCCAATATTTGAATAAAAAAGAAAAAGCCCCCCAATGCTGGAGGCCTCTTCTTTTAGAATGATTCTAAAACTCTTTGCAATTGAACAACGTAATCATGGCAACCTGTAACGACTTCGCCAGATTTTTGTGCGTTCAGTCGAGTTAAGTGTTCCACTGGTACGTTTATATAGAATAAGCGAGCTAAATGGTTGTCTCGATACTCCGCTTCTTCTTCGATATGTTCTTCTGAAAGACCATGCTTTTCTGGATTTTCCAATTGATCGTTCATTGAAACGAAACATTGTTGAATCAATGGAATGATATTCGCTTCAAGTAATTGTCCTAATAGGATGACATCTTTATAATTCTTTTCCTCCATGAAGTAATCTGCTACTACTTCTAAAGAAAGTAGCGACTTCATGATATGCGCAGCTGTTGCCGCAACATAGTTTTCCGTATCGCCGAATGTGATTTGTGACTGAATACATGTGAATAATGATGCTCTATGAGCTAATAGCTTGTGCGTATTTAGTGATTCTAGCACGCGTTTTGACGCATCCTCTTGTTCTTTTCGCTCTCTCGCAGGAGCAGCTTCATTTAAGAATTCTAGGACCTGTGCGTCTCTTTCGTCGTTTAAAGTAAAACCATTCGCTTTTAAGACAGCAAACATCTCATTAGCAGTTAGCTGCTGAGTATGCTGGTTGTTTTGAAGTAAAGATTTTGTCATGCGTAGAAACCTCCCCTTTTGTCATTTTTCCGCCGATATAAAATACATCAGTACCAGGTAATGCTTTAGGGATTGTACTTAATGAAAGTGAAAAGTTTGTCGCATGATATACACGCATTCTCTTCTCGCATTTATGGCATTTACAATAAGTGAAGCCAACAGCTAAATAACGACGGCCAACTTGACCGCAGTCTGGGCATTGGTATAAGCAACGGAACATTCTAGTGCCGTCATCAGCAATATAATAGCCATTCTTTTTAGCAGAATCTTGTACAATATTCGGATTGACCGTCACTGGAACAGATTTATTATCTAGGGACGGGGTAGAAGAACTTGCCTTCACCATCGCTGCAGCAAACGAATTGTTCACCACAGCCCCCTTTAATGTGCCTTCGTTTGATTCTTCATTTTGGTTTACAACATCATAAAGTGCAATGGTAGGCTCGGCAGGTGCTACTAATTGCGGTTGAGATTTTTTAACGTTTAATTCTGGCTCAACTTTTGATGTTGTTTTTGTTGATTCGGCAATAGGCAGTTGCACAACTTTTTGTGGAGCAATCACCTTCGTAGTGACGTCGCTCGCTAAGAATGCTGCCATTAATTCGGCAGACGGTTCTTCATCTGATTGAAGAAGTAACGATAATTTCGTTTCGGCATTTTTAATTTGAAGTTTGAACATAGTCGGGTTTCTCCTCTTGGTTAAAAGATATTTGAATTTGCTCGAGTTCTTCTATGGACTCGATTTGATAAACTTTGTGCAAAAAATCTTTCTTAGCTTCTTTTGTACTGTAGTACTGTTCAAAGAAATCGTATCCTTTTGGCAGTTGGATCATCTTTACATGTAAAATATATCGAATGTAGTCTGTGTACGATCGAATGGTTTTAAATGCATGCTCCTCTCGGCTGGTTAAATTACGCAGCGAGAACAATAATCTAGCAATATGTTTTGAATCTAGTTGATAGATATTCTGTACGAAAGGTTCATTGAACAAGATGCTAATAAAGTTGCTTAATACTTTTTCATCAGCGTTGTAGCGGGATAAAATCCCCAATGCTGTATCAAATGCATCGCATTGTTCAGCATAAAGAGCTGGAGATGCGATACAAGTAGACAGGGTTTCGGTATTGCCGTAGAAACGTGCATGACTTTTACAAAATGGGCAGATTAAAAAGTCATTTGTATCACGTATTCCTACTGCTTGAAGCGATGTTTGTCTAAGCATCTGCCCATTACATTCTGGGCATTTTATTTTAGACTTCATGATTCGAAAAGAACTCGTGGCAGTAATAAGAGTTCTCTCCTTCTTTAAATGTTGCTGTTGGCGCCGCAGATGAATACAAGAATAAAGCGCGTCCACGTTCATTGATATAAACGATGTGATCTTCCTTGATAGAAGAAGCATGATATTTATTTCCATCATGTTCAACTGGATAATCTTTTAAATCATCAATTGTGTGCTCTTCATAATTTGTCAGTAGGATAAGTCCTTGTTTCGTAAGGACATTTCCTTTTGCATCTGGTGTACCAATTAAATAAACGAAATCTTCTTTTTCAGTTGATTCGATAAATAAATTCATAGTCGGGTTCTCCTTTGTAAAGGACTGAGTGAAGCAAAGAAGCCAGTTTAGGTCAACCTACTCTTGGCAGAGAGTATTGTTAGGTTCTCATAAAACAATGGCTTTTGTGATTTACATTCATTCGTTTTCCTCACTTTTGGAATTAATGCTGTTTGCGTGCAAGTAACACATTTAATGCGGTAGCGGTATTACGATCTTTTTGAGAAAGATGGTTAGACGTTTTTGATTGTAAGTCCATCGCGCGATAAAAATGTGTAGCAGATTTATAAATAGTATCTTCTGTCATGTATTTTTGAGCTTTGGTAAGCTGTCGATTAGACAAGAAGGTGTACCACAAATCTGTCACTTGTTGTTTGAATCTTGTTGAGCGAGACAACGTATTATTCCTCCTTTTTAGTAAGTAGGTCGATGCTAATAAGCTGTCCCTGTGTACGTTTAATGATGCTGTCTGCTAGAGCACCAGCTTCTTTGAACGTTTGGACCATTGCCCCGCTGTGAGTTTGCTGATGCGTAATACCATCAAAATAACGGATGATTACAGGGAATAGACCTTCTGGCTCATTACCTCGTGAACGCATCGTACGACGGTTAACTAATTTTTCTGTGAAACTTAAGAAAGATGTGGACTCTCTTGCGACTGATTTCCTAGTGTCTCCAGGGATATAAGTCACGCTTTTTTGTTCCATATCTTCTTTTTTTGGTGATTATTTGACATTTTTAGCACCTCTATTATTATCTAATACTTCTAGCTGTTTAACAATCTCTTTTAATGCAATGTTTGCTCTTTTTTTGATGGTATTATAGTCTTTATATCTTAATCCTGAAATTAGATAGTCCGGTAACGATATATTTGAGCCGGTATTTAGAACTATGAGCGTACGTTCGTTCAATAGGGCTATCTCATGATGACACCTCATAATGCTGCTCATTGTTTTTTGAGCAATTTGCTCATTTGTTAAATTTGGATGTTCTTTAAAGACGTCTTCCAATTGAATACGTACGCCCATTTTTACCAATCTCCCCTTATGTGTAGTTGACAACAAGAGCCATTTTTCCGATGGAACGACTGTATTCAATCATCCCTCTTGTGCCAGGACTTTTTCCGTCCCAAAAACAAACAACTGCATCGCTTCTATTCGCCATTTCTCGGTTACGAATATGACCTGCAGCGTTCCCATGCTTGCTCCAGTCAGCAGGCATGATATGTAGTTTTAAATTGTTCTTTCGTGCAAAACGTTCGCCCGTACGATCTGCTCCCCTAGCATGGCCAGAGATTATTTCTACTTGGCTATGGTCAAGATGGCGAATCATATTTGAAATAATACTATCTAACATGGCGTAGTCTGTGAAAGTTCTACTGCCAGCTATAACAAGCCGAAACATTCCTATCACCTCCTCTAATTTAATTCGCTAAAGTAGGCGTTCATTGGCGAGATGCAACCCAAACTCGTGTTTTGCACCCCTAAAAAACAAGAAAACTGCCGAAGCAGCCTTCTTGTCAGATAAAAAAGGCGATCTCCCATAAAGGAAATCGCCTTAAAACTAGGTTGACTAGACCATAGCTCGGTATAGTAAAAGACATTTTGTATCTATTACAATACACAACTCTATTTGAGTATAATGGCTGAACAATAGAAAAGTCAATCCTTCAGTTAAGCGACAATAGCAATGATTTCTGATTGTCGGATAACTAGATAAGTTACGCCATCGTATTGGACAGGTGAACCAGCGAATGGTTCAAAGACGATTACGTCATCTTTTTTAACGTCTAACGGTTTTGTTACACCGTTATTTAGTAAGAAGCCTGTTCCTACCTCTACTACTTTTGCTAATTGAGATTTTTGCTTTGCCGAATCTGGCAATACAATAAGCGAAGATTTCTTTTCTTCTTCCTCCACTTCCATCACTTTGATTACTAATTTATCTCCTAATACTTTAAGCATGAATATGCCCCCTTGAATGTTATGAAAATATGTTGTTTTATATTTTAGCATTGGTCATATTAGGAGTAAAGTTATAAATTTTCGACAAAATACAACAAAATAAAAAACCGCCGAAGCGGTTCTTTGTTAATGTGCCGCAGCGCGATTTTTATTAATGTAATGAATAATGAATGTAATGACGAATGCGCCACCTACAATAATAAAGAATAGTGCGTGTGACATTTCGTAACCTAGTACACCAGCAAGCATTTTAAGCGCGATAATTGCAATTAGTACGTATGCTGTTGTTTCAAGTTCTGGCACCACTTCTAATAGTTTTAAGAACATTGTTGCGATAGTACGCATCATGATGATACCTAGTACACCACCGACAAGTAATACCCAAACTTCATTAGAGATAGCAAATGCTGCAAGGATTGAATCGACTGAGAAAGCTAAATCCATTAATTCAACCATAACAATTGTTGCCCAGAACGTACCAATTAAACGTTCTAGTAGGCCATGCTTGAATTCATGACTCTCTTCATCTTCGTCTTTGTTTTTATCTTTGAAGTATTTATATACTAAGAATAGTAAGTAAGCAGCACCGATAACTTTAATGTACCAGAATTGTACAATGTATACGCCAATACCGATGAATAAGAAGCGGAAGAAGAACGCTCCAATCATTCCGTACATAAGTGCTTTCTTGCGTTGAGATTCTGGTAAATGTTTAACCATTACTGCTAAAACTAATGCGTTATCGGCTGAAAGTAAACCTTCCATGATAACTAATGTAAGGATTAATCCCCACGCTGTTGGGCTTGATAAAACTTCTACCCACATATGCCAATCAAAGAAACTAGCGTACGTGCTTAAAATCGAATTTAAAATATCCATTATTTAATAACTCCTAATTCTTTTGCTTTTTTATACCATTGTGGCATTTCATTTAAGATACGTTTGTACAGGTCATTATCGTCAATTGAGGCAATGTCGCCAGCATTGAAGAAGTTTGCATTGTCAATGTAGCGACCATGCAAGTCATCCAATTTTTCTAAGAACGGGAACCCACCCCAAGGAGAGTTGATGCCGATGAACTGCCAGAATACCGGACGATTAGAAAGTTTCTTGATTAGAGCTTCTGTTTGATCTCGGTCGGAATTGGCACCATCTGTGATGAAGAAAACAACAAGCGGATCGCCAGTAGTATACGTTTCTTTTTGCTCTTCTACTTCTTTTGTACCGAAGATTGAAGATAGGAAACGTTTTTTCTGTTTCACTTCTACTGTTCGAGTGACATGCTCCATTTTGAAGCGATTAGAAATTTCTTGCATAACAGGTGCATATTTTGTGCCGCCACCAATTGATAATCGGTCAAGAATACGCTCCTCAACATAGTTTTCTAAAGTTCTACGAGTTGCCGGTGCCGTCGTGTAGGCATTTCCGTTGAATGGAAATACTTCGATTTTTTGATTGCGGTCTAAATTGATGCCAATAGCGAGTAAGCGTTCCACCAAATCCTGAACTGTACCATTTTGGAATGTTGAAGACATTGAACCAGAAATATCAAGTGCGACAGCCACTTGGATATTCTCACCAAATTGAATTTTTTCTAATTGGATTTTAACGTTCTTAACGCGTTTTTCTAAGTTAATAGACATGATGAATCTCCCTTATTTTTTAGTCGGATAGTAAATTGATTTGTTTATGCTTGTAAGCCGTAGTCGTTTACAAGAGCTGCTAAACCACCAGCATAGCCAGCGCCAACAGCATTGAATTTCCATTCTCCGTTATGGCGGTAAACAGAACCGAATACAAGAGCTGTTTCGATAGAGAAATCTTCACCTAAATCAAAGCGCATAATTTCTTCGTCGTTTTCTGCATTCACAATACGGATGAAGGCATTGCTAACCATACCGAAGTTTTGGTTTCGTTTTTCTGCATCGTAGATTGTTACAGTGAAGTCAACACGCTCAGTAGATGATGAAACTTTTTCTAAATCAACACTAAGTACCTCATCGTCACCTTCTCCACCACCTGTTAAGTTGTCACCAGAGTGAGTAACCGCACCAGTTGGATCTGTTAAGTTGTTGTAAAACACGAAATCTTCATCGCGTACAGCTTTACCATTAGCGTTTAATAAGAAAGCTGATGCATCTAAATCGAAATCTGCTCCGCCATCGAATTGTTTTACATCCCAACCTAAGCAAACGTTTACGCGTTTTAGGTTACGTCCTTTTGTTAAGTCAATTTTTTGTCCTTTTTGTAGTTGAATAGCCATGTTAAATCTTCTCCTTTTTATTATGTGAATTTTGTAGTTTTTCAATTGTTAAACCATCAGATGGTCCATGCTCATAGTCCTCGACAATATCGAAGTCATCTGCTTCAAATGCCCACATCATCATACGGATTTTTGTTTGAATTTTGATATAAGCCAGTCGAGCTTCTTCATATGCTTGAAGCGGCGAATCTTCATTGAATCCGTCGAAAAAGCTTTTAGATAGTGACTGCAGTTGATCTAATTCATCGTATAAATTTTGATTGAGTGAAGCATGGTGTAAATCATTGCCTTCATTGATTACATAGATGTTATACCAACGTCTATAAGTTGCAAGAATGTCTTTCTCAATCTCAATGATGATTTTGTTTCTATAATCAGCATTGAACAAGCAATCTCTTAACAATCCTTCAATTATATACGGAGTGGCAGCCACGATTACTTTTTCCAAATCAAAATCTCTGAAATGCTCTTTGTGAAACTCATTGGCGCGGTAGCTAATATAATCTTGTTCTTCTGGGGAAATTAGAGTCATCAATTTTCTTCGCCCTCCAAGAATTCATCAAATGATTCACGAATAGATGTTTGAATCCAATCTTCATAATCATCTTTTTCATAATTATATGTGCTATCAAATGCCGCTTTTTGAGCTGTAAGAATTGCTTCTTGTGGCATCTCTCTATATTCATCTTCACTGATAACATTTAGCATGCAACGCTTAACATCCTCTTGCTTTTGAAGTTCGTCATGCTGGTAGAGAAGGTATTGATAATCAAAATCGAGCGCAAGCTTTCGGATTAAAGAATCCTCCTCTAAGTTTGAGCATAATGAAATAAGCTCTTTTAGCTTCGCATACTCTGTTTGCTTCTCGATTGAAGGTAATTCGTATGTCTCTCCCATGTTATGCTCCCCCTTAGTAGACGTCTGGTAATCCTAATACTTCTTCGATTTCTTCTCGGATTCTTGTAATTACGCCAATATCAAAATGCATATCTACTTCGTCGCTCATACATCCATTTTTTAAATTCAAATCTGTGCGTATCGCATTATTGTATTCAGTAATGATTGTTCGCATTGCCTTTGTAATTGCACCGTCTACGCTGTCTTGAAGCGCCATCTGAGTATCAGTTGGACCATCCTCGTCATATCCGTACTCTTCTGAGTAAGATACTCCTGTATCAAGTTCTTCATCTTCTAGTGAAAGGTTTGGATTCACGAGTTCAGCAGATTTTAAGCTAATCTTTCCAGTACCATTTAGATTAAATTGCATGCGCACATGCGCGTCGTTCGTATCAGTTGGACCGATCATCTCATTCAGTTGCGCCAATTTATCAATGAATCCGATAAGCTCGTCATAATCCGCTTGTGTTAATAAGTTGCCACCGCATTTTGGGCAAGGCTTATTGATGTACTTTGGATAATCGTCAAAAAGGACATTCATATTCGTATAATTACAATCTTCGTTATCGCATTTAAGACCATAAACGTTCATGTTTTCTTCCATTATTGAATACCGCCTTTTGTGCCAGTTGAGCCGAATCCATTTGTACCACGAGATGTTTCGTTAAGCTCGTCTACAATCTGAATTGATGGCGTGACGATTGGTGAGATAACAATTTGCGCAATTTTATCGCCTTTTAAAATTTGATACGAATGTGGAGCTGTTCGCTGTTCTTGGTCAGGCGCTTTGTCTAGTGTATAGATAGATTCCTCATGTGCAGATACCATTGAGATGTTTCGAACGATAGCACCTACTTCTCCACGATAAGGTGAATCAATCGTGCCTAATTCGATATGTAAATTCGTGCGAGATGTAATACCAGAACGTTGACGAATTGTTGCTTCATAACCCTCTGGAATCGCCATCTGAAATCCCAAAGGAAGGATATGTGTTTGCATTGGCTTGATTAGAATATCTTCTGTGGCGAATACGTCCATACCAGCATCCGTTGCATTTGCTCGAACAGGAACTTTCGTATTGTTTGGTAATAATTTAATTTGAATAGTGTTCATGAGTAGTCTCCCTTTTGGATAGTAAGTAAACTCAATCGTTACAAGGCAGTGTGAACGATTAAGCAAGTATTTGC
The DNA here is from genome assembly GCF_000307285.2 of Kurthia sp. Dielmo. Classification (NCBI taxonomy): domain Bacteria; kingdom Bacillati; phylum Bacillota; class Bacilli; order Caryophanales; family Caryophanaceae; genus Kurthia; species Kurthia sp. Dielmo. The sequence continues at coordinate 94,441 of NZ_HE578961.1, forward strand.
TTGGTTTGTATTGTAGCGTCAATGCCCATCGAAGAAATCACATCTGAAATGGCGAGTATGAAATCTTCATATGAGGGCATGAATCTTTTCTTAATAAGTATTTGTGACTTCGCTGCAATGTCATCCATAACTTCTTCATCTAATTCAAGACCAAATTCACTATTGATAATTGTGTGATAAGGACTTGAATTAAAAGCAGGTTCGTTTTGAGAAGCATCGGAATCACTTATCTCATTTGATTGGATTCTTCGGGCATACATGATTGTATTGTCATCTACGTTGTTATTAATAACGTCGCTTAAGACTTTTCTTAGTAAATCTTGATTGCCCACGAAAACTATATCCTCCTTCTATTGTTGTCTGAGTGTTTTGATGTATTCATCATTCAATTCTTCATGTGAAAGAATAGTAGATGATTCACAAACAACACTCTTTGTTAATTTTAAATCATTTATCTTAGATAAGATAGACTTTAGTAACGATTCGATGTTTAAAATTTGCGAAAACCCAGCGTCTATAGCCTCAATAGGCGTTCGACCATAGTAGGTATCTTGCGCTAAATCGGTAATGTTCTCTAAATCATGCCCTAAATTTTCAATGATAACTTGGCAAGAAGTATTTCGATATTCTCCATCGTGATCGAATTCTAATGCATATGAAGTCTCCAGGTAGCATCGAATTTCTTTCATCACATCAATTACAATATCTTCGTAGTCGGCGAATAAATTTTTACTTGATGCTACGTGTTCACTGACAACATGAGAGATGATAGTTTTAACTCTTTCGTTGTCCCAGTTGTTTAACTTAGCTTCTTTTTTGATAGCGTCCTCTTTGAGTAAGCTCGCTAACAAAGCATCGAATAGAATGTTTTTTTCGTTGTTCATATATTTCATCTCCTAAGCAGTTTTAGTCCAAAGATTTTTTTCTTTTTCTGAAAGAAAAAAAGTCACTTGAATGATGGCATCGCCTTCATCCATATGTGACTTTGCTCCTTCAAGTGTTTGAAATGCATGGTCTACCAATTTTTTTACCATTGGTGTAAAACTTTTTGTTCGGTGGTTATAGAGTAAATCGTTTCGCTTGATAACGTAGCCTGTAAACATGGTTCTCACCCCCTTTCATTTACAGAACTTTTTTGATGTCGCTAGAACGAAATTTTGAGCCGTTCGGGAACAATACAGAAAAGCGCAGCATACTATTTGAAGGCTCTAAAATAATATAACAATCCAGAGCTTTTAAATACTTAATAGGCGTATTGTTGTATGAACGAATCTCCTTGGTTTTAATATGCCTTCTGAAATAGTTACCAGTTGATGACAAGTCATATTCTGTTCGCTCCAATGCATGCGCTAACTCTTGGAAGTTTTTCGCTTCAAAAACGTGGTTCGATTGAAAACATCGCATAAGCATTTCTAAATTGTGATCAGTGCGATGCTTTCTTTTTATTAGGCGATAAAGCAGCTCTGCAGACGTTCTACGTCTCAGCATGACCTCTAATCTTGCATTTAAATTCATTGAAATTCCCTCCAAAAATAAAAGACCACCTATTTGTAGTTTCGGTGGTCTGCAAGTATTGAAGCTAATGCGAATACAAAGGATATTGCGCTTATTAATATAATCAGTAAAGATCCGCTAATCATTATATTTTTCACCCTCTACAGCCACCTGCTCCATAGTAACATAAGCTTTTTAGTTTACTATACATGGGATTTTAGTAACTAGATAAAATCAAGATTTAACTTCTAATTAGAATACTTTATTAGCGATTTCTTATCTAAGAGAGTTACCAATTTAATAAATGATACTAATTATTCATTTACTAATCATTTAATGATGTTTATTTACTATTTTTGTTAAATAAAGGTGATTTTTGATAAATTTATTGTTACAGTCATATCTGTGTCATTTAAAAAAATAACAAGGAGGTTACAAAATGAATAAAAAATTCACAAAATTTATTTCGATGATGACAGTTTTTGCAATGTTATTTACTATTTTGCCTGAATTCGCTGTTCAAGCGTTCGCAGAAGAAAAGAAAACTCTTGCAAGCTCATCTGTTTCTTCAGAAGAAAACCCTGATGAAGAACTAGATATATCTAAGTTAAAAGAAGTAAAAAAAGAACGTACATCAAATACGAAAACGTTCACTGATTCAAATGGGAGTTTCTATAAAGAAATTTATCCCGAAGCAATTCATACAAAAGAAGATACAGGGTACGAAGAGATTTCAGAAAATCTGACGTCAACAGGTACAGGGTATGTGTCTACTGAAAACACAAACTTAGAGGCAAGCTTTCCTCAGTCGATTAAAAAGGATTCCGAAATTATCTATAAAAAAGATAACCACGAACTTACCTTCCAATTAGAATCTGCTAAAAAAGATCAAGAATTAATTACCCCAACTCTCAACACAACAAATGACACACAAGCAAACAAAAGTACATTCCAAAATATTTACCCTCAAATTGATTTACGTCACATTACATTTAATGATGAAGTAAAAGAAGACTGGATTGTGAATGAGTACACAGGTATTCATACCTTCAATTACACAATGAAAACCGATTTAACGCCGACCTTAGAGTCAAATGGCTCTATTACATTCAAAGAGGCAGATAAAGTGATATTCACTCTTCCACGCCCAACGATGATGGACTCAAACATTAATGAAGAAAAAGGCGAAGGTATTTACTCTAATAAAGTTCATTATGAGTTAGAAGAAACAGCCACAAATACGTATGCACTAACGTTAGAAGCCGATGACGAGTGGTTATCTTCAGATAAACGTGTATATCCTGTATACATTGATCCTTCTGTTACTGCCACTGCATTAGGAGATACGTATGTATCTAGTAAGTACCCAACAGCGAATTTCAATAAGAAGTGGGATGCTACGCAAGGCGAATATGTGCTACAAACGGGCTATTATGACTCTACATCGGGAACAAACTATGCGTACATCAAATTCGATATTAATGATTTAAAGGGTGCTACAATTGATAATGCACAATTAAGTACGTATGTTACCCATGCCTACTATAAAGCCGAACAAAATGGTTTGTGGGTGGACGCTGTTAATGATATTTGGTATACAGCAAGTCTAAATTGGAATAATAAGCCTTCTTCAACAAAAATCACAAGTGTAAATGTTGGTCGTGATGAATGGGCTAATTTTAATGTGACTGATACCGTTCAATCATGGATGTCAGGTGAAACACGTAATAATGGATTTAAACTGCATACCAATGGTCATGGTAAAACTTACTGGAAAAAAATTAGTGCAGCTGAAAATACGAATAAACCAAAAATAGTTGTGAAGTATCATTATGAAGCTGGTCCAAAACCAACGGTTTCTGCGACAGCATACAACGATGGTTCAAACAACGGCTACACAAATGTTAAATGGAACGCAGTTTATGGCGCCACAGGATATAAACTCTTAATGTACGATGGTGCAGCTTACAAAGAAGTTTATACAGGAACAGCTACAAGCTGGTCATCAAAAGGAAAGAAAATTTTCCCTAAATCTCCCTACACAACTTCTTCAACATATGTAACGGATGGTTCAGGAGTCGAATTACCAAATGACCCTTCAACATTCTTTGCAAAAAAAGGAACAGCAGATTACTTGTACTATAAGTTCCGCGTTGTCCCAACTTTTGCGACAGGTGACGGAACGCAATCTGAATTTTCACGCGTGAAAATTCCAAAAGAAACAAAAGTAGTGACCGATGCGCCAGATCAACCAACAATTGTTGGACACCAGTACAGCGAAACATCAAGTAACAAAGGTCGCGGATGGTTAGACATCAGTTGGAACAAGGTGGATGGCGCTACAAGTTATAAAGTGCTTATTTGGAACGGAACAAAATACGATACTTTTAATGTAGGAAATAAAACATCTGTTACAACTAAAGGAAAGAAAATTTATCCGACAGACGATGAAATTGCTGCTGGAACACTCGATTTCCATCAAGCAAGTTTAGCAGATACAAGTAACATTGGTACGGGTGCGGAATTACCAATGTATCCAGGCAAATCTTATAACAATACATCGAAACGCTACAGCGTGCGAATTGTGGCCGTTTCAGATGCAGGCGATTCAGCTCGCTCAGAAATTGCTTATGGATTTATTCCATTGTATGCACCAAAAAGTGCAGATGTAACGTTAAAAGCAAATGAAGACGATTTAGTAGAAAACAAAACAACGTTAACTGCTTCATGGAAAAATAATGAACTGGCTACGTTATACGATGTAACCATCAAAGGGGAAAAATCGAAATTTAATAAGACTTATCGCGTGAAGGCGGCAAGTGGTGATACAACAACTTATACACCATCTGCAACATTTGACTTGGATGATACGTATGAAGTCTATATACAACCATATTTCTACGATAGTCAAAATGCACCGTCTACTGAGGCAGATGATAGCTCACTCGATGATGTGAAACGTGGAATTAGTCCAATGCCAACAGAAGCACAAGCGACTGTAACGCCTGATTTAAAAGAAGATTTAATTGGGCTAGAAGATTACTTCACATATGAAGAACAATCTTTTGGGAATGCGACAGCCAATGTCAATGTGACAACAGGAAATATGGCTGTACAATTTACAGATGAATCATTATATACACGTGGAGAATTAGGATACGACTTCACACGCACATACAATTCTCGTTCAACAAAAGATTCAGCATTAGGTAAGGGTTGGACTTTCGTAGGGAATGAATCATTAAGTGAAGATGAAAATGGCAATGTTCTTTATAACGATGAAGATGGAACACTCCATACTTTTAGTAAAGATGGGGCAAATTATGTGTCTCCAAAAGGGCTGTATGAAACCTTAAATAAGGTAAATGATACGACCTATACAATGACCGATAAAGATGGATTTGTTCAGACTTATAAAAAAGGAAAAAATTCAACCGACTTTTTAATTGAATCGTATCAAGATGAATATACAAATAAAATCGTCTTTACGCGAAATGACCAAGATCAAGTAATCGCAATTGAAGAAGATAAAGGAACATCTGAACAAGAAAAGATTGAGATTTCTTATAACGCTGAAAAGCAAATTGAGAAAGTGAAATATGGGGAACATTTTACAACCTTCACCTATACGAACAATCAATTAACAAAAACAGTGATTGGTAGCGAGAAAACCGAACGTACTATTACAGAAGCGTTTGAGTATGATGCTACAGGAAAATTAGTGAAGTACATTGATGGGAAAAACAACGAAACGACGGTTAAGTATTCAAAGAATACATTAGTAATTTTTGATAAACAGGCAGAAGATGCTGAGTTATCAGTTACCAACACATTTGAATTCGACACAAAAGAAAATCAATTTGTTGTAAAAGATTCTAGTGACGAAGAAACAATTTATAAACGCGACGAAGCAAATGATACATTTGCTGTTGCAGAAGTCAACGCTCCTGGAGAAGACAGTCAAAACACACGAACGTTCTACACATTCGACGACCAATACAATGTATTAGAAGTCATTAATCCGGATGGTACTACTGAAACAAATACATTTGATTCGTCTGGCAATCTATTAACGTCTACAACAAAAGATGGCACAGCTACCAATACGTATAACGATAAAAACCAACTAATTAAAAATATTGCTGAAACTGGTGAAGAAACAACATATGTATACGATGGTGCAACCTTAGCAAGCACAACGACAAAAGATGGTACAACGAAGTTTGAAAACGATACTTTTGGACGAACAACAAAAACAACTTATGTGAATGATACATTTGAAGAGGTCATTTATGATGATACAAATCGTCAGGTGACATCAACAGATAAAAAAGGGAATACTACGTCTGTTCAATATTCTATTTATAATCAAACACTTCAAGAGACAGACGCATCTGGTCACAAGAAATCGTACACGTACGACCCACTTTATTTAGATACAATGACTTCTGTTACAGATGGCAATGGTAACAAAACAAGCTATACTTATGATGATAATAATAATTTAACTACGTTAACAGACGCATTAAATCGTCAAAAATCATATGTATATAATGATAATGATCAAGTGACTTCTGTAAAAATGCCAACAATGGAATTTAAGTATTCCTACGATTTAAATGGTGAATTAAGCTCCGCTATTTTACCATCAGGTATTGAAACCAATTATACTTACAATAGCGATGGACAAGTAAGTCAAATAGATAATGGTAATGATATAGTTACGTATGAATACGATGAGAACGGTAATACACGTACTATTTCACGAAACAATGAAGCCTTAAAAACATTTACGTATGAGGCTGAAACAAATGCACTTGCAACCTATACATTAGGCCTGTTTAGTCAAAAATATGAATATGATGAGACAGAGCGTCTTATCAAAAATCAAACGGTTTATAATGATGAAACTGCTTTCAATCAAGAAATCACTTATAAAGAAAATAGTGATGATGTAAATCAACTAAAGTATAGTTTGGACGGTACAAACGCTCATACGTATACAGTTGATACAGACATTGCAAATAATCAAACAACGTTAACATTAAATGCTGATTTACTTGTACAAGTTGCACAAACAAACGATAGCAATTTATTAAGTTCATTAGTTTATACAACGAAGCAACAAACACCTTTTGAAATCAATTATGAGTACACGAAAAATGGGAATATTTCAAAAGAAACAATAAACAATGATGTAAATTCATTTGAATATGATCAAAACGATCAATTAATCAAAGAAACTTTGTCAGATGGTACAATCAATTCTTATGAATATGATGCTGTAGGAAATCGAACACAATCAGATACGAATGGAATCGTTTCTACATTTACGTATAACGATGCAAATCAAATTAAAACGAAAAATGATGAAGCATTTGAATATGATAAAGATGGGAATTTACTACAAGATGAAAACTATAAGTACACGTACAACCAGCAACAACGTCTTACTCAAGTAGAAACACTTGATGGTAACCTAATTGCATCTTACACATATGATGAAAATGGTCTGCGTTTAACAAAAACAGTCGGTGATACAACGCATGAATATTTCTATAATAATGAAGTATTAGATATGGAAGTTGTGAAAGTAAATGATGTTGTAACGGAATATCGTTCATATGAATGGGATGGTTATACACCACTTGGTATGGTAGTGAAATCCAAAAATAATGCGGATATGTTTGAAACGAAAGCGTATCAATTCATCATAAACCATCGTGGCGACGTCTTAAGCATTCGTGATAGTGAAGATAATGAAGTTGGCTCATACACATATGACGCATACGGAAATATTCTTGATGCTGAAGGGGCTTTAGCAAAAGAAAATCCAATTCGTTATGCAGGTTACTATTATGATGATGAAACGAAGAATTATTATTTACAAGCACGCTACTACAACCCGGCAAATGGCTCGTTCTTGGCATTAGATCCGTATCCGGGGGATGCCGATGATCCATTATCACAAAATGGCTATAACTATGCGAATGGGAATCCAGTGATGTATGTGGATCCAGATGGAAATAATCCAATTTATGGCCTACTTGCAGCTATTGCTAGGTATGCTGCACCTTTATTAAGGAGCGCAGGTGCAAAAGCAGCCAAGAAAATTAATAAGTATGCGAAGAAATTATTGAGCCCCTTCAAAAGATATCGAATTACTTCTAGTAAGAATGCTATAATTGTTGTAGTAGATAGAAAATCTAAATTAGGTGATAAACGAATTTTCAGTATAGATAAACATCCTAATATACCTTTCTACAAGAAAACAGACAAGAAAAAAAGACTGTTAGAGATATTAAGGTGTGGCATTATCATCTGGGGCCCATGTCAGGATACGGAAAAGGGGGGAATGTCCATAGAGTATTTAAATGGGATATCCCTTCTAAGTACAAATTAAAAGTTGGCATTAATTATGTTTATGCTTAAAAAGGAGAAGTAAAATGGAAAAAGGAGATTATGAACAAAAGAGTGTTTTTGATGATAGAGACTATCAGATTAATAACTTAGAAGAAATGGAAATGGAAGAATTAACGCTTTATTTTGAAAAACAATTAATTGAATCGAAAAATAGAGAAAAATTCTTAATACCTTTACTAGATTTCCCAATCTATATGCATTTAGAAATATTTGATTTCGACGTGCAAAAAATAAGTAATTTAATTACTTCTGGTAATGGCACATACACTATCCAAAAGTTAAAAAAGGACACATACTATTTCGAAGCTAAGATTGATGACCATGAACTGTTTATAAAAACATTGAAGTATACGACTGCTTATGCAGGCTACGGACGATTGAACTTTTATACAAACTGTGATAAGTGTCTTAAAAAAGAGATTGTAGATGAAGAGATTCAATTCAATTTACTAGATTCCAGTAACTTTATATTAGTTACGATTAAATATGATGGAGATGTTTTGTGTATAGTAAGTGGAAAAAGTGAATTGAAAGAAATTAGAAAACAACTCAAACACCTAAATGCTTATGAATAGCCTATATAATACCATCTCAGTGTTCTAATTTATGGAAATGTTAGGTAAATTTAATTTTCGCTTTTTCTTTTAGGGTAAACAATTAAAATACTATATAAGAATATGTACAGCAAAATAGCTGATTTGTCGATTTTTTTGACAAATCAGCTATTTATATTTTTATAATATGATTTTGATTCTTTAAATAACACCCTTTTGCATTTTAGCGAATGGTAATAGTGAGCTTTCACCGATTGGCACACTCGAGACAAAAGTTATATTAGCTCGCATCTCTTCAACCTGTTTACGAAGAGCTGTCTGCGCTTCTACGGTTTCCCCTCTATACTTTGTTATGTTTATGATGTATTCGTTGTCTCCTGTTCGTTGAGCAATGGCTGTCGCATATGAAAAAAGTGTTTCACCTTGAATTGTAATCGTGTCTGATGAAACAGTTAACTTCCCGTCAAGATAGTGTGCAATAGCCTTTTCAGCTTTCATGGCAAGCTCCTCCTATGCGAATTTTTGAGCTGGTAAAACAACGCTTGCTGTAGGCTCAAATGTAATAGTTTGTGTTTGTTTATCAATTACTTTAACTACAAATTCACGCACTGATTTACCATCGAGTGTTGCTTGTGAAAAGCTTACAACGTCACCTACTGAAACTTGTTCTAATGAATCGATTGCGTTAAACGTTAGTGCTGACCAACCTGTGATACCTTTAGTGTTTACCATTAACATAATAAAAATCCTCCTAAGATTAACTGTAGTTATATTTTGTAAGTGTAAAAATCTATATAGATGCTAAGATTTTCTTCGACTGACTGCTCTGGAAATACGGACCAATCCATTCTTTTAATAGAGAATGATAATCCATATTCCTCTAAGATATAAAGGAGTGAATCCTCAATCATTCGAAATACGCAGCCCGCCGTATCCCTCTTGAATTTTTTAGATAGTCTATTGAAGTATTCTGTGGGAACGTTGTACAACCTTACGAAGCAGGAAGCTTTAGTGTCCGTTTCATTAACTTCTAACGTTTCCAATACCGCATGTGCTATACGCAAAGATTGCGAATATACATAGTCGAAAAATTTATCTGGGAATTCAAGTTCGTCTATTAAGTTCATGCGACACAGCCTAAACGCAAAGCTCTTTGGCTGCGCCAATCATCTTTAAGAAGTTGATTTGTGTGCGCACATAATGTGAATTCTCTAGGCCGCCAGCTTCAAACCAGTCGTGCAAGCGTTTGTTGACATCTCTTGCAACGTATACCGGTACTTGCATCATCGCATCGTTCAGTTCTTTTAGAATCATTTCGTTATCTGTTGTTGGTTTAATAGTCATTAGTAAATCCCCCTGTTTTTTTGGATAGTAAATGCCCCGCCCGTAAAAGGACGAGGCTTTTTATGTTGTAATTATTTTCTACCGAAATCTTCTGGATTCTCGCCCATGGTAGATGTGTGATCTTTCAAATGGCTCTTTAGTCAAGCTTTATTGAAGTCTTTGTTCAATCCATTTGATTTGTTCTTTTTGTGATTCTACAAGCTCTTCATTTGATTTCAAACACCATGTAGTTAGGCCGAAAGAGATAGCCCAGATGCATGCATAAAAGAAGTCATATGTAAGCAGGTAGTAAATCAATCCAGTAGCATTATAGATATTGATAGCCCACGTAAAGCGTCGAAGTAAGCGTGAGAAGCGGATACTTTTCTTCATCTCTTCTAATCTTCGTGAAAGATGCGTTTTGATAAAATCGTCGGCATTGTCTAGTAAGTGTGAGCCGTTAGTTGATGTTGTCATGCAGGTTCTCCTTGTATGGATTGTAGACAGTATATAGTCCTTCGCTGTCCCAATCATTAAAATGTTCAATTGTCTCAAAGATATTATTCCTTCTATGCATCTTAGTATTAAAATGACGTTCATTGAAGAAAAGCAATTCATCCACAATATGAGGTCGTACTACAACAATTCCAAACTTGTTGAATAGAACTCTACCCTTTACGAGAACGTGAGAGTTAACCCACTTTCGATGCGTAAAATAAACATCGTCCCCTTTAACTAACTTTTTGTCCATAAGGAAATAGCCTGTCAAAATAGATTCCTCTGTATCGAGTGCATCTATTTCAACAGACTTAGCGTTAGTTGGTATTGAACTATCCATGTCATGTGTTGTAATCATTTTTAAAATGCTCCTTTAGTCGGGTAAAGAGTAGTTACTTTTTAACGCAGCTGTCTATGTACGTTTGTTCGTAATCCAATAAATTTGCGCACTCGTTGAATATCCTTTCATCTTGCGTAGTGATATTGATAGCTGACAATGATTTATAGATGTCATCAAGGATGCGATATATTTTATGTTGTATTACTAACGAGTTTTCTCTATTCATATTAGGCAATTCCTTCAAGACCTTTAAACCAGTATTGATAGGTCCTTCATATTGAATGAGAATTTTTTGGTAGAACGGGTTAGCGAGTACTTCTTGTGATGGATTGATAAAGCTGTATATAAATGCCCCTTTGGCAGAAAGAGCATCTATAAGTTTTCCATCAAAAAAAGCTTTTTGAACAGGTTCAAAGGATGGATAGTTAGAAAGCTTCATCAACTCTCTGTAACTGTAAATTATTTCTTTGAAAGAATTCAGTACTTCTTCTTCGGCTTTCTGTACTTCTAACTCGGCAGTGCAAGAAGAGCAGAATATAGCATAAGCACCATAGCCTACAGAGAGGTTGTGATGAACGCCACGAAGTTTGTTGCAAGACGAGCATTTTCCAAAATACGGTGGTTTGAGCATAATTTACCCTCCTTTCGTATGAATTAGCCAAATGAAATAAGTGAAAAATTCACTTTAACTGCTCCATTTGTATCACGACTTGTACTAATTCATTATATACAAAATTGACGTTCTTATAAATGTATTTTTGAGAGTTTTTGGTTACTGAGTTTATTATTTTTTGAGAGTTTTGTCCTAAATAGTCTGCTCGCCTTGCATCTATCGGTGATAAATCTCCAAAATGATCGCAGTCGAATCTGAGTATGCGCTGCATAGACATGCCATCCACACTCTTTGAAAAGCTATCCATAGTGAATCCACCATAAACGTTGATGATTTTATCAAGATTTTCCATGTTATAAAAAGCGGAATCTTGTGCGATACTAATTTGACCAATTAGAATTCCACGATAATTACGGATGATTTCGCATGGATACCCTTTGATAAGAAAGCTATAATGATCTTCCTCTTGTGTCCATTCCGGTTCATGGCCATCGTAGTTTACAGCTATAGCTGTAGATACAATGTCTAGGTGATTGGCTAATGTTGATAATAGATCCATCTCATGTCCTCCCTGTTTTTTTAGAAAATCGGCTCTGATATTGTGCCGTCATCTTGTGCCAAGATGTCGAATTTTAGATATTCTAATGAAGGTTTTATATACGATTTTGGAACAACTGCTATGCGATTGCCTTGTGTGTAGATAATCGAAGCGGGTTCCATGCTGTTTGTTTCTGGATTTTTCACTGTCATGTGGTCCAAAACATAATCGGAAAACTTCAACAAATCACGCATTCTAACGAATGAAACAATATCTATTAAGCTGTCATCCTTTGTTTTACTGACAATAGCTTGTGTATAGGAGAAGCGTTCGTTTTCGAGAAGTCGATATAAAAAATCATCCTCACTAAAAATTCCTAAGTCTACAGCTTTGCGCATCCTTGCACCACAAGGACGTTCCCACTCCTTTATACGGTCAACTACTTCTACATACATTATGCGTCACTCCTGTTCGAATAAAATAAAAAAGCGCATCCTTTTCGGACGCGCTTTCTCTGTAAATGTTACTTATGGTTTTGAGTTTCAATTTCGACAAGCATGTCGAAGATAGCTCTTTTGTCTGCAGGTAGCTTTTTCAGACGTTCATCAATCATGTTATTGATTTGTTGGTCAACAGTCGATGCTGCGCTATCAATTTTTTGTAATGCCATTACACGATGTCGTGTTTCACGAGCTACACGTAAGCTTGTGTAGTCGATAGCTCCTTTAGGAGCGCTAGATTTAGCTGGTTCACTTTTAGTAGTTTTTTTAGTAGTAGTAGCTTTTGCTACAGGTGCTACAACTTCTTCTACTGCAGGTGTTACTACAGATGCTTGTTCAGCGTTCTTTCTTGAATTATTTAAACTTGAAGGATCAAATTTTTTAGTTGGTGCAACGTTCACATTGTTTTTTAACGGATCGTTTTTTTTGCTTTTAATTAAGTCGCTCATATTATTCTACCCCTGCTTTCTCTTCCGCTTCGATACGGTTTAATAATTCATTTGCAATACCAGCGTATAGCGTATGGATTGCTTTATCATGAGTGTCTGTTTCATGATGTGAAATACCAACACGAGAGTAACGTTTTAATCGTTCGCGGTAAGGAACAACAGAGTTAAATAAATTGTGTTCTCCAAATGTTTCAGCAGCATCTTGTAGGATGCGTTCATCAACTTTACTGTCTCGTTTTAGAATTACAGGCAAGATACCAATAATATCTGCTTCGGCATCATATTCGTCAATAAGCTCTTGTAAGTAGCCAACGAAGTCTTTCGCACCATCTAATGACCAGTCTTGTGTTTGGAGAACAACAAGAAGATAGTTCGATGCATAAAGCGCTGAATCGGTAATGATAGAAAGTGTTGGTGGAACATCAATGAATACAAAATCATATGCTCCGCTTACTCTATCTAATAAATCTTTTAAGTGAGTAACGCGATCAGTGTAATCTGGGAAAACACCTTCTAAATATCGAGAATAGTAACGGAAATCACTATAGCTTGGAATAATATCTAAGTTGTCAATAATTGGTGTGATGATACTTTGTAGATCTTGGTTTTGAATGGCCGTCATTAACGTGCCATCGTATGTAATGCTATCTACAGGTTCTTCAACCGATTCCTTAACTTGATTAATTTCTTTAAGAGATAGTTTTACACGAGATGCGTCGAAGTCATCTTCGCCTTCATGTTTAGCACGTTCAGCAGCAATCTTCGCATCTAAAACTTGGTCAAGTTTATCTTGAATCATAAGCTCATGTTCATGTAAGTGACGAGTTTTCATAAGAAGTGAAGTTGCATTTGCTTGCGGATCCTGGTCAACAATTAAAACTCGTTTGCCCATTTTCGCTAATTCGTAAGCAATCATAACGGTGTTGGTAGTCTTGCCAACGCCACCTTTGATGTTACCGAATGTGATAGTAGTAGTCATTTTAAAAGCTCCTTTGAGTGTGTATTGTATTCAGTTTTCAATGTATGCATGTATGCAAGTATGCGATGTTTTTTGTTTCATCGTATGTGAGCATACATATATAATAATATACTCGCATACTTACTTGCAATAACTACTTAGTAAATAAATGTATAATCGTACTGAAAAGTAGTAAAAACGTTGAAAATCAGAATAACAGATACAACTCTATAGTCTATATATGACTAACCAATCGTTAGTAACTCATAGGGTTCTTCCGGATAATCTTCTCCCCTACTAGCATGCAAGTCGTTTATTTGCATCGTATTCGGTAGATAATTCTGTTTGAAAATATCGACAACCTGCCGCACAAAAGGCTCATACTCTTTATAGGCGTCATGAGCTATCAATACATCTTTATGACAATTACCTTCAATTACTTGGAACAAATCGGTGCAAAGAGAGGTTTTAATAATTACCAATGGATAGATGATTCTATCATGAGAGAACCTTAAGTCGAACATAGAAATAGAATTTTTTTAACTTGAATATAGATAGAACCATATCCTCTAAAAACGTAGCATGAATGGATGCCTGGTTCGACTTCTTTAGAAGAAACAGAGAGCGTTGATATGTAATCACCTCGACCTTTGATACGATGAAGGTGCTCGTCCAATGAAGTATAAGTAACGACTTCATTGTCCATATCATCATAATAGGAAATGGCAATTGTCATGTCGACAGAGCTAATCTTAGGATTGTTTGAATTAGCGTATATCATATTGCTACTCTTCATGTTCTCATTGTATGGCCATTTTATATCTGCAGCGAGCAATGCATCTCTTTCTTTTGCTACATCAAGCTGCCGAAGGTGTTTCATTAATGGAAGGAATTCCTCAACTACATGCATACCAAAATTGCACAATGCTATATCTTGATTCGATTTTGAAGTAAACGGGTTTGGAAGAATTGGTGCATTTGTTGGTGCATTTCCCACTATATAAGTCCCCCCTTCTACTTAGTGAAAATTAAAAAACCTCCGCTAAAAAAGCAGAGGTTGAATAGATCGTCATGCTTCTATTTCTGAGTGTTCTTTTCATTGAAATAGAGCTGGCATAATGACAGCAGTATATTAAATCGTTCATTTTTATGTGTAAGAACACCATGGTTTCGAAGTAGTTTTACCACATACGATTTGAAGTCCCCTACTAATAAATGAGAATATATCGTAGGGAATTTTGCGTAGTGATCTAGTTTAGCAAACTCTTGCGAAAAGTAATTGACAGAAGGAGAAACGATTAAATTGTTGAATGTAATATTAAACAATCTCTTATTGTTTTCCCACTCTGTTGTAGTATAAGGATTTTTGTGCAAGACATTCATACGTTCGATTGTGTGTGAAAACGATAACGAATGTTCTCTAATCAAACTAGCAACATAACTATCCGGTCGATGATTTATTCTATCGTTTAAAAGCTCGATTATTGTGAATGGAGAATAATTAATGCGAAGCTTTGGTAAGTTTTGTACAAATTGTCGCTCTTTTTTATACCACACATGTAGGTCAATTAATTTTTGAACTCCTGAATCAGTAAGGGTTTCTAATGAATCCAACTCTTCGAACGAATTCATGTAAAATACCTTAGAGATGTCGTCATTTGTCGCCTTTCTAAATAAAGAATTACTCAATAATAAACGCTCCTTGTATAGCATCTTCTATCATAAGTAACGGTTACAATGTCTCGTCTGAAAATTCAGAATGGTTAGTAGTTGCAACAATAGTCATGAAAAAATGCGAATGTTTGTTTGTACACTGAGAGTGTACAACATTGAAAAGTATACCAACGTTTTTTAAAGAGTACAATCTAAAGAATTGATGTAAGCGCATACCTGTAAAAAATTGATATATTATCCGCATAAGTAAAAAATTAAATAAGGACAAATACTTTATATTCTTTTTGAAATGATATTTATTCACTACGACTAAAGTATATATAAACAATGATACATGGTTTTACCCATATACCCACTTTCCAAATAATGCGAATTGAATGACTTCATCGGCACAGTCTGCATCAAATTCACACATGTCGTAAGTACTTAATAAGAAATTATGCTTACTCAAAAATTTTCTAAAAGCTGTATCAATTTTCTTCTTTGTTAATTCTCCAGCTACAGTGTCGTCATACTGGTCAAGAATTGTGATACTGCCACCTTCTTCTAGGATATGCGACGAAGCAATAGATAAAGGAATGCTACGGTCCCTATCTTTTAGCCCTTCTTTCGACATATCAATGCCAGCCCAATAGCCGATGCCCCCTTCAAAAGCTGTGACAATAATTGATTCTAATTTTTTATAAGTTAATTCCATAACATATTCCTCCGTTTTTTATGAAAAATAAAAAAAGACAACTCATTAAATGAATTGTCTTTTAGGTATATATATTAGTTGTGAACTAATGTTTTTTTCTTTTCTTCTTTTTCGAGAAGAGAATACACTTTAACGAAAGCTTCTTCTTGAACTTTCGGATCCGCACCCTCTACTCTAGCAATTGTTCGAAGCTCTAGCCCTGTTCTTTCTGCAACATCTCGTTGCGTTAATCGAAGAGCATTACGGCGTTTTGAAATTTCTGAAGAACGCTTTACTTCCTTACTATCTAAAAAATCTGCAACAGCAGGAATAGTACGTGCTTCTTGTAAAAAGCGTTTGAAATCGTCCATATTAATTTCTCCTTTTAGTGCGGCAGCTTAATACATTAGCGCACCGGTTAATAAATAGGATAATGATTCTACTCTTTGTTGAATAGATTCCCTTTATTATAGCAAACAAAACATTCAATTGTCACGTTAGTTACGATGGGTTGAATTGGCGATTTCGATAATTGGCTCTCTCCCTATACAACCTTTTAATCCTAATTGCTTCTTCAAGGTATATATTAGTAGGATCAAAAATTCGTCCGCCGTTATTGATAGTATCTCTAGTTTTAAAGAAAGCTTTAGTGAAAACATAATAGTTCTCACCATTAACAGTGATAGTAAAAAAAATAGCTCTGAACTGGTGGATTACCGCTATATCGCGGTAAGTGATTCTTAGCTCATATATGTACGAGACTCGCCCATTTTGTCGTAATACCTTCACAAGCACCATTTCAATTGATTCACCCTCGTTATCGCCTTCTCTTATATTGAGAGTTGTGACATATTCTCCACTCTCCTCTTCTTCTCGCGTTAATGGATATGGATAAGGAAAATCTTCTGTGTATTCAAGTTTTTCAAGAGCCATAGCAATATAGGAGACAAGAATTGGTGGTAACTTTTCAGGGTTGTCGGCGGATAATTTTGTACGACGAACAATGTCATCTAAAAAATCTGTAACTTGGGCTTGCCCACGTTCACCCCTATGAAAATGGATTTTATTCATTTATTCCCCTCCTTTCTAACAAAAGCCTTTATTGTTCAACATGTTAATCTGCATAGTTGTTACTCCCTCTATTATACCCTTTTCTCCATTCCTACTCCCTAATTTAGATACGCACAATCATTAGCATTTACATCTATACAATATGCGGCTTATGAATTGCTAGTTCGCATAAGCCCGTAATATCAGCACTTACAAAAACAGTTCGAAGTATATTCGTTTTATTGATTTTTTGGATTCATTACTAATTTAGTAAACCTAGTTAACTCTATTAATAAATCAATGGTTTACCTAAGATAACTTAAATAAGCGCGATTATTGGCTCATTCTGTGATAGAAAGAGGAAGAAAAGGCGGCGCTTTTCACTATTTAGAAGGTTGGTTTAAAACTTGGCAATAGCCTAAGAAGTAATGAGCGATTACAACTTCTTCTTCAATTGACATTGAACCTTTCTTTTTCAGGTATGCTTTAAGCAATTGAAGAAGGCTATAGTCCTCTCCCAGCTGCTTTTCAATATCCGATAGCTCTTGATATTCGTCTGGTTGGAATAAGTAGACAGAGTTATTCATTCTTATCGCCTCCTATAAGAATGAACCATGTAGATAAACATAACCCATCTTCATCTGGATCTCGGGTAAAGACAGACGTTGTTCCTTTGTAGTCACTGGATACTTCGTAAACATAATCACCATGATGATCTTTATATTCTGCTATTACTTTGTAAATATTCCCGCGCTTGAAAAAACCATCAAGATTCTTTGTGCATTTTAATAACATTCCGTAGCTCCTCATACTAGATGGTGTCTGTCCCATCCCATTGTTTAATGACGCTTAATGGATATTTCTCCATAAAAGCCCGCGTTGTTTCTGGCAGGAAGTACTCCGCTAACTCAATGAGCGATTCAACAGATTTCATATGTGCTTTTTTCATGCGCTCTAATTGCGCTGGTTTGTAGTAATCGCATTTGTCATACTCATAGCGATTAAAAGCAACGTCAATATCGTCCTCTTGCAATTGCTCGGTGTATCTTAATAGTTCTTCTGGTCCTTCTGTTTCAAGGACTTGATTGATTTTAGCTTCTAGTGCATCGTACACTAATACACATAATTCTTCGGACCATTCGCGATAACCAAATCCAGCATGAAGAATGGTACTATCCCCTGCTTGATCGTTTACACTCAATTGGATTTCATAACCTTGTTCATCTACTTCCCCTTGGTCCATCAATAAGTGCAAACTTGTTCTTTCCTCAATTGGTGTATCTTCATAGCATGTTAATACAGTTAATTGGTTGTATACTCTTCCCATTATAAAACCTCCATTTATTTTTTTCGTTTAAGTTTAGATAGCGTGTTTTTGCAGACGTCATAAATGAATAAGCAGCAGACGAAGAGAAGTACAAATAGGACAATAATCGCTGAGATGCCATGGAAAGCAATCGAGATTTCATTTAATTCGTCTAAGAAGGACATGCTCATTCATCCTCATCTTCTAATTGATAGTCCGTATGATAAAACTCGTGGATACATACGGGAGTCCATCCAGTGATATAGTCTTCGTCATGCGAAATAACGTAATTGTTGTAAGCGACGATTAGGTCCTCTAATTCGTCTTTATCTAATGATTCAACAAGCTCTCTTAACATATAAATTCTCCGTTTCTTTGTAGCTCTATGCGTTCACGCAAAAGAGCATGTATTTATTGAAATTTGTCGTATTTTTAATCTTTTTGAATACCGTTGCATCTCCTGGAGAATGCCATTCACTTTCAATGCTTGAAATGATTCCCGTAAGTGATGCTTTAGTTAATGGGAAACATTTATTCGCAGGGTAATTTCGGCCACCAGTCATTTGCATGATAGTTGAGACAACAGCATCTTCATCGTTCCATGACGCTACCTTTTCAAATGCTTTAAAATTTTTATTCGCATATGTAAGAATGTCGTAAGTTGATTTAGTCCATTCAACTAGATTTTTCTCCATCTTATATACATGTAGGCCCATCCTAGTATTCTTCCTCACGCATTGTCACATTGCCGCCTAGTGAACAAATTTCTGATTCTAAGCATGAAACGCAAATCCAACGGTGCACGTCTTTCGTGAAGTTCACATTTACAGAAACTTCTCCTCTTACTGATAAGTATGTTGGTCTAGGTATAAGCACTCCAACTTCTTCGTCACAGAAGTAACAATGGTTTGGTGCGGTGTCTGGACAATTCTCTACAGCAACAGTTGCTCTTTTTGTAATTTCTTCTGTTGATAATTTCATGGTTAATCTCTCCTAAATAATTAATTGCAATCGTTCGTTTACTTCGCTGATTACTTTCTTCTCTACTGGGTGTGCATCTATATGTACACCTTTATTATTTTCTTTACGCTCTTTTAAAAATTGCTCATTCGACTTGGCAATCTTTTCACGCTTCTCCTTTTCAACGGTGTTCAATTTTACATTAAAAGGCGGGTTAGTCAACAATCTATCAAACGGAATTTCACGAGCTTGTGCTATAACGATTTCACGTTGAACATCTTCTGGTATGTTCTCCCATGGTTCGTACAAGTAATCATCGTATTGGAATATTTCTCGTTTTGTTAAATCAATTGCCCCAACATATATATCAACTACTTGTGACTTTTCTTTAAAGATGTCCACCGGCGCATAGTATTCACCAAGTAATGAGTCCCCGTTGTATATGCGCGTGTTCGTTTTAAACTCATAGTATTTGTTGATTGTTAATGTTAATCGGTCCACATGAATACCAACGACAGGTCTAGGCACATATAAAGCCCATGGTTTGTAAATGAAGCACTGAATAGCGGCCACTTTTGTCATTGTTAGACTTAGATCGGCGCCAACAATATTTAAAGATTCTGATGGAAGAATCATAGCTGCTCCACCGACACATGGTTCGAATTGAGAAGCGGTTCGATCTTGCATGACATCTTCTTTTGAAGTCATTATGTGCATCAACTTCGTAACTTGTATTGGTGTAGGAAAATAATCCAAATGACCACTTTGACCGTTTGCTGAAACAAATTCTGATAGATAATCTGCTGGATAAAGATAGAACAGGTCCAATACGAACTCACGATACAATTCCTCGTAGGCCTTATCGCTTAGCCTAGGCTTTTCAAACCATGCAATGCCTAAGCTATAACCAATCCATTCAATGAACTCGCCAACATAATGGCCATCTTTGCGAACAATCTCCATACAATGTTCTAGCATTTTTTTGCATGCTTCATGTTCTTTGTTCTCGAATAGAGTGTGCTGTTTAGGGAAATCAAGAACATTCCCTTCCCCTTTTTCGCAAGCAAGGAGCCAGTTGTACCAGCTTCCTGTCATAAGAGTATCCATCGTTAAAGCCAATCCACGCATCCATCCAAAGAAATGAGCATTTTTCGCAGAGCTTGGAGGGCATGTATATAAAGGATGATTTTGAATTTCTGAAATACGAACCATTGCTTGTAGTTGTTTTTCTCTCGGCATACTTTTAACATATTCCGCCGCCTTCATTTTTTCTTGCTCCATTAGTTTTTGATACGCAGTCTTTGCCATATTAGATGCACCCTTTAACTATTTATTTTTTCTTCTTCGTGTTCCTAACACACCTGTTAACATTTGATTCGCTGACTCTTCATAATGAAGAACTTTTACTCCACCTTCTGTTAGATACTTTTCATGTTGAAGGTAAAGTTTTTGATCGAAATTAAATCGTGCTGCTGCAGCTAAGATTTCTTCATTGCTTACAAACACCTCTCCGCACACAGAACCTCTCCCCTCCATGAGTGCATTTTTGATAGCAATGTCTGGTGATTTAAAGAAATCTCCTCGCTCTATATCAATCGACATATCTGCAGAAACTAGCAAATGAATACGTTCAATTGACAATAAACGCTCTTCATCTTTGTAGAACCCTTCTTCTACGTATTTTTCGATAGGTGTACATGATGTACCTTCACTGTTATTTGTTTGAATTTCATTAGAATATCCCTCGATAAGACGGATAAGTGCGGCTTTATCTAGCTTTCGCAAAGCTAATTTAGTGTTATATTCCATTTTGTAATCTCCTAGAGTTTCTTCCTATTTAATAGGGTTTTATACAAACAAAAAAAGAGAGCTCTTAGGCTCTCTCATTGACTACAATTTTTCCGTTGTAGTAGTTTTCATTTTTCGGACTGACATAAAGGTAAAATCCATTGTCATAGTCGTGTCCTATATTAGCATCGCAACATATATATGCTTTCACTTCTTCAATAACCTCTGAAACATCATGTAGAATATAATATCCTATATTGTCATGAACGTAATTCATAAGTGTTGTATCTAAAGCAGGGTACGTTGATTGTTCCCCATCGAATGCTAATTCCTTAATTGAGATAGTAAGTAGAGAATGTTCCTGCTTTTCGTAAGCATGTATCAATGTCTCTGGCGCTAGACCATAAATATCTAAAAGTTGAGTTAAGAATCTGGCAGGATCCTTACCCAACTTGTCCTCCATGAATTGGCAGTCAAGGATAATACGGACGTCAGATAAGTCGTGCAATTTATGCATGCATTGCATCTCTTGCTGTGCTTTGACGGTAAGTACCTTCAATTAAATGCACAAGCATATTCATTTTGCGGTCGTTGCGATAAGATTCGCCCAAGTGCGGTGCGATTGAAATGAAAGCTTCCATTAGGGTTGCGTTCACCAATGCAGAAGTAACGCGAGGATAGTCTCCTTCTAATACTTCTTGAACAAATTCTTCTGAAAAGATTTGTTGTGAATAAACATCGTCTGTTAAACCTTCATCGAATAAATCAAAATGAGTATGCGTTGCAAGCTCTTCTAATGGTGAAGCAGATGCACTCGTCATAAAATCAATACCTTCTGTTAAACGTACTAAGTGGTAAGCATTTTGAGAAATAAGCCCGCGAATATATTGCGTTGCAAAACCTTCGCGTTCTTTTAGTCGTTCGTAAGAAATCTTGAAGATTGATTCAGAAGATATAACCTGTTGATGAAGTTCTTTAAGTTCTGAAACCTGTTCGGCAGAAGTTTCAGCGTGTTCGAACAATTCCATCGCATTCATTAAGAGATTCTTTGAATACTCGTGAGCCCATTTGTAATGTTCAATCATACGATCTCGCTCTGGAGGTGTCATGCAACCAATGTCTCCTGGGTTGAAGTCGCGCATTTTTTGCAGTTGCGCGAATCGTACCTCCATAGTTTCTTCTGGGTTGACGGCAGTCATTAATTCTATTGAATTGTTCATTTAAAATCCTCCATGTTAGATGTTTTTAGTCGGTTTGGGTGTACTTTTTAACGTGAGTACGACACAAGTGATAGATTAATGTGGTTATATAGTAAAAATATTGAATAATATACTAAAAAAGAATAGCCAACCGCTAATTGGCTAATAACTACTCAATCTTTTATTTCTTGCTCATATGTAACAAGTCTTATAAACCTAGTCAACTACTAAGTATTTCATCATACTCAGGAATCTCCTTTCGTCTAAATGACCTTTCGCGATGAATATTATATACCGAACGCTATGGAAGGTATATAGGACTTATGTTATCTATAAATATCATATTATTACTTTTATTCTATATTTGTAAATTAAAATGAATCAAGTTTATTATTTATATCAATTTAACGACAAAAATATAGAATGCTCAGTCATTCTTTCTTCTCACAACTTTTATCTAATGCGAAGTTGGTTATTAAACACAACGTATTTTGTCGTTTCTTCATGAGAGATGATGTTGTCTAGCGCTTCTTCATAAGAATCAGCGGAATAGCTGCTAATTAAATAAAAGGCGCCGAGTTGAGTACGCTTGTTTTCTTCCTTATCTATATGTATAGATTTAATAATGAACCCTGTGTACGGATTTTTACCTTTACCATTAACGGTAAAACCCTGGTTTAGACTCATAGATTCCACTGTTGTTTCTGACGCTTTAACGATTTCTTCTGGATAGAATTCCATTAGTGATTCTTTAATCTGATCTTCTACTAAATCTTGTGAAGCGAATTTAACAGAATGTCGCACGTTGTTATAGAATCGTTTGTTAGTCGAAGCTGCGTTATTGTTTCCTACTTGCATAGTTCGAATGAAAGCGACCGTTTCGTCCATAGAAGCGTTCGCCACTTTCGGAACAGGTATTTCTAATGGAGACATAAAAACTTGCTTTGGTCCGTTAACGACTTCAAAGCCAACTTTTCGTACTTTTGAACGTTCCATCATAACAAGACCACTCCATTCTTTGTTAGTTTAATGCGTTTGTTAGTTATTGTTGGTTTCATAATTGTCTTCGCCCCTTATTGAATTTTGTTTTAAAAACATGTGAAAATTGTTTGGCAAAATATAATGTCAAATTACTGTGTGACTTACGCACACGATTAAGACAGTAACCATTGATCGCTAATGTCAAAGTTATTCGACTTCGACACCAGTACATTAAATCAACTATCTATTACACATAGTTTTTCCATGCTCAATATGTCAATAAGTGCAATGCGAAGATGATGTAGCTTCCTTACGAATAGTAAACAGCCTTTCATCTGCATTCGTCTCCCTAAATCTGGTGCGTCAAAAAACTGATGTATAGAGATATACCTGCATATCTATAAAATAAGATATTTATATACGAGTATATTTGCATACATATGACACTGCATACTTTTAACATCGTATATGAATATACAAGAAGTATTGCATGTCTTTGATATTGATTTGTAATTTAAGCTATTGCCTTTCTGTGATACATCTTTTCTATTATGTATTCAAGCACTGTTAATTGTTCTGGTATTCATATGCGAAATCAGTGTGATTCAACTCCTTGCACGATAATCTTGATACAAGTAAGTTTTCTCTTAACGCAATGTATTTAACAATTGGATTTTGAACGACCTCTTTGAAAGCATCTAAAGAACTGTATCCTGTAGTCATTGCTTTACGGTGAATCGTTGAAGCTGCGTCCAGAAGTTGTTGAATGCTCGAATTTGTATTTTTAGTCTTTTGCAGATAAATCACCTCCTTTCGTTGTATACACATATGCAAATAACATTGTATGCAAGCATACATTGAACACTGTAGCATTGCATACCATTCTATGTGTATACCCATATGTCTGCATACTTTGTTGCATGTAGAACAGCATACGGATAAAACAGAATACTCGCATACGAATAACGTAGCATACTATTCTATGTGTATGTACACATGCAAGCATACAATTCTACTTATATGACGATATACGAGCATACAAGCATACTTTTCTATTTGTATATTTGCATACGAATAATATCGCATACTTATATACCATGTCGAGCGCATACGAAATTAAATGTATACCTTGTTATTAGCATGCACGTATACTCGCAGACAAGTAACAACGCAACATCGCATAGGAACATACAAATAACATATAGACATTGCAACATGGCATGCCTGTATAAGAATAACAATGCAACATCATATGCAGATATACGAATCAAAAGATAACATGGTATATCTGCATACAAGCATACATATATACTTTAGACATCGCATGCACATATATGAATAACATCGTGACATTGTAACATAGCATGTGGATATACGAATATATTCATGACATCGCACACTAATATGCTTACATACAAATAACAATGCGACATCGTATATCAACATACATTTTCGGCCGCATATTATGTTATTTGAATACAGATATACTTGCATACTCATAAAACGGTATACCAATAACATAGCAACAAAGCATACACATATACTCGTATGCAGATAACATTGTATATGAGCGTCATCACATACAAGTAACACAACATACTTTTAACATGGTATGCGAACAAACATCACATGCATATATACTATGTCACTCACATACCTACATGCAGATATACAAATTACATCGCATATTATGTTGCTGTGTCTCATTGTTACTTGTTACATCATATACGAATATACTTGCATGCTATGTTACTTGCATATCAGCATACATATATATAGATAACATCATATACTTGTGACGCAACATACTGATAACATGCCATACTTATGACATTGTATATTTGTGACGTAGCAACATCGCATTCGAATATACCCACATACATATAACAACATGACATCGCACACAAACATACAAATATGCCCGCATATAAATATATTCCTAACATCGTATGCTTATATACAAACCAATAGAGTAGGGGAGTCGCATACAAGTAACATTACATACACATAACATGGCATACATGACCGTTATATAAGTGAGCGTCTCCAACTTGCATACAAATAACATCGCATACAAAAGTGAACATATAAAAAGCGTACCCGGTAAAAGGTACGCCTGTTGATTAGTTTAGAGTACGTTGATTACGCCAAACTCTACACATCCATCTGCTAGAGATTTCTTGTACTGTTTAATCTCGATCACTGGAATATCAATATCGCCAGTGTGAATCTCTTCGAAGTCTTTCTCGAATCCATCGGCAATCAGTTTGCTCTCCGCTTCTTCATACGTGTCATAGCTTGTATGAGCGACTTGTTTAACCTCTGTACCGTCTTTACTGAATCGAGTAATTGTTACATGCACATTCTTGTCCATGTTACCTTCCTCCTAGTTCTCCTTTAAATCGTCGATTTTGTGCAGCGTGTAGAGAGAGAAGCTGCCATCTTCATTCGTGGAACGAAGCGTGATAATAGCATCTGGTGGTGTGGCTGCTTTATCTTCTTCGTAACCCATCTCATGGAGTCGAGTCATTTCTAACCCGTACTCATTGACTGAAAAAGGTGAATCCTCGCCTTTTAAAAGATTGCCACCTTTGTCGTAGTTTGTTTTTGCTGTTAATACTTTTGTTGCTTTGTCCATATCATCTTCCCCTTTGCTCGTTTGATAGTTTAATTATAAAGCAAGGGACAACTAAACACCCGTAGAAAAAGGCCTCACTTCTGCAAGTAGTAATTCTTTAGTGTGCATCTTTATGTATTGATGCCCTCCAGATGAAGCGTAGCCGTTCTCTAAGAGCCAGTTGGTAGCTTCCGAGTAGGTAGAGTGGTTTGATACTTCTAAACGCTCACCACGTTCATTGAGAGCATTCCACGCTACTACGGTAAATCGTGTGTCGTTCATACGCTATCCCTCCTACATAGATTATAACCTGCAATCGCGGCCGCAAAACGGATTGATTTTAAATAAACAAACCTACGCATGCTTGCATACAAGTAACATTGCATACATATAAAAGAAGAAGGCATACACATATATCTCAGACGAGATAACGCATAGCCTTCTTTACTGTTAAAACATTATGTACGCAATGCTAATTTACACTTGCTGTATGTACTAATTGCTCGTCATTGATTGCATCCGACTCCAAGGGGAAACCGTAGATCTCTACAACGAGCTGGTCCTTACGCCATTCTGTAAAACCACATTCCTCCGCCGTCTTGATAAAGCCCAGTCCAACTAAGCGTTCTTCCGCAGCTTTTAGATTCGTATAGCATCCAATAGGTGAGCCCCACGTATTCACACCATTTACTTCTTTGTGCATGACTGGCACATATATTTCCGCAGAAGGAGTAGCAAGACCTTCCGCTTCCCATTCATAAATAACCTGGCAGAATTCGGCGTCAGAAATATTGTATTTGTTTCTGTATTCCTCTAATTCATTCTCTATCATTTGGTCAGAGATAATCCCAATAGATAGTAACTCACCTTTGTCATTCATTCTAATCTCCTCAGCACCATCTTCATGTACATAGCCTAAGCGATTAGCATGCGCTACTGCATCTTCCAACATACTGAACGTTCCAGAGTAGTAGGGTACATGAGCGTCTACACTTCTATCGGCAAAGAAGTATAGCATATAACGTTGGCTACCTCTGAATAATCCGTATAGTCTTTTGAGCTCCTCATGCGTAGGAGTTCCTATTTCCTCCATCGTGAAACATCTCATACTAGCTTCTTCTACAATCTTATCTCGTCGTTCATCCATTTCGTTCATGTTTAACATCTCCTTCGTTGGCTGACATTTTACATGAAACGCTGTGAATTACAACCTTTCTTCTACAACTTGTACAGTACATTGTTGCACAAAATAATCTACAGAATGTGTATAAGATGTAAAATCATAGGTAACTATAGTTGTCCAACTGTCATGTAAGCCCGAAGCGGCACTCAAAGCCAGTAGATACCCAATACGATGTAAAGAACGCAGAGGGGACAAGGGTTTTCAAAGGTTAATAGGGGAGAGCAGAACGCTAAAAAGCAGAGAGAACAGGGCAGAAAGTGGCTGTAACATCTCAATATGCGAAAACGACTAGGTAGCCTCGTAGAAAATGATTGCTTTTCTAACGATTGGTGAAGACGTCATAGGGGTTAATACCAGCATGAATCAATTCCATCGCTTCCACGTACATGCTATCTATTGAATGGAAGTCGCTTCGTTGCCCACGAACGTTAGATGAACTAAGAGAGCTCGCTGTTTGTTTGTGGATTACTTTGTTGTATAGCGTATCTAAATGCGATGTCAGTTCATCCAGTGAGCTCCCAGCGTATAAGAAGGACTGTTCTTTGTTAGCGGATAGTAATTGCTCCGCTTCAACCATAGCTGCAAGCGTATCGGATGGATAATAAAAAGTCATCCAGTCATACTTGTTTTTGTCTATCTTTAATTGTATGCTCGCATACTTGCATACACGCATACATAGTGGCGTAATGTACCTAGACCGCGCCGTTGCGCGATTCTTGATGTCTAACTGTTCGAGTAGATTCATTTTGATCGCTCCGATACTTCGTATTTGTCGAATAGGTCGTGCATGAAATCTCGAAGCGGTGAGTTCTCTATTGTCTCATAATGACTTGAGTACTCGTACGTGAAGTAAGGTTCGTAGTAACAATGATTCCTGAACAGTTTTTGTACGCGACGTTCCATAAATGGCCCGCGTACTACACCACGTTTTACTAATTCTTTTGTGGCATATCTTTCTATATCTAAATCATCAGAGAAAACAGCCACTCGCTTTTTTGTGTAATGATAGAGCAAGGTATCATGTAGTTTTATCTCACCCTCGGACAAAATATTCGTCCAAGTAGGGGAGGGGAGGAACATACGCATGTAGTCTAGTTTGTGATGATTGCTCATGTGAGCGAACAAATCACAGCATGCTTGTACAATTTCTTCGTTCTTTCTGGTGCGTGTAATGTAGTAAAAGGCAGCGTAATATTGCTCTGATACAACGTACCCTCTGTCGCGAAAGACTTGTATTTCTTCTAAGCGGTCTAGCAAATTCATTTAGTCGGACTCCTTTTTGCATTGCTTAGGCAGCAAACATATCATCGTCGTCGTCCTTATTTTCTTCCTCTGCTTCTTCGGTTTGGTCCTCTTGGCAGAGAGGTTCTTCCTCTGTTGCGCTCGCTTCGCTCGCGCCGTCGTCGTCGAATAAGTCATCATTGTCGGTGCTATCTGTAGTTGATTCATTAATAGATTCTTCAAATAAGTCATCGTCATCAGACGGATTTAATGTTGCTTTAAGCTCTACACGCTTCTCATTGATGTTCTTCATGTAGGCTTTTCGTTCTGCTAGTGGGGTACTTACAAGACCTTCGATGATATGCTTTTGCACTGCCATACCTTTATCATAGCTCACTTGTAATGCTAATTCATCATTAGATACGCCATTTTGTAGATGTTTTACTACGTCCGTATGCTCACGTTCCTTACGTTGTTTACGAATCATTTGTGCTGTTTACATCGGGTTAAGTAAGCTGTCGATGTCGAGGTTTCCTACTTTCGCAAGGAAAGTACACTCCTCTTCGTTGAACTTATCAGCGAATGCGAGTAGGGCGCCTTCACCTAATTCGGCAATCTTCTCTAAGCTTTGCAGTACAGTTGTCTCTGAAAACTTAGCTACGCTTGGTAGCTGGATTGTCTTATTCGCTAGTGCGAATAGGTGAGGACGGACACGTTCCGCCTCTTTGTTGATTAACGCTGTCGCTTGTTTTTGGTCCATTGTGTTGAGTAGATTCATTTCATTCGTCTCCTTTTGTATGTTGTCATGGTGTTACTCGCTCGCTGGCGCTCGCTCGTATTTGTTGTATAGAGTGCGCTCGCAAGGGGGCGCGTACCACATAGTCCCTCGATAGCATACAGAAAAGGTATACCGTCCCATTAAAAAACACTCTGTTAATCAAAACATGGAGCATCTAATAAATAGGGGAGACTACATAGGTAAAGCGTAAATATCCCTGTGCGAATGGCACCTCCTCGTTAGCGTATCGAGGCGAAAGGCGTGTTGCCCTCCCTTTGGGATAAGGTTAATGCAGATGCTACAGCCAGTTCTTAGGCTACGTTGCATCGGATAAAAAAGAAAAAGCTTCTTTTATCTATTCGGTAGACGAAGAAATCATCTACTCAATACATAAAAAAAGAGAGCCGCCGAAGCGACTCATAGGATGTTACAGTAAATCTAATTTCAAAATGACAAATAAAATAATGAAGGGTAACGCAAAGATACCCCATGCAACCGCTTCGTAAAGTCGGCTAATAAAGAATGCTTTCCATGTTTTTGGCTCTGCAAAGAATTGTTTCATTGTCGTACCCTCCATTTATATAATCAATTAAGCGAACATTGTATCGTCGTTTGCTTCTTGTTCTTCTTTAGAGAATTCATCTTTAGGAATCGCATCCCACAGTAACTTCATACCGCGGTGTAGGTACTGAGATTCTTTCGATGTACCTGCGTGGAACTTGCCATTCTTGTCTGTGTGTAGGCTAAGGCTTCTCACGCTACGTACATTTAATACATCAAAGAATGTAAGGAACAGTTTAGTGAAGCGGTCCCATAGAAGCAATTCATCTGTTTCAACTTCCTTGCCTTCTAACGTTTTACCTGTTTGAATCCAGTATTTGAATGCCCCGCCATTGAAGTTCTGCTCTAAAGGGGTAGTGGTAAAGAAATTTGTGATGGCATACTTCGTATCAGCATCTCGTGAATAAACACCTGCTTCTTCATCGTACGTTGTGTTGAAGTGCTTCTCTAATGCCCAGATTGATGCTTTCAGAATGCTAATGCGTCCAAACTGTTGCGGCTTAGTTTCAACTTCTTTGATGTCTGTACCATCAAATGATAGGTACGGTAATAATGTTGGGCGGTCTACGAATTTACAACGTTCGCGATCAAAGATCATGATGCCAGTGTTACGGCCGCGTGATGCTACTACGATTTTCACTTCTAGTTCTGTTTTTGTGTTAGTTAATAAGTTTTTGTTTGTCATGATAAGTTATCTCCCTTTACCTCGGCTACATTGCGACTTATGAGGATCTTATATATTTGTATTAGTGTGATGACGCCAGAAAGCAATGAACGTATGCCATTCACATACGAGATAGTTTAATGACATATCCAGGTCTATGTATGTGGGAGCCGAAGCCCCCGATATTACAGGTTAGAAGCGGAAGCCGTTACCAGCTTTTCCACTGTTGCCGCCAAAGAATCCCATGACTTTGTTTTTAGCATGTGTCATACGTTGTTTCGCAACTTGGATGTCACGATCTTCACGCACTTGTTTTGCTAAACGTTGTGCTTCCTCGGTAGTAGAGTTTACGACAGCCCCGCCTAAGTCGGACCCCGCTTTCGATACCGTAGCGGTAAGATTCGCAGTAATCCCTACAACGGACTTTGACACAGGTGTTACAATGCTATTTACTGCAAAGTTAACTGTGTTATTGATGCCATGTCCTGTAGCGGTAATACTATTTGCTGTGAAGCGACCAAAACCTTTTACGCGACGGTAGTTCTTCATCTTCGCAAATTCTCGCTCTGATACGTCAGCCATAACAACGATAGGGTGGCCTGTCTCGTTATCAAAACCAACGCTTGTCACAGTGACACGTAGTTTACGCTCAACAAATTCCTTAAATGAATCACGTTGTTTGATGTTAGCGAACTCTGCAGTCAGTTCTGGGTGCGTTAATTTACCGGCTTTACGTTGTTCAGCACCGTAATCTAAATAGTCTTCGTCTTGTTGAATCAATGACTCTACACGATGCTGTTCTTCGATACTTGCTTCTAGTCCGAGCATAGTACGTTCGAATTCATCTGTTTCATCAATAACCTCGATGATTTTCATTTCAAGCATTTTGTTCATCATTTCGTTTTGCTGTTGTTCAGTGGTATTACCACGTTTAGCTAGGAAGTCGCGTACGTCTTGTACGACGTGACGGTTCCCTCTGAAAAAGATTGGTTGTGAGTTTAAATAGTCGAATGTTGTGTTAATTAAGGCCATGATAATTGGCTCCTTCCAAAATGTGTTTTACTATACCGAGTTAGTTGAGTTGTGTTCCGCGTTATCGTGCAATAAGTGAACGAGCTGCAATACGGCTCGCATGGTCTGCACCTTCATTGTTTTCGCGTGCAATGTACATGATGTCTTTTAGATTGCGTACGTTTAAGTCACGAATCTTACACCACAGGTCCTCGCAGAATGCGACACCTTTTATTCCTTTAAAAGTGTTAATCACCTCCTTACAGTCCGATTGAATTACTGCAGCGCAGCCTTCCTTCTTAATAAACTTGCATGCTTCATAGATGGCATATAGTTCGCAATGTCTTGAAGATACTGGGTTTTTCACCTTACCTGTACGGCGAATGACTCCTTGCTCTGTATGGACTTCGATTGCCCATCCACCAGCCATCTCTCCTAAGTATTCTAAGTAGCTGCCGTCTGTTTTAATGACGGTACGTTCTTTGGTGCTAGTCATTATGCCTGAACCCCCAACTCTAAACCGTAACGTTCGTTGAAGTTAATAGCTTCTGCTACTGTTACGCCACCGTCAATTGATGCAACGATAGGGCGAAGACGAGTAGGGATACCGCCGTCACGAGTTAATGATGTAGCTGGAACAATTACGCGTACGTGTTGTTTTGCGATGATAACTGGTGATACGCTCGCTGAACGATAGAATGCTTCTGTTTTAGGTGCTTTGTTTGAAAATTTCATAGTGGTAAATCTCCTCCGACTACTGGGCTCTCGTCCCTTAAAAGTCGTACAATGGTGAGCGCTTGGCTCATAATAAAAAAGCGCATACCGCCGTTAGGGGTACACGCTGTATAAATAATTAAACTTTTCTTAAAGAATCAATAAGGTTTGTAATATCGTTAACTGTTAATGCCTTATCTCCTCCAACTACTTCGTTCATATAATTGAACGCACGATGCGTAACGAATGTTTTTGCTGCTCCATCCACTTCTACTGTTACAACACTGTTCAGATAGCTCATACGATCCATCTCACGAATAAGCGCGATTGCCACCGGTCTCACATCATCTTGATTTGAACCAGCAGAGATTCTACATCTCCAGTTAAGTCCTTCTCTATGGAACGATGCTTTCGCTTCATAAGAAACGTCTGGTTCATGCGTAGCATACTTTTCTTCTAACACATTGAACTGCTCAACAAGTTGGCTGCCTAATGCGACAATTTGGTCGAATAGCTCTGGGATTTCACTAAGATCTAGTTCGACACCATACTCTGCGTGGTCCACTTGAATTTGACCTGCTTGGCCATCGTTATCGTCCATTGTGATTGTTGCTCCGTTTAGTTCTGTATTTACTTGTAGTGCTGTACCTTGTTTCTCAACGATCGTGCGAATGCTATTGATTGTGCCTACTGGTTGGAATACGTCGTTTGCTCCAGCGAATAATACTTTGATACCTGCGATTGATGTAGTTGTTTTCATGTTAAAAGCCTCCAAAATAGTTTTATAGTTTTTTGTTTTAAAAGATAATGCAATAAAGAATTGTTCTGATAGGGTGAAGCCGACTAGCTTTAATTGAAAGCTACTGATTTGAATATTACCGATTTGAACATTATGCAAATTCATAGCGTTTCCCTTCCTCTGAGTTATTTATTCTTTCACGTACTGCAAGGTCACGCGCATGGAAATCTTTAATGGCTAATGTAAGCATGTCGTCGAACGTGCATCCTAACATTCTACGAAGCATTACTAAATCTACGACAATCTCCTTATCCTCGCCTACTAACTGTAACGAACCATTTTGTAGTCCTGGCGTATTGATTGCTTTAATAACTTGTGCGCATGTAGCATCGACATCTGATTCGGTTACTGAAAGATTGAATTCGTTTTCTGGTTTGTTTTCGCAGTCAATTGTGAAGAAGTCATCTAGGAAACCGCCGTACGTTGTATCTGGGATTTGATGGTATGTTACTGTAATCATTATTAATTCCTCCAAAGAATAAAGGACGCACACTGTACGCCCTCATAGTTTATTTATATTTAATAGGTAGAAACTTTGTTTTAGGGGGGTGGCCGTTTTCTCGACCTACCCAAAGAAGGCTTGCATATCTTCAACTGCCTTCATTAACTTACGTGAAGATCGCGCGCGATTTATTACTTCAATACCTGTTGTTAAATCAATGAAGCGTACATCTTGTTTCGCAAACTTCATCACTTTCTTGATTAGGTCCTTTACTTCGTCTGCGCCTAAGCACACTTGCATTTCTGAATTTGGTACGCATACGTGATATACGTCTAGCTTTGTACCATGGTTTGAATAGGGGTTAGATGCTTTATAGCCTTTTACTGTAATCATTTGATTACCTCCTGTGAGTTGTGTATTGGTTTGTTGTAGTCAGCAACATGGCCAGTCAGTCACGACCAGCCTAATTAACCGTCCGAAAACGTGTGAGTGCTCCTACCCGCGAAGCGGAGATTGTTCCGCAAGCAAAGCACTCGGCAATGTTAGTTCATATAGTGGACTAAGCTATATGCTGTTGATTTGGTTTGTCATCATCAGATGCAGGGGAACCACCTACTGCATGACTGAGTTGCCCCAGTTTCGACCATTATTTAAATAGCCCGATGATACGGCGGATTGCACGTTTGGCCATCTTGAAGCGGAACACGTTCCACATGATGACGAATGGCATTGCCACAACTCCTAGCATGATTAATTGTTTTTCTTCGCTGTTCATTGGTTGGTTGTTCATTATATATACCTCCAGTCGTCGAGGGCTCTAGTCCCTAAAAACGACATTCATTTCAATTAGTGCGTTCATCATGGTATGTCGGAGACACACATACGAAAGCACGACAAAGAACCCTAACTTCCTCGAAGTAGGGCACCGCAGCGTAACACTCCCGCAAGAGTTGTTATTTAAAGTGTGCATTGCACACATCAGCCACATATGAAGTATGGGGAGCTTCGTGCTTGGAGCCATCGTGGTTTTCGATGGCGACGCGAAGCGGTAACACACCTCTAATGCTTGGGACAAATGTGCTGTGTCCATTAAAGTAACAATCATGTGTGCATACGAATGCGATTGTAACCTTAATGCACATAGGGGAGATCCCCTACGCACAATACTACTTATTAGAATCCGAATAAATCGTCGTCATCTTCATCTTCATCATCTAACTCAGCTAGTAACGCTGCTTTACGATCTTCTAAAGTTTCTGCTGCTTCTACAGTTTCTTCTTCGTTATCAGTTGCATCGTCACCAAATAAATCATCATTACTGTCATCAGAA
Organism: Kurthia sp. Dielmo; assembly: GCF_000307285.2. Lineage (NCBI taxonomy): Bacteria > Bacillati > Bacillota > Bacilli > Caryophanales > Caryophanaceae > Kurthia > Kurthia sp. Dielmo. The sequence continues at coordinate 129,085 of NZ_HE578961.1, forward strand.
ACTTCATCTTCGTCATCTGTAGCGAATAGTTCTTCATCGTCTGCAGAGATTTCGTCAGCTTCTTTTGTTTCTTTCTTGCTAGATTTGAAGCGGTCTTTAATCATTGCTTTGTTTTCATCTGATTCAGCGATGATGTCGATGATGTTTTCTTCTGCATCACCTACAACTTGAATCACGATACCAACGTTTGCGTAACCTTTGTTTTTAGAGAATACTGCTTGTACTAAACGAACTTTCTTCATTGAAGCTGGTTCAGTTGTACCATTGAATACGCCATTACGTTGTTCATCGTTTGATACATTTGAGCTGTATGTGCTAACAGGTAACACTAATGCTGCTTTATTTTCGTCAGCACTTACATCCCAGATAGCAGGGATTGTTTGGCGATTCTTGTTATCCATGTTTGTTGTATAAAGCTCTTTGCCAGCTTTGAATGTAGCTAATAATTTAGCAACGTTTTCTGTAGCGTATTTAGTGATGTTGCCTTCTTCATCTTGTGTGTACATTGAATCTTCTTTGAAGTAAGAGCTATCACCTTGTAAGAATAAGATACCTTCTGGTGCTGTTTCGATAGAGCGTTCAATGATTTCTTGTGCTTTATCTTGAATGTTACGTTTTGCTACGATACGGAATTTCTGTTCGCCATCTTCATCTAATTCAATTGATTCTTGAATTTCGAATACATATTCACCTTCTGGTAAGAAGTTTACGAAGTATGGGTTGAAGCCTTTTTCGTTGAATGTCACAACGTCACCATTTTGGTATGGTAGTTCCTCAACGTTTGGCGCGATGAATAGTTCATCTTCTGTTACGAATGAAGCTTTGTAGCCTTCAAGGTCAGTTGATTCGTTGTGGATCATTTCAGCGTATAGTAATTGTTCCTCTGCGAATAGGGCACTGAAAGCAGATGACATTGTGTTTGATTTGTTATCTTCACCATAACGAAGGTCGCCAATTTGACGAGTGATTAATGCTAATTTCGCTGCATCTACACCAAGTTGAGTTGCTTTTAAACGTACGGCAGCTTTCATGAATTCAGTTAATGGTTTGTATTTTTTAGATACACGAGCACGTACTTCCATTGCTTCGTCAGTATCAGAATCAACTAATTGTAATTCATATTTTGTTTCATCGCGTTGAGCACGTTCAATTGCATCGAATTGAGTTAATGTTGATTGTACATATGAAGTGAACTCTGGGTTCTCACTTACTACTGCTGCAGCTTCGATAACCTCTGATTTAATGAATGTTGCTTCACGAGCTGTTTCATCAAGGTCGATTAATGCATTGTAGATTTCAGTAAGGCTGTATTTCTTGAACTGTTGTTTCAAGTCAGTGAAGATAGCTTTACCTTTTTTATCGTAGTCTAGTTCATCTCGGTAGAATAATGATACGCGGCTACCAGCTGTTTCTGCATTATCACTTGCGATAGTTAAGAACTGCTCAGTCATTTTTTCTTTGTATTCCGCTTTCATTTCATCAGTGAATAGCAGTTGTACTTTTACTGAACCTTTGTTAATAGATGCTACTTTATATGCTTTTGATGGGCTTGCGATTACTGATACTTCGTAAGCTTTTTTGAATGCGTCAATGTGACGTTGCATATCAATATCGAATACTAAGTCAACATCTGCTAATAATTCGATGATTGTTTTGTCTGTTGCTGATTTGAAGTCGAAGTGTTCTAACGTTTTCAAGATAGCTTCACGATCTGCGACGTTAAGTTCTGCTTGCTCTACGATTACACCAGAAGCATTAACGAATGATGTTTTCGTACGTTTGATAGCTTTGTATTTAGTGATTGTTGGTACAGTGTTATCTTTGTTGAAGATTTCGCCAAGAACACGACGAGTTTCTTCTGTTGCTACAGTGTATGCTTCTTCTGTGATGCCACGTAATGCTGCGCCGAATTTTAATGTTTCTGCTGCTGCTTTAAGTGCTTGTGACGCGTTTGCTACGATACCGATACCAGCAACTTTAGCTGATGTTTGTTTAACCATTGTTAATGCTAAGTTCTCTGCAGCGTAACCGAATTTTGATGCACGTTGAGCTTGAACTTCTTTGATGTTTTTAACGAATGATGTAGCTGCGAATTGGTTGAATTTGTTGTTTGTGAATGTCATGATAAATTTCCTCCTATGCTAAACCGTTTTGATTTAGCTCCATAAATAATTTTTTAGTTTAATGTTTGTTTTATAAATAATAAAAAGCCACACAACTGACAGTCATGCGGCAGGTCCATAATACTGAGTGACAATGAAATGATGTTGCTAAACTTACTATTAAAGTAAATCTGTAGTGCTGTGAGCTTCTGCTTGTGTTGCTGATAATGCTTCGACAATACGTTGGTCAAATACTAATGTAAAACCATCCATATCCCAGTCAGAACCAGACATGATTAAGTTCAACGTTGGGTGGAATGGAAGCATAACAATACCATCTGATAATGCTTTCATGTACGTTTTAGCGCCTTTCATTAATTCTTTAACAACTGCTACTGGTAACGTTTTGCCGTCTTTGTTTTTACGACCAAGTAATGCTGCTGCTTTATCTTCGATGCGTGATAAGATTTCATCACGAGATACAACGTTTGCAATATGGAAGTCACGAGCACCTGGTTTTGGTGAACGATAGAATACTAATTGCATTGTGATATTTCCTTCTGCATCTACTAGGTCATGCTTACGAGCATAGCTTTCTGCAGCTGGTGAATACACTTCATCTGTTCCTAATACACCTAGACGGTAAGCCGCTTCTGCGTTACGAAGGTCCTCGAATGCTTGACGAACAACACGTTTCTTCATTACACCTTTACGAATTTGCATATATGAAGGTTTGATTCCCTCTACTGATTCGTATTTAGCTGTTTGACTTTCAATACCAGCTTCTACTAAATCGTTGTAATCTTTTAATGCTTTTAAGTGAGCCGCTTCGTGTTGTGTTAAACCTTCTTCATCTGTGTTGAAGTCGATGAATTTAAAATTAGCAATATCATCTGGTGTGTTGAATAGTAGAGCAGGTAAGTCGTATAAACCAGACGCATAAGTACCAGCTACAACGTCACGAGATTTGCTATCAAGGTCACGATTTGTAACGTTGATTACATCTCCTAAAATAGAGTTAACAATAGATGATTCTTTTTCGAATGCGAAACGAGGAGCAGCACTACGCATAATACCTGTGTAGTAAAGGCTATCTCCTGTTAATTGTGAAGCAGATACTTTAGGATCACGCAATGCTTGATTGCCTTCTTCATCTGTTTCTGTACCGATTGCCGCACTTAATGCACGACGAGCTGTTTCAGCGCCTAATGTTTCGATTAATAATGGAGCTTGGTCTTGGTTTTCTACAGCCTTAGTTAATGCTTCTTTTTTATCCATACCTTCTGCTACGAATTGTTTTGCTAAATCTGCAACACGCATATCTTTCATGTTTTGTACTGCATCTTCTGTTAATAGAGATTGTCCCATTTGACCAGAGTGATTCGTTGTTTGTTTAGCAGGGTGAGAAAATGTCATAACTGGCATTGTTGTTTTTGTACCTTCACCGTATGAAACAGGAACTTTCATTTCATCTAGTGTTGCGATGTAAGTAGGGATAGCTGTTTTATCTACTACTTTTTGAATGATAACTGCGTCATATCCTTTGAAGTATGATTTGATACCATTGAATGCTTTCTTTTCATTAGCATCTGTTGCACGAGCTTCCATCCATTCTTCACGAGTGATGTATTTAATTTTGTATCCTTGGAATACTAAAGCGTGGATGTATGCTGCAATTGTTCTAGGCATGAATAGTACGCTTGCTACTTTGTTTACGCCATCGAAACGAGCTTGCATTAATTCACCCACAAAGTGTTGAGGTTTGAACATTGCGCTACCACCAATTGAAATTGAAGCATTGTTGATAGATTTCGCTACATATTCAGCACTTACGATTTCGCCACCATCTTTCAGTACGCCATAACGTTTTGTTAAATCAATCATTGGAGAAACATCATCTCCATTGAATTTCGCTAAATCTACACCAGCTGTGTGTGTTTGAGATTCACGAGTTGCGATATTGATTAAATCTGCTTTGCTTGCTTCACGATCTTTGAATTGATCAACGAAGTATTGATTCATGCCGTTTGTTGCAGCATTTGTGATTTCGCGGAATTTTGCTTTACCTTCTTCTGTATCTGGTAAGGCAATCATTAATAAGCGTTTTACTTTCGCCATACCTGGAGTGTATTGGAATCCGTATAAACGAAGCGCGCCTAATTTATTGAATTCTTCAATTGTTAATGAAGTGTTGTTTAATAGTGAACGATATGTGTTACGAGAACGAGTGTATAATTCCACTGAACCGTTATCTGCGAATACTACATATAAGCCAGTTTCTAAAGCGTCTAATGAAGATTTGTCGAATTTAACTTCTAATAAACCGTTAAGGAAGTTCTCAACTTTCATTTCACCAAGATCTGTCATGATTGTTGTTTCTCTTTGTAATGCTTGACCTTCTAAGCCTTCTACCATTTCGATATAGCGATCTGTAGAAACACCTGTTTTTGTAGATGCTACAGAAGTGCTTACTTGGTGTACGTTTTCAAGAACCACCTTGCGAATTGTTACGCCGTCTTTTACTGCGCGGAATACTTCTTCAAGGTACGCTTTGATTTTGTTACCTTTAGCTTTTGGTAACAGGTTTACTGCTACAGTTGATAGTTCTGATTTAACGTAGTTTACTTCTGGTAATGCTAATACTGTTGTTGCTGCTTCTGTTACTGTTGCTTGTGTAGATGTTTTCATGATATAATTTCTCCTGTGTAGATGCTTGCCTTGTTGCAAGTCATCTCTGACGCATGCTCAATATGCGTAGATGCTACCTATATGGTTAGTCATCGTTTCTCTTATGTAAGTAGTGGTGTTATAACCAGTTACTTACGTTGTAGTCTTCCAAACTACAACTTGTGAGCCTTTTATAAAGACTCGCCATTACAGAAAAGAGTCCAATCTTTCCTATAATGAATCGTAATAAGTACGTCCAATACTTATTACATAGACGGGTGTTTCCTCACTCGTCTTTTTTTTTATTGCCTTCCATCTGCGTTTGTACGGGCTTTGGACCGTTATACATTTGTATAGCCGCATTAAAAGCAGGGCTCTATATAGAACCCCTTATATGACTACATGCTCATATAGTCATTCTTAGCGTATGCAAAGTGTTGTTCAGCAGGGCAGTGGAATAATAACCATTGGTTCTTGCCATCTTTAGATACTGAGATGACACTAGCTACTATGTCCTTCCCTTGCTTAATCAACTTACATACGACATGATTACCAGCTAATTTGTGTCTGCTGATAATGTTCACCTGTGCTTCTGTGTATTCCTCTTTGCTTAAATCTACTGACTTTACCATAATGTATCTCTCCCATTCCTATGTGTTATTTGTTGTTATGCATGAATAATGGTTTGCGTTTTAATTGATTAATGTAACGTTCGTTATATGTGATATAGCGATTGCGTAAACGATCTGGAATATAGCGAAGTCCTATACGATACGCTCGCTCTTCTAATTTCAATTGAATCTTTCCTAATGTTGGCTTGTGCTTATGAACAACCATTGCTGCCATATTGGCTAATTGGTAACGGCATGCTGGATCATTGGCATGTCCTAGTTCATGTGCCATTGCGATAAGGTAGTTATCTACAATTTCTTTAACGCTAATGACAGCATCATTGCCCATCAAATCAAATAAAAGACGATCACATACATTCATGTAAATGTGACCGCCTTCGAATAAACCGATTGCTTTGTAATTGAATAAAGAATCATCTTCTGTAAAGACTACATCTATATCCTTTAATTGCTCTGCGTATACGTTAGTTACATCACGTTGGATAGCTAAACGCAGGTTGTTCATAATGAATTGCTTGTTCATCTTTAGTCGCTCCCTTTTTATCTTGGGCATAGGTATGCTGTTTCTAGGCAGATTTTGATACGTTGTTTAGAAAAGCGAAATGGCATACCCGGGGCTCCAAAATATGTGTTTTTGAGTGTATATATATAATGGGTAGCCACAGGATTTTTTCATTTTTTCGTTTCCGCATAGGGTTTTTACAATCCGTATATATTTTTTATGTAGTCTTAGTTTCGTTTTAAATTGTCAGACTATTAAAGTCTTTAATGAGGCCTTAAGAAAAAATTGCGCCATAAGAAAGTTTGTGCAAAAATAGTAGCTGCCTTTCGAGGTACTAATACAAATGAGGGGAGAGATTTTAATGGAAAATGAAAATCAAGATTATTTCAACGAGGACGACACCACATTCTATGACAATGGTGATGAAATTCTTATTAACAATGAGCAGTCTACATTCGGTGTATGTACAGTAGAGCAAGTAAAAGTTTCTGAGTCATTCGAAGATGAAGATGGTCGCCAACAATCAATGGAACGATTAGTTGTACAAGGTACTTTGCAAATCAACGACTATCTCGAAGATATTGAAGCTATTCAGTTCGGAAATTATTTCGTACGCAACGTGAATGTCATTAGAGAAGTTATTACAAATGCACAAGTATATGTTCACTACGAGTTTGTTGCTGACGGTGTTACGATTGTTCCACCTCAACCAATCAAGGAAGTGGGGGAAGTAGAATGACAAATGTACAAGATGAAGTCGTAGAGGAAGCGGCAGAGGAAGTTCTACCAGAAGGTTTTGATTTAACCGCCCTGGCAGGAAATGATTCGCCAACTGGTTTAACCCCTGTGGAGCGTAGACTACAGTTTGAAGAAAATGTGAAGAATATCTGGGGATTTAGCGAGACTGGATGCGAAGCAAAAAGCGCAGCTATGGCCATGCTATCAACCAAAACAGGAATGTATGCACGTATTCCAATTACCTGTAAAGGTGAAGGATGTCCGTATGCATCGACTTGTAAGCTGTTGCCGTACGACCTTGCCCCAGTCGGAGAACCTTGTCCTATTGAAGCGGCAGAGATTGAGTTACGTTTCAGCGGTTATGCAGAGGACTTCGGCTATCTTGAAAATACAATCAGCTTCACAGACCGCGCCTTAATTAGTGACTTGATTAACCAAGATATTCTACTTGAACGATGTAAGTCGTTGATGGCTGCAGAAGGCGTACCAGTAGTAGATGTCGTAGCTGGAATCAGTGAACAAGGTGAAGAGTTTTATCAACCGCAAGTATCAAAACACTGGGAAGCGTACGAGCGAATCATTAAACGCCGTAACGAAATTTACAATTTACTATTAGCTACACGTAAAGACCGTAAAGGCGAGCAAGATGTTGGTTCAACAGCTATGGATCAAATCATGTCGTTTGTACAAGATGCAGACTACGCAGAAATTGATACACGCCCAGAGAATATTCAATAGGAGGAATACATAATGAAAATTGGACCAACTGGTTCTGATTTAGGAGATTCGATTTTAGCCGCATTTAGTTCTGGCGGTTTTCGAGAAAACATCCTCAATTCAAATAAAGCAATTCAAAATGTACATGCTGGCGGTATGCTCGGCGGTATTTCACAATCGGTCAATGCCTATCGAGATACTGGCGACCTTGCAAGATCAATTAAAGCTGCGCACTCAAATGAAGATGGCGCATTAAACTATGGTCGTATTGCAGGTAGCGTATTGACTGCTGGTGTCGGTTATCGTGCATTAAGTGGTGGTGGTTTGTATCGTGATAAGGACGGTCAAACAAACATTGCTGGCGTACCGTTTATTTAGGAGGGGCTGTAAATGGTATTCTCAAACGGTTTCGCAGTAAGCGGAGCTCTAGCTGGTGGCGCAGTTGGTGGTACGACAGGTATCATCGCCGCCGCCAATAGTGACAACCCAGCAGGCGTCATGGGCTCTGCCGGTGTCGGTTCTGCAATTGGGGCAACAGTCGGTGGTATCGGAGCAGGTGTATTACCAAACTTCGGTGAAGCTGGCAAGAAAGTCGGTACTGGTTTAGCAAAAGGTTTATTCGTTCAACCAGCACATGCTTATATGAATAGCTTCAAAACGGTCTCTGGCAACGGGAGTTTGCGAACAGCTGTCGGCAGTTTAGGCATTGGCAGTGGGATGGCAGGTGCCGGTATTGGTATGTACTTTGGAAACAAATTCACCGGTGGAGATGGTTCTGGTGCCTTGACTGGTGCCGCGATTGGTGGAGCTGCTGGTTTAGCCGCGCCATTAGCACTTGGAGCAACGTCTGCAGCAGTTGGTTTTGGAGGAATGGCCTTACTAAAAAACTCTGGGCGTATTATGTCTGGAGTTGGTTCAGTAGGGATAGGTACAGCGCTAGGTTCAGCCGCAACAGCTGGGCATCTTCTCGCACCAAAAACGTTGAAAGGTACATCTTTCGATCCGCGTACAGGCAACGCGCTTGCTCGTGGTGTTAAACGCGCGGGCTACTTTGCGACAAATCCAGTACAAAAATATGCAAAGTTCGCAACAGGCGTTGCTGGCAAGATGTTTAAGTATGAGAATGCTTCTGCTAAATTGAACAGCAAAGGTAAGATGGTTCATACACCTGGTCGAATGCGCTTGTCCAAATTAGGATTAGGTGTCGGCGCAGTAGGGATGTTAATTGCATCTGGTACATCAGCAACAAAAGATTATCTAAATCGTAGTGGTTCTCCAAGTGGGGCATCGACTCCTACACCAAAACCATACAGCTATGTAGATAATGGCGGTGCGACAGGTGACTTAGTGTTTGCTATGCACAACAATCGAAATTAACAAGGAGGAGATACGATGCCGGCATTAGGTTCTATCCTTCGATCCGCTTCTGGGTTCAACAAATTCAAGAACTCAAATAAAGGTCGAATGGTCAGCATAGGTCTTAGTGGATTAGGTTTTGTCCATGAATACAATGAAAATCGCGCAGAAGGCGATGGTGTTGCAAAGTCTGCCGTAAAAGGTGCGGGTAATGCATTCATTATGGATGCTGTCGGGATGCCTGTGTACTTTGGTGCTATGGCGTTAGGTGGAGCTGTAAAAGGTGGCGGCGCAATCGCTTCAAGTGTTGCACGAACATCAAGAGAGATGGCGCGTAGCAATCAAGCATTTGCGACGTCAACGTTCGTTGATACTCAACAAGCCTACACGATGCGACAAGCAGGTATGCAACAAGTGCAATCATCCGAAATGAATACAAAACGGGCATTACTCGGTAATGAAGCGAGGTATATGTAGATGAATATTTCGCCCTCTGTATTACGTTCGTTCAAAAAGACAGGAGCACTAGTAACTGCTGGCGCAACGATATTGGATTATGGCATCAATAAAGCACAAGGTAAGTCGACAATGGAAGCGGCAGGAAGCGCAGCGGGAACAGCTGTAATGTCTCATTTTTTACCATGGTACGCTACGTTTGCTTTGCAAGCACATCCTTTATTAAAAGGGGCAGTAGGAGAAAGTGTAAGAGAAGTAGACATGAAGTCACGCGACTTTGCGCGAAACAATCAAGCATTTTCTAACTCTTACTTCTCTGATAACTCTCAAACGTTTACGATGCGACAAGCAGGTATGGCCTCAATTGAGCGAGCGAAATATAATCAGCAGAATGCCATGTTAGGTAGCGAAGCAAAATATATGAACTATTAAATGAGGTGAAAAGAAATGGTTAAAATATCTAGATCAGCACGTAATGCCAAAAACCAGCATCACATCAAACAACACGAAGCCCTACGAGGGAAATTCGAAAATGATAATATGATGCCTAAGAAGTATGGTTTCGATGAACATGTCGAAGACTATAAAAAACAAGGTGGAGACGTCGGTAACTACAAGGATTTTAAAGAATTCGCTCTGCAGAATACAGGACGTAAAACACAAGCTGCAAAAGATATGCAGATGAAAAAAGAAGAAATGCTACGTTTGAATCGCCACAATACTCAGCAGCGTCAACGAATGCTAGAGGAATCGCGTAAGCCAAATACGAAACCTTCTAGCAACCCTATTGAAATGAGCGCAGCGGAAGAAGCTCAAATGTTTAGAGAATTGAATCAACCACAAAATGAGAGATCAGTGACTCGACAAGAGCGTAGGCAAGCAGAGAAAGCAAAAGCTCGAACGCAGCGAAGTGAAGCACCGCCAAAAGGTGTTGACCAATCTTACTACGAAAACGTATATCGAGAAGGAAACTCTCGTCCAGAAAAACGTTTAGCTAAACAACTGGCAAGCAAGCACATGGGATTACAGAATCATGTAGATACATTCCAAAAAGCAGTGAAGAGTGGAAAGTTAAAGGATGAAGAAGAAATTCGAAGTGAATTACGTGGTATCGGTAAACGATTGAATCACAAAGGTGAAGATATGGATGACTGGGTAGATAAAATGAGTTCATCTAAATCATTTGATGGCCTTCAAAAAGAAGTAAAAGATCACCGATTCGAAGCAAACTTACATGACAAGATGATAGCGAACAAAGGCTATCAAGCTGGTGTTGGTGCGCTAGGTACAGTCTGGCTTGTGAATAATATGGCTGCGGGCAAGGGGCAACAATCTAACTCGCAACTTTATGGCCAACAACAGTCCTATTACTAATAGTAAAAAAATAAAGGACTAAAAAGGGAGTAATAAATACATATGCCGAAGAATAAATTATCCGCTATCGAAGTAGAACGATTTAAAGAGATTATGGCAAACCCTGTAATGTGGGCTCGTGCATTCATTCGCACCTTCAATCCGAAGACGAAAAAGCATGAACCTTGGGTAGCCCGCTGGTATCAAGCAGAAATCTTACTAGATGAATCGGTCAAAAAGGTTGCTAGGTGTGGACGCCGTACGGGTAAACATTTGCTCTTCATTTGTGAATTGCTGGAAGGTCCAACTCCCTTGGAAGAATCAGCAGCCATGTCCTATAGAAATAGGAAGGGTTCAGAGACTACGAGCGCAAATGTTTTAATACAACACGAGAGAGGTTATGCCACATGAAATTTGTAGCAGAACGAAAAATCGAAAATCGCGTACTATCAGTAAACATTAAATTTGATAGCTACGGTGAAGGCGACTTAACAGATGAACAGGAAAAAGCGTTGGTTAGCGCATTCGGCAATCCTGTCATCTCAGTAGGTGGCGAGTTTAAAGCGAAGTTTGACGAGAAAGGTCAATTCGTAGAAGATCCAGAAGCAATCGGTGAAGAAGTATCGTTCATTATCGTTAATAAGACGGCAGAGCTTGGCGAGAATTTCGTAGCGTCATATTCTATTGGGTTAGATAAAGCAGCTGCATACATTAATGAAAAATCTCTATTAAAAGAGGATTACTTACAAGCCGTAGCTCGCTGTGAGCTTTTCGAAAAAACTATCCAAGATCGCGCGGTTGCCGCAGCTGATAAGTTACAAGCAAAATCAACTGCATTCACAACTGGCTACCCACGCGATTTCTTTGCATAAGGAGGACGGATCATGCAACTAAAATACACAAGTAGTATTCGTAAACGCATTATCTGCTTAAATGTAGAGACGACAAACTTCACTACAAACGAGCGAATCGCCTTAGAAGAATTAGGCGAGCCAGTCATTGAAATGGAGAAAATGTTCAAAGGTAAATATCCTGTGCAATTTTCTAAAACAATTCGTACTGGCTTGAAGTTAGCTATCCGCTTCGATGGTCGTGAAAATATTGAAGAAGCATCGCAAGCCGCAAATGAATTTGTAGAGGAATTAGGCGAACTAATCCGTACAAAAATGAGCGACCTTATGGAAACATACGATGATGTCAATTTTATTTTTGACCGTAAGAATGGATTAACTACCCTATAGATTGTATTAAAAAAGATATAGTCCGCCCCTGTTTTTAACAGGGTAGCGAAAACAGAGACCATGTGCGTAAATGGTCTTTACAAGGGGTCCACCCAACCAAACCAACGTATTCTGTATGTTACGCCATACGAGACGCAAGTACGTTTAATCTTTATGCGTCTAAACGAAATGATTGACGGTAGCCCGCTTCTACAAGAGCAAGTTGCTCGTCGTATCAAAAACCCATTCATGATTGAATTTAAAAATGGCTCTGCTATCATGGGCTTCACGACAGGTGCTTCGTCTGGTACAGGCGGTGCTTCTATTCGTGGCCAACGTGCCGATTATATTCACATGGATGAAGTGGATTAACCATATAGTCCACTATAAATAGGGTGAATTGCTGGAAGGTTTGGTGTAAAATCTGCATCAGAATAATCAGCAGCCATGCTGTTAGGAGGTTTTATTATGGGAGAACTTATTTTCCTAAATGAACATAATGAAGTAAAAGAAGCGATTGAACACGACAAACAGGACATGTTGAATATGCTAGACACAATCCAAAAAGTAGTAGAGGATGGCGAAGCTGTCTCTTTATACATTGGATGTGCGCTAACAGACAATACAAGTATAAGCTGGTCATCTGGACGTTTTAATTATAACCAACGCGCCAGACTAATTAGTGAATTACATGATGAACAATGTGCTCATGCTTTAGATTTACTTGATGACTAACGGAGGGTTCAGAGACTATTAATAGCGCCCTACATAGATGATATAGTCCGAAGTGAAAACGTATATGACCGAAGCTGACTTTGATACCGTAACAACAATTGCCGCTGAACGTAGCGACATCGGTATCTTCTTGTCATCTACTCCAACAGGTGCTCGCTCTAAGTTCTATCAAGCGTGTACCGATAAATCAATGGGCTTCACTGAACATTTCCATCCATCAAGCCATAACCCGAACTGGGATGCCACGATGGAAGCTCAATTCAGAGCTCAACTTACGCCGTCTGGTTACACGCATGAAATCGAAGCAGATTTCGGCGCGCAAGATACCGGTGTATTCAACAAAGATAAGGTCGATAAAGCAATGTCATTCCAAAACTATTACTACAATCCGCTATCTGTTATCCAGTTGGATCGCGTGAAGCGTGAAGCGGAGAATGGGACCCCGACACCAATTAACAGAGTGTACGATGGTATACCTGTGCCACGAAATACATTCCGTACGATGGGCGTCGACTGGGATAAATACCAAGCATCAAGTAGTATATTGATAATGGACTATGACATTGAATCGAAAAAATTCATTGTTGTTAAACGTATTGAAGTACCGAAAGCGGAGTATTCATACGATGCAGCAGTTAATTTGATTGTTGAACTAAACGAAATATATAATCCGACATGGATCTACTGTGACCGCGGATCAGGCGAGTATCAAATAGAACGTCTACATATTATTGGGGAAGAACGTCCAGAGACGGGCCTTAAACATAAAGTGAAGGGCTGGCAGTTTGCTAACAAAATTGACGTAATGGACCCAGTTACAAAAGAGATGGTTAAAGAGCCAATGAAACCATTCATGGTTAACCAATTGATTATGGCCTTCGAGCGTGAGCAATTGATTCTTTCTCCATTCGATGAAATCTTACATAAGCAATTAATCGACTATGAAGTAGTGCGCCAGCAACAAAATGGTGCGCCAATTTTCACTTCTGAAAATGAACACTTTGTCGATACATTAGGTTTGGCTTTCCTTGCATTCGTACTCGAATTTACGGAGCTTACCAATACAATCAAAAAAGTTCGATATGAAATGGCGATGTCATCTATACAAAAACGCCCTGGTCAAAAACGTGTAGAAACATCGTTACGCCAAGCAGCCGCAAGTGAAACAAGCTTTAGTCAACAAATTGAAGCGGCACACCATGACGGCGACCTACCAGGGGATCGTCCTACATGGACGCAAGTACGAAATTCTTCTCGTCGACGCTCTAACGGACGCGGTTGGGGGAGTCGTACAGGCGGCGCAACAAGAACTGTTTGGTAAAAATATAGCCTTTTTATCCTCTTAGCTGTAAAATGCTAAGGGGATTTTTCAATAAGGAGGACTTTTCACATGGCAGACTACAACGAGCAACCGATTAACTACAAACCAAAGATTGAGTATAGTCGTGATTACTATACAGACGGCTATGTTCCATACAGTGACGAACCTGTAGAAACTATACCGTTAAACCCAGACGGTGATTTGTTCGAAGATGAACGTAAAGAGATTCTTGATAAAATCGAAAAGATTGAAAAGCTGTTAGATATTGCGCCGGAAGATGTACGAAAGATATTGACACCTTCCTTGCAATACTATAAAAGAGATTTGTCTAGCGACAAGTGGCACGTTCCAGATGAAAGTGAGTTTGTAAGGAATGATGAAACAACGTCAGATGATATGCCAACACCAGATGATGATATGGATGACTACACTCCAAACGCTGACATCTCAGACGACATACCAAAACTTTTTCCAGATGACATCGAACTGGATAAAGAACTTGGAGATGTAGAGCCTTTCGTTAAAGCGGCCATCAAAAAGCGTTTAGACGACACGAAGGTAATTTATCAAGATTACGTGGACAGTTTGTATCGTTCATTGTCTCGATTCTGGAAAGATAATATGTCGGTCGCTATTCCAGCTGGCGTTGGTTCTATAAAAGAACTTCAAATGCACTATATACTTTCTGGCCAAAGCATTCCTAATACACTGAAACATGTATCGGATAGTATCACGCGGAGCCAAATCAAGCGTAAACAAAACACGTTATTCTTTACTAAGATTTACAACATCGACAAAACGATTGCGCATCTACGACAAAATGATGCAGCGCAAACATTACGTGATGCTTACTACGAAGGTCGTGACAAAGCGAAATCTTACGGTGATTCAATCTCAGGGGATGACTGGCGTAATTCAAAATACATTACTGCCAACGATTACTTAGACACACATCAAAACCAAGAGCTTGCTAGGGCAAGGCATGAATACGACGAGAAGTATTTCAAAGCAACGAAAAATTTCTATAAATATTTAATGAGCTCTTGTACTTTAACAGATGGTATTTTACGTGCTTACACGAACGAAGCTACGAGTAAAGCAGTTCTTATGCGAAACGGTATAGACATCAACAAACATGTCGAAGAAGAAGCCAAGCTAAAAGAGCACGAAGCTAAGGCACTAAAGAAAACGACCGAAGCGCGTATTGAGAAGTCCATCTCAAATGAAGCGGAACGAGTAGAGAAAATTAAGTCCGCTATTAAGAAGAGTGACGAAGATGTCGCAAAGTTCTTTAGTGACTTTGCAGATCCAGCCGATTTCACAGGTGCAACATCATCATCTGACAACAGCAAGGGTGAAAGCAATAGCTCAGATAATTACGATGTTTCATATGAGGATGGCAAACAATCGAAGAAGGCTCAGAAGATAATTGACTTTGCCCTGAAATATTACAAGGAGAACAAATCCAAAATTTATTACAATAACAATTCCGCAAAAGGTCGGGGCAAGAAACGTGCCGACGGTAAATTAGGAATGGATTGTACTTTATTTACATACCTAGTAATGAAAGAAGCCCTTGGTATCAATACTGGCGAAATAAAATCTGTAGGCCAACAATTAAATATGCCAGGTGGTAAGCGAATTTATGTCGGAGGAAAAATAGATAAAATGATGCCGGGCGACATTTGTTATCAAGTTGCTGGCAAAACTGGTTATCAAGGACATCCAGCAAGTGTCAACATTGACGGGCATAGTATGAGCAAGTCATGGTCGCATGTGTATATCTATCTTGGTGATCATAAGTGCGTAGAATGCACGAAGTGGAGTGGAGCAGGTGTGGATGGACTTCATTATCAAGAAAGATTTAAAGACACGTACGCTTCGACCACCATGTTCGTACGACGCTTTTAATACATTAAAAAATAGGGGGACAGTATATGTTTTCATTTTCTAAGAAAGAAGAAAAGAAATTGAGTAGTACCAGTATTCATAGTTCTAGTTTACAAAACCTAGTAGCGAAAGCTGTTGGTCTTATCCGTAGACAAGGCGAGGACCGCAATCAATTCGTCTATCCCGAATACGACCTTGAAGAAATCAAGACAGCAATCGAGGCAGATTCATACATAAAACAAGCCGTTACAAAATATACATACTTAATTTATAAAGCTGGCGTGAAGCTGGACAGCGAAAACAAAGAAGCAATTCAATACGTGAAGAAACGTTTGAAAATTATTAGTTACGCAACAGACAAGCCATTCGAATTGTTGATGCAGGAAATCGCGGATGACCTATATCGCTTTAGCAATGCGTTTCTTGTGAAGTCCCGACAAGAGTGGTCCATCGTTTCGTTAAAAGCTGAACCAATTGGTGGTAGCACATTCCAACCTGTATCTGGTTACTTCCGTATTGATCCCGCTTCCGTTTCAATAAAGCGCGACGAAAATGGCGTCATCAAAGAATACCGTCAAATCGTTGACGGCAAAGAGAAAATCTTCAAACCAGAAAACGTTGTACATATGTATTTTGACAGAGGTCCAAATGACGCCTTCGGTATGCCACGTATTGCAGCAGCATTAGAAGATGTTAAGTTGCTTCGTAAAATCGAGGGGAATGTTATTAGCTTAATCTATCGCTTTTCACTACCAATCTATCATTGGCGTGTGGGGGCGACTGGGGTAGGGCAGTCTGGTACACAAAGCGAAATTGATAAGCTTCGTATGGAACTAGAACGAATGGCAGACGATGGTTCAATCATTACCAATGAACGTGTTGATGTAGCCACAATCGGAGCGGAGGGTTCGGCTATCGACGTCACGAACTATCTAAATTATTTCGAGCGACGCGTGTTCACTGCATTAAGTGTGTCGGATTCACAAATGGGGCGAGGCACAACCGCTGGAGATGCTGACGCAATGGAGAGTCGAGCACATGATGTCATTAAGTTTGTTCAACGAATCATTTCTATTTTCGTGGAGAACGAAATTATCAATGAACTTTTACTAGAAGGTGGCTTTGATCCAATACTGAGCGAAGACGATGCAGTTAATTACATCTTTAATGAAATTGCACTTGATACACGTATCAAATTAGAAAATCATGAAATGCTTAAATATCAATCTAACTTAACTACACTTGAAGAAGCTCGTCGTGCGATTGGTAAAAAAGAAGAAGTAGATGAAGAACGTCTATACGCTCGTCTTATTACAGACCAATCATCTGCGAATACGATTGAAAAACAAACAGAAAGCTCTGTACAAATTCTCCAAGAGCAGGCAAAAGTAGATGCAGCTGCAGCAGAGAAGGCTGCTCAAACTGCTGAGAAGATTGCTGATAAAACAGCTAAGGCAGCGGCACAACAAGGAACCGTCCAAAATAACCAAAATAAAAATAATGGCAATGGTAAAGTGGCGAGCAATACACCGAACAACGACATTGCTACACGTAACCGCCCAACGAATCAACATGGCACAACTTCTGTAAATGTGAAAGAAGCGGATGATGGAGAGCTGATTGCCCAAAAAAGATTAGAAAAAATAAAAAAGATTTTCAATCTGTATATAATAAGTTCGATTTAATGCGTACTGATTTAGTGAAGCATCAAAATAAGGGCTTCGATGATTTCGATGAAATTATTAAAATCAGTAAAGATGCACTCTTAAAAGAAATTAATGCGTTAATTGAAAATGCATCGCATACTGGTTCTACTCGTTGCATCAACGACCACAAGCTCAAAGAACGCTACTCGATTAAAGCGTTGACTATGAGTGAAGCTAAGAAGCATGCACGAGAAAAGGTTTCAACTTTATTGAACGACATCCAATCGCTTATCAAAAAAGGCGAAGACGTTCAAGCTGTTTTTTCATCTCTGGAATATCGTTTACGTTTCCTTATGGAATACATCATTCCTAAAACGTATTGGTACAGCTATGCACAAACAGCGAGACAGCTCGGCACTAAAAAGATTTACGTGCAATTCGGTGACAGTGAAGATCGTGAAGAACACGAAGCAACTATCGACACAGCCCGCGTTGATTTCAATGAAATCCCCGCTTATCACTCGTACTGTAGCTGTCGTTTAAGTTTAAAAAAGGAAGGAGTAACTGCGTAAATGGATTTCAAAGAATATGAAGGATTCAAACCAATTGACAGTACAGTCGTTGGAAAGATGAATTTCACAGAAGCCGACAAACAAGTAGCGGCAGAAAATGCTATTAAATTACCGAACAAAGGATTAATTGTTGAGATTGAAGCAATTCATGAATCTGTAACGAGTAACTTTACTCGTTATACAAAAGAAAGCATGAAGCAAGGTCTACCATCATGGACAGCACCGTACGCTAAACCAGTCATCCTACATCACAACGAGAAAGACGGGAAAGTCATCGGACGTGTACTGTCTGCAGAATACAGAGAGAATGGTGAAGCGGGACTGCCTTGTGTCGTTATTCAAGCCGTCATCTATGATGAAGATGCGATTGAACAAGTACTCGATGGCAGATTATTAACAACTTCAATCGGTGTGCGAGTGAACGATGTAAGATGCTCAATTTGTGATCATCACATTATTTCTGAGAAGGATGGCTGTCCTCACCACGCTCGTGGAACATTCTATAATGGACAGCTTTGCACATGGGATATGAATGACATGTATGTTAAGGAAATTTCATATGTCGTTGTACCTAGTGATAAGTTCTCAAAAAATACTCGCATTTTGGAAAACAATAGTGTAAAATCTGTGACGTTCTCAGAGAGTGCAAATTTTAACAACCTAGAGGGAGGTTCAAACATGGTACAAAAAACGTCAGAGGATCTAGGTAATCAACAACCTACGACTTCTACACCAGCTCCAGCGACAAGCGTTGAACCGCAAACATCTGTTAGCTTCACTGAAAGCGAACAGTATAAAGCGGATCAACAAACAATCATGGAACTGAAAGAAAGTGCGAACAACGAAACTCAACTTCGTCAACGCGCTGAACAACAAGTTGTGTCAAAAGAAACGGAACTGCGCTCCGTACTTCTTGACTCACTTAACGGCATCTCAATTGCTAACGGCAAAGGGGAACTGAACCGTAGCAAATTTGAAAACCGTACAATTGAATCTTTAAAAGACCGTCTTGCTGACGAGCTTGAAGAATTAACAATGAACGGTATTCAAAAAGAGGAGCCTGCAGAGCATGAACCCGAAACAACTTCGGAAAATCCTGCCGGTGAAAATGTGCAAACATTAGAACCTGTGCAACGTGGTGTATACGCTGAATCTGCCAACGACAATTCGAAAGAAGATCCAGCAACAAAAACAACACAAGAAGAACCAGTGAACACTAGCGGTATCGCTGTAAAAGAAAGTGCTGCTAACATTTCTAAAGCAGAGAATCCTACTATTGCAGTTGAATCAACTAAAACAACTGGTATCAAAATCATGTCTAACATGGAACTTGAAGAAGCGGCAGCTAACATCTTTAGTAACGTTGCATCTCAACATATCAAATACTAATCACAGGAGTGAAAATTAAACATGGCTATTAATCCAAGTAATTACACAGGTCAACAATTCCTACAACCAGGGGGCCGCGGCGAAACATTCCAAGCGAATTTACCGGGCTACCGTAACGAAACTGACCGCATCAATCGTACAAATACAAAATTAAATGCATCTGAGCATGACATTTTAAACATCAAATATCAAATGGATGACCGCTTACCAGTATTATTCACATATGGTTATGGCTATGGTTACAACCAAATGGTAATGCCGCGTGGTCGTATCGTTGCAATCGATCCAACAATGGATTTAACAGACTTCGACATGAAGAAACAACACAACACATTAACATTAGCAAACGGTGGTGTTCCTGTTCGTTTACGTCAAATGGGTGATAAATACGATACATTCGTAGACGCTAAAGAAACTGATATTATCGAAGTAGCAGCACAAGGCGCTGACATGAGTGGTATCGGTAAAGAATGGACTCCAGTAACAGCTGGTACATATAATGCTCGTGGCTTCGAAGGATTCAAAGTCGGCGGAGCATTAAAACAATTAACTGATGGCGGATTCAAAGTCGATGCTGACACTGGTCGAATCGTAAATGGCGCTGGTGTTCCTGTAGCAGTTCGCGCTGGTAACATTCCAGTAGGTATGATTATGCGTAATGAATACACTCGTGATGACGATGCATTCAACGGTATGATGCCGGGTGCAATCGCAACGGATAAATTAGTTGAGTTACCTTGGTTCGCATACAAGAACAAAGCTGAACTAAACCCATGGTCATCTGTATACGGAAACTTATTCCCGGGTGCTTTATTAAAACCAGACGAAAACGGTCGTATCACAATCTCTCCATTATCATATGAAGAAGCAGTAGCGGCTATGACAATCTCTGAATACGAAGCTGAACGTCAACAAGTTATCGGTCAAGTATACGAAGCTTCTAACAACTTACTTCCAGAAGGTGCTGCTCGTTTCGCAACTTGGGCATTAGAGGACCGCATGAACTTTGCTGAATTCAATCCAGCTGTTTGGTATCAAAATGGTCGTCGTGGTGAAGATGCAATTGCTCGCTCTCCATTCCGTTCTAACAACGAATACCCTGGTTATCCATATGATCCTGCATTCCGCGAAAATGACTTACACATGAACGGTGGCACAAACACTTTAGATGTTTATAGCACACGCATGAACGCAGAGCATCAATTCGAGAACCTTGGCATCCCAGGTCTTACAGATGGTCAAAACGTAGCTGACCGTACATTACCATTAACACACGCTGGCATGATTGCTGCAGGTGAAACAGCTGAAACACAAATCGACTTCTTCCTACGTACAGCTGACGTAAATGTTCACGACATCCAAATCAAAGTCGGTGCATTGGATGCTGTTCCAGCTACAGAAGGCGCATTAATTGGCGACACTGGCTTGAAAATTGTCTATGCTGACGACCTACAAGGTATCGTTCAATTAAAAGTTGTAGACTTCGAGAAGTTTAAAGTATTTGGTGCTCAACCAACAGAAGTGAAACTTAGCTACTCTAAACGTGGTCTTGCTGGTGTTCCAACATTCCTTGACTGGGACGGCGCAATCGGTACAATCAAAGTCTTACTTACTAAATAACATACTCATACATATCTAACTTTACAGGGCTCCTTGTAAAGTGTCTTGCATACATTTATCATCGCATACTTGTATGCAAGCATACATAACATAACTTAAAAAACATAAAAACAGGGAAGGGGAATAAAATCCCTTCCTATTATATAGGAGGAAATTCAATCATGAATTTAACTGAATCATTACAGCACATTAATGCATTACGTCAAAACGTAACAAATGCTACGGAAGCATACGAACAAGGGAAAACAGCGGAACGTCCATCGGTTTCATTACAGTCAATCGACTTAATGGAACGTATGGCTCGTAACGTAAACGGTGACTTCTCAATGGGTCGCGCAAACATTCGCGAAACATTACAAACAACAGACGTTGTTAAATTAATTCCGAAAGTATTAGAAGGTCAATTACGTGAAGCAGCTGAACCAGAATACTTAGGTACACGCTTTATGAAAACTGTACACGTCGAAGGCGGTTCATCAACTGTGTTCGTTATCCCAGTAGTAGGCGAATTAGTTGCTAGTGAAGTCGGAGAGGGTACTCGTTACAACGAAGATAACTTAGACCAAACTACAATCGAGAACAGCACGTTAGAAATTCGTGTTAAAAAGATCGGCTTAAAAGTCTCTATTACAGAAGAAGCCATCCAAGACAGTTCTTTCGACATCCTTGGTTTAAACACTCGTAAAATGGGCCGCGCAATGGCACGTTACAAAGAGGAATGGATTTTCAACTCTTTCTCTAGCCATGGTCGTCCAGTATTCAACAACGCAATTCGTTCGCAAGCTGCCGAAGCTGGTACAACTGGTCGCGCTGCTGACGGTACTTTCAATGACACAATGAGCTCAGAAGATTTCCTTGAATTAGTAATGGCATTAATGGGCCAAGGTATGAACCCAACTGACGTAATTATGCATCCACTTGTTTGGACTGTATTCGCTCGTAACTCAATGGTTGGTAACGGTATGACTTGGGGCGCATTAGGCGGCCAAAACGTTCACCCATGGGGCGCTGTACAAGGTACACCAGGACCATTCGGTTTAGCTAACAACGGCGAAGGTCAACAATACATCATGGAACCTTCACAAGTTCAAAACCGTATTCCGTTCCCATTAACAATCAACTTCTCACCATTCGTAAACTTCGATAAAGTGAGCAAACGTTTTGATATGTACTGCATCGACCGTAATGAGGTTGGTACAATCGCACAAAAAGAAGCGTTATCTATGGACGAATGGACAAACCCAGAAGTCGATGTACGCTTATTAAAAACAAAAGAACGCTATGGTGTCGGCATTGACAACAACGGTCGCGGTATCACAACTGCTCTTAACATTGCAGCAGCTCCAACTTACCCAGTACCACCAACTGTTACTGTGAACACTAAGTCAGTCTAACAAAAATGGAAGCCAATTAAGGAGGCATTAACACATGGATGTAATGGCAACGGTTAAATTGGCACGAGGACAGGTCGCATTCTTTGACGATCTGACTCGTATCCATTTAACAATCACTCAACCGATGGGACTTGTTGTTCCCGGTATGAACACAACAAACTTACGAATTGCTGTAGGTAGCGGTCGCTTGGAATTACTAAGCGGCACATTATCTTCGGATGAAGCTATTGAGCAAGAACGTTTAGGCAAGGTGCGCAGTTTAAAAACTACACCTATCGCAACACAACCTGTTGCACCAAAGGTAGAAGCGAAAGCTCCTGCTAAAAAAGCTGAACCTAAGACAGAAGTAAAACCTGTTGAAGAAACTCCAGCTGAACCAGTAGTAGAAGAGGCTGAACCTAAAAAGGTTCCTGCTAAAGCTGCTACTAAAAAAGCTCCTGCTAAGAAAGTAGCTCCTAAAAAAGCTGAACCCAAAGAAGAAGCTTCAAAATAATTAAATAATCCATAAAGGAGCGTGTTTAGACATGTACACACAATTCGGTCTAGTGGGAATGGTCTTTGATCCAGATAAGGATCACATCGCCATTGAATTCTCACTTGCACTAGAAGCTAGTACGGTAAATCTAAACACGCTTATTTTGTCTGATAAAGAGATTGGTGAAGAAGTTCCCTTCACTGTTTCTGTAGATAAAAATAGCGTGTATGTTAAACCGACTAGCTCCAATACAAGCGTATATATAGTAACACTACGACGAGGTATCACATCTATTACAGGAGATAAGTTGGATCGCACCTTCCGCTACCATGTAGCAACTGGCATCACAATTGAGGACCGACCAACAATTAGCTATCCAGTAGACTTCCAGCGATTGGACGAACCACGTTTAGAAATCAAACCAGACAAGGCAGATGTATCACATTATGAAGTTGAGGTGAGTTCCGACACAGCATTTCACAAGAAAAGCTTTCGCGCAATTGTTAGCGGAAAAACGAAACTCAATTATGACTTGCCAGCAGAAGGGCAGTACTACGTGCGCGTCCGTACAATCGACGGTGACGAGCATGGAGTATGGTCAGATGCCGTTTCATTTATTTACGAAGCAGACTCCTGCGATAAGAAAGGCGATGAAGCAAATGAAGGTCCTTCTATCGAAACAGACCTTATCTGTACAAGCCAACCAGAATCGGGCACGAAACCAAAGTCGTTCATATTTGAATTCGATGAAGATATTGACGAATTTATTGGACGAATCAAAGTTGAAAAGAGGTTGATCTAATGCGTAAATCAGTCGAGTTCGATGTGAAGATTTATGATAACAAAATTGAAATCATTCCATTGGAAGAAGTAGACGGTAATCATAACTATGAAATAACAATCGAAGATATACAGGCTAAGAATTCTAATCGTTCACTAGAGCGAATTAAATACAATTTCACAACAGAAATGTACCCATGTTTCGTATCGCTTGAATCAGTGAAGTCGCTAGTAGAGGATCTTGGTTTAGACGACAACCTATTGCTTTATTACATTCGCGAAGCATCTGAGGAAGCAGAGTACCGTTCGAGCTGCCCAATTGATTACGACAAGTTGCCATTTTGGGTACGACAGTATGTACGGTACAAAGCAGCCTACGATGCATTGTTCCGTACGATGTTATCGAATGTGCCAGAAGCAGGGTACAGCGGTACGTTGGCAGACATCACATTCAACAACCCATCATCGCAAGCGTCTGCTAAATCAGTATTAAATGAGTTAAAAGGTGAACTTGATAAATGGAAGCAAGAAGTTGAAAACTGTGGGCAGTATGGCTACGCTGAACCACGTCGCACAATTCACCATATTAGAAATCGTAACCATGGCCATCACGTTAATTTAACTACCATTGGAAGGTTGCGATAAACAATGAATCATTTTGACAAAGGCATTGAACGTATCATCAATAAGCTACAAACCGATTCGTATGCAATTATTCGTGGGGACATTATTTGTTCCTGCGTCGATTATGCAACGAAGCAAGCTAATCCCGACTGTCCTAAATGCTTGGGACTAGGGCGCAACCTGCGCATCAAATCTATTAAGGCAGCCATTCGCACGAGTGAAGGTAGCTTTCAAAACATGGCGGTCGATGAAAAATCCGTTGTTTACAAAGGCTATATGACAGAGCGATACAGTCGCTTACTCAGTAAAGATGACGTTGTGGTTGAAGGAATGAATGCTTATCACGTTACTAAGAAATCTGACAAACGTTCGGATAGTATTACACCTGTTTACAGTGTTGTGTTCTTGGCACCAAAGAAAAAGAATCCCGAGAAATTCGTTCGGAAGTTCTATGAGGTGATGAATAAATGACCAGCATTTTATTTTCTGGAAAGGCGAAAACACTAGCATCTATCTGCGAGCCACAAACATTTAATACATACGAAGAAGCGTACGAATACTTCGGGGACTGCGAGCTTGTAGATGCTTATAAAACTGCAAAGGTGTTTGGAGTAGAAGATGTGTACCTTGTAAATATGCAGGAGAAAACAGACCATATTGATTTTGTTGAATTGGTAGAGAATGTACCGGTCGATTACTTTGTGCCATTGGATATTCATATCAATGATCGCTTCTATGATTTGGTAGACGGCGCATATCTTCACTATGCAGTCGACTACATGAATAGAATGAGCCCCATGAGTAAAGTGACCGTACTGTTCACTGACGAGCATGCATCGCTGTATGAAGATATTGATGAATACCTTGAAGCAGTACGAAAGGGTAGAGATGCAATCTACAAACAAACAGCAACTCAAAACGGTGGTTCACGAATCGCTTATGTAGCAAATAACTTGCTTAATTATCCATTTGCGAATGTAGCACTAGGGTGCCTTCTCGAAACGACAGGGGTACTCGATGCAATTAAATATGTAGGTCTAGGGAATTCGGTATTCGATTTATCCATTGAAGATATGGGAGACATGGAAGTTGCATACTTTCGTACAGATGTAGATGGTATCGCTCATGGTGAAAACCTATTGAATTTCGCTCCAAACAGTTCGGTCGTTAAATCTATTTTAGTAGATCGACTATTAAAATACATAGATGCCTACATTAACGTAGATCAATACATAGGACGACTAAATCGTCCATACATACAAAACTTAATTCGTAATGCTATCGACAAAGCGTTTGAAGCATTAAAAAATCACGATACGTGAAGGATTATGAAATCTTAAATGTGGAGTTTGTAAGACAAACGAATTACACATACAGCGTTATCGTTAACGCAGCTATTTCTATTCCATTCTCGACCGAACGTATTCGTGTGGAATTTGAAGGAGATAACTAACATGAAAAGCAGAAGTGGAATAAACTCTACAGCATCTTTCGAATGCTTACTTGCTGACCATACGGAGCGATTAGCACCTCTATCTGTGAGCAAGCCTCGAAAAAAATCAGAGGTGCAAAAGCCCACAGATCCCAATAAAGACAAGGAGTTAGAGGATTACTTAGAAAAAATAAAGATAAAATACAAGATATTTTACAAGAATCGAATAAAGACGCTTCTACAGACGGTACTAATAATGGTGACGAGGATAAAACCGAAGTCATCAATCCAAACGCAAGTAAATCACTCAAAGCAGATGGCAACGCTTCTATCGAAGATTTCATTGAGATGGTCGGTATGGTGATTGCAAAAACAACAGATGAAGATATTGAATTCTGTTTCAACGAAGGAGACCGCATCAAGCGGGACCCAGACGTAGACATCAATAAGACCTTTATCCGTTACAACATTTTAAGTCGAACACCGGAGAGAGAATTGAAGCCTGTACCGCGTGAAGAATACATTGCAGAGAAAGGCGTTCCCAAAAGCGAACGTCGTGTTCTCAGTGTAAGAGCGCAACGGTTCCGTTCAATCATTCAATTCGACGTCTTTGCAGCTGATTACAAGCAAGCAACTAAAGCTATGAATGAATTAGAAGACGCCATCTTCTCATATATGCATTACTTCAAACGTAATGGCGTCGGGGAGATCATCTTTAAGCAGCAACTAACCGATACGGCACTAGACACATATCGAGAGAATTTTTCGATTAAAAGTCTGCAATATCAAGTGGTTACAGAAAAGCAATTTGTTATTTTCGATGGCATCATTGATGACCTTGAAATAGCGACAACTTAAAGGAGGATTCCTACCAATGGGACTTATTGAAAACGAAGCATTACTGCCAGGTACATTAACGGAAGTAACAAGCGAATATAGCTACGGCTACGACACATCACAATTCGGTACAACTGAATCAATCGTGATTGTTGGTACTGCCTTCCATGGACCAACTGGCGCAGCAATTGCAATCTACTCACCAGAACACGCTGAATACATGTTTGGTAAAGGGTACGATTCAAACACGAAGAAAGAAGCTACTTTAGTTCCAGCAATTAAAGATGCTTACGAAAAAGGCTGTCGCACAATTTACGCAGTACGCGTATCTGGTGAAAACGCCGAGAAGGATTACGAGTTCGCAGTAGATTCTAGCTTACGTCTACGTATGAAAGCAGCGTTCCCTACGAATGATGCGAAAGAGTACTTCTTAGTATATGACAATACAGCTGGCGCAGAAAAATTAAAATTCTACAAACCAGCCAACCGCGCAACAATCGTCGAGAAACGTTTGGGCCTAGTTGAAGCGGAAAACGCAGTACTTGTTAATACAATTGAGCTTGCAAATGATTATTCGTTAGATAGTAACTCTGAATTATCAGAAGTAATTGATCTATTAAACGATCACCAATACAACAACGTTCTTCGCTTATCTATCGTAGATGAATCGGGCGTTGAGGTTACAACTAGCAGTGAAGAAGCTCGACGTTTAACACTAGGCGCTTTACTACCAGGCCTATATACAATCGGTCGTTCAAATTCTATCTGTACACCAGTCACTACACTAGATTATAAACTTTGCATTGAAGATGAAGATAAACCATTCAAATCGTTTGATGGTGTTGTTTACAAACAAATCATCTTGAATACAGATGTTTCATCTGACTATCCAGTGTTCTCTGCATCACATGCGCCATTAAAAGAAATCTTAAATGAAGTGGCCATCTTCACATCGGCACCATTCGATTTCTTAGAAACGCAAGGTCTAGTTGACCGCGCATTCGAAAAAGACAACACAGACTACGAAGAAGTAGCTATTTCAAACTTCGAGCTTTATAAAAAATTAGGCTCTGGTTATGCGACTACAGCATACGCTGAACGTCGTGTTAAAAAAGATGCAACAGGTAAAGTGATTAAAGAATTAGCGCCACGCGTTAAAGAAACGCCACTTACTGATGCAAACCGCGTACAAGAAATTCCTGACGGTATCTATTCTGTAATTCAAAACTTATCTACAGATTACCGCGTATTAGCTGGCGTTGGCGCAGATGAAGAAATCAAAGACCGCGTTCCTCGTGCGAAAGATTTCCAAGTTGTTTCTCCAATCAGTGCGAATGTATTCAGTAGCATGATTAAAGCAACACCGATCGTCAATGAAGATGCAATCGACAATGATTTTGTTAAATCGTACAAATTCGAAATTCATGAAGTTGAAGAAGAAGATACGATGACCGCTTCAATTGATTCTGTTTACACAGATGAAGTGATGGAAGTTCTTCCATTATTATCTTATACAACACAAGATGAATTAGACAAAATCAAAAAAATGAATATCGAAAACGGCACACGTACTTTAGTTAAAGACAATGGTACTGGCAAAGTAAACTTATTCATTTATGACGAAAACAACGGCTACCGTAAATTCTCTAACGCATTACTTGAAAACAAACTGGTTATCTCTGACGGCAAAATCTACAAAGGTATTGCAACAGATGGTGTAGTTGATTTCCAAGAAGTAGCGGTAGGGGACGACGGTTTCGAAGTACAAACAGGTGAAACAACTTCTGTTAAATACCAATTCGTATTAGGTGAAAATAATGCGCATGTTTATGTATTTGAAGTATTAGCTGCTAACTTAACACAAACTGTCTACGCTGATCCTGCTGCATTAGCTGCTGGTAAAGTGGTTACACCATTAGGTGACGCAGAAACAATGTTCTCTGAAAATGAAGAGAAAACAGTTATCTACGCACAATCAAACTACTTCGAGATGAACCCAGTTATCGTTCGTAGTGCTTACATGGATAACCTTACAATCGAAGAATTAGTTGAAATGCTAAATGGTCACTCTGCATTAAATCATATCTTCACATTCGACATGACAGAAGCGGGCATGAAAGAAAAAGATTCATACCTATCTGAGATTGCTGAGATCACTGCGCCAGACGTAGAGAACCCAGCAACAGGCGAAATTGCAGTCGTGTTATTCCATGAGTCAGTTGAATTAAAAGAGGACCGCGAGATTGTTTATAACTACTCTCAATACATCCCTTATAAAACATCTGACAACTTTGCTCGTCAATTAGCGCAACACGCTACATACACAACGCTGAAAACTGGTACTACTCATGGTGTTATCGGTCTTAAATTGCAAGGCGATAAATCGTTAAAAGGCGTAAAGGCTCGTGAAGAACGTCTAATGGAACTTGACTTCGATTTACACGCTAAAACAAAACAAGGTAAACCAATGATTGGCCGTAACAGCGAGCCTTATCCAATTGGCGATAACGTATCAATCACAGAATTCCAAAGCGACTTCATTGATGAAGACAACTCTAAATTCACAATGAACGGTGCCGCTGCATACGCTGGTATGGTAACTGTATTGTCGAAAGACCAAAGCTCTACAAACCAACCAATCGCTTTACGCTCTGTGAACTATACATACTCTAACTACCAACTATCACGCTTAACACAAGCTGGTTTCGTTACAGTGAAAGATACAGTTACAAACGGCCTTGTTATTACTGATGGTGTAACAATGGCACAAGCTGACGATCCAATGCGTCGTTTATCTGTTAAACGTGTGCTTAGTGAAGTAACGAAAATCATTCGTGCTGCTGGTGATCCATTCATTGGTAAACCAAACAACGACTCGAACCGTAACTCACTTCAAACTGCAATCAAGTCTGGTCTTGAATCAATCAAAGGCGTGTTAATCGACGGCTACCGTTTCACACTGAATACGGACCGTAACACTCAGAAGTATTCATACATCGACATTGATTATGCAATTCGTCCAGTATACGAAATCCGAGAAATCCGCAACCGCATTACTGTACAAGACGAAATCTAATAGGTCGCGGCGATGCCGCTTCCTTCTATATTAATACATACATAATAAGGAGTGTCTCTCAATGACAGCATATAACAACTCAATGACTTCTGAGTATACTCAAACGTATACTACATTCTCTGGTTGCGATATTGTATGTAGCTTTGGTGCCGTAGTAATCGGTTCATTACAAGCTATTACATACTCTATTTCTCGTGAGAAAGCGCCTAACTATACTTTCGGGAGTGCCGAAGTAAGAAGTTTCAGTCGTGGTAAACGCGGGATTGCCGGTTCAATGGTGTTCTCAGTATTTGACCAAGATGCTTTACTACAAGCGCTGAAAAAACAATCTGGTACAATTAACAAAATCGGTAATGTAAATGGTGACATTTCAACAGACTCTCCATTATCAATTGATGAATGGGATGACTTAATGACAGGTAAAATTGCTTCATCTACAAATGCGGTAGAACGTACAAACGCTATCGTTGATGAAGTAGAACCACATTATGCCGATGAAATTCCACCATTCGATGTAACAATTTCATTCGCCAACGAATACGGCCAAAAATCTGTAATCGTTATCTATGGTCTTGAAATTATCAATGAAGGTACTGGTTTCTCAACCGACACTGTAACTTCTGAACGTGCTTGCACATTCGTAGCTCGCCGCGTCGATCCGATGAAAACTGTTGATAGCGACACAGTTTCAGGCTAAAATGGGCTACTGAAAAGCGAAGGGCAAAACGCCTTTCGCTTTTTTTATTAGAGAGGAGGAGTAATACATGGTAAAAACAATTACAAAATCAGCAGATGGTGCTTACAATAAGCGTGTAAGTAATGATAAAATCGTGACGTTTCAAAAGAAGATAGACGATAAGTACAAGAGCAAAAATCGCTTTAGTGACTTTAAGCGAACAAACACTTCTTTCTCCGGATGCGACATGGTGGCTTCGGTTCATATCGAACTCCCCAGCAAGAACGATCCGAGCAAGGTGAGCTCACATACGCTGGTCATCGGTGAAATGCAGACGTTCACCTATTCTGTACATATGGATAAATACCCTGTGCGTTCGCTTGGCAACGTGAATGCAAAAGCTTTTACAGAAGGGCCACGTACAATTGCAGGGACACTAATCTTCTCTGTGTTCGACCGCCATTTTTATCAACGTATTCTAAGTCTTGCGGAATCAACTGGTAACTATGTAGATTCAAAGCACAGTTTGATGGATGAACTTCCACCATTCGACATCACAATCAGCTTCACGAATGAGTATGGCTCGAAAGCACATTTAACAGTCTATGGTATTAGCATCATTGATGAAGGACAAGTTATGAGTATGAATGACATTTATACAGAAAACACGTATCAGTATATGGCCAACGACATTGAATACATGACAACAGAAGATGTCGTCTATCGTGATTCGGAAAAAACGTACAATTTAATCGGTGTAAATGACACCAAAACCAAAGCGTCTTCTTATAAGCCTGTCGCATCTAGCTTACACAGTTCTGACAAAGAGGGTGCGGAGGATGCAGATGTATCAGAAGATAAGAAAAATAATAGCGTTTCTGCTAAATAAACTAGGGAGGGGAATAAATGAATTTTAATATTCGAGATAAGAACGGATACGTTGTTAAGCATGGACCGTTCCATAGCAAATACGATATACCAGTAGAGCAAGACGATTACGCTATCGACATTCTAGACGAAGCGGGTGATGTTGTTAAAACGCAGCTACTTACCTATCACGATGAATCACATCAACATAACATTTCCATTTGCTACATCTTAGGTAACGAAATGCTAGTCGCTTCGAATGAGAGCGTTGACGTAACAATTACTTCTTCGGAAGGGGAAAAGTCAACGATGATTGCAACATCAACACCACAGCCGTTGTACGCGCATGACGGGGTGAACATCCTTTCAATCAACAACCACGAGAAAACATTTGAAGTTAAAAACGATTCGAATGTAATGAGTGCTTTCTTTGGCACAGACGAATTGTCGCCGCTTCGTTATTTTGAAACATTGACAGATGCCGTAGATAAATATGACGCTGTTCAAAAAATGAATCGTATCTTAGTAACACAGTATGAGAATACAGGCATTCGATACATGAACAATCGCATCTATTTAAATAACCAGGACATCGCTAAATGTATTGTGCGCGACGCTACTACACAACGAGTTATTTGCACGTTATTTGACGAAGGGGCATTACCAACTGGACAAAATGAATTATGCCGAGTAGATGCCTATGATGAAAAAGGGGACTACTTATGTAGCCAGTTCTGCGTTTGCTTTGAACAGGAGAGCTTACAAACGGTCCTTAGCAATAAAAAGGCATGGATGAATGACTATCGTTTGTATATTGAACGCAACAGTTACCTATACGAAACGGAGCCAGAAGATGTGACTCAATTTAATTTACTTAGAGGGTTCCATAAAGAACGCTATGAATTTGCGCCACCGTCGTTAGTTGAAGCTAATGATGAAGGGTTGCTATATGAATTAGGTATTGACGAGGAAGTAATCGGTGAGCTATTTACAGACCTCACATTAGCTGTTGCTTCTATAGATCAGTACGATCCAAATGCAACCTATCGTATGGCAATTGATAAATCAGAGTTTACAATCGAATGGACTTTGATTAAAATGTTAGGCGATCCTGCTTGCTACTGGATTGAATCAGATGGTAATGCCATTACGCCTATCGTTTTCATCAGTGAAGAAGTAGAGCGTATGCAAACAATGGCCGCTTACGACAGCAATACATACATAACGAAATATCTACCAGCTATCCGACAAGTAGAGACATCTGACACGATTGCTATGTTCAATTCGTTCAATGGTTCGGAAGCAACGACAACATACGAAATACCATATAGCTTCGCATCGCTACTTGTTCAGCACTCATATGCCAACGAGGACGCACTACCAGTAAGCTTCTTTCTATTAAAAGAGCAGTTTGGTTACATGAGCGAAGATGCTTTCCCGAATGTGTTCACACTTGATCGCACATTAAAACGTTTAATTGTGGATAACGACAATACATACTTACTACATATCACTGCATATAATGCAGAGAATCAAAACATCGAATCATTTGTATATGACGACATTTCTCTATTAATGCGTAAATACTACTTGGTTATCGTGACGGTTTACCACCGTCCATCAAAAACACCAGTTGGGCTGCTTGTTATTCAACCGAATGGCAAGCACATCGAGTATCAGGCTGAACGCTGTAACGTGGAGGTGAGATAGCATGTATTCAATTAATACAACGTCACCATTCGTCAATTACGTTCCGACTGGCACCGCTTCAAAGAAAAATGACGCAGGCAAGGTTGCGACAACGTGGGATTCATCCATTGGCCGCAAACGATACTATTCGTCATTGAATGCGGAAATCTACATAGGCAGTTACTTTATTGATGAAATTATTTCAATTCAATATAGTGTACAGCAAAACAGTATGCCGCTATCTGGCTACAATTCATACACATACGATGAAGTAGCTAATGGTAGTCGTATCGTTCAAGGTCAATTCGTCATCAACTTAACACGTCCTAACTATTTGTTCGACCTAATGAAAAAGGTCAACTTAAACAAAGATGTGGTTGTAGAGAAGAAAAATGGCGAGACCGTTACATACAAACAAAAATACACGTCGCTCGAACGAGATAAACGACCATTGTTCTACTCTGAATTCAACATCGAAGTGATGTTCGGCAAGCAGAATTCGCAAGGTGATGCTGCGTTTCATGTACTTGAAAACGTATCAATCACAGGTAGTCAAATCGCATTAGATACAACTGGGCAACCTGTCGGTGAAGTGTATAGCTTCATGGCAAAAGACATTGTACCAATCGGATAAAGAAGGGGAGAACCATTCATGAAAATTAAAGACTTTACTAACGCTGGACTAGCTGACAATTCAGTGGTCGCACCTAGCGAGCCAGTAGCTCCAGTAGCTATGACAACAGAGAAACAAAATGTTACAGAGGAAATTGAAATCCAAGCAGAAAATGCAACAGAAGAAGTGATGGTTGCACCAACAAATGCTATTCAATCAGATACTCCAACGTTTGATTATGCAGATTCAAAAGACTTGTATAAAGGATTAGGAAAACGACCGAAACGCAAGTATGAAAAATTCGAAGATATTCCAGCCGAAGTCATCGAATCATTTAAACGTAAATACGGTCGCATCTTCTCATTAACATTCCAGAGCGATAAGTTTATTGTACGAACAGTTCCTCGTGATATTTATACACAAGGTATGCTAAATTCAACTGCAGAATTAACACAAGAAGATTTAGCAAAAGAACACGTTGACTCTCGTAACCAACGCATCTATACGCGACAAGAATTCTTCGCATCACAAATTGTTTTATGGCCAGAAGATGCAGAATGGCTATTACGTGAAAACGCAGGTTATGCAGCATCTATTACGGATGAAGCGATTTTACGTTCTGGTTTTGAAATCCCTACATCGGAAGAGCTGTAGGGGGTAACATTTATGCGAGTAGAGGGGCAAGTTACAACAGAAGCGGAGACTCTTCCTGTACCAGAAGTTGATTTAACAGAGCTGTTTATCAATCTGTCAGAAGAACACCGCAATGTATTCATCACAACAATTGGTCAACAGCTATTCATCTATCGTTCGCTTGGGCGCAAAGAATATAGCGACATCTTAGAGAACCCAGACCTAACTGATTTTTCAAGAGAAGAAGTTATCTGCGATGTTTGCACATTATACCCACGCAACTTTAATTTCAAAAAATGTTCAGCTGGCACACCAACTATCCTGCGCAAGAAAATCTTAAAAGATTCTTTACTGGATAGTTTAGAAGCCCGTCGAAACATTCTTATCTACTATCGCTCTGAAATGTACACTCTCGAAAATCAAATTACGTGCATTATCAATGAAGCATTTCCGAACCTTGATATTGAAGAAATCGAAGCGTGGGACATTGAAAAAACGACGAAATACTTAACGCGCGCTGAATGGAAACTTCAAAATTTACGTGGTGTTCCATTTGCTGATTACTTGGACATGTTAGTAGATGAAGACGCGGTGTCAGATGAAGCTGGAACAGATGCAATGCCAGAGAATTCTACAACAGTATCTAAGAAGAAATCAGAACCAGCTAAGAAAGGTGTCCCGTTGACAACAGAGCAGAAGCAAGAGTTGGCACGACTAAAAGCGAAGTACCCAGAAATTGATTGGGATAAAGAATCCGTTTTAACTGGGAACATTCGAAAAGAAGGCGTGGACGACGTAGCACCAGCGCTACGCACACCTAAATAATAATTACATACGAAGGAGTGATATTGTATGGAGGATAAACTGCGTGAAGAAAAGCAGCAGTCCCCATTCGACCACATCGTCTCCTATGGGACAGCAGCTCTATCTTTAGGATTTGGAGCTGCTGTTTTTAATAAAGAAGGCGGATTGAAAATGGTGGCGAATGCGAGTACCGTATTAAAGCGCGCAACTGGTGATCTGCAGGAACAATTTGCACAGGTAGACCGCAGTAATTTTACAACGAAAGATTTGAAGAATCTCTACAATCGTGCCTTCCACGATCAAACAGGTGGATTTAAAGGCGCTAAAAAATATATAGACGAGGGACACAACGCCCCCTCACTGCGAGTCGATGGTTCTAGTGGCGTATTGAACTCTTTACGACAAGTCGAGAACAAACTGGCCACGTTCGAAAACGACGCAAAGAATGGCTTCATCGAGCGTACTGTACTTCGACCACTTGCAAATAAACATAATGACCGTTACAAATTCGAAGCCGTTGAAGATAAGAAACGTTTGGACCAACTAATCTACTTCATGAATAAAAACATCTCGAACAAAATGGCTATCTACAAGAAAGCCGACTCGTTAAAAATTGCGAATAAGATGGGCGGCCGTAGCCAAATTGATTCTATTTATGAAGAATTAAAATCAATCAAAACTGCGAAGGAGAAAAGTTATACTGTCGATAAAGAATTCGACCAAAAAATCCTGAGTGACCTTCGCGAAAAAGCCTACGACATTAATGCACTAGAACGTACGCATGGCACGATACGAAAGCCAGACAAGATGCTGTCACCAGAGCAAATGGTTACAGTTAAAGACGTCTTAGATAATCCAGAGCTCTATCGTGAATCTATGTTGAGTAGGCGAGTGAAAGGCAGTAAAGAACCGCAAGTCATGCCAGCCATTCAATACCTGCAGGAAAAAATGCAAGATTTTACGAATAGGGG
Source organism: Kurthia sp. Dielmo (assembly GCF_000307285.2). NCBI lineage: Bacteria > Bacillati > Bacillota > Bacilli > Caryophanales > Caryophanaceae > Kurthia > Kurthia sp. Dielmo. The sequence goes on from NZ_HE578961.1 coordinate 164,872, forward strand.
AGAAGGAGAGCGTTTCGGACAATTGCTTATGGACCGCAGTGTTTTACGTCGTGATATAAAGACTAACGAGGTATATTCTCTGAAAGACTTCCACGACTTGGTTGCAAACCCGATTGATGAATTTGGTACAACAATGATTGGTAAAATTTTAAAAGTATTCGATGTTAAGAAGCGATTCGAGCAACCATCATTCTTACGGATAAATCCAGGCCCACAAACAATGGACGCCCTACTCGCTTCGAGCGAAGGAAGTAAAACCGCATCTATTAATAATACATATTTCCGTTTGTACGACAGAACATATCGTCAAACAAATGATGGTTTAGAAGAAGTTGAAGCACTGAGAGATTCCTACTTGGTTTCTAAAAACGGTACTGTACGTTCATTGTATGGTGATATGATTGGCGATCGTGGCCATCGTACGACAGATAGCAAGTGGCGAAACGCATTAGATATTGGCAAGACTTCGGGTATTACGTTCTTCGATATGATTGGCAACATCTCTGAATATGGTGGTTCAAATACAAACCCACGCGTTGCTATTGAATCTTTAGTGAAGAACGGACTCGATAATTTAAGCGAGCTTGCCACAGCAAAACAAACATACAAAGATGCTGCTGAAAGGTTAAAAGTCGTGAACGCTTCGACAACTGTGACTGACGAAGAGAAGGCAGCTTTATACGCAATGCGTGATGCAGGATTTGAAACGATTGATAAGTATGTAGAGCAATCACGTACTGTTTACCGATTTTATGATAAGAATGCACAGGCATCTAATAACGACACAATTAGACGTTTATTGAACACAGGAGGATTCGACAAGTCCGCAGAAGATATGCTCAAGATGCTTAACCAAGATGATGAATCGTTGTTACAGAACATCGTTACAGGTTACAACGATTTTAATAAAGACAACTCTGCATTTTTAAATAAGAACGTATTATCGACGATGCGACGTTATGTTGAAAATCCAAAGACTGCCCTTGACCATGTATCAATCAAGAACGACTCACAAATGACCGGTAAATTATTTGGTACGGAAAATCGTTCAAGTAACTTCATTGACGAACTTCGTTTAGAGATTGAAAAAGAAGCCTATATGCGACAGGCTCGTCATGTACGCACAGACGATGGGCAAGTAAACATTCGTGGACTAAGCGACTTAATTGGCGGTTCTGGTGCGCAATATGATCAAGTAAGGAACGCACAAAATGTAGCTGACTTCGCTACGTTCCAATCTTTAACAGGTGTTTATAAGGATGCCACTGACAACAAGTCTGTACAAGAATCTGCCGACATGGCAGAACAAGCTATCAAGCTATTCGCTCGTCGTGAAGGTGATGACCAACGGAATGATATATCCGAACGATTAGTAAACAATGTATTAAACAAGACAAACAAATTTGAAACAAGCTATGACATCCATATGCAACAGGAGAATATCGTAGAAGGTTTTGGTAACGATGCGTGGATACACATGAATAAGGCAATTTCGCCAATGGACTTGCTTCGAAACTTGAACGATAAGGAATTTAGAAAGTCATTCGTTAAGCAGTTTGTAGCTGGCCGTAATGATATGGAGAATGTGACAACCGCTACGATGATGCCATATTTCTTCCTAAATCGCCTAAATGATCCGCTTGAAAAAATCGGAGTAGGTTTGTCATCTGAATATCGCGGAAGCTCTGTAGACTTAATGCGTGGCATTGTAATGAAAAGAGCACTACCTATTGCAATGGGTATTACTGGCTATAACTACATGAACGACTTTTCGCAAGCAACAACAGGCGTCGGCATTACAGAGTCGTTCTTATCGAACGCTGCGAACATTGACTTGGGTATGCGCGGTGTCGCTGATATAACAGGTGTTAGCGATTGGTTAAAAGATGAACGTGCTTTAAACCCAATTGCTCAATACCTATTCGGTGAAGAGTATATGGATAAAGATGAACGTGCTGACTACTATCAAAATGGTTATAGCGCAATGCGTAAAGGCCGTTGGTGGTCGTTCGGTTCATTAAATGAATTTAGAGGTAGCAAGGTTCAATACTGGCAACCTAATTTGTTACGTCGAGTAACCAGCGACTATCACGATGAATCCTTGTATGATGGATTTCTTGATAAATGGAGCCACAGCTGGATGCCAACACCAACCAACCCACTATCTCCATTAAATGCGTTGATGGATCCATATTGGTTGGAAAACAAACATTACGAAGATCGACCGTATATGGTGTCGGGAAAAATGTTCACCGAAGAAACACCATGGGGACCACTGTTAAATGCGACAGTTGGTAACGTATTGAAACCACAAATACAGATGCACCAAGAACGATTGAACAGCGATTATGTCGATGTACGTGCCATTATTGAACGACGAAACAGAGAAACGATGGAGCGAGCTAATGGTGAAAATCGCAACCTTGCTCGATTCAAAGATGGTGCGATTGAAGCGGTAAACTTCACATCATATGATGCACCCACTGAATCACAACGCATTGTTCGTATAAATCAAAGCAATGGTCAATCTGATGTCACAGCGATGAACTACGGTGCATTCACTGGCGTTACAACAGGTGAAGCGTATATGCGTCAAAAAGCAATTAGTGAAGATGCTGCAGGTGGAGGAGCTACTGGCGAATTCTTAACAGGCGTAGCAGAAGGAACCAACCAAAGGCTAGGTAACTCTGCATTGATGGACTACGGTAGCAAAGCTGGCGGTGTTATGGACCTAATGAGCTCGATTGGCAACGGTGGCGAAATCAGTGTCGGTACTGGTTTAAGCTTCGCAGATCGTGCGGAAATTGAAGGTGCTGGTGGCAATGTTGTCGCAAAACTATTTTCAACACTACGCCGCGAAAGTAATGAATCCATGAATATCGTCAGTGACTTGAACTATAACACGCTAATGAATACTCGTTCCTATCGGCCTAGTAACTCACACGTACGAGAGGGTGGTGTTGTAACAACAGAATCACTTTACAAAGCGAGCGCTCGTTTCGGTGATGGTATTTTGGATAATAAAGAAGCAATATCCGATTTGAAAGGCTTATCTGGCGGGGATGACATGATTGGCGAGCTGGCTTACTCTGCTCGTTTCATTACAGGTATTTATGGTTACGGTTCATTCTTAGCTGCAGGGGGTAGCGCTAAGAACAAAGTATCTGACGCAAGTGACATGACCAGTCCTATTCGTAGCTTCTGGGATGCAAACCTTGGCGGTGTTGGTGGTAACTATCTTGAAATCTTCCGTCGTTTTATTCCATCAAATAACTTCTTAGAAAACAACTTTAATCCATTGATGAATACTATGCCCGACTGGATGCCAGATAAATATCGTTTTGGCGATCCGTATACAGCGCTCCCTAAAGGTGAAATGCGTATGCCGGGTAAAGGGTATGAATCACTTAACGAGCTGCATTCTGATCAGTATGGACGTTATGGAGCATTTGACCGATACAAAATACTTTCGGATATTTCGCCCGGTTCAGAAGAGTACAAGATTTGGCGTGATATTGCGAAGGAAACGGTCTCTAGTCCCGAACTAAAAGAAGAGATGGACCGTATTAACGATCGTGTCAAAAAGCAAAACGAGAACTATGACTTCTTCGATTATCAATTTTTAGGAAAATCCACTCGTAAAGAGAAAGTGCAAATTTCCGAAGTAATCGACAACAACTTCTTCAAAGTAGCAGGGGATGACAAAACATACAGATTAGCTGGTGTGTCGGTCACAAATAAAAACAAAAAAGACGACGCATTATCTTTAACTGATGGCACACGCGCAATTGACCAATTCCTTGCACCAGGTCAAGAAGTCGTGATTTCACGAGACAAAGATACATTCGACGGCACCGACCAACAAAGCGGCGCTGTTAGTGCGGCGCTATTCATTAACGGTAAATCTGTTGGTAAAGAATTAATGGATATGGGGTATGCTGAAAAACGTGGTGACACGTCCGCTGCAGCTGCAGACAGTGTTTATTCTGCCACACAGATTGCGCGTGGTAAGGCGTATGAAGCAATCGCCCATCTACCTATCCCTGTTTTTCAACAAAAATTCATGAAAGTACGAAATCCATTAGAATCGTATAAACAAGAATTGGTGTACGGTACAAACTATACAAGTTGGAATCGCCCAATCGACAGTATCTTACTACCTGCTTTTGAACGTTCATTAATGAGTGACGGCGAAGTACTAATAGGAATTGGCGCAGCCGTAGCGAATCATCTCACTTATAAAATGACAGATGATAAAGCAAGCCGAGCTGTTGCCAATGTTGCGATGGCACTATCTAATCGTGGTGCATTCATTGGTGGATTCTTAGCTAAAGGATTGAGCATACCAAACTCGCAAATTCGTAAAGCAGCCTTTGTTGGTGCTGGTGCGCAAGTTGCTGGCTACCTTTACACTCGTCAAGACCAACCGCTTCAAGAAGGCGTAATGGGAGGACTATTAGGTATGGGTGTTGGTCACTTATTGAAAGATATAGGCATAAGAAAAGGCGGAGCAATTGGTGCCGCTACAGGCTTCCTTTTCGGTGGTATGAGTTCATCTGCTTTGAGTGACGACGCTTATGGCTTTGGCAACAAATACATTCCAGAACGAACTCGTGAAACTTGGGATATGCGTGAGTACTATGACCGCTTAGAATATGTTAAATACTCTGGTCTATTTGAAAAGGCTGCGCGTAAAGCGAAGCATAAAGAGCATATGGATATTGGGAAACTCGTAAAAGATTACGAGAAGCAGCGTGAAGAAAACCGTAAAGTAAATGAGCAACTTGGAGAATATCGTCAAATCATCATGCAAGCTTACGCTCCGGGAAGTCAGCGTCGTGACCAACTGTTGAATGAAATTGATGGCAAGATGAATGTATTGAAAGAATCAGAATTCAACATTGCAGTAGGCGACTACGCGAAATCAGCATTGATTTATAAACAAGCGATGGACTCTACCATCTATGGTCTAAAAGACGATGCTACGTGGTCTCAAATTGTACGTGCTACACCGACCAATGAGCGTGATCATTTTATGGCCTTCATGAAAGAAGCTAATCCTAAAAAACGTAAAGAGATATTAAAATATGTCTCACCTTACGAAGCTAAGGTCTTGAAAACCGCTTGGGGTATGGAGACTGAAAAACAAGAATCGAATAGCTCTTACTTTGAACATCACCGTATGCCAGGGGCAACATGGAGTGGGTGGCGTCCAGACAAAGACTTATCGGACATTCAAGTAAAAACTATACATAATGAAGGCCGATTGCTTTCAGACTTCGGATTCTTTGAATCACAGCTACGTGATCCAGACGTTATCCGAGCAGACCAAGCTTCGCCTAATCAACCCGGTAGCGGCTTCCTACAGACGAAAATGGCAATGATTGCGACATTAAAAGGATATGGGCTAACTAATGTAAACGTAAACGTTGAGCCTAAAAAGGAAAGTGGTATGGAAGTTATCGCAAATGTGGCGAATATTACACAATACAATATCCATAACGCTTTAACAAATTTACTATAAGGGAGCTTCGGCTCTCTTTTATTTTAAGCGAAACTATTTCATTTTGTAGATAATAGGATAAAATACAGGATGCATTTTAAGATGCACTATTTAAAAAGGAGGGTTTTGATGGTACAAGAATCATTTTGGGAAAACAGTTCCATTAAACGATTTAATGGAAAGCGACAGAAAGCATTGATTCAAGCTCGTTCAGAGAAGTCCGCACAGGATGCACTCGGCAACACACAAGCTGGTTACAAGGCTTTAGTAAACGAACACATGAAAGCGACTAGCTTTATGTATGCCAACCAGATTAAGGATGTTGTGTTAGATAACAAGTCACCTTATAAATTCTTAATGAACACTGGTAAAACAGCATTAAAAGAAAATCCAGATGTGCTTAATTCATATGCAGATTTCTTCAATGCAGCAGCGTCCACTTTTACAGTAAAGGAGAAAAGCGGACAGAAGTTCATGGCTGAAAACGTAGAGGTCAACAAGATTTTTACGATTAATAACCAATCCCGAGGTACAGAGACAGTTTCACTTAAAGATGAAGAAGCGGCATGGAAACGTATGCAGAAAGGCGCTTATACCGTATTTGACTTTGAAACGTTCGGTGGGCGCAATGCGTTCGGTGTGCAAACATTGGACCAACTTACAGAATATAGTTTCGAAACCTTTGACAATATTAAAGCGAAGAAGTCGTCGAATCGTATCGAGGGCGTTGTTGGGATTACCGATGCGAAGAAAGATGAATTTATCAAAAAATTCATTGGTGGCTCACGAGACATACAGGACACACGTAATTTAAATGGTGGATTAATTGACTTCACTCGCTTCACTGAATTAGAGCAAATTCAATTGAATACTTTAGCTCGTATGGGTAGTAAAGAAACAACAATTTCAAATGTGGACGAACAATTCAAGGATGGTTTTAACGGGCGCTATCGCGTAACTAAAACAATCGCCAATGAAGATGTAGAAATTTCAAAAGAGAACGTACTGCGTGGGGTTGAACGTCTACATGATATTGGTACTGTACAGCGCGCAGGTTCAGTGAATGGCTTACAAGTTTGGGAGAAAGATTTAGCTGATGCGATGTCAATTGCAACGAAAGGCGACCATGTATTAACTGGTCACAACGTAGCGCAGGCCGACGTTCCTTGGTTTAACCAAACATTAACTCGTGGATCGAAGCCATTTAGGGACTATTACTTTAAAGAGTTGCAAGGCGAGTTGGTTAAAACAACTGGAGGAGCTGTATTTGATTTACTTCCACTTGCACGTATGGCCGACTTGAATGGCGCACTCTCTCGTGAGATTGAATCAAATCCAAACGCTCAGAAGCGACTTGGCGAAATGGGTTCTACTGCATTGCAACAAGAAACATTGGTTGCAACGACACTATCTAAAAACGTCATCGAAAATACGACGAACGCACCACATACAGCTGCAGAAGATACCCGCCTATTTAATGAGATTATTCGAGGGGGGCGCATCAATTCTTCTGATAAAGAAACTCTTGTCGAAAAAGCTTTCCGTATGGCTAAAATGAATATGACAAACGAAGCGATACCTTTGACAGCTGCTCCATCTGAACAGCAAGTGAAGGAATCTAATGGCACAACGAAAAATATTGTAATGAACGCACGAAAAGGTCTGTTCAATTATAAAGGTTTATCTGGTGTCATTGGTTATAATGTGGACCAGATTGATGGACGTATCCGTACTTCTAATGGATATGAAATTTCTCCAGATGGCTCAGTTAAGAGTGGATTTGGTGATGCTATCATCAAGAAAGATGTCAGCTACGTTGCACAAGGCTTACAGAAATTAACGACAGGCAATGACGATGGCATGCTAGACATCATGAAGCGTATGGGGAAAACCGACGCACATATGGCAGAAGGTGAGCTTTACAAGCTGGTTCTTTCTCCAGTACGTGAGGGGAACATTGAACCTAGCGCTAGTACGGCATCTGAAAAAACGAACATGAAGATGAATATGCCTGTAGCTCTGCTAGGTTCCCGCGATGAAATTCAACGTTATCTAAATGGCAATATGATTGCCTTTGCTAATGCGACCGAACAATTGGACGGCAGCGTCAAGTTAGATCCGATTGAAAGTGGAATGAAGGAACTGGCGAATTACAACACAGTTACACATAAAGTAGAAGAAACGACGCCTTTAGACGTCATTAAACGCGGTGAAAAGAAAGCATTGAATGATTCATTTAACCGTAGTATCACTGAAAGTGAACTGCCGAAGATTGAGCGATACATGAAGTTCAGCGACACTGTAAAAGAATTTGCGAAGGAAAAACATATCGACATTGGTTCAGCTCGTAATGCTGTGATGGATGGCGCTATGGAAATCGCTTATCAAGTTTCTCGTGGTCGAACAATTACGAAGGATATGCAAGATATGGTTGGGCTTGATGCCTACAATATTCTTTCCAATAACGGAAAGCATGCACTTGATTATCGTTCACTCGACAAGGCTGCCGCTTCACTAGACTTTATCGAAAGCGCACGCGCACCATTAAATCAACTGATTCAAGGGATTAAAGGCAAAAAGTTAGGCTCCTCAAAAGAAGAGCAGTTCGTATTCAAACAAGTGATGCAAGGAATTACTGCAGAATTGAATGATAGCTTTGTGCAAGCGAATGATCCGAAATTCAAAGCAGCAAACAAACCATACATAAGTGTCCCTTCATACGAAAAGAATGTCATTCAATTATCTCGCCCAAGCTCGATGCGCGAGAAGAATGGTCGTGTAATGGGGCTTGATACGCAAGAGAAAATGCTGCGTATCAATTTAGATGACTCACCAGAAACAAAACTGATTAACGCTGTGACAAAAACACTTCGTCGTAAAAGCGACGGTGCAATCAAGAGTAGATTACTTTCACTAGCGGAGGAAAATAACATCGCATTAGATGGCACAAGTGAAATGAATCGTTATCAAGTAGCTCAAACTATTGTTGATAAGATTCACACGCAGCGTAAAGTCGATCCGCTTCTATTCGCACAAAGCGGTGTGTCAGCGAACGACTTTTCTAAAGGATCAGTAATACTTAGCAGTGAAGCACATGCAGATAAGATTTCCTCTTACATTGACGACTACCTATCAAAATACCAGAAGGGGACGGTTGTCGATCTAAATCATTACTTTACAAAGTCGGGCGCACTTAATAAGAATACGTTGATCAATGACGTTGTTGACAACTTCTTAATGGACTCAAATTACAATTTAAAAGACCATGGTTTTAATGATGAACAAGTTAAATTTCTGCAGGATTCACGTAATCTTCGCCGCAAAGATTATACGAAATATGCGGAGGAGCTAATCAACGGTGTCCATAAGTCAGGCGCAAGCTTAGTATTCGATGCAGATAAAGGCATCTTCGGTATGACTAGAGGTGGAGAGTACACAAACCTAGCCAATATCGTAGCGCGTGACCGATTCCATAATGGTGTGTTCTATACGCAAGTCGGCAAAAACCGATTACGCACAGGTACTTACTTAGGAATGTTTGGCGCCGGTGACAAAGATGAATACGCTTTAAGTGATGTAAAAGCTGTGTCTGGACTCGGAAAATCAATGGATGCTGCGCCAGGGAATCTGGACTGGAGTATTAAACGAGCAATCGAGAATGACGATGATCCGACGAAGAGTGTGGAGCGATGGTTAAAAAATATTAATAGTTCATTGCGTGAAGGTGCAAGTGTTGATTATTTCAATGAGAAAGATATGAAAGCCCAAGGGCAATTGAATATCTCTAAGTTGATAGATAATCTAGGCAAAGTAAAAGGCATTGAGAACATGACTGCTGACGACGAAAGTGAAATTAAAGAACTTATTTCAAGAGCTCGCAAGGACAATTTCAGTTTTAGTAAGATGACCGATTCTACAAATATGTACATGCAGAAATCAATTAGTCCATTGCTACAATTCCTAACACAGGGCGTGAAAGACGAGTGGGTAAAAGACTCTGTAAAACGTATCGGAAACCGCGTGAAATCGAGCGCCAATGAAAAAGGGAATTATGGCGTAATTGACTTTCAAACAGAACTTGAAATGTTCAATAATGCTTCTCGTGGTATTGATGCGCAAAACAGTTTTATTTCATTTGATGAAGATACAGCGCGTAAGGCCCTATTAACACCAGATGAATATACCGGTGAATCGCTTGATAAGCGTGTGGGGATTGGTTCCAACTTGCGTACAGAATTAGGGGCTGCTAGAGACAACATGCTTTCAGAGGAACACACCCAAAAACGCCGTTCATCATTTGAGCTTCAACGTGCTGCCTACTCACCTGCAGAGCTACATATGAAACTAAAAGAGGCTTATTTAGCAACAGACGATCAAGCGGAACGCACATCTATTCAGAAACTAATGAATATCGGTAACGTGACAGAGGGGGCTGCTGTGATGAACTCACGAGTAGCCGATGCGATTATTCAAGGGTATGACAAACAGAAAATAGATTTCTCAAAAGACCTGTTCTCACAAGAATTGAGCGCTGACGTAGAATCTATGACAAAAAAGGAATCGAAAGCCTATAAGAAAAGGATGGACAACATCTCAAAAATGGCTCCTGTGTTTAAAGACAAGGGCAATCGCGGTTTCGATTTTAATTACGGAAAAGGTTACTATGTACGTCATGGTGAAACGCTCGCAAATGTTCGTTCCGAATACGGCAACAATGTGTCTCCAGTAGCAGCGAAGTACGATGGCTTTGCTCGTTTCGGCTTGTTCACACGAGATGGTGCTCTTGTTTCGGCAAAAGATGCACAGGAGTTTCTACGCGAACAAGCTCGTAAAAAGCAAGTAAATATCAGTAACATTCAAGAGATGATTGATTTCGCTAAGAATTACTACGACACAAAAATGTATGTTGATAAGCTAGACATGACAACATATCGTAAAATCCAAGAAGATAATCTTGAAAAACATATGACAAGTTTTACTTATCAATCATTAGGCGCCTTAGATGACCACAGTAAACCGTCACAAGGAATTGGAGCAGCATTAGATAACTTAGGCTTAAACCATTTAAAAGGTCGTACGCTTCGTCCAGAATTCTTTAACGAGCTACTGTCTGGTGAAGCTTATGACAGTGGTGTACTAAAGACTGCAGCAAAAGGCGGCATGGGTTATCAAAAAGCAATTCAATCGGCTGGCTTTAAAGATGAAAGTGAATTCAAGCGTCAGCTAGAGAAGGAGCGTCACTTAGCCGGTGACATCCTGCAACAAGTAACAGGAGCAGACGCAATCGTTCACTCGGATGATGTAAGCCACAAAAACGCTGGTGCTCGTATCAAATCTGCAATTAATGATATGCACTACAACCAATTAAACGCAGTCATGGACGAGCAAGGCTTGGCACGAGCTACGCCAGAAGCTATCCGAGAAGCGTCTCAACGAGTCGTTGATGCAGTGGGCGATGCCTTCGAAATCAACGGAAAAGATGGATTGTTTGTAGATAAAAATAACCGTATAGGATTGACTGGTGGCTTCAACTACTACAACGGCGATGGCGTAAATGTAAACCGGTTAAAAGAAGCATATGATGCGATGATGCCTGGCACTGATAAACCAGAAAATCAATTTGATAACATCGGGGCTTCTAACGGTAAGGTATCACGCCATGGTTACAATCTAATTAACGACACAACCAACTTCCAAGGTACAGGACGTACAGAAGTATTGGATGACACAGAGATTAATCGTAATAAAATAGCGATGAAATCAGGATTAAAAATGACTGACCGAGAATTGAATATGTTAGAGTTACAACGATACGATAAAGATGAATTAAGCTCTATTCGTTCCGCAATGAATGATGACGCACTATTCAAACGTGCCTTTGGCCATGTATTGAATGACAATATGGAATTAGCCGACGGCGCGCAAGACATGAAAGTACTTGGACGATATACCGACGAAATCCGTCTAAACCAATTTGCTTCTGCGGGAGATGCATTATTGCTAAATGCTGACGGTAGCCAAGCGATGCAAAATGTCGAGAGCAACCTCATTAAGTCAGCTAATGCGCTACAAAAACAAAGTGGCGGTGCCGTTTCGTTAGAATCAGCAAAACAATATCACTCTGTTGTTAGTAACACGCAAGCGATGCGGTTCAACAATGGCACATTGTCCTTGAATGATTTATTAGAAGAAGGTAAATCTACTGCCGATAAAAAAATGAACTTCAAAGTAGTTAGCATCGGAGACCTAACTGTATCAAACGGCAACGATGGTGAGATCATTATGAAGGATGGTAGCTCTGTTTATAACCAAAATGTAGTGATTGATATGAAAGATAAATATTTAGGTGGCGTACCAGAGCGCATGGGTAATCGTTACTTAGCTATTGGTGCTGTACCGACCTCTGTAATTGGAGATGAAGTGTTAGACAAAAATCCTCACAAAACAATCAATTCAATCGTTTCAGCTCGACAAGCAATTATTGATGGCGATGCTGGAACAGCCGAAGCAATTGAACGGAAGAAAGAATTAATCGTTGAAAAAGCAGGGCAATTGAACGATGACTTGTCAGAAGTAGTATTCGGCAAAAAAGGTGCTATCGGGCAACTAAGCTCTTATCGTGCGCAGCACTCTGCATTCGGTAAGGCGATGCTGCAAGATACTGCTCATGCACTGAATACATACAGTGAAGGTATGTTCCCGATGCTAGATAACGTTGAAATCGACGGCAAAAAAATCCGAGACCATTATGCGCAAGGTGGTTTAATGGATGTCAAAGTATTCGGTATGGGGCATGCAGAACGACTTGGCTTATTTGACCAAGAGTATCTGGACCACATCGGCTCTACAAAAGAAGATGTCATCAAGCAATTAGAAGGTGGCGTACTTGGTTTATCTCAACGTCATCCGGCTGTATACGAAGGTACAAAGCGTTCAACATACTTTGTACTGAACCGTTCGCTAGGCGATGAAGTCATCGAAAGTGCTGCGGGTGCATTGACTGCTAAAACCGATGCCGATGGTGATAGCCCTGGTAGTGAGCTTTCATCTTACACAGATAAGAAAACAGGACGCCGAGTGGACTCATTAGAGTATGCATTAAAAGGAGGAGCTGCCGGTGGGCAATTCTCTGCAGACATTAACGAAGCTTTCCAACAGCAAAAATCAAGTAACTATATCAACGCGTATGTTCGTAACCCACACTTCCAATCGAAGCTAGATAAAGCGAACGCAGAAGCATATGATATTATTCGTGACATTGACTTAGGCGAACGAGGTGAAGCAACCGCTGCTATGCAAGATGTAGCATGGGGTAAAGACGGCTCGGAGTTGGGCAAACTCCGTCCATCGTTACCACACTTATGGAATGAAAAAGAACGTGCAGAACTAATGGACGCTAAATCAGACCTACGCAATAAAGCATTGGCTTCTTACGCAACTGAACATAACTTATCGACAGCAGACGCTCTTACTCAACTACGTGGATCTGAAGAGGGTGGCAGAAGTTTTGAACTACACGAGGACTTTATCTCTCGACAAAAACAAGTAATTCGAGATACTGGTGATGCTGCGCAAGCGGATCTATACGAACGTGCTATGATTTATGAAGATAAATCCGACAGTTTCAAAGCCGCACAGATGGGTGCATTAAAACGACAAAGCGCTGGTGAAATTAACCTTAGCATGTACAAGGCTCGTAAGCTGCGTAACCTCTCTATTAACAATGGTTATACGAATGATGAATCACGATTCCTTGAGCATGTATTCGAAGCTTCCGAAGAAGCCTTCCTATCTCCGAAGCATAGTGATAAAATCATCGTTGAAAATCCAGACGTGATGGACCAATTCAAACGAGCGTGGGGCTCTGCTACCGGTACACCTCAAAAAGGTGATGAAGCGGGGACAGACCTACTGAAACAATACTTCCGCGACCAGACATCAACTCGTATGCGTTGGGAGAGTGAATCTAAGGAAGTTGTTGCGACGAAGATGGACCGCGCTGCGGATATGATTCAAGAAATCTTTAATAAGTCGGAGAACGGAAAAGATTTCAATATGTTCTTAGGTGCCGTTGGTCAATGGAAAAACGGTATTCCAACATCACGAATTGAAGATGCAATGATTGGTATGAACTCATCATCTATGATGTCGCAAGTATATGGTGCGCTCTCAGAAGGCAATGGCGACCTTGGATGGGAAACCCGCGACCTTCAAATGCGTGAGCGTATAGAAGGAGCTTTCAGTGACTCAAGACCGCTTCAAGGTAACGACTATATGCCACCAACAGTCCAGTCGCTTCGCAGCGAGTTTTCTGATAAAATGGGTGGCGTTAAAAACCTACTAAGTAAAGTTAGTGGTAAACAAGCGGTATTTGGTATTGCTGGTATGGCAGGAATGTCAATGCTAGGCGCATTCGTTGGCGGTAATCCTTCTGAGCCAACAGGACAACATGCAGCGCAAGCCCCATCAGCCGGTGGGTATGAATCAATGCCGTTATCAGACGGCACTGGATCGGTAAGCCAAATTCCTTCTGGTCAAGGTTATGTCGTGAATGTCAACGCACAATCACCAAAAGGACAAGCACATGCACAAGAAGCAATTCGACAAGCCGTTCGACAAGCAAGCGGCGGTTCTGTCAATATCTCTATGACAACGCGAAACGAATACAACAACTTGGACAACGAAAGCGTCACAAGTATCCTGTCAAATGCGTTTAATTAGGGGGAACTATTATGGCATCTACAAAGACTGCTAAAGAATTAAAAGAGCTTTATGGCACGATGAATAAAGAAAATCTCATTCTAACAGATGAAGATTTCTTCTTGCCGTCCATGGGCGACATGTACGTCAATTCAGTCGATAGCGCACGATTAAATGATTTTGCCGCTTCACTGGAAGGCAATGCAGGTAAAGACAAAATGACGAAAGCTTCGTTCTATTTGGAAAATCCATTTGCGAGCGAACTTGGCTTCTATGAAAAGAATCACCTTATTTTTGTAAAAGCAAAGCCATTGATTACAACGCAAGATGTACTTGCGGGAAAAGTCGATGGAGACACACTGACCTTCAAGGTCAGTGCTGTCGTTGGTGATGACGATGGCAAAGCAAAGTCAAAGATTCAAGAAGAGGTAAAACGCGGTACTGAAAAAATCATCAACGCTGTTAATGACAAGGCTTCATTAGATTTGATGGATCGACTAGAGAGCTTAGGATTAGATTTAAGTGATCCTAAGAATAGCGAGTACAAAAAATATTTACGTGAATCAAGTGAGCAAGAATTTAAAATTCGTTTCCTTGGAATCAATGCACCAGAGGTTTCAAAATGGACACATATGTCGAATATTAATGCGGATTATTTAAAAGTCGAATTTAAAGAATACGGAGACATCAAGAATGATGAAGCACATTATTATTGCCGACGCTACGAAGGCCGCAAAGATAAAGAAGTAATTGCCTTCGTAACATTGAGTGATGCAATGAGCCATGACGACGGAATTGACTTGGGTGAAATGTTTATCGAAACGAATAGCGAATATAGTCCATTAACAAAGAGTCGTATTAAATCAGAGAAAAAATTAGACTTCTATTATTTAAATACAGTAGGTGAGACTGAGAAGAAACGTCGTGAACAGGGTGATTTAGCGCAACGACGCGTAATCAAAGCAATCAATGCTTCTGCAGATGGTTATGTTTACCTAATGTTAAACACTTCTACTTTGAAGATGGCCACAGACCGCTATGCTTCTATCTTCGATGATGTGACAGCACTGAGTAAAGGTCCTATTAATAAATTAAAATACATCTTTAGCCAACTTGTTAGCTACAACGATTATTCATATAAAGGCTATAATATGTGGGGAACTGACGCATATAATCGTTTCCTTGGAACACCATATGTCATTACAGACGAAGGTTACGTGAACTTAGCTAAATATGTGATTGCTGGTGACGACGAGAAAATGGTTGACGTATTTCCAGACTATGGCGATACACCTTGGTCTGGCGTAAACAATAACTATGCCGATAAGTATTTCAATTTAGCCAGTTATGATTTTGACAACTACGCTCTATATGA
Organism: Kurthia sp. Dielmo; assembly: GCF_000307285.2. Lineage (NCBI taxonomy): Bacteria > Bacillati > Bacillota > Bacilli > Caryophanales > Caryophanaceae > Kurthia > Kurthia sp. Dielmo. The sequence continues at coordinate 180,450 of NZ_HE578961.1, forward strand.
TGCGACGAAGGTTGCTGGCGATGATATTGATGACCGCAGAAAGGTACAAGAAGAAATCTTCGGTCGTTCATTTGATGAATTGCGAGAATGGACTGTCGGTATTGGTGACACATTCTTCTTCGTTCCACCAACAAGTATCAATGTCACGAATGAAGTATCGAATGAACGCCTACGCACAATGCGTTCTAAAGGCTCGATGGTTAAAGGTGGCACCAAGGTAGATAAGTATATCGAGCTGGACTTGTATTTCAATGACGAGCGCGGTATCAATGGCTACCCTTGGGAGACAACTTTACCAAACGGAGATAAAACTACATATTATATGAATGGATTACGTGCTTTAATTTCGCAATTCAAGTTCACGCCATTTCTACCAATTGAAAATCGTTACATTAATCAGATGTGTAATATCGAAGCGGTCAATTTACTAACGTTAGAAATCTCTACAGTTGAGGGTTTCCCTCGAACATTAGTAGCTCGTGTCGTACTACAAGCATTTGATTGGCGTACTTATATGCCAGATTTACCGGCAAACATTCAAATGGATGACCAGCAAGATGAAGATGAATACTTCAACATTTTCGCTAAATCAATCGACTACGCTACGATGCGCTGGTATTACCAACGTGCTATTCGAAGAGGGAATAAAGTAGATGGTCTTGATGCAAATTCCATTAAATACATAGAAAAAACATTGGGTAGCAATACTGCATTACAACCAATGCACTTTGAAGATTCCGGTGTGAAGTTTTACGTTGCAAACGAAGATTACTTGAAGAAAATGCTTCAAGTGAAAATCAATGCACTTGATACGTCCAAAACATACGCAGTCTTAACAGATCTTGAAAAAGAACTGTTGGTCGACTTAGCTCCTTTAGGCAAAGCTGCAGATGATGCGCTTACTGACAAAATGATGGGGCAGTACACAACGAGCTTGATCGATAAATTAAAACCAGCCAAAGATGGCCGCCTACCTGTATTAACTGCAGAGAAAGCAAGCAAAGGGTTGGTTTATGGAAAAGCGAAACTGGGTTCTCCTAAGATCATGCGAGTTGAAACAAACGGCTTTATTTTTGATGACGAGTACTTCCCAGAATATATGAATCTTGTTCAATCGAGAATGGTTGACGCATTCAAGGATGTTCAAGGGAAAGAAAAGATTCTAAACGATGTGACACCTTACTACAAAGTAGGAGATGACTACATTACGTTTGGTGTGTGTCTGGACTTGTATATGCCAGGTTTTACAACACCTGCTCAAATTACAAACCTTATTGCGGAAGCATCTACCGCTACAGGAGTGAGCCGAGATAAATTTAATTTAGTAGATGAAAAACTATATATCAGTTATCGCGTTGAATTAAAAGATAAAGTTGGTGTAAAAACAGGTATTGACCGATTCATTACAACGGATTATGACGGAGTTATCCAATATCCTGCTTTACCAAACACAACGAAGTCGGGCTACGATTATCAGATGTTAGCTTATGCTCAACAATATAAAAAAATCAAAGACAGCGATGAAGACACCCCGAACGAAGAAGTTGCTGATACAGCGAAGAATGTAGATTACATTAGTCCGTACACTTTGACTTATGATCAATATGAGATGGGCCATGTGACCGTTCAAAATATTTCTGTTAGTACAACGAACAGCTTTATGAAGTATGGACTGAACGGTAGCGAAGGTTACGCCAGCCAGTACATGGGTTCAGAAGATTCTATTATTGAAATCACGCTTCACTCAATGGATGAATATGCAGTGGGGATGATTAATCAAATGACGTCGCTTCAAACACGCTACGCTCGTGATTACCGCTTGATTCTTCCAGCCTGCCCATTCCGAATTGATACAGAACTGACACGAACACTTGGGATTAATGAAATCATTTTAGATAAGGTAGAAGTAAGCACTGTTGCAGGAGCGCCGGGCTTATACGACATACATATTAGTGCTATCTCAATGGACCGTACTTTGCGTAGCCGAGAAGCATTAAACAAAGTGAACGATTGGACGAACAATGGTTCTATTGGTAACGATAACGCAACAGAGCTTAAATTGAAGTCTTATGACAATTTAAACGAAACATTGGCTGCGGCAGAGTTATATCCAGACCTTGAATTGCCAACAGTGAAAGAACTTGAATCGAAAGGATTTAACTTTATTCGTCATGTATTCGACAGAGATCGAAGTTATCCAGATCCCGATTTCTATTTCGTGTATGGGTACTTACTACAAGCAGACGTATTACGAGATGCTGTTTCACAAGCGTACGAGCAAAGTATTGCTGAGTCTACTTGGACTGATGAATACGGCGGTTCTGTTGAGCTGGAAACAAATAAGGAATTTGGGTACATCACTAAAAAAGAAGGCAAGAATACGAAAGACTTGCACGAAAGTATTAGTAAAGTTGAGGCAGCTGCAGATAAATCGAAGAGTGTCACAGAATACGTTAATAGTGGAGAAGCCTTAATTGATATTATCCAGTCTGCAGAGGATGCAGAAGGTTGGAGCGTTTCACCAAAAATACGTGTGCTAGGAATCGACCAGTATCATCAAGATTTATTGCACAGAGATGATGCAATGAAGAAAGGTAAGACAGGCGAGGAACGACAAGGCAAGTGGTTATCAGAACGAATGGATGAAGCAAGAGAAGCAAGTAAGCTAATCAAAGCCGCTTTAGATAAACCACTGTCAAGCATTGGTCAAGCACATGATGCTCGTAAAGATGATGACTTTACTCGTCGTTTTAGTGACCGCGTAATCAGAGAATGTTTGAACGAGGACTTTGGCGATGCTCTCGCGAAATTAAATTTCTCTGCAGAAGAATTTACGGACAGCGGATCGCAGACAGCAGATTCATTCATCAAGATTTTAAAATCAATCGCTACAGCATTTAGCAGTAAAAAAGAGTGGACTAAGAAGGCCGGTAAAGATGGCGACGCTAATTTTAAATATTTAGGTTACGCAATTGATACTGATACGAACAGCTCTGGTAATCGTTCTGCCGCTTCGATTGATGATGCTGTTGAGAATGGCGTAGAGTTTTCTGTTTTCGGATTAAAAATGCTGAAACGCAAAAAGCTTAAAAAGCTTGAAGTATATGGCGAAATCCATAAGCGTGTAGACGATGATGTAAGCGTGAATATGAACTATTACACGTTAGATCCGTACTACCGTCGTGAAGGTGTAACAGCAAAAGAAATTGAAGAGTACAAGCGCGCGTGTTGTACAGATTACACTGTTGCAGCGCAGGCTTTCGTTCGTAATACGATGCTATTCCTTGCAAAAGCAATCGACGAATACATCTTCCCTAACATTACATTTGACTTGATGGCCAGTGAACTTCGCGAAGCAATGAAGAGTGTAGAGAATAAGAAACTAGCAGATGAAATCAATGATTACGAAGATTTCCTTAATGACGAGGATAGACCAATCAATGCTGGTAAGTTATTTATCTGTTCATTAGCTGCAGCGACCAATTCACAAAAAGTTCTGGAGTACGTGAAGCAAGGTCGATATGAGGACTTAAATCAAATGGTTTACCAGTCTATTAATGAAAAAGGTACGGAGCTTTACGACAATAGCGAAGCAATCTTCTATCGTAAATTCTTCCGTAAACTAGTTGATTACAAAATGATTGATAACCTCGGAGCAGTAGGGAACGACGATAAGAACATCGTAACGGATCGACGTCGTGAATATCGTGAACGTGTTTACATTGAAGCGGCGAACAATCCTAGCGAATACATTACGCACTCGTTCCACGATATGACTGTCAATGATATGCGTGGGCGTATGGCTAGAGCATTTCCAACGTTCTATATGTTGTTAGTAGATGAAGGGCGACGAATTGGTCTTTGGAAGCTACATGATAACTTCTATAACATCAACTCTATTTCTGAAATCGCAATCACAAAATCTCGTAAGAATCCTGCAGACACGATTAAGATAACGATGTCCAATATGTTCCATACATATACAACGGATGACGAAGATATAAAAGTAAATTTTGAATATGACTATCGAGATGTATTCAATTCTATCTTTAACTCCGAAGCTTACTACGAAAAAGAAGAAGCGAAGCGAATGGGGCAGCAACCATTGAATCGCGCAAAATTAAAACCTGGCATTCGTATGCATGTGCGTATGGGCTACAATTCAAACGCAGCCACTTTACCAATCATGTTCAACGGTAGAATCGCTGAGGTGTCAGCTGGCGAAACAGTTGAAATTGTAGGGCAAGGTGATGGTGTTGAGCTATTAAATACGATTTCCGTTCAAGAGTCTAAGTCCCTTAACCAAGGGAACGGTAAGCTATGGCTGTACTCAAAAGTAGATGGCCAACAAACGCCAAAAGAAATATTCGACAAAGTACTATGTAATAAAGGTACGATGACGTCGCGCGCCTTAGATACTGTATCGAATGGTTACTATCGTTCATACAATGAATACGGAATTGTTCACTTTGGCGATCCACGTTACAACGTTATATTCGAAAATGGTGAGCCATCACAAAATATCTATGAAGCGACTACTCAACCTAAATGGTATAAGGAGCAATCTAAATCAGCAGAATATGGTTTAGAGGAGCCACCACAGATCAGCATCATGACGCGTGGACGCACTGTATGGGATGTTTTCAACATCGCAGCAAGTATGTCACCAGATTTCATTTTGGGTATCGCACCGTTCGGTATGCGCTCTACACTGTTCCATGGGCATCCGCGTTTCTATTATGCTTACGATTACATAAAAGATAAAGATGGAAACTATTTAGAGAAGCGTAAACCATACCAACAGTTCCACTTGGTTTCCTCTATGAGCGACATTATTCAAAACAATATTACTGCGACATCTCAAAGCATTGCGACAAACGCAGTGGGACTGTACAAAACAAAATTCACAATTGGTGAAAAAGAATATACGACTGGACGACTATACGTTGACTGGGACATCTACCCAGAGAACCAGCGATCTATCGTACACGATACAGGGATTGTTTACAAAGGTAACAATGAAGTCGTATCAAAAGTTCCGTTAATAGGGGACGCAACAAAAGTAATTACTGACCGAGCGTTCGAGTTGCCAAGTGGCGGTAAAGAGAAGGCATGGCGTTCAACAGCGAAAGCATTGAAACATTCTATTCACGATATGTATACAGGGAACATTATGCTTGTCGGGAATCCTTCTATTAAGCCGCATGACCGTTTAGAAATTTATGATACATATGAAAACATTAGTGGACCAGTGTTGGTTGAATCAGTAACGCACATTATGAGCCCGGATACAGGGTTTGTTACAGACGTTGTTCCGGATTGTATTGCGGTAGTGGATGACCGCTTCGAAACAACAACTCAATCTTTCGTGAACAACTATATTAAACCAGCAATGATTTATAGCGCTGTAACAACAGCAATCGCGGCTTCAACAAAATCCTTGTCACCGACGCTATCTCTGTTAAAATCATTTTCGAATTCCAAAGGTAAGCAAGTAAACTACGTTGCAAACACTGTGAAGAAACTGGTTGGTGATACAGATAAGGCAAAGGATGCGAGTAAAGTTTCAAGGAAAGGACTGCGCCTATTATATAAAGCATTAAATGCTTCTAAAGGTCAGCTCGGTTCCCTCGGTGCGAAACTTGGGTTAGCCGGCGCTGTTGGTGGACCCGCTGGTGTTGCTGCATTAACAATTGGTTTCTTTGTCGAATCACTTGTTTCAATGAGTATCGGTTATGCAGTCAACAATAAGATTAAACACTCGCTACGAAACAAGCAGGTGCTAGAGATTTATCCTATTAAGAAGAATACAAAAGTACTGACTGCAGGGCTTACAGGTCAAATGGGCTTAGTCGTTGGTTCACCGACTGGTGGTATGAACGGTGTTGTCGATAGCGTTGTAGACTGGTTCGTTAATAAGAGCGATGATAACCGCGTATTCGGTTTTGTTCGTGACACATTATTAGCAGACGATACAGTGGATTATATGCGTACTGTTGGGCGACGCAATGAAAACCTACTTCAAGATGGTACAGAATATGCGCGACAAAGCGTATTGAACAATGTACTTGCATCTGTATCGAAAGAAGAAGCGGTTCAGATTGGTGGCCTTTCCGAGTTACTGCTAACGCCACGCGTCACACCTCCTCCAAGTAGTGAGTCAACGGAGAGAAAAGCTAATTACGCAACGAAGATGAATGCAAAATATACAGAGCTAAAAGTAGACACTATTACCAACATGGGCGGCAATGCGAAGATTGTTGAGAATATGGTAGCAATCGAAGGTAGTGAGAAAATCGCTGACTACTTAGATCGTGGTATCTTGCGTTTAATTTGGAAAGAAAAATTTAACGATGAAAAAGATTACGAATACGTGACGTTTGAAACCAAAGGTGAGAACCTTAAAGCTCGTTGTATCAAGACAGTTGTTTCTAAAAAGAACAGCGATACTTGCTACGATATTCCATTCCTGCATCCAGATGCATTAGCACTTCTCGAAGAAATTTGTCGAGTGGCCAGTAACTATTTGGTATCAGATGAAGAGGAAAAGAACGAGAACGAATCAAACTTCATTGCAGTAACATCTGCAGCGCGTATCGGTGATACGGAGTCACTGGCGTCAACAGGGCTATCATTCAAGTTGGAATCAAGCGGAAAAGATTCTAAAACAATTCTAAAAAATGTGCTACATGACATTAATGAAGCGATGGATGAAATGCGAAGCGTTGGCTTACCAGACGACTACATTATCTTTGAACGTACAAAAATTAAAGAAGGCGGGATTTCTGAGGACGGTAAGAGTGTCCGTATAACAGTTTACCCACCAGCATAGGGGGAGAGAGAATGGCTGGATTAAAAGATGTTATCGCCGAAAAGGTTGTATCTCCGTCGGTAAATAACGATGGCGACCATTTTGATGTAGAAGCAATTGTCCGCACGATTGATGCAGACAATAGCACATGTACAATTACATATCGAAGCGGTGAAGGCCGCGTCACACGAGAAAACGTATTAGTTCGTACAGGTAGTGTTTCGTTCGTTGATTGGTTCCCAGAGAAAGGAGACCATGTTCTCGTCAACATTATCAATGGGCGACATTATGTAACTGGCCCTTCTGATGCAGAGTTACGAGGGATGCGAAAACGGAATTCGCGACTGGTCAGTGACATTTATAGCGACATGACAGCGACAGATACACAAGGGGGTTGGATTTTCTAATGAGCGAAAAAGCAGCAGCCGTCACGTTTGTACAGGATGAACCAGCAGACAATATTATTGCTCGAATCAAAAAAGATGTAGCAAACACGAAAGCGGGAATCGAGAAGGCACTCGTCAACAAGCATTCGAAATCGAGCTTGACTATGCGTAAGGATGGTGACATTACGCTAGCTTCAAATACGAAAACGCAAATGAAGCTAGATAACAATGGTAAATCCTTAGATATGACACAAGATAGCATCACGATTGCAAATAGACGAACGCTTGAAGTTGAGGATATTGTTATCAACAATCATAAAATGAATCCTCAATTGCTTTACTATACGGATGGCGTGTCAGTATTAAACGATACAGATAGCTACGTATCGTCGTTTCAGATGCAGGGGAGTGTCATGGTGAAAGCGTGGGATGCTTCGAGCAAAAAGTATAAGATGATTCGCAGACCTGCGAACCTATCTATGTTTAGCCCACGTTTAAATACAGCACAGATTCCAAAAGACCTTGGTGTTCCAGACACAGTGAAAGAGCAGATCGAGGAAATTGCTTCTACAAATCAAAGCGTATCGAACGCAAGTGAAGTAGAGAAAGCAACAGATGGCACAGCTGCAGTGGAAACAGTTGCGGATAAAAAATCCAAAGTAGCTGATTCAATCGTAGCTAAAGGTGGCACACCCATTACAAAAACAGCTAAGAAACAATAAAATTGTAACAAAAACACCTCAAAATGGGTGTTTTTTGTTACCTACTATTCAATTGCACAGCCGACAGCGAATGCCGTTGCACATGCAAAGTCACACGCACCACCAACAGCTAGTCCCACGCCAGGAATGAAATGCAATCCACCACACATAGAACCACAAGCAATTAATCCAGACATACTACAAGCAAAAGCTACACCATTGAATTTAAACTTATAAGTAGCAATGCCTGAATCGTTAGCTTCTTCAACTTCTCCAATATTGAAAGAATTTAGAACATCATAACTTTCATCAGAGAAATCTAATAAAACTGTGTTAGACATTAAAACTTTTTTCTCTTTTAAATCAATCCACATAATCTCGCGTAAGATTTTCTTATTGTCTTTATTATTGTTATCATAGTAATAAGCAGCATAACTTACGACATTTTCATAGTTTACGCCTTGGTCTTCTAGGTTTTTAAATTGTGTATAAGTTTGCGCATCTTTAGCTAGAAGGTATCCTTTTTTCTTATAAGACTTTAGAATTTTTTTAGCTTCTGAATTACGATCTTTCTTAGCAACTTTGTTTACAGACTTTTTCACTTTTTTACTAAGCTCTTGATTGACTTCTGTACCAGACGCTTCTAATTGTTCAATAGCTTTTTGTACATCGCTATTCGGATTATCACATTGGCAATCTTCCTTTGCAATATTGCTAACAGCTGTGGATTGTTGAGGCGTTAATGAGAACACCAGAATAAAGGCCATTGAGATAACACTTAAAATTTTCTTCAAAACAAAGCAACTCCCTTAAATATTATGTAGTTTTTCTCTCTCTAACTCTGATTACTAAATAAACTAAAAGTGCCACAATAAAAGCTAGCAATTGATCTAGTAACATATCACCAGTGTTAAACCATCTTATTAAAAAAACTAACCCAAAAATCAACATACCTAAAATACTTATTATTTTAATAACTTTTTCACCCAACTTATTACACCTCCAAACTCGACATTTTAAAGACAGTTTACTTTTAAATGTTTACATATTGGTTATTAATTGTCAAATTTGTATTTTATTAACCAATTACAATTACTCTTCAAAATGGCGTAACAGCGGCGTTTGTGAGGGGTGATTTTTTATTTTATAAAGTGGCTTGAGTGATGAAAATTTATTTAAAAATTGACTTTTAAATCAAGCAAGGGGATTTACTTTTAGACGTATTACAAAAAGACTACTTGTTCATCTTTAAAAAACTTCTTTCTTCATGTAAACTTGCACGCGCAAGCAGTAAAATACTGCATGAAAGAAAGGGGTTTTTTATTTTATGGTCGATTTTCAAACGACAAAAAACGGTGACATCGTGTTCAAAGACTACAATAAAAAAGCTGGAATTGTATTGAATATGCAGACAGCAGATGCATGTATTGTTCTATCTCATTCTACAAGTAATCAACCGCAAAGCCGCGCCACAGATGGTATTCGGTTAACATTCAGAACCGTCACTGATGACGCAGGACTAGACGTTGATATTGTTTCCGACAACGATGCAATATCTCAACAAATCGAATGGGAATGCAAAACAGAAATCGGTGAATTACCGATAAGTACGTTCGGGAGTACAGTGTACAAGAGTATGCACAAAGAGATTGGACTAGAAGAAACGGCAGAAGCTATCCGTTTGTCCATCCAATCTATCGTCGATCAATACATTACTGATGCGACAGTGACGATTGAGCGTCATAAAGATGCTTCCGTTTTTAACTATCAAACATACCATGCAATGATTGAAGCAACAGGATTCCATCATTCATTTACTATTTAGGAGGACATTATGAAAACAGCAAGTACGATTAAACAAGATATAAAAAATAACATGAACGTTGATTTCTACGAAGGTAGCTTTATCGACAACGTTCTTAATGCTATTGCCGACTCTGAGGAGAAGGTATACGAAGAAGTAGATAAGGCCCGTAGCCCTTACTTGTACAGTCAAGTTTTAAACTTCGCAGACAATTTAGATGACCTTGGCCAGATGTACAACCTCGTTCGCGAGGAAGGGGAAAGCGACCAAAACTATCTGTACCGCATTATTAATTGGAAGCTAATTTCAGAAGCAGGGAATAAAACAGCAATTCAAGCATCAATCATCAATCCTGTGAACGCTTCGTATATGGAGTATCTTCCGTTAACAAACGGCGCCAATACTGGTTCTATCTATATCGTACCTAATGATTATGAGGTTGAAACGAAGTTAGCCGCCATCGAAGAAGCGAAGAAGAAAATCGAAGCCGTTGTTTCACCAGGGATGTACATGGAGTATGTTATTCCAGACATGGTTGCGATTGATTTAGACATTAAAATCGAAACTAGCAATTCAAATCAAACACTGCTAAAATCAGCGGTGAATTCGGCAATACGAGAGTATGTCAATAACATTGCACCAAATGATTACTTAACAATCGGTGCGCTAAATCGTATTGGCATTAACTTAGCTGGTGTGGATTATTTCAATGTAACGCAAGTGTACATTGGCGGCAGCGCAACAAAGTCGAATAAAAACTTACAAGAGATTGACAAGAAATTCGTACTGAATCTCGTCTCTTGGGATTAGGAGAACCATATATGTTAGACAAGAAACAATTGTATGAAAATGCGATAATGCATTTCCCTCGACGCTCTGACATTCGTAAACGAAAAACCAGTAACGGTGCCAAGCTACTTCGCAGCATCTTAGAAGAAGCAGACGACTTCAATCAAGCCATCGAAGAGCTACGTGCTTCATTCTTTGCTATTAACTACAAGGGGAAAGCAGACGAACTTCTATTGAACTTATCAATGTTTCCGGTTGGATCCGTTGCAGACGACATTCAGATGGACGGTTTCACACAGGCTCTTGATGAAAACCACTTCATGAATGATGCGCAGACATTCATCGTTGAAGATGGCTTTTGCTACCTACATCGTCAAAACACGCTCTTTGTTTCATATCGAGCAAACGGTGATACATATACGGCTCAGTTAAAAGATATGACGTACTGGAACATCATTGATGAGTTTGCGATGATTTCTTCTATTGATCGCTTTGATAATGAGTCGAACGAAGAATTACTTAATCGCGTTTTCCTAAGTTATCGTAACGTGACAAATAGCTCTGCAATAGGATTGAAGAATGCCATTATAAACGCTGTCAGTAATCACGTAGAAATCATTCCAGATGATATTGTCATTGAGCCAATGAACGAACAAAACTTACATACATACTTCGATGAAATCGAATTGATTGAAAACCTTAGCTTTATTAATAAAGATGTGCTGCGTCAAAAAGTATGGGGGCGCTCAAAGTGGGAGCATCCTTTTGCTGGTATTGAAAACGTACCGAGTGAATGGGATGTAGTCATGCCAGCCGTACAGGATGGGGTAGGCGACATTCGTGCCACTTACGCAAAAGACATTTCAGATTCTTTATTCAAAAGAGCTGTCGTCAATACATATAACAAATCAGAAGCTATGATTTCAAACTACATGCTTTCGAACAATATTGACGTTGATATTAACTTAGGCCTAACGAAACTTTCAAACCGGTTAAATTCTAAAAAGGTAAGTTACAAAGTGTCCGCAGAAAAAGTGACGGACGTTTCTAACGATGTTATTCGACTGAACAATGAATATAGCGGCAGAAGCGTCGGTCACTTGCAAGACATCGTTGCAAACTTAACGGACTACCGAGCGAACATTACATCAAATAATCTACTTGAAGCTGGTCATGATTATCGTGTCACTGTAGAAGCGGAAGGTGACTATGACGCATTAAAAGTAGAACAACTTGAACTACTAAACAGCGATGGCTCTAAACGTTCATATCTACAGCCGAATGCTGGCTTTAAAAAGGACAGTGACGGTAATTACATTCCTGACAACATTTTGAAGCGAATCAACTCTACAGAAGATATGTACAATGTACAGAACTTCGTGACAACATTAGATGGCATTGAGTTAGAGGACACAGCAAACAAAGGCCATGCTGAAATTTCTATTGAAGGAGCAAGTAACAAATACCTTATCATCAAAGAAAGCTGCCAAATGGTTTCGTTCACAGGTAACAATGCGTTGCTTAAGGCAGAAGGTTTCACGTTAACGAATGGCATGTTAACATCTCGAAACGAAAGTGACCGCATTACGATTGAAATGACTTGTCGTAATATGCAATTCGCTGTATCAAGTGGGCGCATTAATTATGATTTGTACGTGAATGGTGAAAATGTAGCTTCCGAATCAAACATAACTACCGACGATGTAAAATATTCGTTTGATAAGCCAACTAAAATTAAGATGGTTATTCGCCCAGTCGGTACGCAAAGCACAATACTTTCAAACTTTATGTACAACAATTATGAATTGAGCATGAGCGTTGATGGGGCGAGCCTTTATCACAACAATACATTCGGTCACATTATTTACGAAGCGGATCCGGGCGCCAAGTTGATTTTAGACATGTCGTGCAAAACCGGATTCTCACCAGTTATTGAATACATACATATTGGCGGTATCGTCAAAGGCAAAAAATACGTTGTTAGTAACATTATTCCGAAAGAGGATAGTCTACTTCTGTTAAAAGCAGATGGCGCAATTACCGTAGAAGATTTAACGGATGGTCGCGTTATTGGTCACGAATCAGATATGGTACTTGCACTTAGAAACAATGGTGCAACGCCGATGAATGTAAAGCTAAATATCGCGAACTATACAGACTTCTCAATTGAAAATTACACTATCAATCGCATCTTTACAGCAGGTGTTGAAAACTATTACTTATCGCTTCAACCAGGGGCGAGCATTTCATCGTTTATTACGAATGGTACATATAAAAAATCCGTCTATGAAAAAACTATTAAGGACGTATTGAACACTCAAAACGTTTACGTATCAAGTTACCAGAATGGATTCTTTGATGGCATCTCTGGTCACGAAGTTAAGCTGGTGCGCGATATGTTTTCAGATGCACCAACGTTTAACAGTTGTGAAATCATTTCAAAAAGCAACGTTCGTTATAACTTTATGGCAACGGCTAACAGTAGCATTTCAGTTGAGACAACTTACTTCAAACAAGATTTTGTTCAAATTGGTTGTGTAGCAATTGCTGGAGAACAGCATATTTGCTATAACACGCAACGTGTACTTAGCTCTATCACAGAGAATATACAGGTAGCGCGCTTATTCTATCCAGAACTAGAAGCGAGCCAACTGTACTGTTTCTATATCGAAACGTCGACAAGTGGCGCTAAAGTAACGTTCATGGACACAAATATTGGCACAAGTTATATCGGTGAATATGTAAAAATTGAATTGGATAATTTTGCATCGGACGAATCAAACTACATAAAAGAATCAGTCGTGGTGAGACGGAATGCCGTACTATCAAATGTAATGTACCTAGATCGTACTTTCGTTAAGGAAGGCAAAGAAATTGATTTAGCGGAATATATGATTTCTCCACCACAAGGATTAGAGGTCGTTTATGCAAACGGCACAGAACAAGCTTCTGAATCATTTTATGCGGAGCAAGATGGCTTCAACAAACTTAAAAAATCCAACATTGAAAGTATTGACTATATTATGGTCAACGGTTCAAAAGTAAGCAGCGCCTTATACACATTACTTAACAAAGAAGGCATTATCTGCTGGAATGATGAATCACTATATGGTAAGACAATCGACATTCGCTACCGCTTCAAAGTCCCAATGTCGTTGCGTGTACTGAGCCTTGACTACCTGTACGAAAAAGTAGGGTACAAGGTTGACACACTTGAACACACAGGGACGTTTGTATTCGATAACGTAGGAACATACGTCGAGCTGTCAGATAGCGAGTACAGTTCAATAAGTGAAGCGGACAGCTACACAATCGAAGTGAACAATGAGAACTATCGTGCAACAATCATCGGGAAGATGTTGATATTCCAACTAATCAATGATGACGATGCGATCCTTGTTAATAGTGGCTATTACTATCGAGGAGGAAACGAGTATTATCATTTTGCGCAACCATTCGAAGCTGACACTACTGGAGCGAACGGCATCAAAATTGAAAACGGCATGAAGTACGCAGGGCAATTAAAGCTATCACAGGAATCAGAGAATTTTATGCCAAACTCTAGCATGTTCCTAAATAAAATAGAAACGGTTTCTCATATTGATTTTGTAAATGAATACAATGTGAATGAAACAAGCGGAGCGAAGACGTACACAGCTTGCGACCACGCAGCATTTTGGAATACTTACAACATGAGCACAGGACTTGTAGATAGCTACAACGGCTATGGCTTAAACTTTACGAGCAATGATGAAGCAGGATATGCGATGCTACAGCTGAATAAATTGTTCCTAGAAAAACGTGGTGTCGTTAGCTTGTATGCGTCACAACAGCCTTTCATTGCAGTTGGGTACCAAAACGCAAACGGCGATAACCTAAATGACAGCTTTGCGCCAGTCAAGAAAGTTCCAATGATTGAGCATACGAAGAACTTATGGGAGCTTGATGTTACAACTTACTTAGTAAAAGGGCAAAGCATTTTCCTTTATATCAATCAAGCAATGACAGTAGACGATATTGTTACTGGCGTGAACATCACAGAGGATATGCATACAACAAATGTTGAGCGCTATGGCATAGGTTTTTCATTCCGTCGCTCAAAAGATGAAGTCATTACGATTCCATTGGCACAGGAAGATCTGTTGTACAAAGGATGCGAATTCTATAAAGGAGCTATCCGACAGGAGTCATCGCTTAATTGGGGCTATACAAACATTAAGAAGTTTGCAGAGAACTGGAACGATGTGAGCTATACAGGAATGGAGTTATACAAACAAAATGCCATTGTTAATAGAACAAACAGCGGTACGTTTGAAACGAAAGCTGCAACCATCCCTCGATTAAAATACGTCAGCGAGTTGTTGATCTACGTCGAAGAGTTGAAAAATAATCCAGACATTGAGATCAGCGTACTTACTTCGAAAACATCGAATGGCACTTACCGCACAGTGAATGTTTCAAAAATCGGCAACGGTGTCATCGTGCTAGAAGCTGGCGCACTAGATGCCTATGTGAAAATTGCAGCCACTATTGTAGGCGAAGCACACATTAAAGCAATCGACATTTACGTGGCTTACAATTCATACGATGGCAATATGAGTTTGACGTATAACACAAATAGTAACTTCACGACGAAGATATATGACTTAGGAAGCGTTGTAGACTTCAAGGTGAAGAATGAATTAACAGCGGAAGATGCTCGTCTATACGTTCGTGGTATTCGGATGGACGGTCGAAATTTCGTTCCGACAAAATGGTATGACATCGCAGAAGAACATGAATTTGTGCAATATAAATTCTTGCAATTTAAACTAATGCTCGAAACAGAAGATGCCTACGCAAAAATTAATAACTTTACAGTGGAGGTGCAGTGAGATGCTAATGGATTATAACCGAACAATCAATGACAACGGCGCATATTTTTATGAGCCAGATTTCCTCGTGAACAATGCAGTATTTTACAATGCTACGAAGGTGACGATTAAATTAGATTATTTAAATCAAGGATTTGGAGTATTGGTTTCAAAAGGTGGATTCCAACATGCGTCGCTTATGGAGGACAGTTATGGCATATTCCTTGTAGAAGATGCTATCGAATTGGTTCGTTACATTGAAGGCACCCGTACAGTTATCAACAAATATGCGTACCGCTTAACAATGCCTGTTAAAGCGATGACATTAGAAGTCTACAAGAATGGCGATTATCTGTACGTGATGAATAGCGGGAAAACGATTCTCTATACGAAGCTCGATGAATCTTATACAGCATATGGATTCGGTTTCTACTCTAATAGATGGAATACAATTCATTCTATTAACTATCAATCAAATACGCCGCAAGAGTGGGATTTGAATGTACTTAGCTCAAAAGGTGGCAAGATTCAATTCTATCAAGATGGCTTCTCTATTGTAGACGCACGAAGCGACGTACAAGTAGAACAAAGCCGCATTCATCTGCCAGCAGGGAAGTATTACTTAACGTATTCAGAGGTGCCGGTAGAAGGGCAATTTGACATCAAATGTTACGCATATTATAGCGATGATGAAAAGATAAATGCCATAGATAAAAACATACTAAAGGGGAACCGATTAGAGCTCTCAGAGGATGCTTATATCAACGTTCATTTTTGTGGCCAATATGGAGCAATTGAACAAATTGCTATCAAAAAATTCCTTGCGTTACCGTACGTTGGAACGACTGGAACAAATGAAGCTAAAAGTGGAAGCCTTCTTCAAATCGACTTAGATCAAATCGTTGAATTTGAATTAGAGGGGCGCATTGTTTCTACGCCAATCACTGATTCAACTGCCGATGATAAATCGTATTACTACGTTAAATACGAAGGCGTTGAATATCGTGAAGCGGAAACACGACTAGGGGAAGACTGTCTATTCTCAATGCTACTTAAGCAGGACGAGTTACTATCGAAGAACTTAACAACTGGTAAGCAAGCAACATTGGCCATTGACTACTCTGAACCGCTTCTGTACTTACTGCATAATCTAGATGCAATCATTAGTCGGTTTGTCGTTCGTTACAAAGATGGAAGAGAGATTGACTACTTGAATGAGGTGACTGACAAGTACTATGTACCAAACACCATAACATCTCCTGTGCTTGCAGTGGATGAATACTACGAGCCATTAGACTTATCTAGCTCATATCGAATCATTGAGCATGAAAATGGCGCTGAGTATGCGTATACGAATCGAGAGCGTGAATGGTTCACAAATGAAAAAGCCGCGCTTTCGCTTGAAAAATCATTGCGCACTAATAATCCAGATGTCGTTGTATACGGAATCCCTAATGGAATCAACGTCCATAAAGAAAATATTTATCGAATCAGTGAAGGGGTAGATACGATTGAAAATTTCGCCGCGGAATATGACATGATTTCACCGTCTGATTACCAAGTCGACACGAATGGTAGCTTCGTCATCTTAAAAAACGCTGTATCTAAAGCCTATGCTTACTTCGTAGTTGACTATTTAAAAGAGCGTTCATACGCAATCAATTACAACAAAGAGCTGCAGTCTTATGAGGTTGATATTTCAAGCTCCACATCGACAAAAATTTTATACGATTTTGGTGACGACGGTTCAGTGCGCCAGTATATTTCAACTGGTTTTAAGCCGGACGACAATAAATACATCGTGCTATCAATTTAAGGAGAGGACACAATGAAGATCTATCCATCATTTAGCAAAATAGAAGAACGCCAATCCCTTGTGGATGGCGACATCCCAATCGCCTATGTGTCTGTAGAGAATCGTGAAATCAATATGAACGTTGAGAAAATCACGCAAATCACTGACCAAGGTGACATTACAGAGCCGGTATATCCATATACACCTGTACAAGATACAAACGAATACTTGTTTGATGAAGCGGGAACGGTTGCTGACAACACGACATTCATTGAAAAAGTGAATGGTGTCAACGTAATAAAAGCAGGTATCGTAAAAGAATTTACACCAGAGCGTTTTAAAGCTTCTGTCACTGTAAAGAAAAACATGGACTTTGATATTACAAAAGCCGTCAATCTTCGGATTGGCGTAATTGAATCTAGCATGAGTAGCATCGCCAAAAACCTTGTATCAATAACAGGCGATGGCGGTCGTAGAGGAATGATTCCTGCGAATATGCGAATCAACAACGAAGATACGTCGATTGATTCGTTTTATGATTTCAACGAATCCGAACTAGACCTTCTAATTATCGAATCCCACGATGGGGTCCATTATGCAGAAACGAACGAAGTGATCGATTTTGAGCACTTCCTTCACCAGCATATTAACGTACTGATTGCTACGAATGAGATGCAGGATATTTTTGAAAAAGTAAGCGCTCAAGAAATATTTGACGACGAAGGGTTTGCACTAGATATGCAAGAGCCATTCAATTACGTGATACAGGAACCATTCTGTTATAAAGAAGAATTCATTACGCTAGATAAAATAACAGGCTATTGGTATATGAATGAATTGCTGGCAAAGCTACGCGGCACAAGTAACGACATCTACCAACCACGTTATTTATTCGTAGATAATCAGCCAGTGGGCGCCATTGAAAACGTTGGAAATGCCTTCCTATTATTCTCTGAAAAAGGCATCTTTGAAGCTGCGCTTGCGAATCGCCAATTCATATCTGAAATGCTTCTATATATTTATTATCGAGGATATAAAAACATCCAGACAGAAACCAATTGGATTGCAGACGAAACGATTTCGATGCTGTATTCTCCGAAAAATTATTATATGGATAACCAAAGCGTTATCAACATCGTGAAGCTATTGACGAAAGTGGACCCGTATATTACTGCCTTCACGATCCATGGTGTCGAAACAGATAATAGCAACGTGAAATATCTATCAAGAACGCTTGAAGGAAACTTGCGTTTTGCTAAGTTATCTCCGACTGATCCAACTAGACAAAAAGGAACCACATCCATTTATACACGCAATGGTAGCATCGTTCACTATAAAGAAAAGTTGTACCGTCGTGAAACGAGCTACAACTATCGCGTACAAGAAATGGCGTCAACTTATGAAGTAACAGTAGATGCGATTAAATCGAGCAAATACTCATTAGATACGATGGCACAAGTAGCAAACGTACCTAAGCAAAACGGAACATACCTCATTTGTGCGAAACCAATGATAAAAGAGTTATTTATTTTAAGACAGGCAGATTTTTCTGATGACTATATTCCATTGCTGCGATTGGACGTCGTGGAAAAGAACACAAGAAAACTGTTCGATGCTTTTGTTCCCGGCGGTGGTTTACCTGTGCAATATGATGATGATTACAACTATCTTGATATTGCGAGTATCGAAGGACGACCGTATCGCATTAGCTCAGGCGTTGTGATAAAATTGCCCCGTCAATTGGAAGAGTACGACAAAGAGATTCGTTCGGAGATTGAAAAGCATCAATCATCGGGCGAAATCATCAAAATAAAATACGAGTAGGTGAAGAAAGATGACAAAAATGACTCTTGTTGATTTTGCGAAAAGTATTCGCTCAAACGACATTATGTCCAACTTCTATGAATTAGAAGGGCAACTACAACAAGAACGTGTTCGCGTTGGCGGATTCGGCATCATTGACGGTTTTAAGGTAACTGTTAATGACTATACACTACATATTCCAGCAGGGAAAATTGTCACACGAGAAGGTGACGTACAGGAAGTCAAAGGCACGACATTACAAATACCTTTCATTCTTCCAAAGGAAATTACATATAAAGACTCCATTGACAGTGACACATATATTGTAGGTGAAGATGGTACCATCACACTTGCTTACGCACCGTATTCATTAAAGAATCGTGGTTACTTAACAGGCAGCTATTATAGCAGTGCCTATCCTAATTCTGAGGAAGAACTTCTAATCACGATTAGTGATACAAGAAATACACGAATCCAAGCAACAAATATTGATAAGAACATCTTAACGTTGGACAAACGATATGCTGGCAAAAAGGTAAATGTACAATACTTAAGAGCGAACAATCGTACTGACATTGTGACCGTTACAAAAGATGGCCAGTTTAAAATTGTTGAATCTGTTAACTCAACGTCAAGCTCTATCGCTGCGCGTGATGACTACGCTGACCAGTTTGTCGTGTGCTATGTGAAAACAATCGTTGATGATCCAGACCGGTTGGAGGTTTATGCGACGCCGCCTTATCAAGAGGTTCGTCCCGTATACGTTGATGAAAACAACAAGCTGTATCTAAACGGAATTCCATACGAAGGTACTTTCATTTATTTTGAAGAGCCAGCTGTACCGCAGCTTCGCACGTTTTGGTACGACGTAGAAAATAATAAACTATATGTATGGTTAAGTATCGAAGGCGTTGAGCAATGGGTGCTGGTAAACGCTCGTAATGAATCGTTGATTGCTCGCCTTGCTTTTTATAAACCCGAGGACAACCCAGAAGATTTACAAACATTCAATTTTGAGCATCGTGAAGATATGCGCTTCTTACCAGGCAATTATGAAGTACAAGTGAATGTTAACAATAATGTTCTTATGCAAGATGAATTCACAGAGATTGTTGAGGGTGATGAAACTAACGGTACAGGTATTGGAATTAAATTGAACTACGCTTTGGACGAACCTTCTTTCGTTGAAATTATCGTAACGCATACCGTACAAACAAACCCAATTAACACTGTATTTGAACGTGTTGGCTCATATGTAGAAGATAACAGTATTACCTATTCCGAAGCCGCACCAGATCTTGATGGAATGAACTTCACGACACGTAAAGAATATCGAATGGGAGAGAACCAATTGGAAGTATACTTAGACGGTCGTCGCTTAGTACGCAATATTGATTGGTACGAATGCAGAGAAGTAGGCATCGCTGCAGGTACTTCTGATAAGACCCAACTTAGTACATATTTTAAGCTGCGCAACAAAGCCGAAGATGGCCAGACGATTAGTTACCGCGTACAGCAGAATGTATTTAGCTACTCTCACTTAGATAAACTGTTAATAGAAATGAAGGAGACAGTCAACGAAGCGTTAGTGAGCGCTAATGCTGCAGTGGAGAAAGCGAATACGATTGCAAAAAATGCGAACAACAAAATGTCTGAAATGAATGACAAGATGGAAACGCTCGAAGCAGCGGTTAAACGATTCGATAGTTTCCTTACGGCTGATTCGATTTTAAGCATCCGTAATTTAGAAGCGGCTGCTCGCAAAGGATTGAAGAGCAATACATATTTAACATTGGTTGATGTGAAGCCATTGATTAGCATTAAAGACTTGGTGGCTGGAGATTTCTACATTCTTTCACAAGAAATGAACGGTCAATCGAAAGTGTTAAAACGAGGTGTCGATTATGAAGCTGAGGAAACGAAGGACAGCATCCAATTTGCACTATCACAAGAATCAATTCTAATGGGCGGCGTTGTACAAATTACAGGCGTCCACTTTGGATTATAGGAGGTACATATGTCTAAATTAAAATTCTTCGTATTAGAAGATGATACATACAAAGCAAAATATGAACATAACATGGGGAACTATAGTGGTGATGAACAGCTTGTTACAAAGTTACAACTGTGGAACAACCGATATGGCACAGAAGATACGGACATGGTTACTAAGCCGACCATGTACTTCTATTACAAAAATGTAGAAGATAACAACCTGCTTAATTACTACACGTTAAAGGTAGATGGCCGCGTAGTAGATTTCGTTATTCAGAATAACAAAGCGATCGTCGTCCTCCCACGATTAATCGTAGGCGATGCAAACAACGGCACTGAAGAAAATACAGGCAATTACGTTTCAATCGAGCTAGTATTCGACGCAGCAAATGAAACATTAAAAAATAACGACTTGAAAGAATTGTATGTTGAAATCCGTTAAATGAGCCGTCTGTAGCGGTACTGATACTATGTATCACAATACAGACGAAAAGGAGTTGATTATCCATGGTTGTTGTGAAATTCGATGACAATAAAAAGGATGATAACAAAGGGCTTCCAGCAGTGAACGGTTCTGGAGAAGGTAGTACACCTATCCCACCAGAGCCAACGGAATCGCAAAATACATTGAATGGCTTATTACTTCGAGTAAACGGTGAAAACGTTGTAACCACTAAGAAAAAAGAAGTCAACTTCCAAAGTGGCAGCTTAAAACTTGCACAAGATGGAGAAGGCAATATCAGCATTGAAGCGGATGTTAATGCATCAGATTTATCATTCGATGTAATTGACGGCGGTACTTGGTAGAACTTCTAAAGCACACTGGCCTAAGAAACCAGTGTGTCTTTGTTCTTGGGTAGAATGCTAAAAATGTTCTACAAAAAAACAAAACGGTAGGTGATTAACGTGAGTAACACTGAGAAAACTGGCGCACATTATCACTGCGAGATTATGCTGAAAGATCACGAAGGTCGTCTACGAACATTAGAGGAAGACGGTCGTGTAATGAAGCAAGAAATCGAGGACACGAATGTTCGCGTCGACAAAACAAATGAACGTTTCGACGAAATGAGCCAACGATTCATGCGCTTAGAAAACACAATTATGTCAGAAAATCGCGATACCCGTACGACGATTAATAACGTCCTTGATAAACAATGGGAAATTATCAATCAACGTGAAGTCGAGAAAACAAAACAGCGTGAACGAGAAAATACAGCTCGTGACGAAACACGACACTATTGGTTCGAAACGCTAACACAAGTGTTTTCAAAAGGCGGTATCGTATTCATTGTTATTATTGTGCTATTAAAAGTGCTGTTTAACGTTGACCTAACAAGTCTGCTCGGAATGTAAGGAGGCATACATAATATGAACACTGCAAAAATTCTCTCAACCATCTTAAAACTAGAAGCATATAAGTATGCAGGTCGATTAAAAAATATTGGCAAAACGAAAGCTATTGCACTGATTGCTTCTATCGTATTGTTAGTAGAAGGCCTAGCTTATGAAAATGGCTTTGATGGACAAATGGTGGGTGAGCAAGTAAGACATGTACTTGAATTGCTACTAGGTCTGCTTATTGTATTCGGTATTCTAAAGGATGACGATAACGACCATCACACAGGCGCACACGAAGCATAACTTAAAGCACCCGTTTTTGGGTGCTTTTTGTGTATAGGTTTACAAATTGAAGGTACTAATCTATTGAAAGTCAAATTACAAGGAGGAATCATATATGAATATTCGTGGTGTAAAAAAAGTGAACGAAACAATTATTGAAAATGGACGCTCACTTGTTATCAATGAGGATGAACGCTCATTGGATATGAAACGAATTCCCGACGGTTCGCTACGTTCTGATCCGCAAACTGGCCAACTTTACTCAAAGCTTGGTGGAAATGATTTCTTCACACCATTAGCATTGCGCATGGACGGCTCTGTTATGCCGCCAGCAGAAATCACACGCTATGAAGAAACATACACAATCAAACAAAATGATGTAACGACACGCCGCTTCTGGTACGAATTTGAAGGCGATACATACGAGGGTGAAATTACAAATCAAGGTTATGAATTCCACTTAAAAAAAGGTTTCTATCGTCGTGGTCGCGGCTATATCCACGCCATCATTAATGGTGTAAAATACGTGGATGCAGAAGCTAGTGGCGGTTTAATCGAAGCGGATGCAGACTATTTTATTATCAAAAGTGACTTGATGTTAGGTCAATTCCTTGAGGTAGGTACAACAATCTCCGTTAAGTATTTCCATGCGATTGCTCGTGGCCGTCAGAAATATGGACCAGCACAATTATGGCTAGACCTGTCTGGCGACAAAGATAGCGATGAAAATTACTTCAATCTACAAGAAATGTTAGAAGTAGAGAACCATCCAACATTCTTTGTTGATCCAGGTACGAAAGGTGAAGAGATTGCATTAAATACTGCGCATAGCTTAGGTCATCGTTTAGTCATCGTTGGCGACGAAGGTGAATCATCATCTACAGAGACAATGACATCTCGCTTCAAAGTGACAGAGGATGAAACACCTGTATTCGAAGATAATTGTAAAATTGCCATTGTATTAGATGAAGGTCAATTGACACTTCTTGGCGAGGACTATGATGATGAAGTTTCATATCCAGCGATTACAGTCGATTACAACGTCACTGTTGTACATGACAATATGCATGTCAACAATGATTACGGCTACATCTATCGCTTACAATCACTTGTTGGTTACAACGGCAGCGTTAAAATCGACATCTGGGATGTATTCCGTTACGGCAAAGATGCGATGAATTTAAGCGTCGAGGTACGTGTGAAAGATACTGCAGCTGGTATTACGAAAGGCCGCTTCATTGATGGCGACGCTGTATCTGTTATCGCGCGTGACAGCCGCTTCATTGAAATCTTCAACACATTCGATGTTGATTTAGAATTCGATATTTTAATTCGATAGGAGGGAATTCCATGCGAGGGAAAACAATTCGCGAGCGCTCATACAAAGAAGGGCGCTCAAATGGGGCGGTACTCGATAACGAAACGTTACGTGTTTTACAAACCGTCTCTACTTTAAACGTTGACCGCACTGATCGAGAAGATGGTCCCGAACCAGTAATTGACCGCGGGCTGTACTTAGATGATGACGGTGGCGAGCTTCGCTACTACGACATCGCGAAAGATAAGTGGCTCAACGTATTCGGTGAGAAGTTCCAAATCACTGACCAGATGCTAACAGATTATCCAAGCGATAGCCCAGTGTTCGGTCAGCTTTGGTTAAATCAAGATGTGCTGTTTTACTACGACGGCAATGGATGGCGACCGGTTAAAACAATCTTAGAAGATAAGAGTGAATTAAACGTTAGTATCTTTGAGGATTTCTTGATTCTGGACCCGATTAATCAAATCGGCAGCACAATTGAAGAAGATGAACAGTATGCTCAATTCCTTGTGCCGCGTGTAGACACTGGACGCTTTTATAGTTATGGCCATCTAAAAGAAGGCTATGACCGAGTGAACGCTGTGACAGTGCAATATGATAAGCGCCTTATCTCTGAAAACAATTCAACATGGGTGCATGTCAACCCAGCGAAGCTACGCAATGTCGAAAAGAAATTATTCTTATTAGACAAGACTTCGCAGTTCATCAATCACACATCAAGTAATACAGAGTTCTATGGGTTCCGTCGTGAAAGTTACGGCGGTTCACTATTGCGACCAACTGTAGATTACAAAGCGCAGCATCAAGGCATCCTGTTAAGTGATGTCGTTGCGTTGAAGTATGACTTCATCCTTGCTGTGCATTATTCATTCGGATGGATTCGTTCATCTGGTGAGCTTGAAGTACTAGATGAAAAGCTACGACATACCTTTGCAACAACAGGGCTCACTGGTGGCGTCAACGTATTTGTTGAAGGCTACCAATTGGACCCAAAGCAATATACATATGATCCAGTGGACGACTACGTGGAAATTACAGATCCAGAGATGGACGATGATTTAGAAGTAATGGTCATGTCGAATGTTGAACACATGGAATCCGGTGTCATTAAGGCACAGTACACACATAACCGCGCAACAATCCGATTGCGCAAAAAATACACCAACCCATTAGTCTTTGTAAATGGTGAAGCACTTCACGCTGGTAGTGATTCTGCAGACCTTCAATACGATAGCTCAATTGACCGTATGTACATTACTGGTGCTCATGCGAACATGGAATACACTGTAATGGACCTTTATGTGCCATCAGAGATTAACGGTGTACCCGATGCAGATTCATTTGTTAGCAGTGGTCATGTAAGTTTGTATTCAGATACACAACAAACATGGTACATTCCAATCCCAGACGTTCCAGAAGATGAACATGTCATGCTGTTCGTGGAAGGCAATGCCGTTACAAAAGAAGCGATTTATACATTCCATGACGAGAACGGTCAACGTTGTGTAGCTATTGATGGAGATGAAGGAGAATGCCTAGAGCAGATGCAACGTTACATCGTGCTGCTTGATACATTCCATGCGCTCTATAGCGAAGGCGATAACCGAGATGTCATCCGTACAAATAGCGCAGATGAAGCGTTAGTGTACGTAAATGGATTCCTTCAATTAGATCACCGCTTCATTACTAAATTGAACTTAGCAGAAGCAGAGAGAGAAGATAATCGCATTGTTAGCGCATTTGACGAGAATCTTAATACATATAATTACTATTCATATAGCACGTACTACAATGAGTGGCAGCTAATTAGCGATGAAGATGCCGCATACATCGAACAACTGACGAATACATACACACAAGCCCCTCGTTCAATTCTGTTTAGAGAACGCATTGGGAATGATGCAGATGTACGTGTGTACGCATATAAATTAGCCAGTCGCATCAGTAACCCTTTAATCGTTGGTCGAATGGAAGGTAACGTTATTCCAGATGAAAGCGAGAATAAGACGTATGATGAACTGCTAGATTGGTATGGGCAAGATACGTTTTACTTAAAAAATGTAACGTACGTACCGGGGCGTAATTCATTACAGGTGTTCGTTGATGGTGTACGCCAATACGACGTCGAAGAAATGAAACTAGGTAATGGCTTCAAATTGCCTTATCCAGTAATCGGCATTGTTTCATACATTATTGAGAAGCCCGACGAAGGAGAAGTACGCAGCTGCGAACGTGAAGTATTAGATGCAAGTGATGCTATCGACAATGGGCGCAATATCTACCGCACGAAAGAGTCCCTCTATCCTGGTTCTTTAACAGTATATGTTTCTGGTATTCGCCAGCCAAAAGAGAGTTACACAATTCTCGATGCGCATACCATTATGTTTAAAGATGCCACGCGTAAATTAATCGGCTCTACCGATACGTTCCCAACGCTATCAACGATTGATTACAACGACGAAGCGGTGGATGTGCCGATGATGAATGATGACCGTATCTTAATCGAGCGTCGTAATTTACTTTCACGCAATGAAGATAGTTTCGTTTTCACATCATTTGCAGATGGCGTATCAATTGACCTTGACGAGCGCGGAATCAATCACGACATAGTAGATACCAAGGACCATATGTTGTTCTTCCTAGATGGCAGGTTCCTCGGCTTACGCTGGAACAATGAGGAGTATGAGCTTGTACCGACGCAACGTAAGATTCTGATTCACGACAAATTGTATGAAGCGCATTTAGAAACCAATCCATTATATACATTGGTAGCAAGTGATCCTGTATTAGCTGAACAATACGAACGTTTATTTAACAAGTCCATTGAGGACATTACAAAAGACCATCTATTAACAATCGAGTGGAGGTAACACACATGACAAAAACAGCACATGATTTAACACAGCTATCTTTAAGCCTTCTTCCATTAGAGGACTTACAAGCGTATCTGCAATTAAAGCAAGGCTTTGTAGCAGGGGACGAATCAGCCTATGACACATTACACGTTGCAGGCATTCCCTCTGGCAACATCGCCATTTCAATCGAAGGCGACCGTCACACTGTCAGTAATAGTTTGAAATTGGGCGACCGAGAAGCAAGCGAATACCTAACAGTAGATGATGGCGGTAAGATTATCACTTCATTTGAAAAGATTCGCTCAACGTACACAAAAGAAATGACGGACATCCGAGACGAGTTCTATCAATTAAAATCTGACCTAACTCGCCAGGGCATTGTTGCTAACGTCGATAGCTACAAAGGCTTCCACGACACATTCAACAAGCATGATGTTATTTACAATCAAGATCCTGTGTGCGAAATTGAAGCGTTCCTGTCAACTAGCAAAATTCGTACGACTCAAGATTTATCAAATGACGTATTCATCGGAGATTATTTAGTCATTAAAAATGTAGCGGAGAATATTGATGGTGGACACGTATGCCGCGTAACCGATGTGGAAAATGAAACATTCACCTTCATGCCTTCATACCCTGGCGATACAGACATTTCAAATGTTGAAGTAGTGAAGTCGTTAGGTACTTATTACAAAGGTTCATTTGCTTTCGCATCTAAAGATGAAAACGTTCCAAGCAATGAGGTAAACCACTCAACAGTCGATGACGACCAGTACGTGAAGAACATGAATATCGTAGGTAACGGAACGGGCGTAGCGTATTCGTTTAAATTAGGCATGCAAGCGTTCAGCGGTGTCGAAGATAAAACTGCCGGTTACTTATGCGATTTAAAATTGCGTGGAACAGTAGTGAATGAAGCGAAGCTAGATGAATCGCAAACCTTAACAGCTTATGTGATTCATGAGCGTGATCGTGCGAACTTTAAAAACGTAGAACAAGCACAAGAAGATAACTTAATCGTTGCGCAATCTCAGCCACTTGTTGTCAGCTCTCGACGCAATAGTCACGTATTCCCATTCACTTTCCGCGATGGCGACCAATATCCTGTTGTTCGTTCACACGATGATAACTTGATTCCTGTCCGTTACTGCTTAGTCGTAGTAACAGAGAATCCAAACGGTAAAGATTTCCCAACAGAATGCGCCATTGCATTCAATACATTGTATCGTCAAGAGGGCGCTGTTGAAGCAGACCTACAAACGAACAATTCAATGTACCGCTTCCATGAGGTTGCATACAACTCGAATGACAGCTCAACGACAATCGACATCGACTTCCAAGGTAAAGAGCTTTACTATTCATTTGGTACACGAGAGATTGTAGAAAACACAATCGTTCCATTCCAAAATGGATTGTACACTGTTAGTCGTAAGCTACCGGATTGCATGAAAGCTTCATATGCTCGTGTAACATTACGTGTTCACCGAGAAGGTATGTTTGAAGTGTCTGCTGCAGAAGCCGACACGCACATTAAAGCTGGCGACTTATTCGCTATTGCAAAAGAGCAAGGTGCTGGCGGAAGTTACGACCTGTACTCAACAAACGGCATTGGATTGAACGCCGTCAATAGTGGCCATGTTATTGTTGGCGGTAAATTGATTAAAGGCGTAGCGAACGGTATTGACCAAGTAGTTGCAGAAAGTGCTGTTGAAATTGAATCACGAGCAGATGTATTGAACATCGACAACTACGTGGTGCGATTAGTGGCAATTAAGCATACATTCAATGAAGATACCGCTACGTACGAAACTGAAAAACGTGTAGCTGCAGAGTTGGCGCCTAGCTGTGTTGTGCGTGACCGTATTCGTAAAGATGATACAGTATCGGACCGCATTATCTTTGAGGGTGTATTTGAAGATGAAGATGGTGAACCAATTTTATTCGATGAATATGAATTGCAAATTGCATGGAAATCTCCGTATTCATCGAACGTCCTATTGGATGAAGAATCTAAAGAGCATTTATACGGTGCGATTTCTCACATCAACCTAACACTGGATGCAACAATTTAAAACATACATACACTGAACGAGGGGGCCTCTACTATGGGGTCCCCTTTTATGTTAAAATGTCCTCAGTCTTTTGAGACAAGGGAGGAATACACATGCTGAATACAGCAAAAAACTACGCATCGGCTATTGCCATGCTTCGAGAAAGGAGCCAGCCAACGCTTACTGAGCAAACAAATTTATTGGACGCTAAAGCATTTAACGACACGTTTGCGTCATTCGAAAGCTCACTGAATAGCATTTACCAAAAGACACGCATTGCATTTGAACTGAATGAATATATTGAGACATTTGCCAATGAAAAGATTAAAGGATATAGCAATCGAATGGACAATGTAGAACGTTCAATTAACAATGTTTTAGATGTTATGCGACAAACTCCTTCTATTTATATTGAAGATACTTTTCTTCAAAAAGATACGACAGTTGTTTATCGTGATCGTGATGGTTCAATCATGAGCAATTGTACAGTAGAAAAAAGTGGGCTAGTCCCTTATACATCTACTGCGACAGGCGGGCAATACGGCATTGTTTATAGTAATCGTGGAGAAATTCTGATTGATGTGACAGAATACAAAAAAGGCAAAGGAATTCAATTGATTATCGAAGAGTCTTCTCGACTAAATGGTCGTGTGGCTTCTACCTTTATATTTGAACCAGATGCGCCATTTAAAGCGAACCGCATTTCATTTAAAGAGATGAATGGTGAAGTTATCGCCATCTCCGTATTCAACGACTACAATGTTGAAACAGAAGTGGCAGATGTTAATAGCGGGCTGTTCCTTGAACAAGAAATACATAAAATTAAATTCACAGTCGCAACAACGGAAGAGGTGGTATAGTGCCAATCATTTATTCAAATGCGAAAGCAATTTTATCCGATGTGTTTACCATCAACGTTGATTACCTGGAGGACGCAAGCATCATTGATGAAGTCTATAACGTACGGCTCCAGAATGACAACGTATTGATTACGGAGTTCAAAGGCGGCATCACAAGGAAAATCCTAAAAGTCGATGATGAATTTGAAGAGGGATACATGCTATTTAGAATCGGTACTCTAGGCGATCCAGTAAAAGCGTTAGGTACAGAAGTTCAAATTGGCGAGATTGAAATTCGCTCAAATACAATGTATGTGTTCGTTGCGAACTATGCAGAGCCCGAAAACGAAGAAATGATTGCACTAGCAGAGCAAGATTATTTTCACTTTGGTATAAGCGACATTACGCTATCGAAGGAAGTAGCCGAACATAGTGCTTGTTTCATTTCACGACAAATGAAAATCAATGGTGATTATCTATCACTAGACCTTACATATTACGGTGGCAGCTCGACATCCGTTGAAGCCAGCATACTTATCGGTGGGAAAGAGTTTCCTATCATGCCAAAAGGCGATACATATATTAGAAATGAAAAGATATTTTATGGGATGCCAACACGATTCCCAGTAGATGAAACAAAAGGCATGACTGTTTACTACAAAGGTGAAATGGTGTCGAAAACATTTGAAGAAGCACAGGCTGATTCACTAGAAGGCTACTCGGTCAGTTATTATCCAGTTGATATTGATGACGCTAAAACACTTTATGTGCGAGATCAATCGTACGTTGTTCCAAAGTATGTACTACGCAACCTGTCTGATACAAAACACGACATGGCTAGAATCAATCGCGCGATGCTGGTTGTCGATGGAGAGAGGAGCAATCTAAATGGATAAAGCTACGATTATCAAAGAGCACAACAAATCTGTCAGAAGCGTTCCAGACGCAGATTTGATTTTTGAAATTAATGACGACAAACTAACCGCCCCTGCATTGCGTGTAATGCCGCATCCAGAATGGGTCCCTGAAATTAATACAATCAACTCTATACATAACACTCTAGGAAAATCTATTGATTATGCTGATGAAACGTTTGTAGCGATTGCTACAGACTTCGAAGAAATCGTTGGCACAGTAAATACATACGGTAATTTAATCGAAACAAACATACGCACAGAGGAAACCATCGCTGCTGATTTGAACTACATCAACGGAAACTTCACTGGCGCAATCGTTGAAAATCTAACAGTAGACGATTTCGAAGGGGAATTCACTGAGCTAAACGGCGTATTTTATCCACCAGTTTCAGATAACGAAGAAGTAGCGCTCGCTATTGAGAGCATCACAGGCAATGGGTACGAAGGTAATCAATATGCACTGGCAAATGAAACGACATTCTTACAGGACCTAGTTTCAACCGACCGAGAAAACATGATTGATAACGACATCACATCGTACTTTGAATACTCACGCATCCACTCGCCAAACGACGGAAAGACTCGTCCGATTGAATTTAAGAATTTCTATGAGGATTTATCTTGCACCGTTGTGCTATCATCACGAAAAATATTCGACCAGTTAATCATTGATTCTGATACGAAAACGTTGCAAATTGCGTTCGTCGAAACAAGCACTGACGGTACAAACTGGATTACTGAGCTAGTGACAGAAGAAGAATTTAATAACGTACGAGCATCATATCGAGATGCAGCAGTCGCATACGGTACAGGGATTATAGATATTACACCTTCTACTTATGTGCGCATTGGATTTAAAAACAATACATATGATTCACATATCTTAGGCTATGAAGAAGAGGTGGCAGGATGACAACGATGAAAGAAAAATCGTATGCAAGTGCATTCATAAAGAATGGCAGCCGCTTCCGACGCGATTATCAATCGAAACGACACAGTGTAAAACTTAATAACATTGTTGCTTCAAAACATACATATGAAAAAAGCATGTCGATGCAAAGCCGCGAGCTAATCGACAAAGGTGCAAAAATTAAAATGATTGCGGTCTACGCAAATAAAATTAATGATGCGCAAAACGAAAAAGCCTCACTTACATACACGCTAATTATTAACGGAAGCATTACACAAAAAATTGTACCAATCAATGTAGCTGCGACAAATGATGAAATTAAGTTCATTCGCAGAAAAGATGGTACAGAACAGATTGATAATACGTTGTTGATTGATGATTATATCTCTAGCGCTGTACTTGTAATCGAGGGACGATACGACGAAACCGTTGCAATAGCAAATATCAAAGTAATCAAAGAAGGAGTGGATGCGTAATGTTTAGCGACTATATTAAAAAGCTCTACTTCTACCGACAACAAGTTATCGAGCAATTGGTCTACTACGGTATTCCATTGAACACAGGGAATATTGAGAAGCGGTTGGCGAACATTGATGCATCTATCGCTATTTACACACACACAAACATCCAGAACGATATGACATTCGATGCGGAGGATTACGCAAAGCGATTGCGAGAAATCATGAAAGACTTAGAAATCATCTATGAAATTATCTACGATGAAATCCTGAGCAACTTAGACCAAACGAAACGTCGCGTAAAAGCAAGCATGCGAGATATTCTGATTCGTTCAGAAAGAACACTATTAAAGGCAAAAATAGAAGCAGGGACAGCATTAGATGGGAAGAACGTTGTCAGCATAACGAAGGACTTCGATCTATACCAAACGAATGAATACTTGAATGTAGACATCGGAGCCTTTGATGTGCCAGGAGGAACCCGACTAGCATTGTTTGTTGAGAGTGACGAAACGAATAATGAGGACATTCAGCTCACACTGGTACATGATGGCATCACTACGATTATGTCACCATATGAATCCAACAATCACAACCTTCTACAAGTAGGAGCTAGTACGTCGACTTCCTATACTTGCTTAGTTGATGAAGGTCTGCAAGTAGAGAACGTTGCTTATTTGCGATACGAGTCAAATCTAGACGATGCGCATAAGTACGAAGTGTTCTCACAACAAAACAAATTTCGTATGATGCATCAAGACGGTACTGTTAGTTATGTAGATATTACGAAGGACTTCGATGAAGTCGTGGGATCGCATGTGAAAATATATGTGAAGGATGCGACATTTATTCGCGCATACTTCGCCAATGAGCCATCAAATAAAAACTTCATCGGAAACTCGATAGATAATCCAAAGGCTTTAGAGGTACTAGAGTTTTCTTATGCAGAGGATGCGGTCAACGTATCAAAGTCTTTCCATATTGAAACAGATGGCAAATTGTTCGGTCAACAGCAAGAGGGGCTCGTAGATGAAACAGGCTTATATGTTGCAGATGCCCAAGGAGAATATGAGTATTATGTTGTTGAGACATCTTCTGGTGCATCCAGCGCTTGTGAAGGGCTTCTAAAAATCAAAGACGGTAACGCTTCAAAACTAAAAGGCGTATTTATTCGTGCGATAGGGGTGAATTAAATGCGACGACATCATTTCCCGTATCGACGTAATTTTGAATACGACCGACATACAATCTTCCTATTAGAGCTAGTGAACAGCTTAACTCGTTCATTAGATAATGACGACACAGACAATATTAAACAAGTGATGAAAGAATGCGACGAAGTTATCGCAAGTACGAAAGCGCTTATGTGTTCAGACTTACAAACAAACGTTATTCGAAAAAAAATGAAAGGAGCTTATTAAAATGATTGAAAAAGCAAGTTCGATTGATTTAAATAATTTCGCAAAAGAAGCTACGAATAAAATGAATGCTATGCACGACATGGCTATTAAGAAGATAAAGCAAGCAGAGAAGTACCGACGAATCGGCAATGCAATACAGGAGGCAATGAGCTTTAACTTAAACAGCGCCAGCTTAGGTAATTACAATAAGTCAATGGTGCTCGATGATGCAGTTGATGGCACATACGATACATACGGAAACTATATTCATCCAGTGAGTGCGACAGGTCAGCCGCGTAACTTATTGAATGTACTATCTAGCGGTCGCAAAGAAGTTATCTTTAGAGATAATGTTATCTGTACATTAAATGGCGTAACGAATCGTGATGTACAGGCTGCACTTTACCACGAAGATCATGCAGAGAAAGATTACTACTTTGATTTCTTCGATGAAGATACAGTCGAGTTAAAAGTAAAAGTCAATGACGAGAACTACGTGGCATTAATGGATATTGATATGATTGAGATTGCCCCGACAATTGGCAGCACATTCCGTTTAGAGAAGATGGTGTTAAAAGATTACTACACAAACGAAGTTGTAGAGATTGATTCCGCATTAATCAATGCTGGGCCAACCCGCTACTTATTGGATAAGAAGGTGAGCCTTAGTGAAGTGACATTTACTTTTAAACTCCATTACAAGGACAGCAATGGTAAATACCCGTTCGGTTTGAATCACATTTACTTCCTTGACTTCAATGCAGACACTCGATCAAATGCAGTAATCGCGTTTAAGCACACAGACTTCATTGATTCGATTAGTGAAAAGGTTTATCTGCAAACCCCAACAGAAGTTGTAGAGACTACATTGACTGACATTGGCGCGAAGCTGTACTTGAATTATAGCAACGGTATATTTGACTATGAGATTGAAACGAGCATCAACGACGACCGTCATTATCTGTCCGTTAATACACGTACAATTTATATTAGCCTACCAATTAAAAATGCTTACGCAAGTTTGCAGTTCGATGAAATCCTAACAAAATAACTCAAATAAAAAAGTCGAGAAGTTCTGAAAAAAGTTGTGAACTGTTCTTGACTTTTTATTTATTATAGTAATATAATAATAGTACAAAAGACGCAGGAGGTTATACCTAATGAAAATAGTAGACGATTACGTTTCGTATTATTTAGGCTGTGAAGTGGCTGATGATACCTATAAAATGATGTGTGCGGTATGTGCGCATATGTTAGAAGGCGGCATTACAGAGCAAGAAGTGACAAGCTTCTTAGAAAGCAAGGAAAGCGCGGAGGACGTTCGCTTTGATACAATTCCTCAATCCATGTGGGAAGATTCATTTATCGACAAAGATGCGTTCTACGTTCATCCAGAGCTTCGCTTGATGGCACCAGCTCCACGATTCAACTCGTCAACTGGCGCAGTCGAAAGAACACCATTCTTTTTAGAAATGAAAATCCGCTACACCGTAAAAGACTTAATTGCTTACTATAAAAAAACTGTACAACCAATTGAATCGCTTTACGACGAAAAGCGTACGATAGGATCCTTTGAGTTCTTATTCAATAAGTATCGAAGTATCGACATAGGGACAACGATTGATTTCCTATTAAAGCTAATTGACGTAGCGCGTAACAAACACATTGAAGCGATTCAGCTTTCTAACTATGAGCAAGAAGCTTATGAGCTGCATCGTGTCGGCACAATGAATGGAAAAGGAGAGATTGTATGGAGAGTGTAGCTTATCAAGAACTGGGTGGAGCGAAGGACGGTTATTTCGCTCGAAAGATTTACATTCCAGTTGACGATACCTATTACGAGAACGTTAATAAGCACGTAAAGAAATACAGAACAACAGATTGCTATACGTCAGTCTACATATATGACACGACCGAAATTGATAAAGCGATGATGTACGGTCCGGTTTACTTAGACTTGGATGGCAAGCTCGATACAGACGAGGACTTCAACGCCTTAAAACGTGACGTACTAATGTCCGTTGGCGCACTTGAATTACTGTTCGGTATTCCCGAAGATCAAGTTGAGCTATATTTCTCTGGTTCAAAAGGGTTTCACATCCTAGTGCAACCAGAATCATTTGGCCTTGTGCCTGTGAAAAACCTTGAAGTTTACTACAAAGCGATTGCGGTAAAAATCAATAGCCTAACAATTGGTGGCTTCATTGATACATCCATCTTCGATAAGAAGCGATTGTTCAGAATGCCAAACACCATCAACAGCAAAACCGGTCTGTACAAGGTACCTATTACGATTGATGAATTGCGCAAAACAGATTTAACAGAAATGAAGCAGTACGCTTCTCAACAGCATCAAGTTGACTGGCCACAAAAGAAAATGGTGCAAGGAGCCTTACAAAAAATCGTAAGCAATGCTGAAAACCTAGTGACTGCCACACATAGGAAAAGCAATCCGAAAAGCATCGTCTCATTTAAGAAGCGTCCACCACTGCCATGTGTACAGCTATTAATTGAGCAAGGTTCTAAAGAAGGGCATCGTAATAATGACTGTGTTGCTATCGCATCTAGCCTAGCACAAGCGGGCTATTCGCTAGACGAAGCAACAGAAATTATGGCGTCATGGAATGACAATACGGAACCACCGTTACCATTCAGTGAAGTAATGCGTACGGTAAGAAGTGCATATGATATTGCAAAAGCAGGGCGAGGTTACGGTTGTAACTACTTCAAACGAAGCGGCTATTGCGTAGGAGAAACATGTAAGCTATTCAAAAAATAATACTTTTAAGGGAGAACGACTAAACTATGAATCCATTTACAGCATACAAACAATTAAACGATATTGAAGCAACAACAGAGGAAACAGTAAACGAAAATCTATTCGCAACAAAACCGCAATTAAACTTTGAAATCCAAGAGGGCGCAATCATTGAAGATGCAGAAGATGGTGACGAGCTTATCGGTAACATTGACTTCTTCAAGGAATCAGATGATGACTTAGATAGCTTTGAGGAACGAGCTTGGAAAAAAGGTGCTGGCTACAAACTGCCAAACTTCCCCGAAGTAGAAGAGCGACTAGAAGGCCTTGAATCTGGTCTGTATATTTTCGCCGGTGAATCCAATATGGGTAAAACGGCAGCAATGATGGCGATGTTATACGATGTCGGCATGTGCGAAGAAAATAACGTGCTTGCGCTACTAATCACAATTGATGACACGAAAGATGAAGTGCTACCTCGTGTCATTGCCGCAGAACAACGCATTCCAATTTCAGCCGTTGGCAAACCAAGCCGATACGTTGAAGAAATCAATAATGGTTCTCCCGACACACTAAAATTTGAAGAGTACTTAGAAAAACGAAAAAAGGAATTCAACTCTTGAAAGATAAGAAGAATATGTTTAAAGTAGTAGATGCTTTAAAGGATGAGACTAAAAACCTACGTTATGCCGAAGGAATTGAAGAGTATATTAGGAAGCTAGTCCTATATTTGAAAGCAGTTGATCCAGAGAGAAAACTGGTTGTGGGTATTGATTCCCTTAACGATGTACAGCACATGGGCAAGAGCTTAGAAGCGAAAGAGCGTAATGAAAAAACAGCTAAGTGGTCGAAGGGGCTTGCGAAGCGTTTCGACATTCCTGTATTCGGTACAACGCATTTAAGAAAACTAAATGGCAACCGTCGTCCAACGACAGAAGATTTGAAAGATACAGTTGAGTATCAATACGAATCATCAGTGCTGTTCCTAGTTTATAACGATGTTTCTAAGAATAAAGAAGCTGCTGGCGTATTCTACACTGACACTGAAATCGAAGGACGTCGTCCGATTATCGAATTGGACTGGGCTAAAAATAAGAAATCTTCATACAAAGGCCGTACGTACTCATTCTTTGTTCCAGACCAGTCTCGCTTACAAGAAGTGGACGCTGAAACAAAACGAAGCTACGACACAATTATTTTAGAAGGATAAGGAGAATCATTCACATGTTATATTTTCAACCAATTTACCAAGGCGAGCCTACAATTACATTAGGCAACCGTCAAGATGTATGTGTCATTAGTTCCGCTAAATACACATCATCAAAAAACGCTACGTTAAGTGGCGCTGAAATTGAGCTACGTAAAACAATGCCACTAGAAGGAAAGCCTGTTTTTAAATTCCGCCAATACGGTCGTGACGTTTGTTTATCAATTGAAGCAATGCGTGAAGTCGTTGAGCAGTACGACAGCGAGCAAGCTATTAAAGTAGAAGCAGCTAACGTAGATGCTGAATAAAAAGCAATGGAGTGCAAAGGGAGCAAGAGATAACTGCCCACGCTTCGCTCTATGCCCTATGTGCTATGGTTGCAGAAACTTTGATTCTAGCTTGGAGGATTGCAGAGCTTGCCAAGAGGATAATGCAAAAGACAATATCTGTGCTACGGAACGTCACACACCAGATCGTTTAGCGATGATGATTCGGAGGGAAACGATTGTTGCGAAATAAAACAACTTGTTATAGTGGCTATATTTCATCCGCTTCATTCGACTTGGCAGATGAATTAGCTATTAAACATAACTTAACTGCAGACGAAGCATTCTTCGCCAGTGCATTAATTGAACTACATAAATTACATAAGAGTAACGAAATCAAACGTTCTAGTTTTAGAGGAATAACGGATGATAGCGTAATGAAAGCAACGAGTGCTGTTGCGACACATATCGGTACGAAGATTATCGTATCAAAACATAACAAAGCAATTCATGATTCCGCAGATACTTACATCTATAAAGATGCAGGGGAAAGCGGCCATACATATTTTACATTCGGAGTCGAATGTTACAAGAACCGCAAAAACTTCAATATTATTTGTATTTTATAGGAGGACTAAAAATGAACGATATTAAATCAACTGCATTAGAAAGCATTGCTTATGAGGATATTAAAAGTATTGTTACAGCTATGCTGAAAGAACATGCAAGCAAAGAAACACTTCAAGCGAGCGATGAATTGCATTCCCTTTTACATGGGCTACTAATTCATCGTGGCGTTATTCACGAAGATCAACCACAACAAGGTTTTGAAGATGTATTAGCGGCAGCATGCCTGTTGCACAATATCCACTCAGTTGAAAAACCTAGCGACTTATTCTTCGTACGTGACTTATTTGAACAATACAATGCAGAGTTCACACTGCCACAACAAATCATTGATGCAATTTGTGCTTCAATTGAAGGCAAGTTTGGTGTAAACTCTCCAGTGAAATCGTGCATTCCGCAACAAGGAACCCCAACAGCAATGTTTGCTGACGCTTGTTGGATGCAAACATACATGAAAAACCTAGCGACGATTGAGCACATCTAATGGATGTGACTGAACAACAACTGTTCGACTATCTGCAGTGTCCTGTTTACTATGACATCACAGTAAATAAGAAGCTACCGTCTGAACAACCCGTACAGCTTTCGGACTTGTTGATGAAAGTTACGCGATTTTTCTACTTGCAGTTGAGCCTTGGGGAAGTACCAACACTTGCAACATTGAAACGAAAATGGGATATGGTATTCCAACCGTATCAAGAAATCCTCGGTGAGAAAAAAGCCATCGAAGGATTACAGCTATTAATGAAACTATACGATTGGGCGAAGGAGACGAAGTTGGTTGTTATCGACATCGACTCTCCTTATGCAATTACTTCTGGTAAGAATAAACTAGAAGGCGTTATGGGTGTTATCGCTGCTGGCAAAAATGGCAGAGACGAGCTGCTCGTAACAAGCTTTTCTCCACGAATGTCACACGAAGATCTAGACGCATTAAAATTAAAATACACGATTGACTCGTACGCATACCGTTTGAAATACGGTAAAGATTTAAGTGGTATTCGCATACATCATGTGAAGCATGGGAAGGACAGCCTTACGTTCAGAAAAAACTCAGACTACGAACGACTATTCGGAACGATAAATGGTGTGTGTAAAAGCTTAGAAAACAACATCTATTACGTTCGCGATCATTATGGCTGCGCTATATGTCCTGTTAATAATCTGTGCAAGTACTGGTTCAATAACTATTAAGGGGGTGAAGCACATGGACGTTAAAGAACACCAAGACTATTTCGAAGCGGAAGATCCCGCTACAAAGGTGCCGATGCCAGAGAAAGAAGCGTTAATGCCTAATTCAAAAAACGGCAAACAAGTAAGTCAACCAAAGAAAAAGAATTAGGGGATAAGGGTAGGCGAGAAACATGGTAAAAGCATTAGTGAAAGGTAAAGCGAAGGTAAACGTCAAGAAGAGCTCAAAGCCAGAGCACAATTCGGGACCGGTAAAACTTCAACCAAAGTTTGAATCGGATGGCTGTGTGTTTAAAACAAAATTGATGCTCTTATACTACCTACGTTTGAAAGAGCTAATGGCCAATGGCTTCATTCAATCATTTGATGTACCACACCAAACTATTGAAACCGATGAACAAGGAAACGAACGATATACGACTAAAGAGCTTAATGGAAAGAAGCTCAATAGCAGTAAATGCTATATCAATGGAATCGAGTTCGACTCCGTACAAGAATCAAAATTCTACTTGTTCCTAATGGAGAAAAAAGCTACGGGTAAAATCATAGACTTTTTACTACAACCTACCTATGTATTAATGAATAGTTATCGCCGCAAAGAAGATAACAAGATGGTTCGCAAGATGACGTATAGTGCCGATTTCCTTGTTATGCGCAATGATGAAAGCATTGTTGCGATTGATACAAAGGGATTCGAAACAGATACGTTTAAAATCAAACGCAAGCTATATGATTTTTTACATGAACACTTACCAGAAATGTATCCTAAACTGGTGCTGATTAAAATTCGTGAACGGATTAAAGGAGATGCTTGGTTCAACATGGATTCGGACGAGGAGATTCGTTAGGAGACAATTAGTGAACGAAGAACTAGACTTTATCACTTCTGAGGTTGATGACAATGAAGAATTGTCGCAACGTGAAGTGTATGAGCAAAAGC
Organism: Kurthia sp. Dielmo; assembly: GCF_000307285.2. Taxonomy (NCBI): domain Bacteria; kingdom Bacillati; phylum Bacillota; class Bacilli; order Caryophanales; family Caryophanaceae; genus Kurthia; species Kurthia sp. Dielmo. Next base: position 220,750 of record NZ_HE578961.1, read on the forward strand.
AAATCGCATGGCAAGAAATCGAAGATCTAGTCATGATTTATAAAAAACGTTTCGACGATGAAAAAGTAGACGACGAAGTTATCGCAGCTTCGGAACGCGCAGGGGAAGAACTGATTGCACGATTTGAAAACTTATTCCATAAGTATTCATCACTCGTACGCACAGGTAACTTCAATTGGAGAGATCGTACTTCCAAAAAATTCGTTCGTCTATTCATCGACGACCAACAGTTGAAATCAGCACTTTCGAGAACAAAAAGTAACAACCAGTTTCGCCGCAAGATTCACGACAAATTCAATTTCGTCGTGGACACATACGGTGCGCTAGACGAGGAATATATTTTAAGCGACCTTCACACAGTCTTTTGTGACTTGATGAAGCGCTACGAGCCGATGGGCAGAACATTCTGCGGATACATTAATAATGCATTCCGATTCTATTTATACCGTCACATCACTTCATACATAAAAGAACCAATGTCTGTTAAAAGCAACGTGATTGAATTTAAAAGCGAGATTGTAGATGATGAAACATTGCATGAATACAATCGAGAAGGCGTCATCACAAAAGAAGAAGATGACACATTCGAACACAACCTGGGGATTCCAGATGAGCGTTGGATTACTGGTGAGGAATGCGGTGAAGCCTTCCAAGGTCTTACGCCAATTCAACGCAAGATTATCGTGAAGTACTATCTTGAAAACTGGAACGACCGACAAATCAGTGATGCTTATTGCATGCACATCAACGCTGTAAACCAATTACGCAGACGAGCAATACGAACAATTGCAGAATCGCAAGGCATTAATTTAGAGTGGATCCGACGAGTTCGAAACTCTGGCGCAAAAGCGCGTTTGCCGAAGTAACAAAAAAGTAGCCCTTTATGGCTACTTTTTTGTCGTTTACACTTGTAATTATAGGTATAAGGTGCTATTATTATCACATAAAGGTTCACAACTGTTGTGAACTATCAAGGAGCTGAAATTAAATATGGCAATTAAAGAGGGCAACTGTTATTTAAACTTAGTTGTTTCACAAGAAGTAAAAGACGCTATTAAGGCGATTGCAGAAGAGGAAGGCAGCACAGTATCGAAGATTGGTGCTCGTATCATCTCTAGGTCAGAGGAGGTGAAGAAAATTGTGGAAGCTAAGAGACAAGCAGACTAACGTTGACGGTGGCGACAATAAGCTATTGAAAATAGTGCTGGAGAATCGTGGGATAGAGAGTAACTCGATTGACCGTATCTTCAACAACCCACTCGATGTACTTATTCCAGCGGAGAAAATCGTCAACGGAATGAAGGCCGCAGAAGTAATCGTTCAAGCGATTGAAGCGAATGCAGAGATTTGGACTTTTAATGACTATGATTGCGATGGCATGACGAGTGGATTTATTATGACAGATTTCTTACGCAGGATTTCAGACAACACAGTCTATCCTTATTATCCGAACAGAACAGAAGGTTATGGGTTGAGCATGAGCTTCTGCAGACGAATCGTTAAACGAATGCAGGAAGTCAATAAGCCTGTACTCGTTATCACGAATGATAATGGCGTGACGAAGGTGGAAGAGGTTGCTTACTTGAAAGCGAATGGCGTTGAGGTTGTCGTGACCGACCACCACGAGCCTAAAGAAGTGCTGCCCGACTGTGTAGTCGTTAATCCTCACATTGAAACAGACACGACGTTCCACCATCTTTGCGGTGCGGGTGTAAGTTACAAAGTCATTCAGTGCATTGAAAAATATGCAGACTTAAACGAGTACAGTCAAGACTATCTGTACGCTGTAGCATTAGGTACTGTCGCAGATATGATGCCACCGCATGAAGAGAACCAAGTCATGATTCGATTAGGGATTATGCAAATGAATTCTCGAAAATATTGTCCTTCAAATATTGCGCAGTTCAAAAAGCATCTAGGTATGGAAAGCGTTACACCAGTCAGCATCGCATGGGAATTTGGACCACGACTAAATGCGACTGGTCGAATGGGTGAAGTCGATGTAGGTGCGGGATTCTTCTATGAGCAAGATGTTGATACGGTACTTGAATACGTTGAACGAATTGAAAAGTTGAATAACGAACGTAAAAGCAGAACAAACGAAGCGAAGAAAATCATCGGTAGCATGGACTTCCCACCGGAGAACGCCGCTATCTTATTTGATGCGACAGGGTTCCCGAAAGGAATTACAGGCATTGTAGCAAGTAAGGTTCTCGATAAAACGATGAAACCTGCATTAGCTTATTCGGTCAGTGGAAACGGAACGCTCACTGGATCAGCACGAGTGCCAGAAGGTATCGACTTAATTCCAGCACTTGAAACAGCTGTTGAGCAGGGCGTCATTGAATCGTATGGCGGTCACGCACAAGCTGCAGGGTTTAACCTAAAGCCCGAAAACATCGAAGCCTTCCAAGCTGTTCTAAACAAAGAGCTTAAAGAAAGCGTGGATAACTTAGAAATAGATGACACTGTATTGGTTGATAGTGAAATCCATATTGCAGACCTAAATAAAAATAACTTCTATGCGTTGAATACACTGTATTATGACCGAGAAAAATTCATGCGTCCGTTATTCGTATTAAAAGGTGTGACAGTGAAGGCACATAAAGTATCTAAAAAGAATAAAGATAATATCGAATTTGAAATAGACGATGGTCAACGTACCTTGAAGATATGGGCATGGGGACAAGGCATACGCTACTCGCAACTAGGAGAGCCCAAAACAATTGATATTGTTGGCTCAATCGACATCAACTTTTTAAATAAACGATATGCTACGTTGAATGTATCGAACATATTCGTTGCAGAGAAAAGTACAGCAACCATTGCATCGTAATGATGTAGTGTAATTGAAGGGAGGTGAAAGTATGAAGCTACCAGTTAAAACATTTTACTTTAATCAGCATTCGCACACAGCTCGTCTAAATGTAGGAACAATGAAAACGTATCTTGAAGTGAAGTTCAGCGTAAGCATTAAATTGGAGAGCCGCGTGAAGCAAGCACTTTTAAACGGTGATGATGTTGAGTTGATTGCAGATGGCATCAAGGACAAACGAGTGTCTGTTGTTATTCCTAGTTCAACTGCTCAATTGCGTATAGCTAGTATCGAAAAGCGAACGAAAGATTATTACCGAGACTTACCAATCAACGAATCGAAGATCGTCGAGAAATCCGTATTCACTATTTATGTTAATCAGCCGAACTTTTTAGAAGTGACTGAATCAGAAAAGGAATGATTAAATGAACTTGCTAGACATGTTAGTTAAGAAGATGGTTCATGCTCCGTATGGCATTGTAAAATGTTCATCCGTAGCGTTAGATGCAAAAGCCAACGGGAGAATAACAATGGCCTTTCAGTGCAAAGGTAGACAAACTTTTATTGAATCGCATCAAGCGATTATAAATTCATTGATGAAGCCATATACTTTATTCGATGTTGAGTGCGAAGGCGAAATTATCATCGTTAAAAATAGAGATGTGCTAGATCGTTGCTTTGGAAAAGCGCGTAGGGAAGATGGCGTACTGTTTGTTGAGCTTATCGTAGAATGCACTAGCGCTCGTAAAATCACCTCATTGGAATCTGCAATTCAATTGGTATACAAAGGGGTGGCGTAGTGAATCTACTTGATATGATGATGGATAAAAATGAGACATCTATCTGTGTCGTGTGGGCTTATGATGCAAGGCTCGATTCTATAAAAGAGCATAGGATTTCTTTATATAGACGCTCCCGAGAAGAACGCTTTATATCTGAGCCGCGATACGACTTGCGTTATCGAACAGAAGCACCACAGTTATCTGCAGAAGAATACAAAAAACAAGATGTGTTCATTATTCGATTCAAGGATAGGAAAGACCTATGCCTTCTAATAAACAAAAGCGATATTTGCTATCGTACCAATCACGAAAATAAAAAGCTAAACGAACGAAGCGCACACTTAAAGCTATTCAATGTACTTGCATTTAATTTCTTTGATGATGCGTTGAATGCAGCACAGCGAGTAAGAGATGTCGTAAAGGATCCTGCTGCCACATGGATTTAATTTATTGCTTACATCGCCTAGAAGGACTACGCATGCTGAGGACCGTTCGAAGAATGATAGGTGTAGATGTGGAAAATACGTTCATTATCTTCGCATCACTGAACCGAGTGAATGAAAGTATCGAGATAATAGAGAAATACTTTTCATACGTAACACGAACACCTATTAGTAAGCTGTCCTTTTCATATAACCAGAAGCGTACTACTATTCGTGGACGCACTATATACGAAACACATATTTCCGTTGATGGATGGTTTAACGAAATCATCCCCATGGAAGAAATGAATACCCGACTAACAAATGCTTATTTAAAACTAGAGCAAAATAATAAAAACGAATAGAGGAAATATCTTATGGATTTATCAACAATTGAACTGCCGCAAACAGAAAGTGAAGTTATTTTAAAAGCGATTGAGAATGCCGCCACTGCCATTGGCGTAAGAAACTTCATTCACTTACACTTACATACTACATATAGCTTCTTGGATGGATTTAACCGCCCAGAGGATTCAGCAAGGAAAGCAAAAGAGCTTGGTATGCCAGCAATGGCCATCACCGACCACAATCATTTATGTGGGGTACTCGACTTTAAAGAAGCTTGCGACAAGAAGGCATTAAGCCGATTCTTGGCTTCGAAGGTTACTGGACGCAAGATACAAACATTTTGAGCCTAACTGCCGATGAACGTACCGAGTATGCAATCAAGCAAGCTCGTGCAGATGGCGTCGATGTTCCAGAAAAAATCAATAACAAAAAGCCTACGAAGAGACAGCTCGAACCATTCATTAGAAATTATGAATACGACACAAGCCAATATCATATTATCTTCCTTGCGAAGAATCAAACAGGGTGGCACAACCTAGTGAAGCTTCAATCCGAAGCGGCTGACCACTGTACATATAATGGTCGTTTCCTATGCGACACAGAGATGATGCGCAAGTATTCAGAAGGCGTCATTTGCACAACAGCATGCGTACATAATATTGTCTGCGAATTATTCGCAAGCGGTAAAGACAATGAAGCAATCGCTATCTTAGAAGAGTGGGATAGCATTTATGGTGAAAACCTATACATAGAATTACAACCTAACAACTTTAAAAAACAGTGGGTAGCAAATATTAAATTAATCAACTGGGCTCGTGCAAACAATAAGCAATTCATCGTAACGAACGATGTTCATTACACAGAGCAATCAGATCACGATGACCACGATACATTACTTTGTATCGGTACTGGTAAGAAGAAAGCGGAAGATGCTCGTATGCATTACGACAATTCCTTCTGGGTCCGTTCATTCGATGAAATGCTTTACTATTTCTCTGAACAGATTTCTATGATTGAAGCGACTGATTTTGCTGAAAAAGATTTATACGACCGAGATACATACATTCAAGCAATCGTTGAAGGCTTGAACAACACGAACGCTATTGCCGCTTCTGTAGAAGATGTGAAGCTGAATTCAGACAAACCGCTGTTTCCTAAGCTAGACATTCCGCATGGTTTAGATAGCGCAACTGTTCTAACATCACGTTGCTTCCAAAACCTATACAAGTACAAAGCGAAAAATCCTGAAATCAATCTGCGTATCTACGAGAAACGTTTAAGTGACGAACTAAGTATCATCAATCCAAAAGGCTATGCGCCCTATATGTTAGCTGTAGAAGAGTACATCACATGGGCAAACGAAAATGGCGTACCAACTGGACCAGGGCGTGGTTCTGCAGCGGGTAGCTTAACATTGTTCCTACTAGGTGTAACACGCGTAATTGATCCGATTAAAAATGGATTGCTGTTCTTCCGATTCCTTACTGCGGATCGTACATCGCCGCCCGATGTAGATACCGATTTTGATTACGAAGGACGACCAAGAGTTATCGAACATTTAGAAGAAAAGTACGGTATTGACCACGTAGCGCATATCGGCACTTACTCAACACTTGGCGTAAAGTCTGGTATTAAAGATGTTGCGCGTGTGCTTGATATTCCATTCGATGTTGTAAATGGCATCACGAAAGAGATTGGTGACATTCTCGATATTCCAGATTTAGCATTTGAAAACCTCGACGAATTGAAAGAAAGCGATCCTAACGAATGGCAACGTTTCGATGCACTTGAAAAAGCGAATCCAGAAATCTTCCGACTTGCTCGCCGTTTCGAAGGCGTTGCTCGTGGGGTAGGGGTACATGCTTCTGGCGTATTAGTAACGCCCGAACCCGTCACTGATTTATTCCCAACGCGTAAAGCAAAAGATGGTACGACTGTTACACTGTATACAGGCGTACAGCTTGAAGCACTGAACGCTATTAAGTTCGATATTCTAGGATTAAAAACAGTAACAGTTATTAAGAAGGCATTGAAAGCGATTGATGAAAACCTTACATTCGAAGATTTATATGAATGCATTGATATGAAGGATGAAAAAGCATTCAAGCTGCTCCGAGATAAAAAGACAAGCGGCACCTTCCAAATGGGTTCTAATCTGTTCAAAGGTTTGATTGACGATATTAAACCGTCTGAATTCAATGACCTTGTAGTCATTACATCTGTGGCTCGCCCAGGTCCTCTTAAAGCAGGAATGCATACGATGTATGCGAATGTTAAGAATGGCATCCAAAAAGCGAAAGAGCCGTTGCCTAATACATGGGACATCGTAGAGGATTCGCAAGGCGTCATTGCATACCAAGAACAGGTAATGCGTATTTCCCAACGTGTCGCTGACTTCAACGATAACCAAGCAGATAGTTACTTACGTAAAGCCATGGCAAAGAAGAAAATTGAAAAAATGAATATGTGTCGCCAATGGTTTATCTACGGTAAGCGTAATGAGCCAGCGCCAGCAGGTTATGACGAAAACAATCTGGACCAACCAATGTACGATCCAACTGGAAAGCATGGCACTGCGATTACTGGAGGTATTGCAAATGGGTATTCCGAAGCGGAGCTAAAACAATTCTGGAAGGACATTGAGGGGTACGCAACATATCTGTTCAATTTAAGCCACGCAGCTTGTTATTCATACATCACGATTTTAACAATGTATTTGAAAGCATATTATCCAACAGAGTTCATGGCTGCGCTATTAACAATGGAAGATGATGAAGCGAAGAAATCTCGATATGTAGAAGAAGCGCAAGACCTCGGATTAAAAGTTGTTGTGCCTAGCATTAATGAATCAGATTTCGATTTCAAAGCGATTGCTACGAAGAAAGAAATTATTTACGGCCTATGCTCTATTAAAGGTGTCAGCAAAGCAAGTGCTGCGCCAATAATTGAAAACAGACCATACACTTCTATTGAAGATGCAGTGGAACGTGTTCCTAAGAAATCATTCAACAAACGTGTAGGCATGGCGTTGATTAAATCGGGTGGCTTTGACAAGTTAGGTAAGAACCGAATTGACACAGTGAACCGTTTCCATATTATTCGCAAAGACAAAGATGACTTAGAGGAAGTTGATTCATACGATCGTTTAATTGCAATGGGCTACGAACGTGAAACACTGGGTATGTGCTTATCAGCTAAATCATATTTCTCTCGTCTAAAAGATAATGCAACTGTTAATAACACATTCGTAGTTGAAGCGTTAAACGTGCGCAACGATCGTAACGGTCGTGCGATGGCGCATATGACACTATCTTGCGAAGGTGAAAAAATCAAAGCATTGATGTTCTCTTCAAGCTATAAAAAGCATAAGTTTTTAGAGAAAGGTCAAACATATATCATGAAGGGCAAGAAGAGCGAGAATTCGTTCATTGTTAATAATGCAGATATGCTAGACGGCTCGAAAGGCATTGATGTCGTGACTGCGTTCATGAATCAGCCCGTCAGCATCTAATATTTTTACTAAAGGGGTCGCACAAGTGGCTCCTTTTTTCATAGTAAGAATCACATAACAATAGTAAATACTATAGAGTTTACATATTTAACATAAAAGGAATTCTATTCATAAAAGTAAAAATGAAGTGTTCCCTAATTTACTAGAGTGGACAACGCGAAATAGGTCGCTATTTTTACAAACAAAAGGAGGATGGGTATGTTTCTTGTATGGTGTATTATCGTGATAATTGCTTGCTATGTCATCATGGCGATATGGGATTCTGGCGAGAAAAAAAGCATGGAGAATAAAGGCTATTCTGCGCAACTGTTAGATGTTTTACATGTTGGTGGCATACCAAATTTAGCGCCTGGTGAATTTACAAAGTTACGTGTATCAGATAGGCGCTTAGAAATTGGTGAGAAGAATAGTTTTCCTTTAAGACAGATAAAAAGAGCAGAGCACATGAAGAACAATGAGCTGCGAGAAAAACAAAAATCTGTAATCGGGCGAGCAGTTGCGGGTGGTTTACTCTTAGGTCCTGTAGCTGCAATTATCGGCGGACTTTCTGGAGTTGGAACGAAGAAAGTAGAAGCAGACGAACAGATCATTTCAATAGATTTTATAGGTCATGACGGTGAAGAAAGAACAGCCGTATTTATCGACCGAAACAAATCGGGAATCGGAATGTCATATAAAGAATTTGTTTCAGAGCTTAACAAAAAAATCAGTCATACAGCAGTAGCGACGAATGACTCTCAAAAAATCTAGTCCGACAAGAGACCGCATAAGCGGTCTTTTTTTGCGTACTAATATTCTGGAGGTGCATGCGATGAAGATGGATTATGTAGACATCACACCTGTTTCTGTTCAAAGGCCCAACGGTGCATACGATTCGTTCGGGCATGGTGTAATCATAGGTCGTAATACATACATGAATAATAATATATACGGTGCGCTATTCGACACGCTTATGACGACACGAGCTGTTTCTCCAGACATCGGTTCAATGGCTGGCGGTTACGCACAGCTTGGTATTGTTTTTCCTTCTGCAAAGCGGATAAATAAACTACGCTACCACACAACAGGGTATGGCTACCCCAAAAACTTCGTCATCGAAGCTTATGCTTCTGGTGGCGGATGGATAACACTGTACAGTGGGTATAACACTGTGAATTATAAGAGTTCATTCGACGTCGTGTTTGAGAACACATCCAAATACACACACTATCGTCTACGAGCAACAACAGCTTGGAACAACGCCAATCGAATTGAATCGTATGAGATGCGATGGTTTGAAGGTATTCCAGCTAAGTTTGTTTGCTATGGCGAGTTGGGCAGCTTAAAGCAGACAGATTCGAAGTTTGCTTCTATAAAGAAAACAGTGGTATCACATGAGAAGACACAACGCAAAATGAATACACGAAACATAATTATATAAGAGGTGATACGTGATGGCAGAGCTATCGAGAGTAAACTATCGAAAAATCAATAAGGATTATTTTGATAAAGAAAGTGTGCATGGAAAATTACGAATGGTTGCACTAGATGCGGATGGTGCTGTAAAGGGCATACACGATGCGGTAGATTACAATAAGTGGGTTGATGGTACACATGTGGATTGGGCTGCCTATGAAGCAAACGGATGGAACTGCATGGTACAGATTCCTAAGTTCTATTACAAAGTAGAGGAAGGTTCTTATAAGGATTTTAATGAAGTTACAAGACTATCTATTTCCGAATGACAGCAGTCGGATTAGAGCGTGTTGTCATAGAGAACGGAACTTATAAAAAAGGCACGAGCGTTATAGCAGCTAATGGAACTACTTCACACAATGCGGCCGGCATCGAATTAAAAAAAGGTGTTATACGTATCAATATCTAAAGAATTTTTTTACAACGAGTAGATGCGCAAAAGCTATAGGTACTATATATAGTGAACACAATAATGTTAAAAGGAGGTCATGTTTACATGGCAGAATTAAAACAAGGTGTCGTCGATTGGTTTAATCCAAAGCAAGGTTTCGGTTTTATCAAAACGAACATCGCAAATGCAGATGGTTTAGAAGAAGAAACAAAAATTTTTGTAGCGAAGAAAAACGTAACAAATGGATTAGAGCTTAAAGAAGGTACAGCTGTACAATTTGCTTTACTCGACTCTAGTCGTGGATTCCAAGCAACAGAAGTTGCAGGCATCTAAAACAAGTAGGCCCTTCGGGGCTTTTTATTTTGAATTAATATTCCTTCAAAAATGCGTACTGTATATATGAGAGGAGGTATGCTCATGGTTTATTTAAGAGCCACCGCTTTAAAAAATGGCGGAGTTGGCTTTTTTCTGGAGATGCACTTTTATACAAAACAAGGCGCTGAAATACGAATGGACCGTTCATGCGTAGTTAGTACGAATTTGAATGCCAGGGATAGTGACACATCTTATGATGCCATGTTCGGATATGTTCATAACGGTGGCCTTGCTCCATATTATAGTGGATCTAGTAAGGGCTACATTACGATGAAAATTCCGAAAGACATTTGGCGAATGACCTTTGTAGTATGGAGTAACACCACGTATGGTAAAGATTTCTTGCTAGAAATATCGCAGAACGGAACAACGTACCAAACCTTATCTAGTGTGGTGAAAAACGGCTACAGACAAAGTTACAGTTTTGATATTGGACGCTTGTTTAAAAGAGCCTTAATCATCCATTCAGATGATAGAAATTATTTTTTAAATAGCGGAGAAATGATTCCGCTGACAACGGGTAACTTCAAAGAAACCTCGCATGACGACGAAATTTTAGAGCGAATTGTTTTACACTCTGCAACAATGAAGGACGTTAAGAACCGCCTACGCAGAATTAAAATTAAAAAATAGGAGGGCGCTTATGCCACAATTACCACGAGTAAATTACACAACAAAAACAAAGGAATTCTTCGATGAAGAAATGCCACAAGGCAAGATGAAGAGGGTTGCACTCGACATGAATGGGCAAGTACAAGGTGTTCACGATAAAGATGATACAAATAAATGGGCAGATGGTACGCCTGTGAATTGGTCCAATTACTTAAACAACGGTTGGAACTGCATGGTTCAAATTCCGAAATTCTATTATCGAGCTGCAGAAGGAGAATATGGCGTGTCTGAAAATGTGACGCGTATTGAAATCTCGGAAACACCAGTGGACGGTTTCTCTATTCACCCCGCTTTTGTTCGTAACGATAAAGAGCAGGCCTATCAATATGTCGGCGCATTCGCTTCTAGCCTAATCGGTGGAAAGTATCGTAGCTTGCCAAGTAAAGCTGTCGCTTATCATAATACGTTGTACACAATTAAAGATGATGGGTGGAAATCAATCAATACTATGTGTAGCGCGAATGGCTACGGCTACCGCATGATGGATGTCTTTCACGTAGGAATGCTTCAATGCTTAATGTCTGTTGAATTCGGTGATGTGAATGCATTTAAAAAATTTGGCGGTGTTTCGACAGGGGGGTTGCGCACTTCAAGTGGGCTAGGTAGCAATGGCCATGATAATTATTCAAAGGCAACGGATTCTTCCTATATCGACTATAGAGGCATCGAATCTGTAATCGGTCGATCGGGTACAACGATTGGTGGAATGCATGTAAGCGGAACATACTACGTTTACATAACAGGAAACAAAGATACGCCAAACTTAGAACTTGGCTATTCATCTCCTATGGCTAATAACAAACTGGCCATTCCTGCGCAGGGAGTGAGTAATTATTACTGTTACTATGACCAAAATAAATCTTATAGATTGACGCAGGTTGGTAGAACAGGCGTTTTCGTTCCTACGACGACGAGTAACTCAACTATAACTAGATCAGATTTATATACGAGTAGTGTTGCTGCAGATGACGTCATCACAATGGGAAGAATCGGCCCGGGATGTATACAACCAAATTTAACGGAGAATAAAAACTGCTATTGGGGTGGTAGCGTAACTTCGAACGTAAGTATGTTTAAGTTTTCTTCTGGCAATACTTATACCGGAAGTTATTTACATTCTTGCGTGAGACTGTGCCATATCTATGAATAAAACGAGGTGATTAAATGATCTGTGGAATCGACTTTCATACCCTCATTGATTTATCAGTACGAGTTGAAAGTTTAGCGTTAGCAAGTAACGAAGTGCATTTAGCAACAAAAGGCAAGGCTGGTATGCAGTATGAAGCATCGAACGATGACTCTTATCTTGTCACAGAAGCTACAGTGTTTCAAAACGAACTATCGCCTACGAGAGAAGGCGTGTCTGGGACAGAATATGATGAAGACCGCGATGTATGCTCCTACATTTCACCTCGTCAACCTTTGTTTTTGAAACTAGAAAATAGCTATGTAAAGCTGACTACTTCTGGTTACGTAAAGATTACAGAGGAAAACTACAAGTCTGTCGCTGGATTTTCTTCTGTTCCGCTGGCCATAAATTTAGAAACGCATGAAAAGACAAATAAAACGAACGGCACGATTTCTGTAAAAGCCAATTAATCATGTTATAGGTCTAGCCTATCTAGGTACTAATATTGTCGGAGGTGATTGTATGGCAATCTATAATGTTCGTGGTGAAGAAACGAAATTAAATAACTATGCTTTAGGCGATGCCGAAATTGGTTTAACGACTGATACGGATAAACTTTATGTAGGTACTGGAACAAACGGTACTCCAGTAGAAGGCATGGCTACTCCTCGTTTACGCATCGTTGATGAACGTGACTTAAAAGAAGTAGAAAAGAAAATTGCTGCAGAAGCATCAAATAGCCATGATCGACGGGTACTATTTATTTGCCCAGGTAACGTAGAGGTTGGTGTGCAAGATGCGATGGTGAAATTTCCTTTCGAAGGCACTTACCAGTCCATCGAAGGCTTCTTATCTGAGAAGCCAAATGCTGACGTTCAACTCGTTATTGAACGTTCGAGTGATTTAGAATCATGGACAAGCATTACGGAAAGTCCAATCGCTATTAAAGCTAACGCCCATGTCACTGGCGACGCTATTGTCTTTGCACAGGACGGCACTATCGAAATCGGCACATACTTACGTGTACGGTATTTGAGCAAAACGACTGTTGGTAAAAACTTATCTATCAGTCTAGCAATTAAAACAAAATAATACATAAGAAAGCAGGGATTTTATTATGGCAGAACCAATCGTATCGTGGTACTTAGAAGAAAATAAAGCGGCTAACGAAATCACAGGTACAGTAAACTACGGAACAGTGGATGCTGATACTCAATCAGCTACAAAAACAATGTTCATCTGGAACAACCGCGCTGGTGCAACAGACGTTGCAAAAATGCAAAACGTTCAGTATACAACTCGTGACCGTAAAGGTGGCTTAGGTGATACTGTAGGTTCAGTAGTTGAAGCAGTTAAGAATAACTGGTTTAACGTACGTGTGGACACATTAGATGAAGTAGACTTTAAACCGGTCGGCAAAGGTGGCGCTGGTACTGCTAACGTAAGCGGTGTCGCTGTGCTGGGCACAAAAGGTGTCACAAAAAACCCTAAAGCTGCAAAAGCTGTAGCTTGGGCTGCTTCAACAGAACTATCTGTTGGCGCAATTATTGCACCAAAAACAGAGAACGGCTTCGTTTACGAAGTTAAAACAGCTGGTACTACTGGTACTGACGCTCCTACGTTCGTTACAGTTGAAGATCAAGAAGTAGCTGACGGTACTGTAGTGTTTGTTGCATTAGCAAAAGAACACAAACCAGGTGAAGGTGAAATCCTTGGCGCTGCGAACGCTGCTGCTGCAGACGGTTCAAACGTTGCAGATGCAGCTGGTAACTTCGCAAAAGTTTCAGTATATGTTGACGTTCCAGTCGACGCATCGGCAGGTAAAAACTTACTTATCCAACGCGTGTTCTATCAATACGTGTAGTAGGTACGCTACTATTAAAGAGGGCATGCGCACAGCGCATGTCTTTTTTGTTTAAAGTATGCAAGCATACATGTATAATCATATGCGAATATACTATGTTATATGTATGCAAGCATACATGAAAAGAGGTGTTAGAATGCCCATATATAGATACTTAGGAAGCGCACAAGCTTCTGCAAGCACAAGGCGAGAGAATTTCGACAAGGACACCGCTGCTTACTCCATAGGTGGACCTGTAGATATTTCCGTTTACAAAACCTCACTTAATGGCAGTAAATACGCTAGTGGATATACGTCCATTGAATACTTGGATGATACTGGTGTGTTAAAAAGCGAACGTGTAAGCTGGGGAACAACGTTTCGAGAAATCAAGAACGTACTGTCCTTAACGGCTTTTGCTTCTATAAGCGGTAGCTTCAGTAGTTCTACGGCTAGTATATCTGCGTACAGTACTCGGTCATTAAAAAAACTAGTACTGACCAATCGCGCACAAACGAAGTATTTAATTACAGCTAATGAAGGAAAATGCATTTTCGTAGATAGATTACCTATAGAAGATATGAAAGTAGATCCCTACAAAGAAGGTCTATTCGAAACTGCTTACAATACATATGCATACGATAGTATGCAACTAACATCCATTCAGACCGTTAAAGGCAAAATAGCTAAAAAGAACGGACTATTAAAAATACAGATAGGAGCATAACATATGTCTTTTACTACTAATGAAACAGCGCAAGCTTTATCAATCCCTCTGAACTGGAGAGTTGAATACAAAGACGGTTCAGCAATGAATGAGTACGAGGACTGCGACAACAAAAATGATTTTTATTCAATCAAACAAGACGAGGTTGCCCGCTTCGGCCTATTTAATTCACAAACGAAAATGTTCTACGAGAACAATACAGGTACCTTCATCTTAGATGGTAAACGCTTAGAGGTGCTGTATGAATTTGAAGATGGCCGCCGTATATTGTTGACTGCTGCAGATGATAGCCGACGCATCATCACATACAAAGATGCGTATGTAAATGTTTCAGACAGACACGAAGGTACTGCTATTGGCAGCGTAAGTGCTGTTACATTCGGCTACAACTCAAAAGTCGATGACATGTATTTAAAGTTCATCATAAAACAAGGCATCGAATACGATGAACGCTCACTACTGATCCGTATTGTATCTGACGAAAAAATGAACGGTAAGTTAATTGTCCGAAAAGGGTGCAATGTTATCTATGAGGAACCAGCGCCAATTGAGCCGGACTGCGCTGGAATCATCGAATTGGATCTATAAGGGTTTTCTTTTTCGGTACTATATACACGAAATCATAACAAGGAGTGAGACGATGGCAAAAATAGAAAGCAAAGTTGTAGGGCTGTTCGTTAATCTAAATGGCGTTTTCGTCAAAACAGAATACAGCAACAATCAATTGAAGTTGGCATTGGACAAGGAAGCGACCGAACTAAATGGCGTGAACGTTTATCACCAAGAGGGCTATTTCATTTCACAGTCGGTAAAAGTAGCAGGCTCATTCAAAGGCTATGAAAAAGTAATTACGACATTGGCGAATAAATATGGCACTGTCAATGTGTACACAGCAACCTCAAGAAATGGTTTAACGTGGTCACGATGGAAACAGGTTGGCGCTGATAATGTCATCATCGAGCCGAACGAATTATACATACGAATCAAGATTGAATTAGCTGCAGCTAATTCTGAAACGCCTGGCACATTAGCGAACTTTACAAGTGTAAAGGATGTAAAAGATGATCAGTACGTAACAATCAATAGTGGGCTGACGAGCAAGAGTAATATTACGTTCATCCCTGACATTGTAGATACAAAGTCAATTCCCGAAGGAAAAATCTTTTTAAAAAAAATTAATCGCGAAGATTTTAAAGTGCTTACAAATATTTCACTGTAAGGAGTGATTGAATATGTTATTAGAAGATTACAAAGAAAAGCACTATCTGTCTGAACCAGAATTCATTTCGCTATATGGCAGCATGATCGACTACTATTCTAGTAGTAAGGTTTCGTTTACAAACGTTTCACGAAACACGTCGGCTAAACTTGTCACAATCCCTTCTGGTGAGTACGGCATGTTCGATGGACCAATTCTAAAAAGAATCAAAGAGCCATTCAATTTATCTTTTAAAGGCTTTATTGGCAATAACGGCTATGTCATGGGAACTGCTAAAGTAGATGGCTCAACGAATGGTCTCGCTATTTATACAGAAGATGGCATGTTAAAAGTAGCCCTCCATAACGGCTACCCAATCGCTGTTGTCGAAACACCTGTAACATTAGATAAGTCGACTCGTCTTTACACAATTGAATTTGATGGACACTTCTTAAAACTGTTCATCAACGGCACACTTGTAAAAAGTGCTGTAGCGGAAGTAGGAGAAGGTATTGAAGTAACCTCTCCATTCTATCTTGCAATGGAAGATGGTGTGAGCTTACCTACAAACATGAGTATTTCTGATTTCGTTATTACAGATAATACACCGTATGAGCCCGACCGCTTCGCTGTAATGGATGAAGCAGGGGTGTTTTATACATACAAAGACAACACATGGAGCACTATTAAGGAAACACAAGTTGCTAATGATGGCATCTTAATCGAAGAGTTAGGGAAGCTTACTGACGCTATTATGCTGAAAGCACCTGGAGAAAAACTTCTGTGGAGCAGCAAAGATAATCGAGCTAACCGATATGTCATTCAGAAGATGGACACTCCAGTCATCATTGGGGATATGCTAGACGAAGAATTCCATATCGAATTGGACGGAGCAGAAGAAGCCACTGTCACGAAGCAAGCTAGTGTGCTTGATGAATTCGAAGGCGATGTTTATGTGGGCTACTGGTCTGCAGATGGCACAAACTTAGATCCGATTTCAGTAACCGGTGTTCCGAAGAAAGCCTATGTAGAGATTTCTAAAGCCGCGAAAATCTTAAACAGAGCAAGTTACTTCCGAGTAACAGATGTATCAACAGGCTACATCAAACGTTCTCGCTATGTATTTTCGTCAACAGAAGATTCAACTCGATACACATTTGAAGATGGACTTTTCATTGAATATGACTGGACTGCAGATAATGTAGATAAGCATGCATTGAAGAACGAGGATTTAAAAAACGTTGATTTGAATTTATGGCCATACGACAATATTGTACTCGGCGTATTTGTGGATGATGATGAATATGGACTGACGAAAACAAGACTGACGAAAGTTGAATTTGTGAATTCCATTCCTTTAAATTCACCAGCCGTTACGAATGCGACAGTTTATGTATTGAATACACAGTCTGAAATCACAACAAAAATGGAAGGACGCCACTTAACAGCAACAATCTCCGATGAAGATAAAACGAAGGTACAATACAAAGTAAAATTAAACGGTCAAAATTACTACCCAGCAGATGGTGTGTTCACAGGACTAGCAGATCCTAATGTAGGTATCGACCTCGTATTTGATAGTACACGCATCAACGTTAATGCGTGGAACATTGTAGACGTCGTATTCCAGGATTCTTTTGGGACTGAATCAAGTGCTTCTATGCGGTTCTGGGGCGAGTATAATGGCTTACTGTTTATGGACGACGAGGATCGTTACCTAACAACAGATACGAAACAATTACTACATTACTTAGATTTCGGTGAAGTGATTACAGGCCAAACGACACCGGAGCAGCGTGTTCGATTGAAAAACACATATGGATATGATGTTAAAAACGTCCATATCGCCGTTCAGAACCTTCATGACGACTTTGAAGTACAAATCAGTAGGAACGGAATGGAGTTCGTCTCAGAGCCTTATTTGGATTTTGACGGCGTATTGAAAGACGGAGAACAACTCGAATTCCTCGTTCGTTTAAAAACAACACTGTTTGTAACAAAACCTACACAAGATATTTTCACAATAAAAGCTCGTGCTGAACGAGTAGAGGAGGATGCATAATGGTTACAATGAAATCACCATTTTCAACAGCTGTAGTATCTAGTGATGAACTTACGGTGACTGGCTCTGGTGGCACTACATCTGCTTTTGCTAATAAGCGTTTTACAAATGGACGCCGATACTTCGAAGTAAAAGTTATCACAAATAACGGCACGATCCACGTTGGATTAGCACAAGAGTCTACTTACTTAGATACAACGTCATCTAGCTCGCTTAATCGTACATACCTTACAAACAGTGGAGTTGCGTATTCAACAACTGGTAATGTTTCTAATGGTTATACAAGCTCATTTTCTACAGATACAGTAATCGGTGTTTACATGGATTATGAAAATGGAAAAATCGGTTTCACCTATAATGGTGTAGATAAAGGGCAGTTATCCACAGGCAACATTGCAGATGGAATCGCTCGAGTCCCTTATGTTTCGATTTTATCCACAAGCACTGGGAAGGTTGTATTTGCTTTTAAAGAAGCAGATTTCGTATATGAGCCACCTATGGGCTACAAGGCATACGAAGATACTAGTGAGCCAAAGAGCGTTTATTTAGAAAGTACTCGCAATGAAGATACTTACTATACTTCTAAGTGGGGATCGCTATATGCTATTCCTAAGCAAGAAATGCTCGAAGCAAAAGTAGGTACACAAGAAATTGTGTTTTCTGAATTACTTCAAACGTCTGCAAGTAAGTTTAAAAAACTGAAAGAAAATCTATTCATAGCATCTATTGATAAAAAAAGTTTGTCGATTAGATAGTTAAGGCGGGGGAAACCTCGCTTTTTTATTTTGCAAAGTTATCCACAGCTATTTCAAAAAAAACTGTGGATAACTTTTTAAAGATTGATATAAAAATTACAGGTTATAGATTATATATATATTATTTATATAAAGATTAATAGACTTAATAGATTTAATAACCTTTAACAAACTTCTAAACCACTGGTATGACTACGTTCGCGAAGGTTGAGAGCGCAAAATATATTCAGTTTGAGCGCTTTATATATTCAACTTAAGCGCAAAATATATTCGGTTTGAGCGCAAAATATATTCAGTTTGGGCGCAAAATATATTCACAGAGAGCGCAAAATATATTCACAAAAAACCTCAGTTATTATATGAATATCCCAACCTTCCCCCTATATACGTAGGCATTTCAGTATATATAAGAGAGGAGAATCAACCTATTACCTATAAGCAACATTATCTAATAACAATTAGAAGCGCAAAATGTATTCACAGAGAGCGCATTGCATTACACATAAAGCGCTCAAGTCTTGTTAGAGCGCAAAATATATTCAGAGAGGGCGTAAAATATATTCAATATGAGCGCATTGTGTTTTAGATAATGCGCTCATTCGATTTATAGTGTAAAATATATTTAATTAGCATTTTCGCGTCGTTTTGGCATACTATTATCCTTGAATCATAGCGGTATAGATGCGTCTAAAAGATTGATATATAGGCATTTTAAGCATCTATCTACGTGAATGAAGAACTTAAAGCGCAAAATGTATTCACAGAGAGCGCTTTTGCTTCACCGTAATGCGCTCAACTTCTGTTAGAGCACATTATATATTCAGCTACAAGTGATTTTACTATTAAGTAAAACAAATACTGTAATGAAATTGAATATATTTTGCGCTCTAGAACAAGATAAGCGGGGATTTCAGTATGAAAAAGGCTACATATTGTGTTTTATGGAAATTCCATCCTATTAAGAAAATGACGTAAGCGTAAAATTTGAATACATTTTGCGCTCTAAACATATAATCAACATTAGAAAAGACATCATATTAAAGGGGAGAGTGATTATTTTTGAGAAGTAATAAAAAGAACGAGCTTATGATTAGCAATGATAATGCAGTTAAAAAAAGTAATGAATTTTCTATGGCGAAGATGAGCGAAAGCCTTACTTTAAATCAGATGCAATTACTTATCTATACAATATTCCGTACGCAGCAAGATTCAAAAGTCACTGAGTTTGCACGAGTAGATTTTGAAAATAAGTTTGAATTAAGTAGGTACCAGTCCGCACAGGCGAAAAAAGATGCTAGAAAATTATTGAAGTTAGATTTTTCAACGGAAGATTTAGAGAAGGACAGTTTCGAATACCTAAATGTATTTCAAAAAATCAGTTACGACAATGGGAAGTTTTCTTTCAAATGGACAGAAGATATGCTTCCTCATATAACAGGCCTAAAAGAAAAATATGTAATGAACGATTTAGCTATCACAGCACAGTTCAATAGTAGCTTTTCATGGAAACTGTACGACTATTTAAAAGCTAATTATGGCAACTGGTATAAGCAATTATCTAAAGAAGCTACTCTTCGATTGTTTGGTGTAGAAGATCGCAAAACATATCAAAACAAAACATTCTCATTTAAGCGTGGTGTGCTAGATGTAGCAGTAGAGGAAATCAACAAGTATACAGAACTCGATGTTAGTTATGAAGATGTAGTTACGAAAAGAGCAATCACTGGTTTTATCTTTAAGTGGTCAGTAGGCAACGTGAAAAATTCCGCTTCGAGAAAACAGCGTGATGAAATCAAGATATATGTTGATACGATGGAAGCAGACGCAATAAAATATCTTAATGAAATTACGCCAGAAGATTTACCGGAGCTTCAAGAGGTCATCCGCAACATTGCCGAATATAGAGGGTATGCAGATGAATCTTTTACTATGACTAAAGAGCAAGCTAGTCGTGCGTTACTTCGCATTAAACAATTATTTAAGCAACTGCAAAAACTTATAAAAGGCGATAGAAAATCACCAGTTTTCTACAATTGGCTAGAATATGATTCACCAGAAGAACAAGAAGCTGTAGAAGCTGCTGAGGAAGCACGTATGGCTCGTTTAGAAGCTGAGAAAGCTTTAATTGATGCAGAAAATAAAGAAGGTAATTTTAAAGTCATTGCAATGGGCAAAGCGAAAGCGTTGGATGAAATGGCTACAAAGTTAGAAGCAATCGCAGAAAACAAAGCTCGAATTGCTGTTAGCGCTTACCAGTAAAAGAACTTCGAATAAAATGCAAATGAATAGGTACTATATTAAGCGGAGACGATATTGTCTCCGCATTTTTTATTTGGAGGGATTATAGATGGTGAACTATACATTGAATACAGTTGGCAATCCTAATATATCAAGAGATTACGAATCAGAAGTGATGGTCAATGACATACTTAAAGTACAGTATAGCTACAACAATGTGATGTCGTGGATTGTACCAAGCGACGGTATCTACAGATTCGATTTAACGGGTTCTGTAGATGAAACTCTCAGCGCTAGTGGTTACGCCGGGAATGTTATTTTCGAACGAGAGTTAAAGGCAGGGATGATTGCTTACATAACGCTATATGGAATGGGCGGAGGTGGATCAGGCGGCTACGCTGGTGATGGAAGTGGATCCGCGTACGCTTCTTATCGTAATGGCGCTGCAGGGAAAGCTGGCGGAAAGGCTAGTTACCTTTACTTTTCTGATAATGTAAATGACAAAATTATCGCTGGAGGAGCTGGCGGTCGTGGCGGCGGAGGTGGGCATGGATGGGGGGCCGCAGCTGATGTAAGATACGGAGGTACTGGTGGCATTGGTGGCAACGGCGGAGAGAGCCGTTGCGCTGGAGCTTCTGGAGAAAGCGGATATTCGAAAGGTTCCTACTCTAGTGGTGCATCAGGAGTTTCAGCGCCGATAAGCAATAACGGCGGAACTGGAGGCGGCGCCGCTATCTATCTGAATAGCAGTGGAACCGCTTATGACGGTACTAGAGGGGGATCTGGCTTTTACTCTAATCAGTACGATGGTTCTGGTGGTGGCGGTGGTGGTGGTGGCGGTTATTATAGTTCAAACCACATGGGTTCTGGCGGTGGCGGTGGCGGTGGGGCAGGTGGTAAGAATGCTGTTAGCTCGACCTACAAACTTATTAAGAATGGCACCGCAACAACCAAAGAAGCAGCTCGCTTAATCATCACAGTAAGGGAACTGCAAAAAGAAAAGATTCTTGTACTTTTTAAAGGAGGTACGATACTAGCGCCTTCTATTAATAAAGATGCTTGGAATATCGTCGAACCAGAAAAGATTAATAAAGTGTATGCGAACAAATTTAACAATGCTTATTCTGTCAATAGTAAAACTATGTCGAGTAATTTGACTGCTTTAAAACAAGGCATCACGAATATTCGCATCAACAAGGGAGCTGAGCGTGATGAAGGACAGTAGGAAATTAAACACGAGTGGCTATGCGGAGGGGAGAAAGACGCATAGGATGTACAACGGAATTGTTGCGACAGTAGACCGCATTTATAGCGGAGGAAGTTACTCTGTCACAGGACTGTTCAACGGTTCGCCTTCATCGAATTCCTCTGCTGGCTACTGGCTTACGAGCAGTAGAACGGGCGAGAATCAAATAGAAATAGATTTCTCCGCATACAGTGGCGACTTTAAATTGGATGGATTAAAGATTGCTAGTTTTTGTGCGAATGATCG
This sequence comes from Kurthia sp. Dielmo, assembly GCF_000307285.2. Classification (NCBI taxonomy): domain Bacteria; kingdom Bacillati; phylum Bacillota; class Bacilli; order Caryophanales; family Caryophanaceae; genus Kurthia; species Kurthia sp. Dielmo. The sequence continues at coordinate 242,965 of NZ_HE578961.1, forward strand.
TAAGGCATCTAGCTACGCCATCTATGTTTACACGAAGGATGGAAAGAGCTCTTACGCAGCTCATAACATAACTTCCACAGAAAATAGCTTAGGTTACTTCGTGCCATTCACGATTTCAGCAAGACGGGTTTCTAAAATCGTTATTTTAATCTGGAGTGATTCATCTACGAGGTGGGGCGCAGCGCTAAACGAGATTGAAATCTATGGCGGTGAAGATACGTCACGTTGTCTTACACTAAAAGCAAATGGAAAGGTTTATTACTTTTCTAAAGCAGGTACGTTAAAAGATTTTAACCAAAGCGTTGTAGAGACAGATGGTTCGAGGGCATATACCATATCCTCGAAAACAGATTCTACGAAGAAAATAAGTTCACTGGATGTGTGCAAAAAACAAGGAGCTAAAAAAGTAAAAATATAACCGGTCTACTTATCGGTACTATACATATTGAATGGCAATTAGATTCACTTACAATACAATGTGAGGTGCATAATGCATGGAGGAAAATAAAGATTTACTTAGCGAAGTTGAAGCTCGCCAGGAAAGCGAAGCAGAAGTCGTAACAGAAATAACACCGCAACTTAACGGTGAAGATAAAACAGCTGCAGAGGTGACGCCACGTTTTTCGGATACTAATGTAACAGCTGTTGAAGCAGTTGTGCGTCGTTCTTCTATTAACGAAATACATACAGAAGTGACAATCGCAGCGGTGCCAACTTCTATCGAAGAAAGTACAGATGCGTTGGTAGAAGTTCGAAAAAGCAATTCGATTGCAGTTGATATAGAACTTGATGTAACCGAGAAGCCAATCGTTTTATCGAATGGCCAGAATGATGTGCTGACAGAAATTACAATTGCGCCACGTACTCAAGATGAAGCAAACGATGTTCCAAGTGAAGTGGTTGTGCAACGTCATGCAATTGACGAAACAGAAGTAGAACTTGAAGTACTTGAACCGCAACTCAATGATATGCATAACGACATTAATGTCGAAGTGACGCCGCGTATTCGTGTAAGCACCACAGCAGACATCGAGACAGAAATGGAAGTCCATGCTTACGTGATGAAAGATGCACCAATAGAGTTCATCGTACAGCGTTCTAGCCAAGAAGATGCCGCAGCAGAAATCACCATTCAAGGTTATGGATCCGCCGCATTAACTACGGAACTACTTGTGCAACGACATAGCCAAAGTGAAACAGAAATGGAGTTAGTTGTTTCAACGCCGAATACACGTAGCGATAAAGAAACAGCCGTAACAATTCCAGCGCATAACTGGGCTTATGGTGCCTACAATTTAATGATGCCGCCAAGTGTGAATGTACGCTTAGAAGCTGTACGCGATGCATTTGCTCGTAAAGAAGAAGGCTACACACGACTGAATTACGGTGAAGCGTCAACAATCCAATTGAAAAAAGTAGGAGACCTCGAAAGTGAAACCTTTGTCGGGTTCGACATTTCTTCATTAGATCCAGCGATGGCTTACACCGAAGCATTTATCGAGCTGTCGTACAGCGGAATTATTCCAGAAGGTACAGAGCTTGCGTTAAATGCAGTGCGTGAAGCATGGGGCGAGCTTTCATTAACATGGGAGAACCGTCCATCGAATGAGCCACTTGTATATGACAATTTCGTTATTGATGAAGCTAACAACAAGATTCGCTATTACATCACAAACTACTTGAAAAAGTGGGTGGTCGGTGCCGTTGAGAATGAAGGTTTCCGTATTTACTATGGCGCAAATAGTTCAGAAGGCGCGGTGTTCATGCGTTCTCGTGAAAACAAAGAGAAAGCATTCCGTCCGGTACTGTCAGTTACCTACGTGGACCCGAATATCAAAAATGTTGGACGGAAGAATGTAGATGTTGAATTGAATGTCCTTCAAAAATCAACAAGCCGTATCTATACAGTTGTCGAACCTTCTGCCGTATTCTCTAGCAAGCTATTGCCAACAGAATTATATGTCCACCAAGTTGACGTACCGCTTGAAAGCGACATCTTAACAGAAGTGACAATTTCAAAACCATTCGTCGAAACGAAAATGGTTGTACGTCGTAGTGCTACGGTGGTAGGGGACGTTGAAGTAACACCTCGATTAAAAACAATACGTGAGCGTTCTGCAGAATTCACTGTTAGCCGTAAACAAACAGATGCAGAAATTTATGTATTCCATCGTGCGGGCACAGATGCAGAGATCGAAGTACGTCAACGTACAACAAATACTATGCCTATTGAATTTGCAGTAAGCAGACTAGCCACAGATGTTGTATTAACAGCTCGTCAAACTGTTAAGAATGTACCGGTAGAAGATTTAGTATTCCATGGTGGGGTGGACGCAGAAGGAAAACCGCTGCCAAGACCGGCTGGTGCTGGCGGTGCAACGCTTGTCGAAGTGACAGCGAGCCGTAAACAAATGCTTGCTTCTATTGAAGTCCTTAGCCCAACTTTAATGAGCGACCGCATGGTTGTATTAAATGTTGATCCAATGGCTAAATCTAGTTTAGATGCAGAGATCAGTGTAGTTCGACCATCGACAGATGTTGAAGTAGAACCTCGACTAGCTCGCCATTCAAACGTTGATGCAGAAGTCGTTGTATCAAAAAGTTTTGTTGGCGCAGAAGTATTTGTAACACGACCAACTACATACGTTGAATTTATCAGCAAAGCATTGCGACAATCTGACGTAGAGACAGAAGTAACAGCTATTCGTAAAGAAAACTACGTTGAAGTAACGGTTCCGTACGATGGCTTTTCTGATATTGAAACAGAGATTTTACCGCGAGTACTGCGAGCAAGTGATGTTGAAACGTACATCGAAGTCATGTCATCTGACGAAGCTACACTAGAAACAGAGGTAGCTGCTACGCGTACTGGTATTCTGACAGAGTTCTATCCGCGTGTTCCAGCAATTTCTGTGACAGAAGCAGAGATTACAGTAGCAAGCAAAGGTGCTTACGCATTTATCATGTAGCATATTGTATTCAAAGGTCTACACTTTATTGTGTAGGCCTTTTATGAGTCTAAAACTTTGAGCAAATGTAAATACCTGTATACAAAACATCCCCAGTAAATTACAATAAAATAGAAAAAAATACAACTATTTTATTAAATAAGGAGATTAAGATGCCTAGATGTATTCACTGTAATCATTTTAATGAAAATAATAATAAGGTTTGTTCAAAGTGTGGACAAAGATTGAAAGGAATAAATTTAGATTATTTTTCACAAAATAAAAAAGTGCAACCTAGTAGACCGATAATTAAAGCACCGCCGCTTCCAGAGCAATATCGTTCAAACACGCAATACCAAAGTAACTATAATGGCAGTAACAATGGTCGTAATAATAAGAAAAGAAAAATTCGTAGTGGCAGACTAGGAGCAATAATTATTGGAGTGGCTATACTTTTTATAGCGTTCGTTTTTGGCCCAGCAATTTATGGGAGTCTCACTAAAACAGATGCGGAGAAAAAAATTGAAAAGTCGCTTACAGATAAAGAGAAAAAGGAATTCGAAATTTATGTTGAGCGAGCAGACGATAGCTATGATGACGATGATTATCAAAGCTCAAAAAAATATTTAAACAAAGCTCTTAAAATAAATAAAGAGTCTACGCTTGCTCGCAAAAGATATGAAAAAACTATTGCGAAATTAGATAAACAAAAAATCAAAGAAGCTACGAAATTATCTAACGATTACTATTTTGAAAAAGCTATCAAATCTTTAAAAACCGTCAAACCTAAAACTAAATATACAAAAGAAGAAAATAAGTTTTACGATGACGCTAAGAATGAAATTAACTATGTATTATTAAAAAAAGGTGACTACCTTAAAGAGCAGGGCAAGCTTTCAGATGCTAAGGCTACTTACAATCGAATGTATGCGGATAGCTACAAATACGACGACGGTCAGGACAGAATAGAAGAAATTAATAATCCAGAGCCTTCTAGCAATTCGAATTCTACTGAGACGGTTGTAAGCTCTAAACCCGACGAAAAAGTTGAGGATCCACAGATCGCACTAAACAGACGTATAGACAGTACTACAACAGTAGAATACTGGAAACTGCAAAAATCTCCAGGTAAATACAAGGGGCAAGATGTTTATATGAGTGGGGAAGTATATGATATTCAAGAAATAAATAATAAGACGTTAATGCTTTTAAACGTGGGTGAGGATGACGATGGCAAGGTTCAAACTGTGTTGGCTGTATATCCAAAAGGCACTGACATAAAAGAACATGACTATGCAGAAGTTTACGGAAAAGTCATAGGAGGATATGCACAAGATTCAAGGTACATTTATGACTACTTAGGAAGCCAATATTATATATACTACAATAACAATAGTAATTTTTCACAGTCGCCAATACTAGAAGGATTCTATATATATGCGAATGATAAGGTTCAATAATGAAAAGACCTACACTTTATTGTGTAGGCTTTTATTTTTCCATGAAATTTTTATTTTTACGATAGCTATTACATTACAATTAAATATATTTATGTGTATAATACGTTAAACCTATCAATTAGATAGGTTTATTTAATTTGATATGGAGGGATGATTTTGACACAAGAGAAAAGAAACAAAAGAAAAACTTATTTAAAAGAATTAGACGAAGTAAGAGCTTCAAAAAGCGAAGACTTTGAAGCTAATTTTAACACCTTCTTTGACAGCTTAGCTGTAGATGATGTTAAGCTAGAAACCATGATAGACATTTCAGAAGCGAAAAGTCTGGAGTGGAATGGAAGTAGAGATGTATCTTTAACAATGAGCGGCATAGGTATATCAATGCTTATTTCGTTTGTTCTTGCGAGTGGTGATAGCTTGTATAGTTTCCATGTACTTATTAGCGGTTTACTCACAGGAGTATTTGCATTTCTTTTCTTTTATTCTGCAAACGAGAGAGATAGCTATGCCAATTTAGCAATAGAACTTAAAGATAGATATAAAGAAAAATGCCTTTCGGATAGCAAAGGAACATTATCTTTTGCGGAGATTAAGCAAGCTATTGACGCCAAAGAAACAGCGCTCGCCAAAGCACTTGCAGAAGCAGAAGCCAAAGTAGCAGAAGCAGAAGCCAAAGTAGCAGAAGCAGAAGCCAAAGCAGAGCTTAATAACTCAAACTGATTTTTCCTTTATGGTACAATGTGAAAAAGGTGGTATGTACATGACACATTCAGCTAACAAAAACGATAGGACACCAGACGTATTACCAGATTGGTTCGTTGACAACCAAGTGTCTGAGGAGCCTGTTGAACGCGATTTAACGGATGAAGAGTGGAAAGCAGAAAGAGCAAAAGTATTGGACCTGTTAGGTTTGATAGATGAAAAAGAAGAGCTGAAATAGGCTCTTTTTTCATGCGTATAAATACCTATTTTTGCTAGTTCTCATAATAAATCTTTACGCGAATTAGCAAAGCAAAAAAACAAAAAAGACAGCTCGTCGGCTGTCTTTTTACTTTCAAATGTATCTATTTGTTAAAGCTTTTTCTAATCCAGTTTTCAAGATCAGGTAGCGTAGTCTTTAGTGTGATACTAAGAAGTGTTTCTGTGCCCATATCAGATGTAATGAATCCCAAATCTACTGACACTGTAAAAAAGTATATCGTTTTGTCATGGGGATATTGTTCATAACTAAATTCTATTCCTGGAGAGTCTACA
>NZ_HE578962.1:0-123351 GCF_000307285.2 Kurthia sp. Dielmo
ATGCGGAAGTAGTTCAGTGGTAGAACATCACCTTGCCAAGGTGGGGGTCGCGAGTTCGAACCTCGTCTTCCGCTCCAATTTTATATTTTTTAATGATGGCGGCATAGCCAAGTGGTAAGGCACAGGTCTGCAACACCTCTACCACCGGTTCGAATCCGGTTGCCGCCTCCATTTTTTTATTTAATTTAACTTTTATATATGCCGGTGTGGCGGAATTGGCAGACGCGCACGACTCAAAATCGTGTTCCGTAAGGAGTGTCGGTTCGACCCCGACCACCGGTATCAAGGTTTATATAGACTCTAATCCATTGTGATTAGAGTCTTTTTTTGTCGATATTTTCGTATCTATTCCAAATGAATGGTTTGATGAGACCAAAATTTGGTAAAATAGATATAAGTTAAAAGTCGTGTGTAAGGAGATTTTAAATGGAAAAATTATTTACACTTGAAGAGCAACAGCGTAAATTTTTATTAGCACAACAATCTTTTAAAGATGGAGACTATCATATAGCAGAACCTTTGTTTCGTTTAGTTATTGAAAGCGCATTTCAACACGAGGACTATGATATGTATGTATCTGCGATGGTATGGTTAGAGCGTATTTTAATTAATACGAGCCGTATGTCTGAGGTATATCCATATATTATTTTAGTTAATCCATTAATTGAAAAATATGGCTATGAAGAAATTAAAGAACGGCATGAGTTAAGTTGTATTATCTTCAATGCATATAATCGTATAGGACAGCCACAAGAAGCATATAAAAAATTATTATGTGAAGTTTCTGCTAAGGGATATACCGATTTAATTTGTACGGTAGCGAATAATTTAATGTATTACTTTGTAGATATAGGTGAACATCAAGAGGGATTACGTCTTTATTATCAAATGAAGTCATTGTATGAAGACAACACGACAATTAGTCGAATGGCACGCTATATGTTTTGGATTTATTCGTTTGAACTTTTATATTTAAATAAAGATTATGAGGAATGCCAGCGTATTTTAATATGGCTAAAAGAACGCGACATCATCGTTGATAGCTTTTATTTTATGTATCCAATATGCCAGGCGCTGTTAGAAATGCGTATAGGATCAATTGATCAAGCACTTATTTATTTTGATGATGGACTAGCTCAAACTGTGGATTTAATGTCAATAAAGTTTGAATTAAACTTATTAATTGACGTATTAAAAGAAAATGAACGCTATAAGGATGTTATTAAATATCAATCGATTTTAATTGATTTACTAAATGAACATTATGATTTTGAAAATAGTAGTGAACGTACAACCATTATTCAAAATTTTTCACGTCAATTTTATGAATCTCAATTGTATGTCGACCAACTAACAAAAGTACAAAATCGTAATTTTTATGAAGATTTATTAAAGAAGCAGCAACAAGTAAAGAATTATACATTGTTTGTACTCGATATCGACCGTTTTAAATTAATCAATGATACGTATGGCCATGCGGTAGGTGATGAGGCGATTAAATTTGTAGCCGATCGATTAAAAAGTTGGAATCCTAAACATGATATTTCAATTGTGCGCTATGGTGGTGATGAATTTATTGGACTTATTCCATATGGCTATGAAGTGGTGGAAGAAGATATTAAGGAGCTGCATAATCTGTTAATGCAGACACCTTTTGAAGTAGCAGATATTGAAGCTTTTCCACTATCTGTTAGCATAGGAATCGCTCATACAGAAGAGAGTTATCAATTAATTGATCAGCTATTTCGTGTGGCAGATGCAGCTATCTATGAAGCAAAAGTAAGACGCGGACAGGTTGTTGTGAAAGAAATTAAATAAAAAGAGGAAGTCGTACCAAATACGATTTCCTCTTTTTTTAGTGACAAGCATTGACAAATGCTGTGAATAGGCGTTTAGAAGCTTCATCATTAAGCTCTTCAGGATGCCATTGTACACCAATGCAAAATGGATGATTTGGGTGTTCAATAGCTTCAATGACATGATCATTGGTGGTAGCGCTAATAGTTAAGGTAGACGCAACATCCTTTACTGACTGATGATGGAATGAATTGGTCATAATCGATTCAGCTTCAACAATTGTTGAAAGTTTTGTCTCTCTTACAATGTTTACGGAATGAATTTGTGTCACACGGTCGGCAGCTTGTTTATGCTGAATGGCTTGTGGTAATTGACGCGGAATATCTTGATAAAGTGTGCCACCTAGCGCGATATTTAAAATTTGCTCTCCGCGACAAATTGCGAGAAGAGGGAGCATATGTTTGATGGCCGCATGAACTACTGCAATATCGCTGTTATCGCGTGCTACATCAACATGACCCAGTCCAGGAAGTGGATCCTCGTTAAAAAACTTCGGGTGAATATCGTCGCCACCAATAACAAGCAAACCGTCTAGTCGTGATAGTACGTCGTCAATAGGCGTATTGTTTGGAATACAAAGCGGAATCCCGTCTGCTTCTAAAATAGATGTAATATAGCGATTATTAATTTGCTGCGTCCCTTTAGCAGGTTGCATCGTAACACCGATAATTGGCTTCATTTTGTCGTCCTCCATTTCCTTTTTTTAACTATAGCTTAATACTAAGAGGAAAAAAAGTGTCAGAAAGTCGCTTTTTTGATACAGTTAAAAGGGAAGTAAACGATAAAAGGAGTTTTCATTCATGAGAACAAGACCAGCACATTTACAAGAGGGCGATTTAGTAGGAATCGTCGCTTTGTCATCACCACCTAATATGGATAATTTAACGCGTGGCCTACAGTATTTAGAGGAACTTGGCTTACGTTATATTTTAGGAGAAAGCGTACAAAAGCATGTGCATTATTTAGCGGGTTCAGACCGTGATCGTGCACGTGATTTTGAAGCAATGATTGAAGATCCAGAGGTGAAAGCCATTTTCTGCGCAAGCGGTGGCTACGGGGCTGCGCGTGTCGCAGATAAAATCGACTATATGCTATTAGAAGAAAATCCAAAAATTTTCTGGGGCTTCTCTGATAGCACGTTTTTACACACAGCTATCGGTCAGCTAAGTAATTTAGTAACATTTCATGGTCCAACGATTTCAAGCATTGGTCATGAAGGCTTACCAGAACGTACTAAAATGATGTTTAAGCAATTATTTGCACCAGCAGAGATTTACTACGATAAAAATATTTCGAAGCTAACAACGATTCATGGAGGACGTGTACGCGGTGAGCTTGTTGGTGGGAATTTAACACGTATCGTTAATGGTATCGGCACGAAGTTTGAGCTTGATACGAAGGATAAAGTACTCCTAATTGAAGATATTGGCATTGAGCCAGCGCAAATCGATGAATTATTGAATCAATTGAAGCAATCGCGTAAACTAGAGCAAGCCGCCGGAATCATTATTGGTGACTTCACATTAGCAGAGCCACGCGACTATCAAGATTCACCATCAGTTGACGCGCTTTTAGATGAATATTTTGCACATATTAATAAACCCGTTGTCAGCGGCTTTAAAATTGGCCATGATGCACTAAATGTTGGCTTACCATTAGGTGTTGATGTTATTTTAGATGCGGATGAAAAGTATTTAGCTGTTTTACCAGGTGTAGAATAACGACAGCGGCTTTGACATACGTGTAAAACAAATACTCCTATGAGCATAAGAAAAACCGGAATCGCGCTGGGGCGCGGTTTCGGTTTTTTCATTGCGAACACTAAAAAAGAAAAATAAAGTGTTTTGTCCAAGCCTCTTTTTTATGTAATGAATTTGTAAAATTCTAAAAATTAGGATACCCTTAGAGAAAGATGTGATAGGGGGATGGACGCGTGATTATTCAACAAATTAAAACATTTAAAAAAGCAGTACCGCTAAATAAGCCGTTTAAAACGGCACTTCGAACAGTGACGGTAGCGGAGGCGATTTATGTCGAGGTGACGCTTGATAACGGCATGAAGGGCTACGGCGAGGCACCGCCAACACATGTTGTGACAGGGGATTCAATGGCGAGCATTCAGTTTGCGATTGAGGAAGTTTTTGCACCGCAATTAATCGGACAAGACTTACGCTATCACGATCATGTATTTAAACTTTTACATAAAGCAATGGTACGTAATACGAGTGCAAAGGCCGCAGTGGATATGGCACTTTATGATTTACTAGGAAAAGCCGCGAATATGCCACTGTATCAATTTTTAGGTGGCGCACGAAGTGAATTAAAAACGGATTTTACGGTGAGTGTCAATGAGCCAGCAGAAATGGCAGCCGATGCACAGCGCTATGTGGAAAATGGCTTTGATGTGTTAAAAATCAAAGTCGGTATTGGGAGCCCTGAGGATGACATTCGTCGTATTCAAGCGATTCGCAAAGTTGTATCCGATGATGTCGTGTTACGTCTAGATGCCAATCAGGGCTGGTCAGCGAAGGATGCTGTCCGTATTATTGGGCGCATGGAAGATTTAGACCTTGGCATTGAATTAATCGAGCAGCCAGTACCTGCACATGACATCGACGGCTTAGCCTATGTGACAAATCATACACTGACGCCGATTATGGCAGATGAGAGTATTTTTTCACTGTACGACGCACGCCGCATTATCGAAGGACGCGCAGCGGATATGTTTAATATTAAGCTGATGAAAGCGGGGGGCATTTACGAGGCGCTAAAAATTAATGCACTCGCACAGAGCTATGATATGACTTGCATGGTCGGTAGTATGATTGAGACGAAGCTTGGCGTAACCGCAGCTGCTCATTTTGCGGCAAGTCAGTCGAATATTTTATATTATGACTTTGATGCACCACTTATGTTAAAAGAAGAAACGGTCGATGGTGGCATCGTATACGATGGCAGCCGAGTGACCTTTACAGATGCACCAGGACTAGGAATTGGGGGAATCAAATCATGTCAACATTAGCAATCGTCAACGTACCCGTCGCAACACTATGGACAGCACCAGGTAAAGCCCGCGAACTAGATGCAGAGGCATTAACAAATCCACAAACATTAAATAAATGGCTAGAGAAATTACCGAAGCCAGAGCGTCTTGATTTATGTGATGGGAATCGCATTCAATCACAGGTGCTATATGGTGAATACGTTTTAATTGATGAGGAGCAGGATGGCTGGGCAAAGGTTTGTGTCGTACATCAAAAGAGTGACAAGGATGACCGTGGCTACCCAGGGTATATTCCAGTAGCACAGCTACAGGAGGCAACGGTGCAAACGAGTGAGCGCTATGTCATCGTAACAGCACCACGCGCACAGCTTTGGCAGCATGGTAAGCCAACCATTGTCGTGTCATTTAATACGATGCTACCGTATGTCGTAGAGGATGATAAGCATTTCACCGTTGAAACGCCACATGGTCTGCAGCAAATTTTAAAAGCACAATCGACCGTAACGGCATCCAATGCAGTGGGAAATCCTGGCACGATGGCACAAGCTGTACAGCATGGTCTCGCATTTTTAGACCTACCGTATTTATGGGGTGGGATGAGTTCATATGGCTATGACTGTTCAGGATTTACTTATCAAATGGCGCGTTCTGTCGGCATTTTAATGTCACGCGATGCTGATGAGCAGGCGAAAGAGGGGAAGGAAGTGAATCATCTAGATCGTTCTGAGTGGCAAGTAGGTGATGTTGTTTTCTTCTCAGATGAACCAGGTGTAAAACCGGTGCGTCACGTCGCTTTCTACTTTGGGGATGGTCAAATTCTTCATTCCCACTCAACAGGACTGCCGGTTGAAATTCTCGCACTTGAAGGCTCTAAATTAGATAAAGAAGTATGCGCAGTGCGTCGCTTCTAACTAAAAAAGGATGGCTACTCCAAAGCGGAGTGCCATCCTTTTTTTCATTGGACTGCTGAAAAGATTACACAAATTGTAAACATGCCCATGTCCTCGGTTGGTTAGTGGTCATTGGTCACGTTGTAACTGGGAAAGAGTTATTGGTTTGCATAGTCACCTAGAAAGGTTTGAAAAGCAGTCACAATGCCTCGACAAGGAGTCTCACCTTATCGAAGATTAGAAATATTTATCCTCATCAAAATCAAGCTCGATTTGATAGTTTTTCGCATTTACTGAATTTGATAATTTATGAGCATTGCGCTCGAAAGTTAGTGCCTTCACACGGTACTCCTCTGGGTCAAATAACGCCACTGTATAAATCGGAAGTTCGTCGCTCATATAATCAAGCTCACGTTTTTCAGCGTGCGATAAATTTTTATAAATTTCAGCATGAGCTCGGAACTGTGTTGCGAGCTCAATCGCCTCTACAAGCTTTAATGCCTTCCCGTCAAAGTTAATCGTATGATAGCTGTTCGCCTCATAAATTAAACGGTCAAGTGTACGATTGTCTGCACGTACGTCTAGTAGCTCCGCATCAACGACTTCAAGTGCGCGCGCTGGCTTTTCAGGCGCCGCATCGCCTTCTACTTTCGTATAAGCAACACGATACATTTCAAGCTCAAGCTCTTGAATACGTTTGCGTAAAATACTCTTCAATTTTACTGCCTCTGCTAATGTGATGTTTGCCATTTTAAGTCCCCCTATACAGTAGTGGATGCATGGTCCGCATCCAAAACGGTCTTTTCATATTCCCCACCGTTAATTTGCGTAAACATATGTCCAGCCGCCGTTAATAGCTTATCTGCCTCTTCTGTCGACATAGATGGACGTAAATAAAAGATTTGTAAGACGTCCGTTGCGTGCTCATTCACTGCAGTACGTGCAGAATCGACGTATGGGCTACCAAATGCCCCTGTCGCATCTTTTGCGTAAGCAATCGCATCAAGTGTCGTGAACCGGCCGTTAAGTGCGTCATAGCCCGTTTCTTTCGTTCCTAGTGCTACCGTAATAGCACCGTCTAATTTTGCCACGTCGTAGCTACCGACAGGAATTTCATATTGTAGCGAGAAGAAATTATTTAAATCCACTACTGAATTGACTGGTTGTAAATAATCACCTTTTGCAATGCGGCGTAACATTGCTTCTGTCGAATGACGATAGCGGCTAGGACTTGCGCCAAGTTTTTTCCAGACGTCTCGCCATTCACTAACACCAGCGCGCTCTGTCACAGGGGCATCTTGTAAGTCAAAGTACAAGCTTTCCTGATACAATCTTGTACGTCCGAGAATCATTTGAGGCGATTCTCCCGCTGTAATTTTGGTATAATGTATAATGCCGATTTTAAATTCGGGAATGATTGTCGTTAACGAAGAATCTAAATGAATATGCATCGGATCACCTTTTTCCACGTATTTTATGAAATTGTAACATAGAAGGAGTACACGACGAAATGAATGTACTTACATTACAGCAGGAGCTACGCGATTTTGCGGCATCCATTGGGGTCGATAAAATTGGTTTTACGACGGCTGCACCGTTCGTCGATTTAAAGCATTTGCTGAAGCAACAGCAGGAATTAAACTATCAGTCAGGTTTTGAGGAAGAAAATATTGAGTTACGTACAGAGCCGACGTTACTACTAGAAGAAGCCGCGAGCATTATTGCGATTGCGGTAGCGTATCCATCCCGTATGGAAAATGCACCAACAGGGAAAAAAGGCGCTCGTCGTGGTATTTTTTGCCGCGCTTCATGGGGAACAGATTATCATACCGTTTTACGCGAGAAGTTGAAGGAAATTGAAGGCTTTTTAGTTGAGCGCGTGCCAGGCATTAAATTTCGCTCGATGGTCGATACGGGTGAGCTTGTAGACCGTGCAGTCGCAGAGCGCGCAGGGATTGGCTGGAGCGGTAAAAACTGCTCGATTATCACGCCAGAATTTGGTTCGTATGTCTATCTCGGTGAAATGATTACGAATATTCCCTTTGCGCCAGACGAAGCCATTGAGGACCAATGCGGTGAGTGTACGCTGTGCATCGATGTCTGTCCAACAGGTGCTATCGTGCAGGGCGGCCAGCTTGATTCCAATCGCTGCGTCGCATTTCAGACGCAAACGAAGGGGTTTTTACCAGATGAATTCCGTGAGAAAATCGGAAATCGAATTTATGGCTGTGATACGTGTCAGACAGTTTGTCCAAAAAATAAGGGCAAGAAAAACTGGCTACATGCGGCCTTTGAGCCAGAGCCAGAGCTTGCGAAGCCACTTCTAGCACCATTATTATCAATGACGAATAAGGAATTTAAATCGCAGTTTGGACATATGTCTGGCTCATGGCGTGGCAAAAAGCCGATTCAGCGTAATGCGATTATTGCACTCGTACATTTCAAGGAAGAAGATGCTATGCCACAACTCATTGAGCTATTAACAAAAGATGAACGTCCGATGATTCGAGGAACTGCAGCCTGGGCAATCGGTAAAATTGCTGCAGCAGAAGCAGAAGAAGTGTTGCTGGCTGCATTACAGCTTGAGCAAGACCCAGATGTGTTAAATGAAATCGACAAAGGCTTAACTTTGTTAAAAAATTAGAAGGAAGTTAGAAAAATGTCTTTAAATATTGTATTATACCAACCAGAAATTCCTGCCAATACAGGAAATATTGCACGTACATGTGCCGCTACAAATGTAAGCCTACATTTAATTCGTCCATTAGGCTTTTCAACAGATGATAAAATGCTAAAACGTGCAGGCCTTGATTATTGGTCAAGCGTCGACATTACGTACTATGATAATGTCGAAGAGTTTTTTGAAAAAACAGCAGGTGGCATGCATTACTTTATCGAAACATTCGGTACGAAAATGTATTCAGAGTTTGATTATTCAAATGTAGAAGAAGACATTTACTTTATGTTTGGTAAAGAAACAACCGGTATTCCACGCGAATTAATCGCTGAACGTACGGATATGTGCCTACGTATTCCACAAAGTGAAAATGTTCGTTCAATGAACTTATCTAATACCGCTGCAATCGTTATTTTCGAAGCATTACGTCAACGTGATTTCCCAAATATGATTAAATAAAATGGTAGAGCCTCGCATTTGTGGGGCTTTTTTTATACTTAAAATGGGTATAGATAAGTAAATACATTTGAGGGGGAATGTCGCATGAAAGAGCGTGAAAGTGGCAATATGGCGAATGACATGGAAGAAGTTGAAGAGCTAGGAAAACAAATGGAACAGGTGAGTGAGCAGGCGGAGGAAGCACGCGAGGAAGGCTTGCAGCAAGATCCTGCACAATAAAAAGGGAGACGCCCGGATATGGGTGCCTCCTTTTTTTACGGTTTAAGTGCGGTGATTAAAGCCTCACAAGTCGTTTGGTCAATTTCATAATATGTATCAGGGTCACTGCCAATACTAAGGTAGCCCTCTTTATAAACAGTAACTAATTCAGAGCCACCAGAGCCACCAAGTTTAAAGGATGTACCAGATGTTACATCCGGGTTGCGTAATACTTTCTTTGCTTCTACCATTTTTAAGAGCGTAAGAATGGTATCCGACTGCTTTGTAGATACCGTATTGATTTTATCGTCATCTGTTAGCACATGAGAGACCTTCACTTTTGAAAAATTGACATCTGATAAAATATCTTTTTCAAAGGCGACGGTTTTTGGCATAAACACACTATAGGCAATCGCCGCAATTAAAATGACCGCTAGTAGCAGTATAATTTTCTTCATTATTAAACCTCCTTTATTTTCCATATTACCATAAAAAAAGAAGGATTCCTGTTTTTGTAATAGGAATCCTTCTTTAAATGTTTAATATCTTATAAAAATACTAATTGGACAATGAATAATATAGCGAATAAGTAAAGTAGTGGGTGAACTTTTTTCCATTCACCTTTTGCGATTTTTAAGATTGGGTAGGCAATGAAACCAAATGCGATACCTGTAGAAATACTAGATGTTAAAGGCATGATTAACATTACTAGGAATACTGGTAATGTTTCGTCCATTGATGACCAGTCAACATCTTTAATTGAGCTAATCATTAACGCACCAACGATAACTAATACAGGAGACGTAATAGCAGCAACGCCTGAAACAGCACCTACTAATGGACCGAAGAGTGAGGCAACGATGAATAAAACAGCAACGGTTACAGCTGTAAGACCCGTACGGCCACCAGCAGCAACACCAGCAGAAGATTCAACGAACGCAGCATTTGGGCTTGTACCAAACATTGCACCAACTGTTGTAGCGATTGAGTCACCTAATAATGCTTTACGTGCACGAGGCAACTTGCCATCTTCTTTTAATAAGCCAGCTTGTTTTGCGACACCGACCATTGTACCTGTTGTATCAAATAATGTAACTAAGATGAATGAGAATACAACGCCATATAGGCTGTATTCGATAATTTCACCAAATGCTTCAATTGGGTTCCACATTAAAATACCTTCTGGTAAATGTGGTGCTGCAATAATTTTCTCTGGCATGTGTAGCATACCTGTGAAGTACGCGATAATACCTGTTACGAGCATACCGACGAAAATTGCGCCCGGCACACGGCGTACCATTAAAATAACGGTAAATAATAAGCCAAAGAATGTTAATAAGACGCTAGGAGATGTTAAGTCACCTAATGTAAGTAGGTTCGTGTCTTTACTTGCGATAATAACGCCTGCAGAGCGAAGACCTAAGAATGCGATAAATAAACCGATACCTGCTGTAATTGAATATTTTAAGTTGTTCGGAATCGCATCGATTAATTTTTCACGGAACGGTGTTAATGAAAGAATAACGAAAATAATACCGGCTACAAAGACAGAAGCGAATGCCGTCATATAGCTGATTTCGCCTTTTGATGCAAGCACGACAGAGAATGTAAAGAAAGCATTTAACCCCATACCTGGTGCGATTGCGATTGGATAGTTGGCAACAAGCCCCATCCATAATGTACCGATAACAGTTGAAATAATTGTTGCAATAAATACTTGATCACTTGGAACGCCAGCTTGTGCTAAAATCGCTGGATTAATGATGATGATATATACCATTGTTAAGAATGTTGTAATCCCTGCAAGGACTTCACGCTTAACTGTTGTGTTATTTTTTTCTAAGTGGAACAATGGAAACTTCCTTTCTAAATACGAACATTAAAAAAGCCAAATATAATAATATTCGTTTATGACGTAAAAAGCAATGGTTTTAATTGTAATTTAAGTTTTCAGGCAATAATTCGCAAGTAATTAGAAGGATTCGCTATAATAAAAAAAAGGAGTGATGGAAATGTTCACAATTGATTCAACAAAAACATTAGTAAATGGCGTCGATATGCCGCGTTTTGGTCTAGGTGTCTATAAAATGACCGATAAGGACGAGGCAATCGAGGCGATGGTAACGGCGCTTCAGGCAGGATATCGCGCAATTGATACGGCTTCATTTTATGATAATGAGGTTGAAGTTGGCGAGGCTGTACGTCAATCAGGTGTCGCACGCGACAAAATTTTTATTACATCAAAGGTTTGGAACAATGACCAGGGATACGATGAAACGCTGCGTGCATTTGAAGTATCGTTGAAAAATTTAAATATGGATTATATGGATTTATATTTAACCCATTGGCCAAAGCCGGACACGTATAAGGACACATATCGTGCGATTGAGCGTTTATATGATGAAAAGCTTATTCGTGCAACAGGGGTATCAAATCATGAGGCACATAATTTGGAGGCATTATTTGCGCAAGCGAATGTACAGCCCATGGTCAATCAAATCGAATGCCATCCATACTTATCACAAAAAGCATTACAGCAATTTTGCGCCGAGCATCAAATTGCAGTGACAGCATGGTCGCCACTTGGCCGCGGGCGGGCACTACAGGATCCAACGATTTTAAACATAGCAGCGCGCTACAATAAATCAGCGGCGCAAATTGTGATTCGCTGGCATCTACAAAATGACACACTGATCATTCCAAAATCGGTGACACCAAGTCGCATTCGTGCCAACGCGGAGGTATTTGATTTTGAATTAACTAAAGAAGATATGGCATTAATGGATTCACTTAATAAAGATGAGCGTACAGGGAATCATCCAGATTTATTCCCATACGATGACCCAAAATACAATCGTTAACGAAAAAACACTTCCATGAGTTAGGCGGAAGTGTTTTTTGTATAGATTAGAAAAAATGCGTGATAATAAAAAATAAGGGCGGTACGAGTAGGGCAGGAAGCATATTGAGCGATTTAAAACTTTTAATGCCGAGAATACTAAGGCCAGAAGCTAAAATCAAAATTCCGCCAATAATTGAAATCTCCGTCAGTAAATGTGCTGACATGAAATCGTTTAAATAAATAGCTAATAAATAAAATGAGCCTTGCCATACAAATAGTACAACTGCCGCAAAGGCAATGCCAATACCAAATGTAGAGGCCAAAACAATCGATGTTACAAAATCTAAAATAGCATTCGTAAATAAATATGTATAGTCACCATGAAGTGCGCTATTAATCGGTCCTAAAATCGATAAGGTTCCAATGCAAAACAGTAAAATGGCGGTTGATAACCCCTTCGCTAAATCCCTTTTTGAAAATCTACCGACAAGCTTATTAAACTGTGTTTCAATATCAATCATTTCGCCAATGAGTCCACCGATTGCGAGGCTTACGATAAATAGTACAGGGAAATCGCTCTTTGGCATATACTGTACAATCGCATTAATACCAAGTGCCACTGCCGCAAAGCCCATCGCCTGCATCAAAATCTCCTGATAGCGTTCCTTGATACCTTTTTTCAGGAAACTTCCTATTAAACTTCCGACAATAATCGTCAAACAGTTAAAAATCGTTCCAATCATCCAATCCCTCCAATTCGTTTAGTATAACAAAAAAGAGACAGGGACTCCTAGCTCTATTCAATTAGCGGCTTGCAACAGAAAAAGAAGAAATCACACTAGAAAATGAGATAAAGAAAAAGACATGTTCCTTCAATTGAATTTGACAGACGCTTTCCTTTAGCATGGCGGAAGCCTCCTCGTTCGCAAGCTCACTGTGGGGTCTTTCGCTCATG
This sequence comes from Kurthia sp. Dielmo, assembly GCF_000307285.2. NCBI lineage: Bacteria > Bacillati > Bacillota > Bacilli > Caryophanales > Caryophanaceae > Kurthia > Kurthia sp. Dielmo. Next base: position 12,883 of record NZ_HE578962.1, read on the forward strand.
CTATTCTCCTAGGAGTCGCCGTCAAATTCTTTTTTTGGTATACAACTAGGATTTGATTTTACCGAAATTCGAGTATAGTCGTTGAGCTATTATTTCGTTCACTGGTATGGTTGCGCACTTTATCTTAATGGCTTTCAATTTTGTTCCGTGTGAATACGCGTGTTTTTGCTCAACAAAAAAACACCTCCAACGATTTTTCTCATTGAAAGTGTCCTTTTCTTTTTAGGTCAGTTTATTTTTATGAATTTTCCATTGTTTTGAAAAATTCAGTGAAACCTTCAGCTGTTTGTTCGCCGATGACACGTCCAACTTCTTTGCCGTCTTTAAAGTAGACAAGTGTTGGTGTGGCATTGATCGCGTAGTCTGTCCAGCCTTCTTCAAACTCTAAAACATTGTATTGATAAATATGCACATCCGCTTTATCCGCTGCAGGCATTAGGATTGGTGTTGTTGCCACGCAGTGAGAGCAAGTTGGGCTGAAGAAGTATGCGAATGTTTCTTTCCCCGCATCGATTCGTTTCTTTAAATCATCCGGTAAGATGATGTTTTGATAATTTTTATCGTCTAATTGATCGATTGTTGCTTGTGTTTTCGGTTTGTAGTCACCATATAAGCCATGTGTATCGGTATCACCTGTTGCTTTTTCGCCAGTTGTTTGGTTAGCGGCACTCGTTGAATTTTCAATTTTTGTTTCGTTTTGCGATTTGTTAATGAAGTAAATCGCTGTAAAACCAAGTACAACAACAATTGTGATAATTAATAAAAGCGTTAAGCGATTGTCTTTTTTCTGTGCGGCTGTTTTTTTCGCCATGAGTTAGTGTGCTCCTTTTTTCAGTTGTTTTAACATGTAAAAACTTGTAACCGCAATTAAAATAAAAGCGGTTAACGATAGGAATGGAATCGTAATGAAGCCAAGCCAGTTAATATATTGACCAGTGCAAGGGACAAGTCCGCAAGAAGCGGCATTGTCTTGTAAGTATGGAATCTTTTGTATACCATAGTGATAGAGCGCAATACAGACGCCGATTACGGAAAAAATTGCGCTTGTGGTCGCAATTTTTACATTGCGTTGTATGTATGCGATACCCAAAATTAGTACAAGTGGATACATAAAAATTCGTTGGAACCAACAAAATTTACAAGGCTCATATAGTTGCACCTCAGAAAAGTACAGTGAACCGAGCGTCGCAACTAGTGAAACGGTCCACATAAATAGTAGTGCATTTTCGAGTTTTCGTTGCATGAAAATTCTCCTAATTTTAGTCTATTTCTTACTCGATTATAGTGGGATTAGCGTCATAAGTAAAATAATTTTTCCCTTTTGTTTTAGAGTAGTAGAATAAGGGTACGCCTTGATTATGAAAGGGGACTAACCATGTCAGAACAATTAGACGTATCACAGTTTGAAAAAAACCTAGTCATTCGCAAAATGCAGCGTACAGACTTTGATGAAATTTTAGAAATCCAACGCAAATCTTTTCCAGGAATGGACCCATGGGAATTAGCGCATTTAAATAGCCATTTAGATATTTTCCCAGAAGGCCAAATCGTCGCAGAATTAGACGGTAAAGTCATTGCATCATGCTCAAGCTTAATTATTAATTTTGATGAATATGATGACCGCGCTACCTGGTCAGATTTAACAGATGATGGCTATATTACAAACCACAATCCAAACGGCTATAATTTATACGGTATCGAGGTAATGGTAGACCCAGCCTACCGCCGTATGAAAATCGGCCAACGTTTATATGACGCGCGAAAAGATTTAGCGCGTGAGCATAACTTGAAATCAATAATTATTGGTGGCCGTATTCCAAACTACCATAAACATATCGATGAAATGACACCACGCGAATATGTGGATGCCGTATCTCGTCATAAAGTATATGATCCAGTATTAACATTCCAAATTAAAAATGGATTTACACTAATGCGTGTAAATCCAAACTATTTACCAGATGATGTGGCTTCTGCAAAATACGCGACATTGATGGAGTGGAATAATGTTGATTATTTACCACGTACAAAGCGTCACTATAAAACGAGCTACCCAGTACGTATTTGTGCTGTCCAATATATGATGCGTAAAATTTCAAGCTTTGAAGAATTTGCACACCAATGTGAATATTTCGTTGATGTAGCCAGTGATGCAAGCTCGGACTTTGTCGTATTCCCAGAGATTTTCACGACCCAATTAATGAGCTTTATGAACGAAAAATCACCAAGCTTAGCCGTGCGCCGCCTAACGGAATATACGGAGCAATATTTAGAGCTATTTACAAACTTAGCGATTCGCTACAATGTCAATATCATCGGCGGCTCTCACTTCGTTAAAGAGGAAGATGATGAAATTTACAACATCGCCTACTTATTCCGCCGTGATGGCACAATTGAAAAGCAATATAAAGTGCATATCACACCAAATGAACGTAAGTGGTGGGGGATTTCAAGTGGCGATAAAGTCCGTGTCTTTGATACAGACTGCGGTAAAATCGCCATCCAAATTTGTTACGATATTGAGTTCCCAGAAATGGCACGTATCGCAACCGATAAAGGTGCAAATATTATTTTCACACCATTCTGTACAGATGATCGCCAAGGCTATTTACGTGTACGTTATTGCGCACAGGCACGCGCCATTGAAAACCAAATTTATACGGTCATTGCTGGAACAGTCGGCAACTTACCACAAACAGAAAATATGGACATTCAATATGCGCAGTCAGGGATTTTTGCACCTTCTGATTTTGAATTTGCTCGCGATGGTATTGTCGGTGAAACAAGTCCAAACTTAGAAATGGTGTTAATCGGCGATGTCGATTTAGAAATTCTACGTCGTAAACGCCAAGATGGTACAGTAGCGCACTTAAAAGACCGTCGCCATGATGTGTATTCATTACACTATACAAAAGAAGATTAAGCTGTACTAAAAAGAACCGTACCTCGTGTGCGGTTCTTTTTTCATTCAAAAGTATGAGGGACTCGTGATACAAACTACTCGCAATAAACGGTACAATAGAAGTAAGTAAACGATTAGGGGGCATTTTATGCAGCCGACAGATCATTCAAATATTAGCTTATTAAAAGAAATTGCAGAGCTATTAAACGAAGAAACCGAATTACAGCCGATGCTACAAGGCGCGCTGCGTAAATTATTAGCAGGTACACGCTTTGAGACAGGATGGATTTTCTTTATTAATGGCCGCGGAAAACATGAGATGATTGCACATGAAAATTTACCAGAAGCATTAGCGCATGATAATTGTCGTTACTTATGTAAGGGCGGCTGCTGGTGCTTATCGAAATTTCGTAATAATGAACTGGAGAAAGCGTCAAATATTATCGAATGTCAACGAATTGAAAGTGCCAATGCAGCAGATGTAGGCGATAATGCAGACATTACGCATCATGCAACCGTACCACTGCAGTCAGGACATGAACGCTTTGGCTTACTTAATGTAGCATCGCCTAATACGGTAAGCTTCTCAGATGATGATTTAGCATTACTTGAATCTGTGGCCTTTCAAATTGGTTCATCGATTAAAAGGATTATGCTGACGAAGCAGGAGCAGGAAATGGCATTAGTGCAAGAACGTAACCGTTTAGCGCGTGACTTACATGACTCGGTCAATCAGCTACTATTCTCGGTGACACTGACATCACGTGCAGGCGTTGAGATGAGTGACGAGCCGATGGTGAAAGAAACATTTAAAGAAATTCAGGATTTAACACAAGAGGCCTTAACAGAAATGCGTGCACTCATTTGGCAACTACGCCCAAAAGGTTTAGAGAGTGGTATTTTGGAAGCTATTAAAGGCTATGCAGATATGCTGGGAATTCAATTGAAAGTGAATGTCACAGGTGTTGTGCAGTTGCCATCTAAAGTAGAAGAGGCATTATTCCGTTTAGCACAAGAAGCGCTGAATAATGTCCGTAAGCATTCGGGTGTGAAGGAGGCGGAGCTTTATATTACGCTGACGTCAACGGATGTTTTACTCGTTATTAAAGATGAGGGACGTGGCTTCCAATTACCAGACCGTGTCCAGCTACCATCATTAGGACTTCAAAGCATGCGTGACCGTACAACGTCATTAGGTGGCACGATTGATTGGGTAAGTGATATAGGAAAGGGTACGGAAATTTTAATTCGTATGCCATATTAGAGGGGGGATTTGTCATGATTCGTGTATTAATAGCAGATGACCATCATGTTGTACGCCGTGGCTTATTATTCTTTTTAAAAACGCAAAAGGATTTTGAAGTAGTCGGTGAAGCGGCAAATGGCAAAGAGGCCGTTGCATTAACAGCAGAGCTACAGCCTGATATTGTATTAATGGACTTAGTGATGCCTGAGATGGATGGCATTCAAGCAACGAAAAAAATTAAAGCGCAGTTTCCAGCAGTGCATGTGCTTATGCTAACGAGCTTTTCAGACCGTGACCATGTCGTGCCAGCGATTGAGGCAGGTGCGGCAGGGTATCAGCTAAAAGATATTGAGCCAGATGAGCTTGTAGAAACAATCCGCAAAATCATTGCAGGCGAAAATATTTTGCACCCAGATGCTAGTGAGCAACTAGAAGAAGCGGAAAAAGAAGAAGAAAATAGCCCACATGTGAAACATCCATTAACACCGCGTGAACGTGATGTATTAGCAGAGCTTACAAAAGGGAAAAGCAATCGAGAAATTGCGTCCTCATTATTTGTGACAGAGAAGACGGTTAAAACGCATATTTCTAATATTTTTGCTAAGTTAGAAGTGCAAGACCGTACACAAGCAGCACTCTATGCTGTAAAACATAATTTAACAGAGCCAAGTGGCAAAGTATAAAAAAGAGCTGGAGATTATATCTCCAGCTCTTTCGTATTATTCGGCTGTTTCAACGTCCGACTCAAGTGGTTGTGCAGGGGCAAGTTTTGTCACTTCAAGATATAAAATATGATGTCCTTCTAGCTCTTTGACAACAAATTGATATCCTTGCTCGATAATCTTTTCACCTTTTACTGCATCAAAGTTTTTCGTCATGACCCAACCGCCAATTGTATCGATATCATCTTCTTCGATGTTAATGCCAAGAAAATCATTCACACTTTCTAGTAGCATTTTCGCATCAAGGATGTAATGACCTTCTTTTACTTTACGTACTTCAGGAATCTCATCTGTATCGAATTCATCGCGAATATCGCCGACAATTTCTTCGATAATATCTTCGATTGTTACTAAACCAGACGTACCACCGTACTCATCCATTAAGATGGCCATATGAATACGTTCACGTTGGATTTTAAGTAATAAATCGCCAATTGGTGTTGTTTCAAATACACGAATAATTGGTCGCATATACGTTGTCACAGGTTTTGGCCCGTTGACTTCTGGGTTTTTAATGTAGGCTGTTAATAATGATTTCATATTAACAAGACCCAGCACATGGTCTTTATCGCCGTCGATAACGGGGTAACGTGTGTATTGTTCTACACCGATTACTTCAAAGACCTCTTTCAATGTAAGGTCTTTATCGATACCGACGATTTCTGTACGAGGTACCATGACTTCTTTGGCAAGACGATCATCGAATTCGAAAATGCTATTTACATAGCGATATTCAGCTTGATTAATCTCGCCGCCCTTTAGACTATCCGATAATGTTAAACGAAGCTCTTCCTCAGACATTGCGCCTTCAGATTCGCCCATACCTTTTAAACCAAACATTGCTGCGACACCTCGTGCAGAAATATTTAATAATTTAATGAATGGGAACATAACATTATGGAAAATGATTAATGGTTTGGCCGTTGCAAGTGCAACAGATTCGGCTTTTTGAATGGCTAATGTTTTCGGAGCAAGTTCACCCATAACAACGTGAATATACGTCACGATTGAGAATGAGATGATGAATGACACTAATGTTAAGACAGCGCCGCTTTCTAAACCGATTAAGTGAAAGATAGGCTCGATAACTGCTGCTACGGCCTCTTCCCCTAACCAACCAATACCTAATGATGTAATCGTAATACCTAATTGGCAGGCGGATAAATATTCATCTAAATTATCGACTACTTTTTTAGCGTTTAACGCTCGTTTATTTCCTTCAGCTACCAGCTGATTTACTCGAGTAGCTCGCGTTCGTACGATAGCAAATTCAGTTGCTACGAAGAACGCGGAGATCGCGATTAAGACAGCAACTGCTGTCAACCGTATGGCTATGTCCAAAGACTTCCTTTGTCCTTAAAGCCCGAATGAGGGGAAGGACAAAGTGTACACCTCCTATAATAAAAAATTAGTTAATAGAAATAATATAGACCAGTTAGAATGATTTTTCAAATGTTCTCAACTAAATGAGCAAAAAGTTTGTTATATGATTAAAATAGTTTATTTATACGGAAAATTAAAAATATATTGACAATTTAATGGAAACGGCGTAGCATGAAAGGCAACTAATAAAAAGGAGGTATGTACTATGATTCACATCAAAAAGCATTCACATGACAACACAACTACAAAACATATCTCCGCACAACACATTATGTAACTCGACTTTTTAAGTGTGCAGGGATTTTCTGTACACTTCTATTGTTTAGGCACGCGCTCTAACTAGGAGTGCGTGCCTTTTTGTGTTTGCGGAGCGGAGAGAAAGGAGAACATGACACTATGTTCGACATATTTAAAAAGCTTGATTGGTTTTTTAAAGAACAATGGAAGCGGTATAGTGTAGCAATTCTACTACTTATCATTTCAAGTGTGCTTGAAATTGTACCGCCAAAATTGATTGGGGACACAATCGATGCGATTCATCGTGGGCAACTTACGAGTGATTTGCTATGGCAATATACTTTTATTCTCGTAGGCATTACAGTTGTTGGCTATATTACAAACTATATATGGCAGTATCAATTATTTGGCGGCTCGAATATTTTACAATATCAACTGCGCCAAAATCTCATGCGTAAATTCTTACGTATGGCACCACCATTTTATGAGCGCAATCGTACAGGCGATTTAATGGCGCGCTCAACGAATGATTTAAATGCTGTCTCTGAAACAGCGGGTTACGGTATTATGACGATGCTTGATTCATCATTTTATTTAGTAACGATTATTTTAATGATGGGCTTTGGTGTATCGTGGCAACTAACGCTTGTGGCGATTTTACCGCTACCATTTTTAGCTTATGCGATGCAAATTATCGGTAAAAAAATTCATGAGCGTTTCGTTGAAGCACAGGCAGCATTTGGGGATATGAATGACCGTGTACTAGAAGGGGTTGAAGGTGTGCGTGTTGTACGAGCTTATGTACAGGAACGTTCAATGGAAGCACAGTTCAAAAATATGACGCAAGACGTTTACGATAAAAATATGCGTGTAGAGCGAGTCGATGCTTTATTTGCACCGATTAGTAAGATTTTGACGGCGCTTAGCTATATGCTAGGCCTTGGCTATGGTGCATACCTCGTATCGCAGGGCGTTATTACAGTTGGTGAGCTCATTACCTTTAATGTTTATTTGGGGATGGTCGTTTGGCCAATGATGGCAATTGGTGAAATGATTAATGTTATGCAGCGTGGCAATGCGTCAGCAGATCGTGTTCGCGAAACATTGGCAGAGCATGAGGATGTACCAGACCCAGAGAAGCCAATCGATATTGAGAAGCCAAGTAATATTGTCTTTGATGGCGTTAGTTTCACATATCCAACAGCTAAGCAGACAAATTTAGTGGATATGGACATTCGTCTAGAGCGCGGTGAAACACTTGGTATTGTTGGAAAAACCGGCAGTGGGAAAACAACCGTTGTAAAGCAACTACTACGTGAGTATCCACTTGGAGAAGGCGACGTGGCGTTATCCGATACAAAAATTCAGTTGCAATCAAAAGAACAAGTCCGTAAATGGATTGGCTATGTACCACAGGAGCATGTTTTATTTTCACGTACGGTACGCGAAAATATTCTTTTCGGAAAACCAGATGCGACAGAGGAAGAACTCCGTGCTGCCATTCGCATGGCTAATTTTGAAGAAGATTTAAAACGTCTACCACAGGGACTTGAAACGATGGTCGGTGAAAAAGGAATCTCTCTATCAGGTGGACAAAAACAACGGATTTCTATTGCGCGCGCATTAATTCGAAATCCGGAAATTCTAATTCTCGATGATTCATTATCGGCCGTTGATGCGAAAACAGAAAGTACAATTATTCATAATATCCAGGCGCTACGCAATGATAAAACGACATTAATTATTACACACCGCCTATCTGCAGTGATGCATGCAGACCGCATCATTGTATTAGAAGATGGTCATGTTATAGAAGAAGGCACACATGACGAGTTAGTTCGTGCAGGTGGCTGGTATAGTGAGCAGTTTGCGCTACAACAAATTGGAGGTGATGGCGATGTTTAAAAAGCGACTCATGCACTACGCAAACTTATATAAGAAACAACTAATTATTGGTGTCAGCTTTTTATTAATCGCTGTTGCGGCAGATTTAGCAGGACCTTTAATTGCAAAAGAAATGATTGACCGTTATATTACGGATGCCAAAGCAGATGGCGTTCCGTGGCAACCCTTTTCTGTGCTGCTAGCGATTTTCTTTGGACTATCCGTAGTATCCGCGATTTTCCGTTATGCACAGTACATTATATTACAATCAGGTGCGAATAATATTATTAAAACGATGCGTAACGATGTATATGAGCATATTAATCGCCTAACGATTCGTTACTTTGATAGTCTCCCAGCTGGGAAGGTCGTATCACGTATTACAAATGATACCGAAGCTGTTCGTGATTTATTCGTGACGGTATTATCACAGTTTGCATCAAGTATTTTAACAATCTTTGGCGTCTACATCATGCTGTTTATTTTAGATTGGCGCATGGGATTAATCGTATTATGCTTACTACCAGTTTTAATTGCCTTCGTGTGGTTCTACCATAAATTTGCGACAAAATTTAATCATATTATTCGTACGCGATTATCGGATATGAACGGTATGTTAAATGAGTCGATTAATGGAATGACAATTATTCAAGCATTTGGGCAAGAAAAGAAAATGGAACAAGAATTTGAAAAGATTAATAAGGACCATTATGATTATCAAAATAAGATGCTCGTCCTTGATGCAGCGACAACGCATAACTTAATCGGCTTATTACGTTCTGTGGTGTTCCTTGCATTTATTTGGTATTTTGGTTCACAAGCATTGTCAGGCTCAGAAGCATTTTCAGTTGGTCTACTTTATGTGTTCATTGATTATATTACACGACTATTTAATCCATTCATGCAAATTGTCGGACAGTTAAATCGTCTTGAACGTGCGCGTGTATCGGCACAGCGTGTACTCGAGCTATTAGAGTATGACGGAACAGAAGTAAGCAATGAGCATATGCCACGTTATAACGGACATGTCGCATTTAATGATGTGAGCTTTGCTTATAAGGACGAGGAGTATGTGCTGAAAAATATTGATTTTGAGGCGCAACCAGGAGAGACAGTGGCATTAGTTGGTCATACAGGCTCAGGTAAAAGCTCGATTATGAATTTACTCTTCCGTTTTTATGATGTCTCAAAAGGTTCGATTACCATTGATGGGCAAAATGTGAATGACAAGCCAGTGCAAACGACGCGTGAGCATATGGGCATTGTGCTACAAGACCCGTATTTATTTACAGGAACCGTCGCATCGAATATTAGCTTAAATGATCCAAGAATTTCAGATGCCAAGGTGAAAGCAGCCGTTGAAGCAGTTGGTGGATTAAAAGGCATTGAACTTGATGATAAGGTAGTAGAGCGTGGTACGACATTATCTTCTGGTCAGCGCCAGTTGATTTCATTCGCACGTGCACTTGCCTTCGATCCAGCAATTTTAATATTAGATGAAGCGACGTCGAATATTGACTCTGAGACCGAAGAAATGATTCAACGCGCAATGGATGTTTTAAAGCGTGGTCGTACAACATTTATCATTGCACACCGACTTTCTACTATTAAAAATGCTAATTTGATTTTAGTCCTAGATGCGGGGCGCATTGTCGAACGAGGGACTCATGAGGAACTCCTCGCAAAACAAGGAAAATATTATCAAATGTATCGCTTACAGTCAGGGATGCAAACAAACTAATTGAATTTTTATGTGAACGAGCGTAGCATGTATACTCGTGAAATGAAAGAAAGCGGGTGGGCATTACGAATTGGTGGAGAGATTGGGTTCATCAACTGAACTCATTCAATCGCAATGTGAAGTTGTTTATGTTTGGGAACGTCTTAATCCAGATGGGTATGGGGATTTTTGGCGTTATGTACAATTTATATATTCGCGAGCTAGGTCTCGCTGGCGAAGTAAGCGGACACGTCATTGCGATGACGGCGCTTGCTACGGCCATTATACTTGTGCCAGCAGGGTTACTTAGTGACCGTGTTGGGCGCAAATGGATGATCATCATTGGTGCAGGTCTTACCGCCATCACACTAGTTGTACGTAGTGTGACGGTAACCGAGCAAACGATGCTCATTGGTGCATTTTTAACTGGGCTTGTTTGGGCGTTTCCACAAGTGGCCAGTGTACCGTTTTTAGCAGAAAATTCAAAACCAAAAGAACGTATGCAGTTGTTTAGTGTACATTTTTCGCTTGTGACCATTGCAGGCGTTGCCGGGAATTTATTTGGCGGTGTCATTGCTGATGGTGCGAGTGATCTTTTCGATATTAGTGCAGCGGCAGGGATTCGTGTTGCGCTGTTAATCGGGGTTGTCTTTTTCCTTATTGGCTTACTACCAATGCTTATGATGAAAAAAGCTGTGCCTGTTGAGGAAAATAAACCGAAGGCACCGCGACTTGTACAAGACCATCATGCGGTCGATTTTAAAAGTAATTTAAAAATCATCGTATTATTTGGAATTGCACAGCTAGTTATTGGGACAGGCTCAGGGCTAGTTATTCCGTATTTAAATCTTTATTTTGCCAATCGTTTTGATGCGTCGAATTCGTATATTGGCTTTATTTTAGCAATTGGCTCAGCGATGACAGCTGTCGCACAACTAATCGGACCAATTGTTGTTAAAAAAGTAGGTGAGGTAAAGGCCATTATTATTTTCCAATATGCGTCGATTCCTTTCCTATTATTAACGGCCTTTACAACGAATCTATGGGTCGCATCAATTGGCTTTTTATTCCGTCAGGCACTCATGAATGCTGCATCACCAATTCAGAGTGCTGTCGCGATGGATATTGTCCATGACAAATATAAAGGCCTCGCCAACTCGGTCAACCAAATGGTATTCCAAGTCGGCTGGGCCTCAATGGGGATTCCAGCGACATATTTAGTAACCGCCTTTGGTAGTTACTATGGCTATGTATATACATTTATTTTAACGTCGGCGCTTTATTTAACAGCGTCTACTTATTTCTACTTCACGTTTGGTAAACGATTTGAACGTTTAAAAACTCAATCGTAAACGTGAAACGCCATAAGTGCTTGAATTTCTTTTTCTAACTGTTCATCAAGCACCATATCTTTCGGCGATACGCATGTAAGCGAGCCATCTGAATTGTAGATGACTTCGTAATAGATGCTCTTATTATAGAAGTTCAGTTGCCAACCTGGCAGCTTCGAATTGTATAGAGGCTTAAATTTAAAATGTTGAATCATCGTATATCACTCCATTTCCTATTTGTAATAGTTTACCTATTTTTCTAACTTTTTGCGAACAAAGGATTTTGATATGCGATTTTTTTTGCCTCTGCTATAATGTGAACAGGCAATGATATTCGTAAAGAAGGGTGACAGCTATATGCTAGATTTATTATGGAAAATTGTCGTCATGGCTGTGATTGGCTCCGTTATTGGTGGCTTTACAAATCATATCGCTATTAAAATGTTATTCCGTCCGTTAGAGGCAAAATATCTTTTCGGCTGGCGTTTGCCATTCACACCAGGGATTATTCCAAAACGACGTGGCGCGATTGCAGAGCAACTCGGAAAAACAGTCGTCAATTATTTATTAACACCAGAAATGTTCCGCAAAAAATTCTTTAATGCTGATAATCAACAAAAGATTGAAGCGAAAGCAAATGAACTTATTCAACAATATGTTTTTGCAGAAGATAAAACGTTAAATGATTGGCTAAAGCAAGCTGGTGTAGCTGATGCACCGCAATTGATTGAACAGAAAATTGATACGGTTATCGACCAACAAGTCATGCATTTCAAAAACGTTCTTTCAAAGGATGCGATTGAAGCATTACTGCCGCCAAGCTGGACTGAAAAAGTCGATGCGAAAATTCCAGAAGTCTCAAGTTATATTTTAATGCGTGGCGACGATTATTTTGCATCAAGTGAAGGTTACTTAACAATTAAAGGGCTTATCGACAACTTCCTTGAATCAAAAGGAACACTTGGCGGTATGGTTCAAATGTTTTTAGGTGACAGTGATTCGATTGTGTTAAAAGTTCAAAAGGAAATTCATAATTTCCTTGTAGCACCTGGCACCTTTAATATGGTCAATAATATTTTAATAACTGAATGGGGTAAGCTACGCGTTCAAACCGTGCCACAAATTTTAGGTGATCTTGATTTCACAAGTGTCACACGCAACATCCAGTCATACGCGAAAAAAGAATTAGCCATTGAAACACATTTAGACAAACCACTTGTACATTACTGGCCAACAGGCGCGCAGCATTTAGCTGACAAGGTTGTGCCACAAGTTGTAGCAGTTGGTTTTGAAAAAGCAGAAGCAAACTTAGAGACAGCTATCGCTCGTCTTGATATTGAGGAGCTTGTGCGTGAGCAAGTCGATACATTCCCGCTAGAAGTTCTTGAAAAGCTTGTACTAGGTATCACAGGTCGTGAACTAAAAATGATTACAGTTCTTGGCTTTGTGCTTGGTGGCTTTATCGGGATTTTGCAAGGGATTATTTCATACTTTATGTAGGGGGATTTACACATGATTAATATTTACGATGATTTAAACAAATTAGAAAGCACATTCCGTCAAACGGAACAATTCAATGCATTAAAAACAGCGATTGAAGAAGTGAAACAAGATGAAGCAGCGGTTGCATTATTTGCGAAATTCCGTGAACTACAAATGACACTTCAAGAAAAGCAAATGAAGGGTGAAGAAATCGGCGAGGACGAGCTACAATACGCACAAAAAACAGCGCAACTTGCTCAACAAAACCAAGCGATTTCAAAAATGCTAATGGCTGAAATGGCACTTAGCGAATTAGTACAGGAAATTAATCGTGTACTAACAAAACCAATCCAAGCAATGTATGATGGTATTCAATAATACCTTCTTCATAAAAAAAGAGCACTTTCGACAATGAAAGTGCTCTTTTTCTATTTATTTGGATTGTGCTACTAAATCAACTGATGCCATATGAATACGATTCGCATTTTCTTGAATAGTTGAGACCGCTGTATTAAGGTATTCGACATTATGCATGAGTGCATCACTGCTTTGACGTAGCGCTTGCATACGCGTTGAAATTTCTGTGAAAGATAGACCAGTTTCATGGATATCTGCATTAGATGTCACAACAAGTGTTTCTAGCGCTAGTGAGGTTTCGGCAATTTTTTTCGTTTTTATCAAACTTTTAGAAACAATACGATTAACAGTCTTCACCGCTTTTGCTGTATTTTCAGCTAGTGTACGTACTTCACTAGCTACAACAGCAAAGCCTTTGCCATGTTCACCAGCACGCGCGGCTTCAATGGATGCATTTAATGATAGTAAATTGGTTTCACTCGCGATATCAGCAATTAGACTCGCAATATCGTTGATTTGATTATTTAAGTCATGAAGTTCATCGATGTCATGTTTAACTAGTTGCATCGTTTCCTGAAGTTCGGTACTATTTTCTTCAGTGGCAAATAAGCGTTGTTGCTCTTTCGTTGCAGAGCGAACAACTTCATCGGATAATGTATGATTATGTGCAGACATTTTTTTAGGTCATTTAATACCGTAACAATCGATGAAATCGAATCATTTGTTTCTGCAGCAACTGTACTAAGCGCAGAAGAGTTTGAGCGTACGGATTCTACAATCGCTAAATTCACTTCATTTTTTTTCATCAAGGCTTGTTCATAATCAGATGCATATAATTCTAGAACGATTTGCTGTTCCACATTTAAAATTTTTGAAATCGCTTTTAAAATTTCAAAACGTTCTTTTGTGTTATAAGCTGTATTTTCGACAATAATAAAAAAGCCGTTTAACAAATCTTGAAATGCACACATATACCATTTAGGTGCCAAACCAATACGTGCGTGAACAGATGCAATACGCTGTCTTTTTGCTACAAATTGTTCATCAATGACCCCATCAAATAATTCTCCGAGATGATGAGATAATGTTTTTTTGAGGCGCTCAAATGTACTATTATCTTGAATGATTTGTTGTAAAGATGGCTCCTTTTGAAGATTTAAATAAAAATTTTCAACAAGGGACGTTAAATTTTCTTTTAAAATGGGCCGCATCAAACGCAAAATCGCTAAATCACGTAAGGTTAAGGAAATCATTTCGAGCTGTGTATAGATATCGTTACTTAAATTATTTTCAATACACACATTAGGTAATTCGGACTCTATACTATTTTCAATAGATAATTCATAAGATACTTTCTTCCATGTGTTAAAGATCATGATAAAACCCCCATTTTTTACTAATTTTATTTACTTATACCTATAAAATTTTTTATTTAAACTAAATTCGAAAGAAGTTGAACCAATCAAATGAAATTAATTTCATTAAATAAAACGTATCCTCAAGATTGGATACGTCAAATTACGCATATCGCCAATCTATTTTTTGAGGATTCGAAAGTAGCGAAAAAAGAGCAAGAAGTTGACTTGAAAGTTCATTTCACATCGCAAGTAGACGAAGATTATACCGTGCATGCTACCTGTGAATTACAAGAGCAAGCAAGTGGTGCGAAGTTTTATACAACGTTTGACCAACCATACGAAACACTAGGAACAGACCGTGAGCAGAATATTCGTTTAAAACGCGCCGTGTCATATGTATTGTTAGAGGCATTAGAGCAATTAACGGATATGCATCAAAAATGGGGTATCCTTACAGGGATTCGTCCAACGAAGCTTTATCATAAGTTTCGTAAGCAAGGCTATACAAAGGAAGCTATTCGCGAAAAACTTGTGACAGAATTCCGTTTGTCGCATGAAAAAATCGATTTATTAGAGCGTATTGTAGCTGTACAATTAAAAACAATTCCAGACTTAGATACAATTGGCGATGAGGTTAGTATTTATATTGGTATTCCATTCTGTCCGACAAAATGTGCGTATTGTACGTTCCCAGCTTATGCGATTCAAAGTAATCGTAAACAAGGTCGTGTAAATACATTCCTTGATGGATTGCATATTGAACTTGAACGTATGGGGCAATGGCTTACTGAAAATGATATGAAGATTACATCGATTTACTGGGGTGGGGGTACGCCTACTTCGATCGAGGCAGATGAAATGGACGCTTTGTATGAAACAATGTACAAACATTTCCCACATCCTGAAACAATTCGTGAAGTAACGGTAGAGGCAGGACGTCCGGATACGATTACATCTGAAAAATTAGCCGTATTACGTAAATGGGGCATTGATCGTATTAGTGTTAATCCACAGTCGTATACAGATGAAACATTAAAAGCTATTGGGCGTCATCATAGCGTACAAGAAACAATTGATAAATTCTGGCTTGCACGTGAAGAAGGCATGAATAATATCAATATGGATTTAATCATCGGCTTACCGAATGAGGGTCTTGAAGAGTTTGAACATTCATTAGCAGAATCTGAAAAAATGATGCCAGAATCTTTAACAGTGCATACATTATCGTTCAAGCGTGCCTCAGAAATGACGCATAACCGTGATAAATATCAAGTCGCGGACCGTAAAACGGCTGAAGCGATGATGCATCGTGCACATGAATGGACAGATGAGCATGATTACGCGCCGTACTATTTATACCGTCAAAAAAATATTTTAGGCAATTTAGAAAACGTCGGTTACTCAAAACCTGGCGAGGAAAGTATCTATAATATTGTCATTATGGAAGAAGTACAAACAATCATTGGACTGGGCTGCGGTGCTTCAAGTAAATTCGTTGATGCACAAACAGGGCGCATCACCCAACACCACAATCCAAAAGAGCCAGCCGCATACATTTTGACGTATGAAGAGGCCATTGAAAAGAAAATTGAGATTTTAAATGAACTTTATGGTAAAAAAGTACAAAAATAAGGGAATAAAGATAGTAACAACGAAAAAGTCGTTGCGACTGTCTTTTTCTTTTTCACAATATAAAGTGAAAAATTCTTTGAGCGAGCGACTTGGAAATTGCTACAATAGGCTTGATGAATAGAGTATAGAATGGGGTTGAGAAAATGACCATTACAATAGAAAGACTACAAGAACTAATTGAACAAGATGTTACATTGCATCGTATGAATGATGACGAGCTGATTCAACAAGTACTGCCATCACTTGAAACACTCGATCAACAACTGCGAGCACAATTATTAGCTTTTTTAGAGCGATTTGCAACGAACGAAAATATTAATGCATCGAGAAAAGAACGCGTTATATTGGAGCTGATTAGTGACGATTATTTATTCTATAATCAAGGAATGCTTAATAGTGACGAGCTATATAAACGTTCTTACAGTATGAAAGCACTTGGCTTTTTTATTGATGCACATAACGAAGTGCCTTTTATAGACAATGCAACATATGATGCTATATATCGTGCAGTGATGTTGTACCTTCAATTAGAAGAAGATGTACGTAGTTACGGTAAAGAAGGAGGACTTGTGCAGCCTGTAGCTTATGCAGTGGATGCACTTGAGAAATTAATGAATGATGAGCGCTTTCCAAAAGAACAAAGCGCGAATCTTTTTCGTGTAGTAGCTAATAAAATTGCATGTTCATCTGTTCTCTATATTGGTGATGAAAAAGAGGTATTATCAAAAACGATTATGAAATTATTAAAAATTCATTTGGATGAAAAAGTGATTGAGGATTTCTTTATACGTGTTCCGAAATTTATGACTTCACAGAATGAAAAGTTACGTTCAGACGAGCAATTGTATTTGTATAAAAATGTTACGGGTTTTTTATATGTATTCCATTTGTACGTTTATCGTAGAAATATGCATAATTCGCTACTCAAAAGCATTGAACATTGCTTAGAGAAATTAGTACCTTCTATGAAATAAAAAGATATTAAATAAACAAAAAGGCTACGTTTGACGTAGCCTTTTTTATTTGAATATTCATAAGAAAGATATATTTATATAATAATTAAATGATTTTATTTTTAAATACTAAAAAATGACATCTGATAACGATAAAATTATCGTAAAATTCAGAAAAAATATTATTATAATAGCAATAATTCAAAAAAATTATAGGTAATAGAGATGAAAAAAAGATATAAAAAATAGAAAAGACATAAAAAAAGTGACTTTATAAAAAATATAGTAAATTATTTTATTGAATTGTGACGATATTCATTCTATTCAGAAAATTATAAAAATGCAGTTAAATTAATAAAAATAGCATTAAAAAGCCGTTTGAAAGAGAATTATTTTATAAAAATACATAATCTTTAAAAAATGTTTCATTAAAATAAACTGTTCTAAATTAAATAAATTGTTTCTGATTTGAAAATTTTCGGAATACTTCTTTCTTTCTATTTATTTGTTTGATATAGTATTAATACGTTATAAATATAACGCAAATCTTTATAGGCATTAGAGGGGAACACAACATGAAGAAAAACTTTTTATGGGTAGCAATTCTCGCAGCTCTTACATTAGTGCTCGGTGCATGTGGCTTTGGCGGCGGAGATGAAAAGTCTGAAGATTCTAAATCTGATGGCAAAACATTAAATCTTTCAATTGCTTCAGAACCACCTAGCTTACATCCGCAATTAGCGACAGATACACAATCTGGATCAATCTTAAACGGGGTATTCGAAGGTTTAACTCGTGTAGATGAAAAAGGTGAAGTTGAAAACGCAATCGCAGAAGATGTAAAAGTTAGCGATGATAAACTTACTTATACGTTCACATTACGTGACGACGCAAAATGGTCAAATGGTGACCAAGTAACAGCAGGAGATTTTGAGTACGCTTGGAAATGGGCTTTAGAACCTAAAAATGCGTCTCAATACTCTTACATTTTCTACGCTATTAAAGGCGCAGAAGCTTACAACACAGGTAAAGGTAAAGCAGACGCTGTTGGTGTGAAAGCGACTGATGATAAAACATTAGAAGTAACACTTAATAACCCAACACCTTATTTCTTAGAATTAACAGCATTCTATTCTTATATGCCAATCAATAAAAAAGTGGCTGAGAAAAATGATAAATGGTACGCAGATGCTGGTGAAGACTACGTAACAAACGGACCATACACACTAAAAGAATGGAAACACAACGACAAAGTAACATTAGCTAAATCAGATAGCTACTGGGATAAAGACAGTGTAGATGTTGATACAATCAACATTGCAATGATCGAATCTTCAGCAACAGCTAGTCGTATGTTTGAAAGTGGCGACTTAGATTTCCTAGGCTCTCCATTCCAATCAGTATCTCTTGATAAAATTGATACATACAAAAAAGACAAATCACTACAAATCTCGGATATTGCATCTGTATACCTATACAAATTCAATACAAAAGATGACGTAATGAAAAACAAAAACATTCGTAAAGCTTTAACATTAGCAATCAACCGTCAAGGATTAATTGACAATGTAATTAAAGGTGAACAAAAACCTGCTAATGGTATCGTACCAATGTCAATCAATGGATGGGATTCTCAACAAACATTCTTTAAAGATAATGACATGAAAGGTGCGAAAGAAGCACTTGCTAAAGGGATGAAAGAACTTGGCATCAAAAATGCTTCTGACATCAACATCAAACTTTCAATCAACACAGATGAAGCACATGCTGCAATTGCACAATATGTTCAAGAAGGCTGGCATAAAAACTTAGGTGTGAATGTAACAATTGACAACTCTGAATGGCAAGTTTACTTAGACAAAGTGGACAGCGGTGACTTCGAAGTAGCTCGTATGGGTTGGACAGCTGACTACAATGATTCAACTTCATTCTTAGATCTTTACACAACAGCTGATAACGGCAATAACCAAACTGGTTGGGAAAGCAAAGAATACCAATCATTAATGGCGAAAGCACAAAAAGAAACAGATGTTGAAAAACGTCTAGCATTCTTACAAAAAGCAGAAGCTGTGTTTATGGCTGATTATCCAGCTGCACCAATCTATGATTACACTTCTCTATTCGTAGTGAAAGACGGAATCACAGGTATGGAGCCAGATGTATTAGGTAACATCAACCTTAAAGATGTAAAAATTGCGAAATAATTCGCACACTAGATTTACCAATGGACTGCAGGCTAAGCCTAGCAGTCCTCTTATTCTATTATTAAGAGGTTAAGGAGGCTGAAAGAATGATTAAATATATTTTCAAGCGTTTATTGTACATCGTTGCCGCATTATTCGTCATCGTAACACTAACATTCTTCCTAATGAGAATTGCCCCTGGTAGCCCGTTTGCTTCTGAAAAAAGCTTACCGCCAGAAATTGAAGCAGCGCTACAAGAAGAATATGGTTTAAACAATCCTTGGTACATCCAGTATAAGGACTATTTAGTATCTACAGCACAATTTGATTTTGGTGAATCAATGAAATACAAAGGTCGTTCAACAAACGATATGATTGCGGAAAGTTTCCCAATTTCGTTAACACTAGGTGTTGAAGCGATGATTTTAGCGGTCGGACTCGGTGTTTTAGTCGGAGTTATCACATCGCTGTATCATAATAGATTCCCGGATTATCTCGGTACGACAATTGCCGTGCTAGGAATATCCGTCCCTTCCTTTATATTAGCGGGTCTTCTACAGTACTTCGTAGGTCTGAAAATGCAACTCCTTCCAATTAGTGGATGGAACGGCTTCATCTACAGTATTATGCCGGCCTTTGCAATCGCCGTTACACATATGGGCTTTATCGCTAAACTTGTGCGTTCATCTATGCTTGAACAAAACAGTAGTGAGTATGTGAAGATGGCGCGTGCAAAAGGGCTCGGTAAATGGACGACCGTCTTCAAACATACCCTTCGAAATGCACTTCTACCAGTAGTTACTTACTTAGGACCACTATTTGCAGGGGTTATCACAGGTAGTTTCATCGTCGAACAAATCTTCGCGATTCCTGGTCTAGGTAAATACTTCGTAACAAGTATTACAAACCGTGATTACACGGTTATCATGGGTACGACAGTGTTCTACTCAATTATCTTATTATTAGCAGTATTAATCGTCGATATTATTTATGGATTAATCGATCCACGAATTAATCTGAAAGGAGGAAAAAAATAATGACTCAATCAAATGAGAATTTACCGAAAATTTCAAAAGATAAATTTACGGTTGTTGGTGGTAAGCATGATCAAACAGATCAGCTAGCCGCAAAATCAGTATCGTTCTGGAAAGAAGTGCGTTTACGCTTCATGCATAATAAACTAGCGATTGTTGGGTTCTTTATTTTAATCATCGTTACGTTAATGGCTATTTTCGTACCATGGTTATCTCCTTATAGCTATCGCGAACAATTAGGTGTCTACAATGCACCACCTTCAGCTTCACATTGGTTCGGTACAGATGACCTTGGTCGTGACATCTTTGTACGTGCTTGGATGGGTGCCCGTATTTCCCTATTCATTGGTATTACAGCTGCAGTTATCGATTTAATTATCGGTGTTGCATGGGGTTCTATTGCAGGTCTTGTAGGCGGTCGTGTGGATGATATCATGATGCGTATTGCCGATGTATTAACTGCAGTACCTTACCTATTAGTAGTAATCATCCTTTTAGTTGTATTACAACCAGGTTTATTACCAATGATTATTGCACTTTCAATCACAGGTTGGGTAAACATGGCTCGTATTGTTCGTGGCGAAGTTCTTTCTATTAAGAGTCGAGAATATGTATTAGCAGCCCGTACATTAGGTGCTAATACAACACATATTATTATGAAACACTTAGTACCCAATGCATTAGGTGCTATTTTAGTAACAATGACATTAACGATTCCAAGTGCGATTTTCACAGAATCATTCTTAAGTTATTTAGGTTTAGGTGTACCACAACCAATGGCTTCTTGGGGTACGATGGCATCTGACGGTAACAATGCGTTAGATACAGCGCCGTGGCGTTTAATCTTCCCAGCTATTTTAATCTCTGTCACAATCTTTGCATTTAATGCAGTAGGCGATGGCTTACGCGATGCGCTAGATCCAAAACTTCGTAAGTAAATAATAAAGTAGGTGAGAAAATGAGTGAAAATTTATTAGAAGTAAAAAATTTAAAAATCAACTTCAAAACATATGCAGGTATCGTACAAGCCGTACGTGGCGTAAACTTCGAAGTCAAACAAGGTGAAACTCTTTGTATCGTAGGGGAATCAGGTTCAGGTAAATCTGTAACAAGTAATGCGTTAATGAAACTCATTCCTCAGCCACCTGGTATCTATGCAGAAGGCCAGATTTTATTTGATGGTCGTGACCTTGTACCAATGACTGAAAAAGAAATGACGAAAATCCGTGGTAATGAAATTGCGATGATTTTCCAAGATCCAATGACAGCGTTGAATCCAACAATGCGTATTGGTAAGCAAATCATGGAAGTTATTTTAAAACATAAAAAAAATACATCAAAAGCAGAAGCGAAAAAACGTGCAATTGAATTAATTGATCAAGTCGGTATTCCATTCCCAGAGCAACGTTTTAAACAATACCCACATGAATTTTCGGGTGGTATGCGTCAACGTATTGTTATCGCGATTGCGCTTGCAGCGGAACCAAAATTACTAATTGCGGATGAACCAACAACGGCACTTGATGTAACGATTCAAGCACAAATCATTGAGTTAATGAAAGAAATTCAACGTACAAGTAATACAGCGATTATTTTCATTACTCATGACCTTGGTGTTGTAGCAAATATTGCGGATCGTGTGGCTGTTATGTATGCGGGTCAAATTGTTGAATATGGTACAGCGAACGAAATCTTCTATAATCCAAAACATCCATACACTTGGGGTTTACTTGGCTCAATGCCAGACCTTGATAATAATGCGGATGAA
This sequence comes from Kurthia sp. Dielmo, assembly GCF_000307285.2. Lineage (NCBI taxonomy): Bacteria > Bacillati > Bacillota > Bacilli > Caryophanales > Caryophanaceae > Kurthia > Kurthia sp. Dielmo. Next base: position 35,075 of record NZ_HE578962.1, read on the forward strand.
TTATTGCGTACGATTCCAGGTTCACCACCAGATTTAATCCATCCACCAGTAGGAGATGCTTTTGCAGCACGTAATGAATTTGCGATGCAAATCGATTACGAACAAGATCCACCAATGTTCCAAGTTAGTGATTCGCATTTTGCAAAAACATGGTTACTTCACCCGGATGCACCTCATGTACCAGTACCAGAAGCGGTACGTAAACGTATTGAAGGGTATATTCAAAAGAATAAAGAAGCAGGTATTGATTTAGGAAAGGTTGGTGAATAAAATGCCTGAAAAAATTTTAGAAGTAAAAAATTTAAAACAGCATTTTGGTTCAATCAAGGCCGTAGATGGTATCAGTTTCGATGTTTATGAAGGTGAAACACTTGGACTTGTAGGTGAGTCTGGCTGTGGTAAATCAACAACGGGTCGTTCAATTATTCGTCTGTACGATATTACAGACGGGGAGATTATATTCCAAGGGAAAGATATTCACGGAAAAAAATCAGCAAAAGAATTAAAACAATTTAATAAAGATATGCAAATGATTTTCCAAGATCCATATGCATCACTTAACCCTCGTATGACAGCTGGTGAAATCATTTCTGAAGGCTTTGATATTCATGGTATGTATAAGAATAAAAAAGAACGTAAAGAAAAGATCGGTACATTACTCGAATCAGTAGGTTTAAACCGAGAACATGCGAATCGTTATGCACATGAATTTTCAGGTGGTCAACGTCAACGTATCGGTATTGCACGTGCACTAAGCTTAGACCCATCATTTATTATTGCGGATGAACCAATCTCGGCGCTTGATGTATCGATTCAGGCACAAGTAGTAAACTTACTACGTCAACTGCAAAAAGAGCGTGGCTTAACATATTTATTTATTGCTCATGATTTATCAATGGTTAAATATATTTCGGATCGTATTGCGGTAATGCGTCGCGGTCAAATTGTTGAATTAGGAACTGCGGATGATATTTACAATTATCCGGTTCATCCTTATACGAAATCGTTACTATCAGCAATCCCATTACCAGATCCAATTTCAGAAGCAACTCGTACACGTATTCCATATGAACACGAAGAAGTAGGAGACGATGCGAAAAGTCATGAAGTATTCCCAGGACACTTTGTATACGGTACAGATGCGCAAGTAAAACAATGGTATAAACATTAATTTTTTACTAGAAAATAATGTATTCATTTAATAGTCAAAAGAAGCGTTTCAACAGTTGTTGGAGCGCTTTTTTAATACGTTTTTTTGCATAATTATTACGGAAGTCATAATATTCTTAAATAGTTTTAAAATGGGCAGAAGAGCATAAGCAAGTTTAAATAAGATAATTTTCGGAAAAATTAATATATTTGTTTTTTTCTGAAAAAGATTTTGGTATAGTATAAGTAGTTACTGATTCGGGTGGTAACGGAAAAAACGTGTCGAACAGACAAGGGGGATAATAATGAAGAAAAAGTTCTCATTACTTGCTTTATTAGCAGCATTAATGCTTGTACTAGCAGCTTGTGGCTTTGGCGGCAGCGATGATAAGTCAGATGGCGATAAATCATCTGGCGGCGACAAATCAGCTGACAAAACATTGAACTTATCAATTACTTCAGAACCACCGTCATTAAATCCGCAAAAAGCAACAGATAGCACTTCTGGTGCCATCGTAAAAAATGTTTTTGAAGGTTTAACGCGTGTGGATAGCGATGGTAAGGTTCAAAATGCAGCAGCGGAAGATGTGAAAGTTAGCGATGATAAATTAACGTATACATTCACACTTCGTGATGCAAAATGGACAAATGGCGACCCAGTAGTAGCAGGCGACTTCGCTTATGCTTGGAAATGGGCATTAGATGCAAAAAATGCATCGGAGTATGCTTCAATCCTATACCCAATTAAAGGCGCTCAAGCTTACAATGAAGGTAAAGGGAAAGTTGAAGATTTAGGTATTAAAGTTGTAGATGATAAAACATTAGAAGTAACACTAGAAAATCCAACACCATACTTCTTAGAATTAACAGCGTTCTATACGTATATGCCAGTAAATGAAAAAGTAGTTTCTGAAAATGATAACTGGTTTGCTGAAGCAGGCGATACGTATGTAACAAATGGTCCATTCACATTAGACGAATGGAAACACAATGATTCAATCACAATGAAGAAAAACGAAGATTACTGGGATAAAGACAATGTAGCTCTATCTACAGTAAACGTAAAAATGATTGAATCTGAAGCAACTGCTAACCGTGAATTCGATAGCGGTAACTTAGATTATTTAGGTGCTCCATATAATGTGGTATCTTTAGACAAAATGAACACATACAAAGACAAAGGTATCTTAAAATCTGAACCTTATGCGGCTGTTTATGAATACAAATTAAACACTAAAGAAGGTCCAACGAAAAATGTTAACATCCGTAAAGCATTAGCGATGTCAATCGATCGTGAAGGCTTAATCAAAAATGTATTAAAAGGTGGTCAAACACCAGCATTAGCTGATGTCCCTGTAGCAATCGAAGGCTACGAAAATGACAACAACTTATTCGAAGGCAACAATACAGACGAAGCGAAAAAATACCTTGAAAAAGGTCTTAAAGAGCTAGGTCTTAAAGATGCGTCTGATTTAAAAATTGGTATTTCAATCAACACTTCTGAAGCACATGCTGCAGTAGCACAGTTCATTCAAGAAGGTTGGAAGAAAAACCTAGGTATCGAAACAACAATCGATAATGCTGAGTGGCAAGTATTTTTAGATAAAGTATCTGCTCTTGATTACCAAGTAGCTCGTATGGGTTGGATTGCTGACTACAACGATGCTTACACATTCTTAGAGCGTTATGATACAGCTAAGAATGGTAACAACGATACTGGCTGGGAAAATAAAGAATACAAAGAGTTAATGGCTAAAGCTGTGAAAGAAACAGATGAAGCAAAACGTACAGAATTCTTAAAAGACGGTCAAAAAATCCTAATGGATGAAATGCCTGTTATTCCAGTTTACTTCTATTCTAGTGAATACGTAGCTCAAGACTATGTGAAGAACATGGGACCAGATAAACTTGGTAACGTAAACTTGAAAGATGTAGATATCGAAAAATAAGATTATGAGTAACACATAATCACACTGACAAAGCTGTTTATAATCATTGATTATGAACAGCTTTTGTTATGGTGAAATTAGACATGAAATTTATGGGTTTGTGGTATAGATTGTCGAAGTAGTGTCGCATCAGCCAATGGGAACCAGTCATTTAAATAAAATGACTGACGTACAACAGAATGGAGGGTTTTTATGCTTAAGTATATTATGAAACGGTTTGTGTATATATTTATCGCGCTGTTTCTCATTATTACAATTACATTCTTCCTCATGCGTTTAGCTCCTGGTAGTCCATTTGCATCCGAGAAAAGCTTCCCACCAGAAATTGAAGCGCAATTAAATGCTGAGTATGGTCTCGATAATCCCTGGTATATTCAATATAAGGATTATTTAGTATCAACAGCACAATTAGATTTTGGTGAATCAATGAAATACAAAGGTCGCTCAACAAACGATATGATTGCGGAAAGTTTCCCAATTTCATTAACACTTGGGATTGAAGCAATGATACTTGCTGTCGGGCTCGGTGTGCTTTTTGGGTCCGTTGCGGCGCTCTATCATAATCGGGGTGTAGACTATGTTGTCACCACCATTGCTGTGCTCGGCATATCTGTACCATCCTTTATCTTGGCTGGACTCTTGCAATATTTCCTCGGCCTCAAATTACAGCTCTTCCCAATCAGTGGTTGGAACGGGTTTATTTACAGTATTTTACCTGCAACAGCGATAGCGGTTACACATATGGGCTTTATCGCGAAACTTGTTCGTTCATCGATGCTTGAGCAAAACAATAGTGAGTATGTGAAGATGGCACGTTCAAAAGGTTTGTCAAAATGGGGCGTATTATTTAAGCACTCATTACGTAATGCATTACTACCCGTTGTCACGTATTTAGCGCCATTATTTGCGGGGGTTATTACAGGTAGTTTCATCGTTGAACAAATTTTTGCTATCCCAGGGCTTGGTAAGTATTTCGTAACGAGTATTACAAACCGTGATTATACCGTTATTATGGGGACGACCGTATTCTATTCGATTATTTTACTCTTAGCAGTATTATTAGTTGATATTTTATACGGCTTTATTGACCCACGTATCAAGCTTAAAGGAGGCAAAAAAGCATGACACAACAAATTCCAAGAGAAAAATTCACCGTTGTAGGCGGAAACCATGCAGCAACTGACCAGCTTGCTGAAAAATCCGTATCATTTTGGAAGGAAGTGCGACTGCGCTTTGGTCATAATAAGCTTGCAATCATTGGCATTATTATTTTAGCGATTGTTGCATTAATGGCAATTTTTGTGCCAATATTTTCACCGTACACATATAGTCAGCAACTAGGTGTCTATAATGGACCACCATCTGCGAAAAATTGGTTCGGTACAGATGACCTTGGGCGGGATGTTTTTACACGTGTGTGGTTTGGCGCGCGTATCTCATTATTTATCGGAATTACAGCAGCTGTCATTGATTTAATTATCGGTGTTTTATGGGGCTCTATTTCAGGACTTGTTGGCGGTCGTGTCGATGATATCATGATGCGTATTGCCGATGTATTAACAGCGGTTCCATATTTATTAGTCGTGATTATTTTATTAGTTGTGTTAAAGCCAGGTTTAGTGCCAATCATTATCGCGCTATCAATTACAGGTTGGGTAAATATGGCTCGTATTGTGCGTGGGGAAGTATTATCAATAAAAAATCAAGAGTATGTTTTAGCGGCACGTACACTCGGAGCTTCGACAGGGCATATTATTTCGAAACATTTAATTCCGAATGCATTAGGGGCCATTTTGGTAACGATGACATTAACAATTCCAAGTGCGATTTTTACGGAAGCATTTTTAAGCTTTTTAGGCTTAGGTGTACCACAACCAATGGCTTCTTGGGGGACGATGGCATCAGATGGTAATAATGCCATTGATACAGCGCCTTGGCGTTTAATTTTCCCAGCTATTTTAATTTCAATAACAATCTTTGCATTTAATGCAGTCGGCGATGGTCTTCGTGATGCGCTCGATCCTAAACTACGAAAATAGAGGTGACGACAATGGGTGAAACGATTTTAGAAGTAAAGAATTTAAAGATTAATTTTAAAACGTATGCGGGCCTTGTCCAAGCCGTACGCGGAGTTGATTTTTCACTTGAAAAAGGGAAGACTCTTGCAATCGTAGGAGAATCGGGCTCAGGAAAATCAGTGACGAGTAATGCGATTATGAAGTTAATACCACAGCCACCAGCAATCTATGCAGAAGGTGAAATTTTATTTGAGGGTAAGGATTTAGTGAAGGCAACAGAGAAGGAAATGACGAAAATTCGTGGGAATGATATTGCAATGATTTTCCAAGATCCGATGACAGCATTAAATCCAACAATGCGTGTCGGAAAACAAATCATGGAAGTAATTTTGAAGCATAAAAAAGTAGCTACAAAAGAAGAAGCAAAAAAACGTGCGATTGAATTATTAGATGAGGTAGGCATTCCATTTCCAGAACAACGGTTTAAACAATATCCACATGAGTTTTCAGGTGGGATGCGTCAGCGTGTAGTAATCGCGATAGCACTTGCAGCAGAACCCAAAATTCTAATTGCAGATGAACCAACAACGGCACTTGATGTAACGATTCAAGCACAAATTTTGGAACTAATGAAGCAAATTCAACGTACGAGTGATACGTCGATTATTTTCATTACCCATGACCTTGGTGTTGTTGCTAATGTAGCCGATACTGTAGCAGTTATGTATGCTGGACAAATTGTTGAATATGGTACCGCAAATGAAATTTTCTACAATCCAAAGCATCCATATACTTGGGGATTACTTGGCTCTATGCCAGACCTTGATAATGATGCAGATGAATTATTACGTACGATTCCCGGATCTCCACCCGATCTAATTCATCCACCAGCAGGGGATGCTTTTGCGGCACGAAATGAATTTGCTCTTCAGATTGACTATGAGCAGCAGCCACCAATGTTCCAAGTAAGTGAGACGCATTTTGCGAAAACATGGTTACTTCATCCAGACGCACCTCATGTACCAGTACCAGAAGCGGTGCGTAAGCGTATTGAAGGGTATTTAGAAAAAAATGATGAAACTAGTATTGAACTTGGAAAGGGCGGTGAATAGTATGGCGGAGAAGATTTTAGAAGTAAAAGATTTGAAGCAGCACTTTGGCACCATTAAAGCAGTTGATGGTATTAGTTTTGATGTATATAAAGGTGAAACACTTGGCCTTGTAGGAGAATCAGGCTCTGGTAAATCTACAACAGGACGCTCAATCATTCGTTTGTATGATATTACAGGCGGTGAAATCAAATTTAATGGACGCAATGTACAGGATAAAATGTCGTCAAAAGAGCTACGTAGTTTTAATAAAGAAATGCAAATGATTTTTCAAGATCCATACGCATCACTTAATCCACGTATGACTGCCGGTGAAATCATTTCAGAAGGCTTTGAAATTCATGGGATGTATAAAAATAAAAAAGAACGTCGTGAGCGTGTAGGGATGCTACTAGAGGCGGTTGGCTTAAACCGAGAGCATGCGAATCGTTATGCGCATGAATTTTCAGGTGGTCAGCGTCAACGTATTGGCATTGCACGCGCGCTTAGTCTTGAACCATCGTTTATTATTGCGGATGAACCGATTTCGGCGCTGGATGTATCGATTCAGGCACAAGTCGTCAATTTATTAAAGCAACTTCAAAAAGAGCGCGATTTAACGTATTTATTTATTGCACATGATTTATCGATGGTTAAATATATTTCAGACCGTATTGCAGTAATGCATCGTGGTAAGCTCGTTGAAATTGGAACATCTGAAGATATTTATAATTATCCAGTGCATCCATATACGAAGTCATTATTATCAGCAATTCCGTTACCTGATCCATTATCAGAGGCAACGCGTAAGCGTATTCCTTATAAGGATGAAGAGCCTGAAGGAGAATTATCTATGCATGAAGTGTTCGAGGGACATTTTGTATATGCCACAGATGAGCAAATTGGTCGTTGGTATACTGGTAAGAAAGTTAAACTACAATAATTTTTTAATGAAGTCAGCATGTGCTTATCACGTGCTGATTTTTTTATGTAGCACAAATAAGTCTATAGACACTTCTCGTTCTGAGAATAAATGAATCGAAAATCAGCATATTCAAATTATAGATATTTATGGTAAAATACTTTTAGAGTTATAATTTTTTAGAAAATTAATTATTTTCTAACAACAAAGGGGATGACAACATGAAGAAACGCTTATTACCTTTATTATTGTTAGTACTTGTTATGAGTATTTTAGCAGCATGTAATTTCGGCGGCGATTCAAAAGAAGATTCTGGTACAAAAGAAAATGGAGAAAAAGCACAAGAATTAAATGTATCCATTATGTCTGAGCCACCATCATTAAATCCACAGATGGCAACAGATGCAACATCAGGAACAGTTATTAAAAACGTATTTGAAGGCTTAACACGCGTTGGTAAAGACGGAAAGCCAGAAAATGCAGCAGCAGAAGATGTACAAGTAAGTGACGATAAACTTACATATACATTTACATTACGTGATACAAAATGGTCAAATGGTGACGCAGTTGTTGCTGAAGACTTTGCTTATGCATGGAAATGGGCATTAGATCCGAAAAACGCTTCAGAGTACGCTTCAATCTTATATGCGATTAAAGGTGCACAAGACTACAATGAAGGTAAAGGGAAAGTTGAAGATGTTGGCATCGAAGTAGTTGATGATAAAACATTAAAAGTAACATTAACAAACCCAACACCTTATTTCTTAGAATTAACAGCATTCTACACATATATGCCAATCAATCATAAAGTTGCTGAAGGGAATGACAAATGGTTCTCTGATGCAGGTAAAGACTTCGTAACAAATGGTGCATTTGAGCTTTCAGAGTGGAAGCATAATGACAAAATTGTTCTAGCTAAAAGCGATAGCTACTGGGATAAAGACAACGTATCATTAGACAACGTAAATATCCAAATGATCGAATCCCAAGCAACAGCAAATCGTATGTTCACAAGTGGTGACATCGATTTCATTGGTGGGGACTTCCAAGCGATTCCACTTGATGCAATTGAAGGCTACAAAAAAGATAAATCATTACAAGTACAAGACTTTGCAGCAGAATACTGGTACAAAGTGAACACAACAGCGAAATACATGGAAAATGTGAATATCCGTAAAGCCTTAGCATTATCAATCAACCGTCAAGGATTAATTGATAACGTATTAAAAGCAGACCAAAAACCAGCGCTAGGCATGGTACCACCAGCAATTCAAAACTATGAAGAAAAAGAATACTTCAAAGATAATGATATTGAAGGTGCGAAAAAAGCTTTAGCTGAAGGAATGAAAGAATTAGGTATTAAAGATGCAAAAGATATTAAAATTGGTATTTCAATCAACACATCTGAAGCACATTCAGCAATTGCACAATATATCCAAGAAGGCTGGCACAAAAATCTAGGTATCGATGTATCAATCGATAACTCAGAATGGCAAGTGTACTTAGATAAATTAAGTGCAAAAGAATATGATCTTGGTCGCCAAGGTTGGATTGCTGACTTTAACGATCCATACACATTCTTAGAAATGTTTACATCTGCAAATAACGGCAATAACGATACAGGCTGGGAAGATGCAGAATATAAAGAGTTAATGGGTAAAATTGTAAAAGAAACAGATACAGACAAACGCTTAGAGTATTTACAACAAGCAGAGGATATTGCGATGAAGCAATTCCCAGTCATTCCTGTTTACTACTACACAACAACCTATGTACAAAAAGATTATGTGAAAAATATGGAACCAAACTTAATGGGCTTCATCGATTTAAAATGGGTTTCAGTAGAAAAATAATGAAGATGAAACAAGAGTTGCATAATGCAGCTCTTGTTTTTTTGTTACGAACAATAATGATCTATTCCTTTGTTATGCAGAGATTCTATTATTCTTTGAAATTTCAGACTTTTAAGCGGAGAATTATGATACGATACAAACATACATAATGCTTAAAGGAGCTGGCTTTAGTGGCAATTAAAACAGTAATTTTTGATTTAGATGATACGCTTTTATGGGATAAAAAAAGTATTGCAGATGCCTTTGCGAAGACTTGTGTACAAGCAGCGCAAAAATATCCTCAAATTGATGGAGCGAAATTAGAAGACTATGTGCGCAGTGCAGCACGTACACTTTATGAAGGCTATGAAACATATGATTATACGGTACAAATCGGAATTAATCCATTTGAAGGTTTATGGGGCCATTTTGATGACCCGACAGAGGATTTTCAAAAGATGAAAGCCATCGTGCCAACATATCGTAGTGATGCATGGACAGCAGGTTTAAAAGAATATGGTATTGATGATAAGGATTTTGGACATGAGCTAGGTGAAAAATTTGTCGAGAATCGTATTGCAAGTCCATGTGTATATGATGAAACATACGCGGTGTTAGATAGTTTAAAAGAAGACTATCAATTAATTCTTTTAACAAATGGGGCACCGAGCCTTCAAAATAAAAAATTAGAAATTACACCAGAGCTTGTACCTTATTTCGATAAAATTATTATTTCTGGTGATTTTGGTATCGGGAAACCAGATGCCTCTATTTTTGAACATGTTTTGACATTTGCAGATGGGAATGCGGAAGAATGTCTTATGGTAGGCGATAACTTAATGACAGATATTCTAGGCTCATCTCGCGTCAATATGCGTAATGTATGGATAAACCGTGAGGATAAGGCACCTAACGATGTTGTCGTACCTACATATGAAATTGATACCTTAACAAAATTAAAACCATTAATCGACTCATTATAATGAACTTATCACCTTTTTTAAACGTTCTAAACGAATAGAAAAGGAGTGGGAGCGATGCCTAACAAATCAAATAAAAAAATGTCTATGGCAGTTATTGCGATGATTTTAACAATTGCGATTGTTTTGTATCGATTATATAGTTAGTGCTACTGAGCATGTCTTACGGAATTATTTCGCAAGACATGCTTTTTTAGCGCATAAAAAAAGACTTAGGAATTTTCCTAAGCCTCTTTTACGTATACTTTATAGTTTGATTTCTTTTGCGTCGAATACGCCTTCTGTTGCGATAACGAAGTCTAAGCTTTCAACTGTGTTGTCAATTGCTAACATCATAATTGCATCGCCACCTTCATCAGCACGACCAACTTGCATTGTTGCAATGTTGACGTTCTGCTCAGCTAATGAAGTACCTACACGACCAATTACACCAGGTTTATCTGTGTGCTTGATGAATAGTAAGTTACCTTCAGGAACAACGTCTACTACATATTGGTCAACTTGTACGATACGAGCACCAAGGCCGTTTAGTAATGTTCCTTTTACAGAATGTTTTTCGTTTTCAGTGATAACTTCAACTGTAATTGAGCTTAAGAATGCACGAGCTTGTGTAGATTTTTGTTCGCTAATTTTGATGCCGTTACGATCAGCAAGGTAGCGAGCGTTTACGTTGTTTACATGGTTACCTAAGTTACGAGTAAGTACACCTTTTACTGTATTATTCGTTAATGGACGCACATCATAGTTTGCGACGTCACCAGAGTAGTAGATGTTGATTTCATTTACAGCTTCTTCTGTTAAGTTCATTGCGAATGCACCGATTTTTTCACCTAATTCAAAGAATGGTTCAACTTTTGCTACAACATCTTTAGGAACTGAAGGCATGTTTACAGGGTTTTGAACTGTACCAACGTTGAAGTAAGATAGAATATCATTACTTACGTCTACTGCTACAGATTCTTGTGCTTCTACTGTAGATGCACCTAAGTGAGGTGTTGCGATAACTTGTGGAAGATCTAATAGGCGGTTACCTACGAATGGTTCTTCCTCCATAACATCTAATGCAGCGCCCGCTACTTTACCAGATTCGATTGCATTATATAGTGCTTCCTCATCGATAATACCACCACGTGCACAGTTGATGATACGAACGCCATCTTTCATGACGTTAAAGATATCTTCGTTAATCATATGACGAGTAGAATCAAGTAATGGTGTGTGAACAGTAATGAAATCTGCTACCTTCGCAACATCTTCTACTGAACCGTAATCTACGCCCGCTTTTTCAGCTTTTTCAGCAGTTAAGAACGGATCGTATGCGATAACGTTCATGCGGTTACCTTTTGCACGGTGTGCCACTTCTTGACCAATACGACCGAAGCCGATAACACCAAGCGTTTTGTTTTTAAGCTCAACGCCGACGAATTTTTTACGATCCCAACGGCCTTCTTTTAGTGTAATGAACGCTTGTGGAATGTGGCGAGCAAGAGCGAAAATCATCGCTGTTGTATGCTCAGCAGCAGAGTTTGTGTTACCATCTGGAGCGTTAACAACGATAATCCCTTTTTCAGTTGCAGCTTCAAGGTCGATGTTGTCCACACCAACGCCAGCGCGTCCGATAAGTTTTAAGTTGTCAGCAGCTTCGATAATGTCACGCGTTACTTTTGTTTGAGAACGTACTAATAATACATCATAGTTAGCAATAATCGCTTTTAATTCTTCTGGTTGAAGGCCAGTTTTAATGTCAATATTTAAATCTAATTCTTTCTCTTGACGTAGTGGGTAAATACCATCTTCGCTTAGTGGGTCACTGATTAAAATGTTAATAGCCATCGTTAATTCTCTCCTTATTGTGTCACAGTTGTTGTAGTTTTTTGTAAGTAAATTTCTTGAGCGGCGCGAGTACCGGCGCCAAGCTCGATTGTTTTTCCAACTTTCGTTAAGGCAATTTCAAATGCACTAATATATTGAAGTACGTCAGCAGGTGAGCAATAGCCCATATGACCAATGCGGAAAATGGTATCGGTCATTTTTTCAAGCCCGCTTGCGACATCGATATTGAAATCTTCTTTCAGCACTTTGCGGAAGGCCTGTGCATCAAAATCTGTAGGGGCAACAGCCGTCACAGAAGGGGATGCATAAGCATCTTCAACAAGTAAGTTCACGTCGAGCGCCTTTAAAGCTGCACGTGTCATGTCACGCATTAACGTGTGACGAGCATATACTTCTTCAACGCCTTCTTCTTCTAATTGATCCAGGACTGCATCAAGACCATGGAAAAGGCCAAGAGCAGGTGTAAAAGGGGTGTTACCTTTTTCGAGGGCATCGCGATGTTTTGTTAGGTCTAAGTAGTAGCCCTTTGTATCATTTTGTTCAATAGCTTTCCAAGCGCGGTCACTTACGGCAATAAATGCTAAACCAGTAGGGAGCATAAAGCCTTTTTGTGAGCCAGTAACGACAATGTCGAGACCCCATTCGTCCATTTTTGTTTCAGCACAAGCAACGGCTGAAACACCATCAGCAATAACGATGATGTCATCATTAATGGCATGGACGGCTTTAGCAAGTTCACCAACAGGGTTTAGAACACCTGTTGACGTTTCACAAAATGTTGAGAACACTGCTTTAATATCAGGATGTTGTTTGATGTGTTCAATTACTTCATCAAGTGGGAACGGTTGGCCCCACTCGGTAGTAAATTCGTCTACATCTAATTCATAGCTTTCGCAAATCTCTGTAAAACGATGGCCAAAAACACCTGTTGAAAGAACAAGTACTTTATCGCCTTTCGTCGTTACATTGACGACAGCAGCTTCAAGACTGGATGTACCGCTACCTGCAATCATTAAAATATCTTGCGATGTCCCAAAAAAACTTTTCAGTCTAGGTTTAATATTTTGAATAATTTGATAAGTTTGCGGCGCATGATGCCCAGCCATTGACTGTGTCATTGCGCGGTTCACACGTGGTGGAACTGGAGTTGGACCTGGAATACGTAACACTTGATAATCTTGTAACATAAACAAAAGCTCCTCTCAAAGTTAAAAATAAAAGCCTTCCATCCCATACAATCGCAGACGTGTGTCTATGACTGTAGGGGCGAAAGGCTAAATTAACAATTTAGTAACGCGGTACCACCCTAATTTTCCTGTTCAAAATAAGAACGAGGCTTTGCTTTATGCGTAACGTGCATGTGACGAATCTTCCTACTTTGGAATTTTCAGAAGATCTACTCGGGAGTGGAACTTATAATTGAAACCGCTGATTTGCACCGACCACCAGCTCGCTGTGAGGCTTTCAAAAATATAAGTATGTCTCTTTCAACGTATTTTTGCGTGATTTGAATTTAACACAATATTAAAGCGATTATTCAGTAATGTCAATATTTATTTCATTATTAATTTTAAAATAACTAGAAAAAGGTAACTAAAAAGATAAAAAACGAACAAATAACGTTTTTATTGTAATTAATGTTCGTCCTTTATGAGAGGACATAAATTAAGCATTTTTATTGAAAACAAAAAACCCAACCTATACAACTATCGAATCTTTTACAATAGAAACTGGTTAAGAAAACTTCATTTTCCTAAAGCGATAAAAGTTTAAATAATTAGAAAATTCTACGGATATTAAAGGAATTTCTCGGTTATGTAGCGAATATAGCAAAAGAAGTGAATGATTATTCATAAAGGAGTGTTAACAATGACATACGAAACAATCTTATGTGAAGTGAATGATAAGGTAGCAGTTGTTACCTTAAACCGTCCACAGGCGATGAATACATTAAATGAACAAATGGCCGTAGATTTAGCTGAATGTTTTGAAGCACTATACAAAGAGAATGTTCAGATTCTCATGCTACAAGGAGCTGAAAAAGTTTTTTCAGCAGGTGGTGATATTAAAGAAATGTTAAAAGGTGCTTCAGTAGGAGCGGATACCGAACAGGTCATGACGTATTTAACGCGTGCGATTAAGGCGTTGTATATGCTTCCAGCGGTGACGGTAGCGGTCGTACACGGTGCAGCAGCAGGTTTTGGTTTAAGTTTGGCGCTTGCTTGTGATTATGTGATTGTTGAGCAAGATGCAAAGTTAGCGATGAATTTTATCGGCATTGGACTTATTCCAGATGGTGGCGGCCATTTCTTTATGAAAGAACGTGTAGGCGCTGTGAAGGCGAAGCAAATGATTTGGGAAGGTCGCGTTATGGACGGTGAAGAGGCCGTTGAATGGGATTTGGCAGATATTGTAGTAGAAAATGGTATGGCAAAAGAAGTAGCGCAGCAGTTTGTTGCGCAACAACTTCAAACACCATTAGTAGCGAAGATTGAAACAAAGCTTTTATTAAACGGTTCGCAAGAAAATAAACTAGACAAATATTTAGCACAGGAAGCGGAAATGCAACCGCGTATGCGTGCAACGAAAGATCATTTAGAAGGAATTCAAGCCTTTGTAGAAAAACGCCAGCCAGTATTTAATGGAGAATAGAAAAAAGGAGGATGCGCAACTGATTCGTGCGCATTCTCCTTTTATTTCGCGTTACACATGAAAAACAATTAATTTTCCTTTATTATTCACTAGACGATGTGTTTTATCTGTCAGTCCTAGTTCTTCAATCTTTTGTGCACCTTGTTCTTTTGCGATATCGTCTGATTCGAATTCCCAATCCTCATCGAATAATGATTCGCCTGTCTTCTCAAATGCTGTAAAACGATATGATGTCATTTTCTCCACCCCTAATTGTTTAAAATTGTAAATGAACTTATATTCATTATACAAAAAAATGGAAAATAATTCATCAAAAAACAATTGGTTTCGGCATTTTTATGTTACTCAATCGGGCAAAATGGTACAATAAATAATGTAAATAAATGAAGTGAAGCCGAATTATTTGGCAAGCTGAAAATGAAGGGGGACGAACTCCACATGAGCGGTATTGCAACGTTAAAAGTAGGAGATTCAGTCGATCAATATCTATTGATTAAACAATCAACAAAAGGTGTCACAACAATGGGGAAACCATTTATGACACTGATTTTACAAGATAAAAGTGGTAGTATTGAGGCCAAACTTTGGGATGCAGGCGAAGAACAAGTACGTCTTTATCCAGCAGGAATTGTTGTACACATTGGTGGGGAAATTCAAGATTACCGTGGTAAATTGCAACTGCGTATTAAACAAATTCGCCCATTACGCCCAGACGAAACAATTGGCGTAGAAGATTTAATTCAATCATCTGAAACACCAAAAGAACAATTATACGAAGAATTTAGTCAATATTTCTTTGAAATTAAAAATCCAAATATTTCACGTATCACACGTCATATCGTACGCAAATTCCAAGAGCAACTAATGACATTCCCTGCAGCTACAAAAAATCACCATGAGTATGCTTCTGGACTTTTAGAGCATGAAACATCAATGCTGCGTCTTGCAAAGTCGATTTGTGATCTATATCCAACATTAAATCGCGATTTATTGTATGCAGGAGTTATTTTACATGATATCGGTAAAGTAATTGAATTATCAGGTCCGATTTCGACAGTTTACACGGCAAAAGGGAACTTACTTGGGCATATTAACATTATGGTATCTGAAATCGAAAAGGCAGCAGCAGAGCTTGAAATCGATGGAGAAGAAGTCATGTTATTAGAACATATGGTACTGTCTCATCATGGTAAAGAAGAATATGGTAGCCCGAAAAAACCAATGCTACAAGAGGCAGAGATGTTATTCTACATCGATAATATCGATGCGAAGATGAATATGCTAAAACGAGCATTAAGTAAAACAGAACCAGGTGAATTTACAGAGCGACTATTTGCGTTAGATAACCGTTCATTCTATAAACCAACTATTTAATACTACGAAAAGAACTGCTTTGGCAGTTCTTTTTTTGTATGCAAAAAAGTCGGCTCTCAATAGAGAACCGACTCTTTCGTTATAAAATTATTTACTTTCAGTAGTTGATGAGCCTAAGAAACTAGCTAATGCGTCTTTTAAATCTTTATCTTCGATTTTAACGTCTGCATCTTTCATCAGTTTTGAAACTTTTTCTTGTAGTTTTGTTTGGTTAGGATCTTCTGCTTTTGCTTTTGCTAATTGAAGAGTCTTTTTGATTTCATCTTTTTTCTCGTCTAAAGTACCATCGACTTTTTTGTCTTTTGTACCTTCAAGTTTGATGATGTGGTAACCATAATCAGATTTTACAGGGTCAGAAATTTCGCCTTTTTTCATTGAGTAAGCAGCATCAGTGAATGCGCCAACCATTTCATCAGGACCGAACCAACCTAGTTCACCGCCGTTAGCGCCAGAACCTGTATCTGTTGAGTTTTTCTTCGCTAATTTAGCAAAATCAGCACCATCATCTAATTGTTTTTTAAGTTTTTTCGCTGTTTTTTCATCAGCTACTAAAATATGGCTTGCTTTTACTTCTTTACCTAGACGATCGTAATATGTTTTAATTTCTTCATCCGAAACTTTTACGCCATCACGTTGAGCCGCTTCTTGTAATAAAGAAAGTTTGGCATAACGTTTAAACGTATCCTCAGTCATACCTTGAGAACTTAAGTAGGTTTTGAAGTCAGTTCCTTGTGCTTCCACTTGTTTCTTTTGGTCTTCAACTTTTTTGTCTACTTCTTTATCAGTAACTTTATATTTATCAGACAATACGTTTTCAAGCATAATTAATTGAAGTGCTTGGCTACCAGCTGATGTTTTCATTTCTTTGTATAATTGTTCGACTGTAACGTCGCCCACTTTAGATGTTGCTACTTTTTCATCCATGCCGCCATTACCACATGCTGCAAGAGTAAGTACAGATGTAGCTAATGTTGCTGCTAAAATACCTTTTTTGATGTTCATAATAATCGTTTTCTCTCCCAACTTTTGCTTCAGAATATATCTACTTTTGTAACTATAACATAAACGTTTTAAAAAAGGAAAAGGTTGCCTATATTATAATTATAAACTGATTTTACTATGACAAAAGTTGGTATAAAATAACATAAAAAAAGAAGCGACTATGTATATCTACATAATTGCTTCTTTTTCTTATACAGCCATCGTCACTTCAATATAGAAAGAAACGAGCAGGATCGTGATTAAAATATTAATCGTTTTGTAGACTTTAGGTTGCTTCTCCTCAGGGATTTCACGTCTTGCACATAAAGTCGCTGTCATTTTATTAATTTGGAATAAATAAAAGACAGAAAATAAAATAACGAATAATACGATCATGTCCATTCCTCCTCTCTCGTACTATTTACTAAGCATATCAAATGCCAGGGCAAAAACACAACATTAACGCAAGGGAATTAAGATTTGAAAACCTTTATCATTTTCTTCGATTAATGCTTTTTTAGGTGCCTTTAGTAAATGTTTCACATATAACAAGTCAATTAAACATAATCCGCTATGAAAAGCGAGTAAAAGTGTGAAATAATGACGGAATGATGGGTACACTAGTGCACCTATAATCAAAATTATATTGATTACGATAAATGGTACGATTAATGATGTGATATAACGAGATTTAAGGACAGGTTCTGTTACGTGCAACTTTAATATTGGTACGATTTTTAAATAATACTTTATATGAAAACGAATATGTTTTTTTTCTTTAATTAGCGGCAAGAAATGTAATAATTTATGCACGGGATAGATCATCAATAATACAATGATGAACAATGGAAACAGTTTATCTGAAACTGGTTCATGGCGAAATACATTTAATGCGATATAAAAAACAGAAAATACAGCGAGCATACTTATGATTGACATCAATAAAATACGATCGTGGCCATAGTGTTTTTGTACATTAATGGTTTTCCAGCAATGCAAGTTACGCATCTCCATTCATTTAAAATTCTCGATACATAACATTAATCTTTTTCATAGGGAAAAGCAAGCTTTTTAACTACTATCAGATAAAAAATGATTTAAAGACAAAATAACCCCTCTATTGTAGTTGCTACAATAGAGGGATTACTTGGAACAATTTATTTAGCCATTCTCAGAGTCTTTGAATGATTTTTCGAAAATATCCATAAAATCGTCGCCATAAATATTACGAATAACAGCCATTAATTCTAGATATTGCGGGAACTTGCCGTACATTTCTTTTAAAGGAAGAGACCCCTCTAATACAGCGTGGTTAGTAGAATTGAAGCTGTCATCGATTTCTTTCAATAACGCTTGACCCTTCTCTGTAATCTCCACATATGTATTTCGTTTGTCATCATCACGTTTTGAGAATGATAGCAAGCCACGTTCTTCTAAATTTTTAGAAAAATTGAACGCAGTCGAAACATGCATTACGCCAAACTTTGCAATATCCGAAATAGAAGCACCTTGTAAATTTGCTGCGATGCTTAGGACATGATGTTCGTTAATATTCAAATCGAATGGTTTAATCCACGCTTGCCAATCTTTTTCGACAGCTTTCCAAAGCGCCTTTGAAAGATGAGCGATGCGTTGAGTATATAACATGGCTTCTTGTGCCGAGTTTATTTCTTCAGACATAGCTATCACCACTTTCGCAATTTTCTTTATATTATAACATTATTTCCCAAAAGTATACAAGCTGGTTTTAATAAAAATACGAATAATTCTAAAAATTTATGGTTCATGACATGTATTGTAATCCACTACATGTCATGAATGTTTTTTATTGCACGTTTTATTGTTTTTTAAATGTTAATCGATTGACTAATTTTTCTACTTCCATCGACATTTCGCTCGCTGCCTGACCTAATTCGTTAGCAGATTGGCTTGCTGCATCAATATTACCTTTTAAACGATTTTGAATTGGTGCAGTGTCTTCTTGGAATTTCTGCACAGAAGTTTTGACATCAGCGACTACATTTGGCAGAGTTGTCTGTACTTCAGACTTAATCATATCTACTGCATCCTTTATACTAGAAAAACGTTGTTGTAGTTCACTACCGACTTCCTGACTAGCTTCTTTTGTCGATTTAAATGATTGGCGGACGTCTTTACCTGATTGGGGCGTTGATAGTAGCATAGCTGTAGCTCCTCCAACGATTCCGACTGCTAGACCTAAAAGTGATGATTTCATATTCATATGTTACGACCCCTTTCAAACATATTATTGCCTTGATTTACTCTATTAAAACATATTATTACAATATAAAGCTATGCTTGGCCATGAAATAAGCGTCGTAGCGCGATTTCAACGCAAAAAAAAGATTTGAAAAAGCTGGGTTTCATTATCGGAGCATAAAAAAGAACCTCATCTTTTAAGATAAAGGTTCTTTTAGAGTACCTACGCGTGAGAGGCAGCAGTATCAAAGTTTGACCGTTTGACTAAGCCTGTGATAATCGGATAGATAATCACAAAAGCTACAATATTAATGACGATTGCTGGTAATACAACAGAAGCAAGTAATGCTGTGAATGGAATCTCTGCACCAACGACTAAGATGGCTGATCCTAAAAAGACACTACCTGAAATAAATGTACCAATACCAACAAGAACAGCAGATACTGCAACTTTTTGTGATACTTTTTTCAGTACGACAATTAATGCAAAGAAAATAAATGCTGTGACGAATTTATCGATAATATTTGGTAAAAAGCCTGCAGGGAATGTAGAAAATAGACCAGATAAAATACCCGTTGTTAAAGCTAGTAAAAAGACATCACGCGTATTTGGGAATAATAGAATGCCGACAAACATCATCGTTAACATAAAGTCCGGTTTCATTCCACCCATAATCCCAGGAATTACTAGATACAATGCGCATCCAACCCCAACCAGTAAAGCCATTAACACTAAATTTTTCGTTTTCATAATCTCATCTCTCCTAAGCTATGCTTGTGTTTGTCTCCTAATATCTCCTATGAGCATTAGCGAAACTTACTATGATTCTACATTTCGAAGCATGTAAAAGCAAGGTTCCAAATCTCAAAAGCGTGAACATTTTGAAAAATAATTTGTCAAAATAAAAACCCCGCATTATGCGAGGTTATGTACAGTTTATAGATTTGCTTTGATTTTTTCAGAAAGCTCAGCTAAAATCGCTGGTGTAAATTCATCTTGTTTTGTATTCCATGTAGCTTTAAAGCCATCTGTTTCATCATAGCGAGGAATGAAATGTAGGTGAAAATGGAAAACACTTTGTCCAGCAGCTTCACCATTATTATTTAATAAGTTCATGCCGACTGGATTGAACGTTTTATTAATAGCATTTGCAATTTTGGGAGCGACAGAGAATAGATGACTTGCAACTTCTTCTGACATTTCAAAAACATTTGCTGCATGTTCTTTTGGAATAAGTAATGTATGGCCTTTTGTTAATGGACCGATATCCATAAAGGCAAATACATGCTCATCCTCATAAATTTTCGTGCTTGGAATATCTCCAGCAATGATTTTACAAAATAGACAATCTGACATGTAAATTCACACCTTTCAATGATTTGTTTCTATTTTACCATATGACAACTGCGTGATAGGATGATTTTTGCTAAACTAATGGCAGGAGTTTGAAAAGTACGACTCGAAATGGAGTGACGATATTAATGACAGTTTTAGAAGTAAAAGATTTAACAGGGGGCTATACGCGTAAGCCGGTCATTCACGGTTTGGATTTTTCGCTAGAACCTGGGGAGCTTGTGGGTTTAATTGGTTTAAATGGAGCGGGGAAAAGTACAACGATTAAACATATTATTGGAATGATGCAGCCGCAAAAAGGTGAAATTCGTATTAACGGGAAAACGATGCAAGAAAATATGGATGTTTATCGTACATCATTTTCATACATTCCAGAAACACCAGTACTATATGACGAATTAACATTACGTGAGCATTTAGAAATGACAGCAATGGCTTATAATATCCCACTTAATATTATGGAAGAACGCGTTGCACCTTTATTAAAAGAATTTCGTATGGAAAAACGTTTGAATTGGTTTCCATCACATTTTTCAAAAGGAATGCGCCAAAAAGTAATGATCATGTGTGCATTTTTAGTCAACCCATCACTTTACATTATTGATGAACCTTTTTTAGGACTTGATCCACTTGCGATTAGTTTACTATTAGAGCAAATGGATGAAAAGAAAAAGGACGGTGCAGCTATTTTAATGTCTACGCACGTTCTTGCAACAGCTGAACAGCACTGTGATAAGATTTTATTAATTCATGAAGGTCGTGTACGTGCATTTGGGACAATGGATGATTTACGCCAATCATTCCATATGCCAAATGCGTCACTCGACGATTTATACATTCAAATGACGAAGGAACAGCTAGATGCGTAATTTAGAAGATGTTTGGCGTAAACGGTCAGCGCATTATACGGAAGAACTTCAAAAGTATATGCGCTATATTTTTACAGGACATATGGCTATTGTCATTGTCTTTTTAATGGGAGCAGGCGGATATCAATATAGTCATTGGCTAGATGCTAACCATGGTAATATAAATACACCATCTCTTGAAATTGCAACGCTTATCGTGGCATTTTTCTTAATGCTTAGTCGACCTGTTACCTTATTAAAAAAACCTGATGAAGTGTATTTATTACCGCTTGAAACAAAGCTCGGTGTCTATTTCAAACATGCACTAAGGTTTACATTTACAACACAGGCTGTTATCGCAGTAATTGTCTATATTGTGATGTGGCCGATGCTGCGACAAGTAACAGAGTTAGAAGTGTCACAAATTGTCGCAGGTCTTATTGTGACGATTGTCTTAAAATGGCTTAATATTCAAGCTGAATTTGCTTATCGCTGGAATAAAGCGGGTGAGCATGTTTGGTTGAATCGTCTTGTACGCTATGTATTAAATGGAGCCGCATTATGGGGTGTTTTGACAGGACTTTATTTAGTGCTGGTTATTGCAGTTGTATTATTTATTGCACTATGGCTTGTAGATAAAAAGAATATCGTGAAGCAACCATTTCCTTACGAACATTTTGTAGCACTTGAAGATAATCGTATGATGGGTATTTATCGTTTTGCGAATTATTTTACGGATGTACCACAAGTGCATGGCAGTATTAAACGTCGCCCATATTTTGACTTCCTATATAATATGGTACCTAAAAAGCATAAAACAACATTTGAATATTATTTATTCCGTAGTGTTATTCGTACGGATGATCACTTTTACTTATGGCTGCGTTTAGTGGTTATTAATGCGCTTATTGTTGCTTTTGTAGACATTACGATTGCAGGAGCGATTATTTCAGCAGCACTTGCATTTGCGGTTGCTATTCAACTGAAGCAGGCGATTGCATCAACGCATGAATTTACGATGAGTATGTTGTATCCATTACCACAAGAGTCACGTCAAAAAGCAGCGGTTAAAATCGTGCGATACTTTATTATTGCGCAGGCAGTTATTGTCTTACTAGCAAGCATTATGCAACCCTATTTTTATGTCTATGCTCTTATCGTTTTAGTTGTTGGTGAAGTGACATTGCGTTTATCAAAATAAAGAAGCTAGGTTAAAGAAATTCCTAGCCGAAAAAGATATGCATAAGAAAAGAAGGAATCGCGTCAATTTGACGTGGTTCCTTCTTTTTATTATGTTTCTTGATATTTCAATACAGCGCCAAGCATTGTTTGTGCGCCTACAATCATTGCTTCTTCATCAAAATCAAATTTACCGTGATGATGTGGGTAAGCAATACCACTTTTTGGCTTTGCACCAGTCAAGAAAAAAACGCCAGGAACTTGCTCTAGATAATATGCAAAGTCTTCGCCGATCATCAACGGCTGAATAAAATGACTATCGATAACAGCAGGCACTGAGTAAGCAAAATCATGTAAGAATTGTGCGCAGCGATCATCATTAATAACCGGTGGATACCCATCAATAATATTAAGTTCATAGGAAGCGCCGGCACTCAGACAAATACCTTGCAAAATACGCGTCATTTCGTCGTAAACTTCTTTTTTAGTTTCATCATCAAATACGCGTACAGTGCCTTTTAAAATGGCTTTTTCTGCAATGATATTATAGGTCTCGCCAGCTTCTATTGCACCGACTGAAAGAACTGCTGGAGATAATGGATTAAGTCGTCTAGAAACGATTTGCTGAAGCTGTTGAATAACCGTAGCGGTCAACGCAATAGCATCAACAGAAGTTTGTGGTGCACCACCATGGCCGCCTTTACCGATTAATGTAATGTTAAAGTTGGAGGCGGCTGCCATAAGTGGACCTTGTGTTGTATAAATATGACCGCTTTCAAAAAGTGACCAGAGATGTGTTCCAAATATAGCATCCACACCATTTAAACAACCTGCTTTAATCATGTCGATAGCACCACCTGGCGGATGTTCTTCTGCGGGCTGGTGAATTAGAACATAGTTACCACTAATCGTTTTTTCATGACGCTTTAAAATACGTGCAATCGTAAGAAGCATTGCAGTGTGCCCATCATGGCCACAAGAATGGCTAACATTGTCTGTTTGGGAACGGTATGGAACCTCTTTTTGGTCATGAATAGGTAGTGCATCAAAATCTGCACGAAGCGCAATTGTTTTACCTGGGTTTGCGCCATTAATTCGTGCAACGATACCATAGCCTCCACCAAAGTTTGATTCGTAGTGGACACCCATGGCATCATATTGTGCGGTAATAAAAGCAGCGGTCTTTGTTTCTTTAAACGACAGTTCGGGGTGCATATGTAAAAAACGTCGTGTTTGGCGCATTTCTTCAAAAGCATCTGAAATTTCTCGATAAAAATCCATAAAATCCCCACTTTCTTTTTGTATATTGAAAAAGCCGACCATATTGGCCAGCTTATTTATTAACGGCGTTCGTCATCCTCATCGGGGAAGTCAACATCGTCAAGATTTGTTGTATACGTTTTTGTAAAGAGTGTTGGTTCAAATGCCTGACTGTTCATATTAATTGTGCCAATTTCCTGATAACTAGCGATGGCATCCTTATAATCATCTGTTAACTTCCATGCTTCAAATGACCCGGCACCTGTCCATTCTGTTAAAACAGCGTAATCTGTATCATTTAAAGGACGTAATAAACGGAATGCAACGAAGCCAGGTTCTTTACCGATGCCATGTTGGCGCCGTTTAAAACGATCTTCAAATACTTGATGTTGTTCTTGCATAATAGATACGTAGATTACTGCAAAAAAGCCGTGTTCTTCAAGCTGACCTTCTGACGCAACAACCTCATATTTTTTGGGTGCTGCGAACTTTGTTTTTTTATCGGTTTCATGAAGCAAAATTGAATTGATTTCATTATGTGCTAAAATCATTTGTTCTTTTTTATACTTTTCTTTAAGCGTTTGCATGAAATCGGCTGTACCAATTGCAATATATAAATTTGTCATGGTTATACCCCTTTATTTAATAGTGTATTTATTATATTACCTTATAACAGAGAGGTGAAACGAAACCGACAAAATTCTGTCACGTTTTAAGAAATTTATATGACAAATTGAGCCGAAAACTATACATCGCGGCATTGAAAGATTATAGTGAACAATGGATACAAACGTCGGATTTTTTATGTAAAATTAGAAATGAGAGAAGGGAAGAAATACAGATATGACAGTTTTTAATGATACTTTATTACGTGCATCTCGTGGTGAGAGCACGGAGCATACCCCTGTTTGGTATATGCGCCAAGCCGGTCGTTCACAACCAGAATACCGCAAAATTAAAGAGAAATACTCACTTGAGGAAATTACACATCAACCTGAACTTTGTGCGTATGTCACACATTTACCCGTACAAAACTACAATGTTGATGCGGCAATTTTATACAAAGACATCGTAACGCCTCTTCCTGGAATGGGCGTTGATGTGAAAATTCAAGCTGGTGTGGGTCCTGTTATTTCAAATCCAATTCGCTCAGCGAAGGATATTGATAATTTACGTGAGTTTCATCCAGAAGAGCATGTGCCCTTCGTATTAGATACGATTAAACTTTTAACAGAAGAACAATTAAATGTACCGTTAATCGGTTTCGCAGGTGCACCATTTACGCTTGCTAGTTATATGATTGAAGGCGGTCCATCAAAGAACTATGCGAAAACAAAATCATTTATGGTATCTGAGCCACAAGCATGGTTTAAACTAATGGATAAATTAGGAGATATGATTGTTACAGACTTGAAAGCACAAATTCAAGCTGGTGCAAAAGCATTCCAAATTTTTGATTCATGGGCAGGCGCATTAAGCCATGAAGATTATGTAATTTTTATTAAGCCTGTTATGACACGAATCTTTAATGAATTAAAAGATGAAGGCGTACCAATGATTATGTTCGGGGTTGGCACAAGCCACCTTGTACTTGATTGGCAGGAGCTACCGCTTGATGTGGTTGGATTAGATTGGCGTTTACCAATTAAGCAAGCACGTCAAATGGGAATCACAAAGCCAGTGCAAGGAAACTTAGATCCAACGCTTCTATTAGCAGATTGGAATGTTCTTGAAGCGCGTACCAAAGTAATTATCGACCAAGGATTAGAAACGCCTGGGCATATTTTCAACTTAGGTCACGGTGTATTCCCATCTGTTGATCCAGATGTATTAAAACGTTTAACAACATTAATCCATGATTATAGCCGCGAACAAATCGCGAAAAAATAATTTTTGAGGTGACAACAATAATGAAAAAGCAAATTGGTTTATTAGTGATGGCATACGGCACACCACAAAAAGACGAAGATTTAATTCCATACTACACACATATTCGTCACGGACACCGTCCAACAGACGCACAAATCGAAGACTTACGTAGTCGCTACCAGGCAATCGGTGGTATTTCACCACTTGCAGCAACGACAGAAAAACAAGCAGCTGCATTAGGTGCTCGTTTAAATGAAGTACAAGATGAAGTGGAATATAAAGTGTATATCGGTTTAAAACATATTGCACCATTTATTGAAGATGCAGTTGAACAAATGATTAATGATGGTATAACCGAAGCTGTTGGTATCGTATTAGCACCACACTTTTCATCATTCTCAACTAAAGCGTATCACACACGTGCAATCGAAAAAGCTCAAACATTAGATGCAAACTTCAAATTTAAAGGCATCGATAGCTGGTATAAGGAAGAAAAATTCTTACAATACTGGACTGAAAAAATTAATGCTGAATTTGATGGGATGTCAGATGAAGAACGTGAAACAGCTTGTTTAGTTGTTTGTGCGCATTCTCTTCCAGAAAAAATTATCGCAATGGGTGACCCATATGCAGATCAACTATTCGAAACAAAAGATTTACTACAACAACGTACAGGTTTGAAAAATGTTGCATTTGGATGGCAATCAGCTGGACAAACAAAAGATCCTTGGTTAGGCCCAGATGTACAAGATTTAACACGTGACTTATACAATGATAAAGGGTACCGTTCATTCACCTATGTACCAGTTGGTTTTGTTGCAGAACATTTAGAAGTACTTTATGACAATGACTATGAATGTAAGACAGTATGTGAAGAATTAGGTGCGAACTATCACCGTCCAGCAATGCCAAATGACAATGCTTTATTCATTGATGCTATGGCAGATGCCGTTCAGAAAGCGTTCGCGAAATAGGATAGAAAGTGATGATACATGTGACTGACAATACGCGAAGGGTAGCCATAATCGGTGGCGGAATCACCGGTTTATCGGCAGCGTTCTATTTGCAGGAACAGGCGAAATTACATCACTATCCATTAGAAATCGTATTATTAGAAGGTTCTCATCGTTTAGGTGGGAAACTTCAAACGCTACGCAAGGATGGTTTTATAATTGAACGCGGGCCAGATTCTTTTATTGACCGCAATCATACTGTTTTAGATTTAGCGACAAAATTAGGGATTGATCATGACCTAGTACAAACAGCGAATGCAAAAACATATATTGCGGTGAACAACAAAGAACTGCAGCCAGTCCCAAAGAACACTATTCTAGGGATTCCAACACAAATCAAACCATTTATGGCATCGAACTTGGTGTCGTGGAGCGGAAAAGTACGAGCTACAGCAGATTGGATTCTGCCACCGAGCAGGATTGATGGGGATCAATCTCTCGGGAAATTTATGCGCCGACGTTTTGGCGAAGAATTTGTACAAAACTTAATAGAGCCTTTTCTATCGGGTGTGTTTTCTGGCGACATCGACGAGCTAAGCCTTCAAGCGACATTACCAACCTTGCTACAATATGAGCAGGAAACGGGAAGTGTCATGCGAGGAATGCGCCGTGAGTTAACATCAATGGATCCACGTACATTTACAGAGGAGCATAATGCTTTTTCTGTGCAAACATTTACAAATGGAATGGATATTATCGTTGATGCTCTTGCAGATGCATTTAATGGTCAGCTAATGAAGGGTGTACGTGTGCAATCAATTAAGAAATCAAACGACCGTGTTTGTTTAGCGCTCAATAATAAATCAAAGCTGTTAGTAGATGGGGTCGTTATTGCGACGCCTCACCAGGCAGCACAAAAACTTTTTAGCGAGCAACAATTATTACAAGATTTAAAAAGTATTCCATCCAATACAGTAGCTTCTGTTTCGATGATTTTTAAAGACGAGACGTTACCAGAGTTTGATGGTACTGATGTTTATATGTCACGTAATAGCGATTATTCGTTAACATCCGTTACAAATGAAACGATGAAATTCCCGCATATTGCGCCAAAAGGATATACATTACTGAATTGTTATATCGGTCGCACGGGTGATGCTGCCATTGTTGAATTATCGGATAGCGAAATTGAAAAAACAGTTATTGAGGATTTGAAGCAATTGTCTGGTGTAACAGAGCAGCCAGTTGAAACGGTTGTATCGAGATGGAAAGATTCTATGCCACAATATACAATCGGCCACATTGACCGAATTAAGCATGCGAAAAAAGAACTCTATGAGGCGTTTCCAACTGTTCGCCTTGCGGGTAATTCTTATGAAGGCATTTCCTTGCCAAAGTGCATTGAGCAAGGAATGAAGAATGCAGAAGAATTATTAGATGAGTTATTTAAATAAATGATAGAAAGAGGCAAGCTTAGGCGAGCCTCTTTTATTTTTCTCTAATAGTTCACAGACATTTCACAACGATTCGTTACAATAAAGGAAAGGGAGGAATGATTGTGCGGTTTAAATTACTTGGAATAATGTTTCTTAGCAGTTTGCTTGTGGCGTGCAATCATTCTGCATATTCAGAGATTGATACACAAACAGATTTTATTGCATCAGTGAATATTCAAGAGCCCTCGATTGATTTTATTGATTCAAAGGGGAAGCAGCTTGCGGTATGGCCACTTGCAGAAGCTTATAGTGGCGCGACATTGATTGGCGACGACCGCATTTTATTATATGGTCATGACCTAGAACATGCTGATATTTTTCAATTAAGTACAGGGAAAAGAGTAACTGAAATAGAAACAGGTGAAGGGACTACAAATGCGCTTTATGATGTGCAGACGAAGCTTGTTTATTTAGCGAATAGCTGGACTAATACAGTATCCGCATATGATGAAAACGGTCAAGAGCGTTCAACGCAAAAGGTAGGAAAGTATCCGATGTCGATGATACGGTATAACCATCAATTATTTGTCGTGAATTTTAAAGATACAATGTTGAGTGTATTAGACGCAAAAACACTTCAAAAACAGCATGAATGGAAAATTCCAGCGTCATCTAATGGTCTAGTAGTTGTTAATAATGAATTATGGATTGGTGGACATGGTTCAGGCAGTACACCAAATGACAATGTAGTAAGACTTAATATTAAAACAGGTGATATGCTAAAAAAAGTGAAGCTACCAATGATGCCGATTGCTTTCTTAAAGGATAATAATGCGATTTATGTATTGAGTCATGGCGAGAATGTGCTGCATAAGCTAGATACAGACGGTAAAGAGATTTCAAGTAAGGAAGTTGGCGCAAATCCATTTACACTTGCAAGCTTTTCAGGACATATTATTGTGGCAGGGTATGATGATCATAAAATTTATTGGACAAATGGGACAGAAGTAGAGCGTAGCCAAACAGTTGGTACTGGACCATTTCAATTGTTAGTGAGGGAAAAGTAGATGACGACGATTTTAATTGTAGACGATGAACAACCAATGCGAGAGCTTGTACGCATTATGCTACAGAAAGATCGCCTAAAAACATACGAGGCATCAAATGGTCAAGAAGCGCTTGATTTATTGGCACAATTAGATATCGATCTTGTGCTACTTGATGTGATGATGCCTGGAAAAGATGGTTTTGAGGTGTGTGCAGAGATTCGGGAGATATCGAATGTACCCGTTATTTTTTTAACAGCAAAAGATGCAAATGAGGATAAAGTTCATGGCTTGCGTCTTGGTGGAGATGACTATATTGTCAAACCGTTTAGCGGAGAAGAATTAGTAGCACGTATCGAAGCGGTATTACGTCGTGCAGGCGCTATACACCAGACCTCATCGAATATACATTATGAAAAACTTATACTTGATGAAATTGCGCGTAAAGTAACCTATGATGGGAAGCGCGTGTCGCTTACGATGAAAGAGTTTGATTTGCTACATTTATTTATGAAACATCCGAATATCGTTTATACACGTGAACAATTATTAACACAAATATGGTCGCATGATTATGAAGGTGGTACACGTACAGTTGATACACATATCAAAACATTACGCTTAAAATTAGGAAAGATTGCAAGTAGATATATTCAAACTGTTTGGGGAATAGGCTATCGCTTTGGATGTGACCAATAATGAAAAAGCTATCGACAAAAATTTGGCTGTTAGTCGTTTCTTTTTTAGTATTTACAGTACTTTTCATGTACGCCTTAACTAATTTTTTATATGAGCGTTTGTACGTGCAAGATACAAAGCAATCTATGATTGAAGTCGGCACCAAACTTACAGGCATGTATGAAGGTGGTAAAGTAGCAGATGATTTTGTGGAAGCAGTTGACCGCTATAATATGTATTCAAATATAAATGTTTTTGCAGTACGAAATCCACGTGAGCTAAGTGCTTGTGTGCCGTTTGATATAGAATACGATACACTCATTGGACCGGAAGAAAGGCAGCAATTATTGCAAGGGAATACAGTGA
Organism: Kurthia sp. Dielmo; assembly: GCF_000307285.2. Classification (NCBI taxonomy): domain Bacteria; kingdom Bacillati; phylum Bacillota; class Bacilli; order Caryophanales; family Caryophanaceae; genus Kurthia; species Kurthia sp. Dielmo. Next base: position 65,062 of record NZ_HE578962.1, read on the forward strand.
CGAAGCAAGGTTATGAGAAACGCTTTGATCGACAATTAATTTCAGTTGTTGTGCCACTTGTTGATAATGAACGACTAGAAGGAATTTTATATTTATATTTTCCGCTCGAAAAGATTACAGAACTAGCCTCGAAAGATATTACACTCATTATAATTGCAGCATTGCTTTTCTTAGCCTTTATGACCTTTATTACAATAAAAGGTATTGGAGTTATTATGAAGCCGCTTAAACGCTTGCAAAAGGCGTCACATGATATGGCTCATGGTGATTACACAACACGTGTAAAAGTGACATCGAAGGATGAGATTGGTCAGTTATCACAGACGTTTAATGAAATGGCTACCTCTATTCAAAAAAGTGATGAGCAACAAAAAGAATTTTTGGCAAATGTCTCACATGAGCTTAGGACACCAATTAGCTATATTAAAGGCTATAGTGAAGCACTAGCGAACGGACTTATTCCGAAAGAAGATTGTGATGAAAAACTGGGGTTAATAGCGAGAGAAGCGGAACGTATGGAAAAACTAACAACAGAATTATTACAATTGTCTCGTGCAGAGCAAATCGAAAAAATCGAACTGATGCCACTTGTATTGGCCGAGTCGTTACGCGAGGCGACAGCGTTAGCAGAGCAGCGAGCGCAGGTTAAGCAAATGAGGCTCGTTGTAGAGGCTGATGAAGAACTAATTGTTGAAGCGGATGAAGAAAAGTTGAAACAAATCGTTGTTAATTTGATTGAAAATGCGATTCGCTACTCAGATGCTGGAACAACTGTATTTGTTTCTGCTTGTAGAGAAGGAAAGACGGCGAAGTTACAAGTAAAAGATTATGGAATAGGGATACCAGCAAAAGATTTACCACATGTTTCAGAGCGATTTTATCGTGTGAATAAGGCGCGAAGTCGTAGTGATGGCGGCAGTGGTCTTGGCCTTTCGATTGTTGATCAATTAATAAAAGTGCATCATGGATCATGGAAAATCGACAGTATAGTTGGCAAAGGGACAACAGTGACATTATATTTGCCACTATATGCGTTTGAAGACATGTAAAGAACTGTGCTACTACAGTTCTTTTTTTATACGTCTTAATTAATAGTAAAGAACAGTAGAGTTAGCAGTGAAAAAAGCATAAAACTGTATTACTACGAAAAAAAGAGGACACGTTGGGGGCGTGTCCTCTTTTCGTTAAGCGATTTAATTATAGATTCATAAAGTATTTAAACGACAAATTTATGAATGAGAGTATTAATAGCCATTGGGGTAGCGATTAATACAGTAATAGTCAGTGATTAAGGTTTATAGAGAATTGCATTTTTCGCAAGTGTTAGAGTAGCACTCACTTTGTTCCTCAATTTTTTCACCGCATTCTGCACAATTCTTAGCTGGTAAGTTTTTGAAAAATTCTACTACGTTTTCTAACATATTCATTCTCCTCCTTCAATCTGTTATATTACTGATTTGTTGTTACTTATTGTATTATAACAGAAGATTAAAAGTCAATACAAAAAATCAAATTTAAGTTAAAATATTTATAGAACGAAAAAGGGAGGATTTATTCCATGTTATTCATTGATAATAAGGGTATTCATGACCCACGTATTAACTTAGCAATTGAGGAGTATGCATTAAATAATTTAAATGTTGATGAGGGATTATTACTTTTCTATATTAACCAGCCATCAATCATCATTGGCCGTAATCAAAATACAGTTGAGGAAATCAATACAGACTATGTAGATGAAAAAGAAATTATTGTTGTGCGTCGCTTATCAGGCGGCGGTGCAGTTTATCACGATTTAGGAAATTTAAACTTTAGCTTTTTAACAGTTGACGACGGTGACAACTTCCAAAACTTTAAAAAATTCACGCAACCTGTAGTAGATGCACTTAAAAATATGGGCATTGATTCAGAGCTTTCTGGTCGTAATGATATTTTAGCAAATGGTCGTAAAATTTCAGGGAATGCAATGTTTTCAAAAAACGGTCGTATGTTTAGCCATGGCACATTAATGTTTGATGCAAATATTGACGAAGTCGTAAATGCGCTACGTCCGAAAAAAGAAAAGATCGAGTCAAAAGGGATTAAATCTGTACGTTCACGTGTAACGAATGTGATAGAAATGTTAGAAGATAAATCGATGACAGTTGAAGATTTCCGATTAGAAATTTTAAAATCAATTTTCGGTGGCTTAGATAATGTAAAATACTATGATTTAACAGATGAAGACTGGGCTGCAATCCATAAAATTTCAGAAGAACGTTATCAAAAATGGGAATGGAATTACGGTAAATCACCAAAATTCAACATTCAACGTTCGAAAAAATTTGCATCGGGCTTTATCGATTTACGCTTAACTGTGAACAAAGGTATTATGCAAGACGTCCATATCTTTGGTGACTTTTTCGGCATTGGCGATATGAAGGACATTGAAGAGGCGTTAGTAGGAAAACGTTATGAAAAAGAGTCAATTATTGAGGCTTTAAAAGAAATCGATGTACCGCGCTATTTTGGGGGCACATCATTAGAAGATTTTGTTGAATTAATGTATTAACAGAAATGGAGGGGAGAATCGATGAATACCCACCGGATTTTAATCGTAGAAGACGATATGAAAATCGCAAATATGCTTGCAGATACACTTCGCAAGTACCACTACGAAGTGAAAACAGTGGAAATGTTCGATCAGATTATTGAAGAATTTAAAGCGTTCGACCCTCATCTCGTACTGCTTGATATAAACTTGCCATCTTATGATGGGTTTTATTGGTGTCGTCAACTACGTCAGTTTACGACGGTACCAATTATTTATATTTCAGCTCGTTCAGGCGAGATGGATCAAATTTTTGCGCTTGAGAATGGTGGCGATGATTTCATTACAAAACCATTCCATTACGAAATTGTTCTAGCAAAAATTAAAAGCCAATTACGCCGTACATATGGCGAATATGCGGCAAAGCAAGAAGAACGCACGATTAAGTTAGGACAGTTAACGCTTTATTTAGAACGCATGGAACTGCATACGAAAACAGATCAACTAGCATTACAAAAGAAAGAAAGTGTTATTTTGGAGCTATTGATGGGGGAATCTCCAAAAGTAGTCTCACGTGAACGTTTACTTGAAGAGCTGTGGGATGACCAAGCTTTTGTAGATGAAAATACGTTAAATGTGAACATGACACGCGTGCGTAAAAAGCTAGCAGATTACAATGTACTATCAACCATTGAAACGGTACGAGGTGCAGGCTATCGTTTCGTACTGAATAGTCAGGAAGTGTAGCGATGCAATTAGTGTGGTTGTTCTTGCGCGAACATGTATCGATTATTATATTTGAAATCTTTCTAGTAGGTTTTATTTTAGTTTTATATTGGCTAGATGGTTTCCGTGATATGAATACAGCAATTTATTCGATTTTAATTACATTGATGCTAACAAGTACGTTTTTAGCGGCTCGTTATATTATTCGTAAACGCTATTATGAAAAGATTCTACAAGTGCCTAACACAATGGAAGATGCGCTACAATCAACCGGTAAAACAGCTGAGCAAATTCAGAGTGAAGAATATGTGCATGAATTGTATCGTATTTATCAGCTTGAAGCGCAGGAATTGTATGCAACGCAAAATCGTCATCTTCAGTTTATGAATCAATGGGTGCATCAAATGAAGACGCCGCTTGCCGTATTAGAGTTGATGTTACAAGATCCAGATGAGCTTGATAAAAAAGGTGTACAAGAAGAAGTAGAACGCTTAAAGCATGGGCTTGAAATGGTACTTATGAATGCGCGTCTTGATACATTTGAAGAAGATATGCATATTGAAAAGGTTGATCTGAAACATCTTGTCATGGAAGTCGTCAATCAAAACAAACGTTTATTTATTACGAATCGAGTTTTTCCAAACGTCGAGATCGCGGAAGAAACGCTCGTCATGACGGATTCGAAATGGATGAAATTTATTATTGGCCAGTTTATTACGAATGCTGTGAAGTATACATTTGAAGAGGGTAAGAAAGTGTATATTACAACAGAAACATCCGCAAATGAAGTGAAGTTGCATGTGCGTGATGAAGGGATAGGTATTCCGTCCACCGATTTAAAACGTGTAAAAAAAGCGTTCTTTACGGGTGAAAATGGTCGTAAATCTGGTGAATCAACAGGTATGGGGCTGTATTTAGCAGACGAGATTTGTCACAAGCTAGGCCATACATTAACAATTGATTCAGCAGTTGACGCTGGTACAACGGTAACGGTGACATTCAATTTGTCATAAGTGGAGGGATTTTTAATGGCGATTTTAGAAATTAATGATGTGACAAAGGTATATGAGGGCAAAGTAACGCATCGTGCGATTAATCAGTTAAGCTTCGAAGTAGAAAAAGGTGAATTTATCGCAGTCATGGGGCCATCTGGCAGTGGTAAAACAACTCTTTTGAATATGATTTCAACAGTTGATCGACCAACAGCCGGGGAAATTTTAGTCAATGGTGTCAATCCGCATACATTGAAAAAAAATGAATTGGCTTTTTTCCGTCGTCGAGAATTAGGCTTTATTTTTCAAGATTTTAATTTACTCCAAACATTGAATGTCGAAGAAAACATGGTGTTGCCATTAACGCTTGATAATATGAATGTAAAAGAGATGGAAGCTCGCGTTGCAGAGCTTGCACATCATTTAGGCATGGAGGATATTTTACATCGTCTGCCTAATGAAATTTCAGGAGGTCAGGCGCAAAAAACAGCGATTGGGCGTGCGCTTATTCATAAACCGACGCTTATTTTAGCAGATGAACCAACAGGTAATTTAGATTCAAATTCATCGAAGGATGTGCTTGAGTTACTTGGGAAAATTAATAAGCGAGATAATACAACCATCGTTATGGTGACGCATGATCCGATTGCGGCTAGTTACTGCGACCGTGTGTTATTCATTAAGGACGGCGAATATTTCAATGAAATTTACCGTGAAGATCATCGTCAAACCTTTTTCCAACGCATTTTAAATGTGTTGAGCCTACTAGGAGGTCATGTCGGTGAGTTTTCGTCAGTTCGCTTATCGTAATGTTGTACGAAATCATCGTATTTATGCAGCCTTTTTCTTAGCTAGTGTATCATCGGTGATGGTGTTTTTTATTTATTCGATGTTGATGTATCATCCTAAGGTTGAAAATGAGTTTATGATTGATATTGCATTTCGTGGTATGTACTTTGCACAAATCATTTTAGTGTTGTTTATGCTTTTTTTCCTTTTTTATTCGATGCGTGCTTTTTTAGAAGCGCGTTCGAAAGAATTTGGGGTTTTAATGCAACTTGGGATGGAGAAGCAGCAACTCAATAAACTAGTAACGCTTGAAACGATGCTAATTGGTTTTGCATCGATTATTGTGGGGATTTTATTTGGCTTTGCTTTTTCAAAATTTTTCTTTATGGTCATTCGTGAAATTTTACAGATTTCCGCATTGCCAATTTATTTCTCATGGAAACCATTTATGCTAACGATTTTGACATTTGCAACGCTCTTTATTGTAGTGTCACATTTAAGTGTTCTAACAATTAAAGACCAAGAGTTAATTTACTTATTACGTGGAACAGATAAAAATATTCAACCACAGCCGTATTCGAAAATGGGTGCTATTACAGGATTTTTATTACTTGGTTTAACCTATTATATTATGTTGAATGTAGATAAAAGTAATTTGCTGTTTTTAGCGCTCGTTGTGCCACCGATTATGATGATTGGGACGTATTTCTTCTTTAGTGATGCGGTGTTATTTATAATTGATTTGTTAAGGAAGTCTAAGAAAATTTATTGGCGTAAATATCGCTTACTTGCTTGGTCAGAGTATGCAAAAATGCTAAAAGCAAATTCTCGTATGTTTTTTATTTCGTCGATTGTATCAACGTTATCATTTTTAGCGATAGGTACATTGAGTTCGATGTCGGCATTTACACATCAATATCATCAAATTAATCCAATTAGTATGATTTATATTAGTAAACTTGATAATCCGTATGAATATCAGCATTTGATGAGTTTAGAAGATGAGTTAAATGATCGCAATTTAGATTATCAACTATCGATGATCGAAGTGAAACCACAGACGTCTTCAAAAACGGGCAAGGCAATTCAAGTTGTTAGTGAGGAACAATTTAATCAGTTAGCAAAAGCATTAGATGAACCCACCATCGATTTGAAACGCGGTCATGCAATGTTTATTCCATATTCAGATGAAGCGTATAAAACATTGAATACATTAGATATAAAGACAACATTGGTTGAAAATGATGTGAATATTCGTATTCAAGGTGCATATCCTGTCAGCTTCTTTTCAAAAGATCAATTGGGTGTTAATGCGATTGTTGTAGAGAGTAATGATTATGCGCGTCTTTATAATTTAAAAGAAGGCTATCATACAGGTAGTCGCATTGATAAAATCTTCGCATTCACTGTTAAGGATTGGACTGCTACACAATATGTTGGGCATGCACTCGATAATATTATGACAGAGGCATCGTTAACGAACAGCCAAGGAACAACGCCGTTTTATTATAAAAATAATGGGATTGATTACGAGATTCTACGCTCAACCTTTGCGCTCATTTTATTTATCGGTATTTTAGCTTCTGCAGTATTCTTCTTAGCAGCAGGTAGTTTTATTTACTTTAAATTATATGCAAACTTAGATCGTGACAAAGTTCAGTATACGACACTTCGACGAATGGGCGTAACAGATCGAGAAATACGTAAACTGGTAAACCGCCAACTTATTCCACAATTCTTTTTACCATGGGGTGTGGCAGTAGTTAACAGCAGTTTTGCTTTTATTGGCCTTCAAGTATTTTGGGAAGGTATTGCGGATTTATCGATTGCAAAAACGCTTATTATGGTAGTGGGAATTATGACTGGACTACAATTATTGTATTTCTATTTGATTCGTTGGCGTTATTTAGCGCATTTAAAATAATATAGAGGAATCGGCCTGTTTCGGGTACGATTCCTTTTTTGTATAATAAAGGGTAGAAGAGGTGACGCATGTTGAATTTACTACAGCGATTAGCAAGTCAGCAGCCAGATCGCGCTGCGCTCATATTTGAAGGGCAAACAGTGAATTACGAGGCTTTATGTGAGCGAGTTGAAGGGATTGCCGTTCATTTACGTACACAAGGTGTATCAAAAGGACACCATGTTGCATTAATCATGGATAACCATCGAGCATTTGTGGAAAGTCTATATGCTATTTGGGTAATTGGAGCAGTAGCGGTGCCTTTAAATCCAGACTATACAGAAGCGGAGCTATCGTACATTTTAGATAATGGAGACGTTAGGTATGCTATTGTTGCTTCAACGGATGGAATTGGTAAAGTACCATATACAACGATTGAGGAGATTAATCACGTAGAAGGATGTAAACCTACAAATTGGCATGTGACGGATACAGAAACTGCACTAATTTTATATACATCAGGCACAACAGGTAAGCCAAAGGGAGCTATGTTAAGTCATTTAAATCTATATAGTAATGCGCGAGATGTTGCACAGTTTTTCTTATATAAGACAACGGATATCGTTATTGTCGCATTACCGTTATTTCATGTGTTTGCATTAACTGTAGCTTTGAATGCGCCGTTATTTGTTGGAGCGAAGTTAATTATTTTACCACGGTTTAGTCCAACTACTGTACTCGATACAATTGAACGTGAACAAGTAACATTATTTGCAGGCGTTCCATTAATGTATAACTATATGGTACAAGCAGCTACGAAACGAGATTTAAGTAGTTTGCGTTTAGCTATTTCTGGAGGATCACCACTTCCACTTGCCATTCACGAAAAGTTTGCGAGTATCTTTAATATACAAATTTCAGAAGGGTATGGTTTATCAGAAGCTTCTCCTGTTACATGTTTTAATCCTGTAGGGCGCACTAAAATAGGTACAGTAGGGACGGCTATTCCAAATGTGTCGCTTAAAATTATAGATGAAGGATTAAGCGAAGTAGCAACAGGGCATATCGGCGAGCTTGCGGTAAGTGGACCAAATGTGATGGCAGGGTATTATAAAAATGCTGAAGCAACTACTGCGGCTTTTACAGGGCATTATCTACGAACAGGAGATCTAGCATTTATCGACTCAGAAGGGTATGTGACGATTATTGACCGAAAGAAAGATTTAATTTTGGTAGGTGGATACAATGTCTACCCAAAAGAAGTGGAAGAAGTCCTTTATCGTCATCCAGATATAACAGAGGTAGCAGTTGTCGGAAAACGTAGTAAGCAACTAGATGAGGAAGTTGTAGCGTTTGTTGTAAGTAATACGAAACTAGATGAAGAAGATTTAAAAGCATATTGTGCGAAACGTTTAGTACGCTATAAATGTCCAGTACGTATTCAACAAATTGAGATGTTACCTAAAAATAGTACAGGAAAAATTTTAAAATATGAATTATAAAAGAGATTGAGAAATACGTGTAAAAGCAACCTCTCCTATTGGCATAAGAAAAACCGGAATCGCGCTGCGGCGCGGTTCCGGTTTTTCGTTGCGAACGCTAAAAAAGGAACATGACGTATTTTGTCCCAGTGTCTTTTTATACTTTTCTTTTACGAAAGGCAAAGTATACAGCTAATATATTAATTGTAACAGCGATGATACCAAGTGAAAAAGTTACCTCATCACCTTTTAAATCAAATTCTTCAACAATAATACCCTCTGTGAAAAATAGTAATATGATGAATACTAAGTTACTAACCCCAAAGAATATTTGATAAAAGCGCGAGCGATATTTTGGAATAATCGCCAGTACAAGCATGATAAGTGATAGTGCTAAAATAAAATAAAATAATGGTTCGAATAATGTAAAAGTGTCTTGCACAACTTTACCCTCCTAGACAAAATAAACCACAGCGCGAACTCAGTCGTCCTTTTTGCGCTGTGGGCCTATGAATGATTATTTAATCATTTTATTTTTATAGTAACCGAAGTATAGAACAAGCAATAAAATCATCCAAATTGGACCGACAATTAATGCGATACGAGTGCCTTCGTTAAATGCCATTAAAATAACGACGAATAAGAAGAAAATAATCGAAATATACGACGTAAATGGATAAAGGAACATTTTAAATGATAACTTATTTATTTGTTCTTTCGATAAGGTTTTACGATATTTAATTTGTGTTATCAAAATCATAATCCATGTAAAGACAGCTCCAAATGTTGAAACACTTGTGATATATGTAAAGACCTTTTCATCGACAAAGTAGTTTAATACAACGCCAATTAGTAAAACAATTGCAGACATATAGATCGCATTTGTAGGTACACCTGTTTTACCAACTTTTCCGAAAATTTTTGGAGCTTGCTTTTGATGACTTAAATTAAATAACATACGACCCGTACTGAAAATTCCTGAGTTACAGCTTGAAAGGGCAGCGGTTAATACAACGAAGTTAATAATTCCGGTTGCGTAACGAATACCAACGTTTTCAAACATCATGACAAATGGGCTATTACCATCTGTAATTTGATCCCACGGATAAATAGCCATAATGACCGTTAATGCGCCGATATAGAATACGAGAATACGAATTAATACGGTATTAATTGCACGTGGAATTATCTTTTTCGGATTTTTCGCTTCTCCAGCCGTTACACCAATCATTTCAACTCCTAAGTAAGCGAACATAACAATTGGTAGTGCGGCGATGATACCACCAAATCCATTTGGCATAAATCCACCATGTGACCATAAATTACTGAAACCAATTGCATCTCCGCCATTTCCAAGGCCAAATAAGATTAAGCCAAGGCCTAGAACAATCATAAAGATGATGGCTACGACTTTAACCATTGCAAACCAAAATTCCAGTTCACCAAATGCTTTTGCAGCGATTAGATTAATAATCGTCATTAGGATAAGTGCAAATAATGCCCACATCCATTTTGGCGAATCCGGGAACCAAAGCTGCATGTAAATTCCTGCTGCAGTAATTTCCGCCATACATGTGACAATCCATAAGAACCAATAGTTCCAGCCCGTTAAAAATCCAGCGAGTGGACCTAGTAGCTCTTGTGCGTAGCGGCTGAATGAACCCGCAACAGGATGATCTGTTGCGATTTCACCAAGTGCACGCATCATGAAAAAAATGAAAATACCCCCGAGTGCGTAAGTCAGTAAGACGGCAGGTCCGGCTAACTTAATTGCTCCCGCAGAACCTAAAAATAATCCTACCCCGATAGCGGCACCGAGCGACATTAACGTGATGTGTCTTGACTCCAGACCTCGCTGAAGTTCAGGTTGCTGTTTTGACATAAAAACGCCTCCGATGCTATGAAATTGCATTATCAATGTTATCATAAAACTGTGACAAATACATGACAAAGACAAGGGTTTTTACATAAATTTTCAGAACATAATAGAAAACTTAGATAATTTAGTGAGTATGGTAAGATATGGTATGCGAAGAATTTCGAGGGGGAATTTGAGATGACACGTTTAATAGAATCAAAGGATTTATATCAATTACATTCAGTTACAAGTCCAGTATTATCACCAAATGGAAAAGAAGCAATTTTTGTCCGTACAGAGATGAATGATCGCGACAATACGTATTATGGCTACTTGTATCATATTAATTTAGAAACGAAAGAAATTACGCAATGGACACATCTTAAGGAACGTATTTTAAATATTAAGTGGTCACCAGATGCACGCTATGTAAGTTTTTTAGCGACGCGTTCTAAAAAGAATCAACTATATATTTTGCCAACTCGAGGTGGCGAAGCACAATGCTTAACGAACTTTATGTACGGTCTAACAAACTATGAATGGTCACCGAATTCAGAATCTATTTGGTTTAGTGCCAATGTAGAAGAAGATAAAGAATTTACAGATATGGCAACGAAAATCAATCCTAAGCGCCCAGACGTATATGAAGTTAGTGGCATGCGCTACAAATTAAATGGGATGGGATTACTCGCTAAAAATCGTCATAGCCAAATTGGCTCAATTGATGTACTTACACAGCGCATTACACGTTTTACAAATGACACATTTGACTACCATTTTGCGGCTTTATCAAATGATGGAACGAAGCTAGTATATGCTGTGAATCGCGCGGATGAAGAACAACGGGATCATGATTTTAGCTCACCACTTTATATTGTAGATATCGAGACAAAGGAAGAAACATTGATTACGGATATGCAAGGGTATTTCGGAGAGGCGTATTTTTCTTTAGATGATCGGTATGTAGCGTTTGTTGGCTCGCCTTTAGAGCCGTTTAAAAATGCAGCACATGCAGAAGTATATATTTATGATGTGAAAGAACAGTATTATTACAGCTTAACGGCAGCAATGGACTTACCAGTAGGAGATTATCAAACAGCGGACGTACAACAAGGTGCTGTAGCCCCAGGTGTTGTTTGGTGTGATGATAATGCACTTTATTTCCAAATGTCTTCGATGGGTGATACACGTCTTTATTACGCGACGCTTGACGGAGCAATTTATCCAGCAACGCCTGAAAATGAGCATGTCTATGGCTATGATGTTAATCACGATGCAATCCATGCGATTGCGACAATTAGTGATTCGACGCATATTGGTGAATTATACGCACTTAATATTTCAACAGGTGAACGTGAACAGTTAACACGTTTTAATATAGCTTTTGAAAAAGAGGTAACGATTGTAGAGCCTGAAGCATTTAATTTTACAAATGATGCAGGTGAGCTTGTATTTGGCTGGCTAATGAAACCAGCAGCATATGAAGAGGGCAAGCAGTATCCGCTACTTTTAAATATTCATGGTGGACCACATATGATGTATGGCAATACCTTTATTCATGAAATGCAGTTGTTCGCGGCAAAAGGCTATGGTGTTGTGTATGTTAATCCAAGAGGTAGTCATGGCTATAGTCAAGCATTCGTCAATGGCTGTCGCAATGATTATGGTGGTGGCGATTATCGTGATTTAATGCAAGCTGTAGACATCGTTTTAGAAGAAAATTCGTGGATTGATGAACATCGCTTAGCTGTAACAGGTGGTAGCTACGGAGGATTTATGACGAATTGGATTGTTGGTCATACAAATCGGTTCAAGGTAGCGGCAACACAGCGCTCTATTTCCAATTGGACAAGCTTTTACGGTGTATCAGATATTGGCTATTATTTTACAGAATGGCAAATTGGCAGCGATATGACGGATGTAAATAAATTATGGGCGCATTCGCCGCTGAAATATGCGGAAAAAGTTGAAACGCCCTTACTGATTTTACATAGCGAGCAAGATTATCGCTGTCCAATTGAGCAAGCAGAGCAATTTTACATGACGCTTAAATCAATGGGGAAAACGACGAAGTTTGTTCGCTTCCCACGAGCAAATCATGATTTATCACGTACCGGACTCCCAAATTTACGACAAGAACGTCTGAAACAACTTGTCGTATGGTTTGAAAAATATTTGTAAAGATTATGTAAATACGCAACTTTAAAAGCAATAAAACGTTGCTTGTAAGTAGCAATAGGCGTATGATACATTACGTATTTTGAAAGATTGTGAGTGACAAATTTGGATATTATTAAATTTTTATTCGACTTTATTATGCATATTGATGAACATTTAGTTGAATTGATTAAAGACTTTGGTTTCTGGACATATGGATTGATGTTTTTAATCGTCTTTATTGAAACCGGCGTCGTTATTTTCCCATTCTTGCCTGGTGATTCATTATTATTTGCAAGCGGTGCTTTAGCAGCTATAGGTGGATTAAAATTACCACTCGTGTTGCTAACATTTTTCGTTGCAGCAGTGTTAGGCGACAGCTTGAATTTTGAAATTGGGAAACGTGTTGGAACAACAATCAAGCCAGGAAGTTTTTTAGGGCGTTTTATTAGCCAAGAAAACGTTGAAAAAGCACAACTATTTTTCAATAAACATGGTGGTAAAACAGTTTTAATTGCGCGCTTTATGCCTTTTATCCGTACCTTCATTCCATTTGTAGCAGGCGCTAGTCGTATGAATTATCGCTACTTCCTTATGTATAATATTATCGGTGGCGCATTATGGACAGCAGTTTGCGTATTAGCGGGTTACTTCTTCGGTAATATTCCGATTGTGAAGGATAATTTCTCAATTGTTGTTTTAGCGATTATTTTTATCTCGGTTTTACCAGCTTTGATTGCTGCGATTAGGGCAAAATTTTCAAAGAAATAAGCATATTTTTTAAGGCTGTAGGGAATACGTTTCCTACAGCTATTTTTTTGTGTAAAATAATGGGAAACAACGTTAGAGGGGGAGGCTGCTTTTGGAAGCGTATATTGGGAGGCAACCGATTTTTGATGAGTTAGAGCAAGTGTATGCGTATGAACTACTGTATCGCCATAATGAAAAAAATTATTTTGAGATGCCAGATGCAGATGTAGCTACTTATGATGTCATTGCGAAAACGTTTGTTTCATTTGGTGTAGACGAATTGTCGCAAGGACGGCCATGCTTTATTAACTTCACAGAGAATCTTTTGATGAGCCCCATATTTGAGCAACTTTCAGCCCAACTTGTCGTTGTTGAACTACTAGAAGATATCGTCATTACAGTGGATATTATCGAGCGTGTGCAGGAATTAAAGGGTTTAGGATATCGTATCGCATTAGATGATTTTTTATTAAACGATGATTTACTAGAATCTGAAATTTTTAAGTATGTTGATATTATTAAGGTGGATTTCTTACTTGCATCTGAGGAGGAACGCCTAAAAATAGAATATTTAGTGCGCAGCTATTATCCGCATATTACATTATTAGCTGAAAAAGTAGAGACTGTTGAAGAATATACATGGGCGCGTAGACATGGTTATAAGTTATTCCAAGGCTATTTTTTTAAACGTCCACAGATTATTGTGACGCAGGAAATTCCTGCGAACATTTTACAGTATTACCGTGTGATCGCTCTTTTACGTGAAACAGATCCAAACATTAATGACTTAGCAGAAACAATCGAGCGTGATATGTCTTTATCTTATAAATTATTAAAATTGATTAATAGTTCCCCTAAACGACGTTTGAATAAAGTACGTTCGATTAAAGAGGCGATTATTTCACTTGGACTACGTGATTTACAGCAGTGGTTGCATATTTTAACGTATCGAGAAATGCGGGACACAAAAGTTTCGGGGCGTATGGAGGAAGTGATGCGGACCTCATTAATTCGTGCAAAAATGTGTGAATCACTAGCACGCTATAATGGTGGGAAATTGCATTCGGAATATTTTTTAGTCGGTATGTTTTCGTTGATAGATGTTATTTTAGGGCGACCGTTGCATCAAATTTTAGAGCAGTTGCCATTGTCAGAAGGTGTTGTTGCAACGCTTAATGGAGAAGCTACGCCATTACAGCCTTATTTACAACTTGTTATTTCGTTAGAAAATATGGAAATCGAGCGTATTCGTCAATTTGCGCAGCAAATAGAAGTACCGGCAAGTGCTATTTTACGCATGCATTATGAGGCGAATAAGTGGGCAAAGCAAGTTCACTAGGTAGATTTCATGCTATACTGAAAGCGACTGCAAGGATTAATAATTGGAGGGGGAGTCACATTGAAAAAAGCATTTTTTGGCGTCATGATGGGAGCATCACTATTGTTAGCAGCATGTGGAAGTAGTGATGAATCAGGAAAAGAAAATGGTACTTCAGCAGAACCGGATGCAGCGCAATTAGCAGAGCAAAAATGTATGGGTTGTCACGGTAAAAACTTAGAAGGTGGCTCAGCACCTGCACTTACTAAAATTGGTGCTGAAAAATCAGAAGAGGAAATTGCGAAAATTATTAAAGAAGGTACAAAAGGCGGCATGCCAGCAGGTCTTGTAAAAGATGAGGAAGCAGATACTTTAGCGAAATGGTTGGCTGAAAAAAAATAATTGTTCTACGAAACTGCTCTTAACGCAAAGTTACGCGTTTGGAACAGTTTCTTTTTATGTGCTAGGTTGCTAAAATAGGAAGGTATGAGAGGAGTGTGTATGAAGTGGATCAAGTGAGTACAAAAGATGTAATGGAAATGTTTGATTTGACGCTAGAAAGCGGAGAAGAAGGTATTGGTCGTCACATTTTAACAAGTGATATTTCACGTCCAGGGTTAGAGATGGCAGGATACTTTCATCATTACCCGGCCGAACGCGTACAGTTGTTAGGAAAATCAGAGTTATCATTTTTTAATACATTATCGGTTGAAGCGAAGCGTGACCGTATGAATCAATTATGTGCCGCAAATACACCGGCAATTATTATTTCACATAACATGGAAGTGCCAAAAGAGTTGATTGAAGCTTCAGAGGCAAATCATGTTCCTGTATTAATGACAAAGTTAAAAACGACACGATTTTCAAGTATGTTAACAAACTATTTGGAAAGTCGTCTTGCACCGATGACAGCAGTACATGGGGTGCTAGTTGATATTTATGGTATTGGTGTTTTATTAACAGGTAAAAGCGGCGTAGGTAAAAGTGAAACGGCGCTAGAGCTTGTAAAAAAAGGCCATCGCTTGGTGGCGGACGATTGCGTAGAAATTCGTCAAGAATCGGAAAATATGTTGGTCGGCAATGCACCAAAGTTAATTGACCATATGTTAGAGATTCGTGGAATTGGTTTAATTAATATTATGACAATGTTTGGTGCTAGTGCCGTACGTCGTAATAAGCGCATTTCGCTTGTCATTGATTTAGAACTATGGGATGCTGAAAAAACATATGACCGACTAGGCCTAGAAACACAAACGATGAAAGTCCTTGATACAGAACTGACAAAGTTAACGATTCCGGTGCGTCCAGGACGAAACTTAGCCGTTATTATTGAAGTAGCAGCGATGAACTATCGTTTGAAAAATCTAGGAATTAACTCGGCTGAAGAATTTACACAACGTCTTGAAAGTGTTATTCAAGAAAAATCAGATATGTAACGTTGTGAAAGGAGAACAACATGGATTTAGCTTTAATGGCAATTGATCCGGTAGCTTTTTCAATAGGAGCAATTGATGTCCGCTGGTATGGTATTATTATTGCTTGCGGAATTTTACTCGGATATTTTGTTGCACAAAACGAAATGAAAAAACGCGGTTTTGGAGATGAATTTTTAACCGACTTATTAATTTGGACAGTGCCAATCGCCATCATTTGCGCGCGCATTTACTATGTCATTTTTGAATGGTCTTATTACAGTCAAAATCCTGGGGATATCATTCAAATTTGGAATGGTGGGATTGCGATTCACGGTGCATTAATCGGTGGCGGTATTACAGTTTATGTATTTTGTAAAAAGCGTGGGGTTAGCTTCTGGCAAGTGGCAGATATTTTAGCGCCATCGATTTTAATTGGTCAAATTCTTGGTCGCTGGGGTAACTTTATGAACCAAGAAGCGCATGGTGGCCCTGTGACACAAGAATTCTTAGAAAACTTAATGATTCCAGATTGGATTATTAATCAAATGAATATTGGCGGTATTTATTATCACCCAACATTCTTATACGAATCACTGTGGAATATTTTAGGGCTGATTGTCTTACTATTATTACGCAAAGTGAATCTCCGCCGTGGCGAAATTTTCTTAACGTATGTCATTTGGTATTCATTTGGTCGCTTCTTTATTGAAGGCCTTCGCACAGATAGTCTATTAATTATGGGCTTCCGTACAGCACAGCTTGTTTCATTAATTGCCCTAGTAATCGCGGTGGTTGTTTTTATTTATCGTCGTGTAAAAATGAAACAGGTACGTTATAAAGATTAAATGATAAGAGTATTGCGGATAACGCGATGCTCTTTTTTTCGTTATAATAAAGAAAAGAAAAGAGAGGTGCCGCTTTATGAATTTTGAAGCATTATTATTTGATTTTGATGGAACATTGTTAAACACGAATGATTTAATTATTGAAACGTTCGCGCATGTTATTGATCCAAAATTTCCAGGACGTTATCAACGTGAAGATTATTTGAAATTTATCGGGCCAACACTCATGGAATCTTTTACAGAGGTAGATGCAATTAATGCGGAGTCATTAGTAGCTGAGTATCGTTTATGGAATCAGGAGCATCACGATGAGCTAGTAACAGAGTTTCCACATGTAAAAGAAGTGCTAGTAGCGTTGCGAGAAGCAGGTGTACGTTTAGCTGTTGTGTCAACGAAACGTGGTGATACACTACGAAAAGGCTTAGATTTAATGGGCATTACGGAATTATTTGAAGTTATTATTTCACAGGATGAAGTAACGCATACAAAGCCACATCCAGAGCCAGTTGAAAAAGCAGTTGCGCTTCTTGGTGTTGAAAAATCAAAAACTTTAATGATTGGCGACAATTCACATGATATTTTAGGTGGGCATAATGCAGGCGTTAAAGCAGCCGGTGTGGCATGGTCATATAAAGGTATAGCGTATTTAGAGCAATTTAATCCGGATTATATCCTACATGATATGACGGATTTATACGACATCGTAGGAATTAAAAGCCATGCGTAAAACGACACGCTATCCAGTAGAAGGGTCGACGTCGCTATGGCAGGTATACAAAACGGTTTCTTTTTGGAAAATTGTTAAATGTTTTATCGTTATTGAAATTGCACGCATTACACCATTTTTATCATGGAAGAACTGGATGTATCGGACGTTTCTTCGGATGAAGGTAGGGAAACGAACAGCCTTCGCGCTGAAGGTGACACCTGATACGATGTTCCCAGAGCGTATTTCAGTTGGAGATGACGCCATTATTGGCTTTAACACAACGATTTTAGCGCATGAATATTTAGTGGATGAGTACCGACTTGGTGATGTTATCATTGGAAATAATGTGATGATCGGAGCCAACTCAACAATTTTACCAGGTGTGACAATTGGCGACGGGGCAGTGGTTTCTGCGATGACATTAGTGAATAAAGATGTTCCTGCAGGTGCAATGGCTGGTGGCAATCCGATGCGTATTATTTATACGAAAGAAGAACGTGAAGCGAGGAGGAGATAACCTCGTTTTTGATTCAAATAGTCTGTTTATTCAATCAAATCTGAAATAAGGTTGACGAATTAACATGATTGCGTTAAAATATCTTCAACATATTAGTTCTCTAATACTCTAGTGTATTAAAGTATTTTGAATAAGGAAGTGTCAACATGTCATCAATTCGTAAATTTGAAAAACCGCTAGGAATGCGCGATACATTCCCAAAAATATTTGAAAAGCAAGAAGCCGTTCGCAGTAAGGGGCGCGAATTTCTACAGTTACGTGGCTATGAATTTTTAAAAACACCTACACTTGAATACTACGACACAGTCGGTAAAGCGTCGGCTATTGTCGAATCTTCATTATTCAAATTAGTCGATACACAAGGGAATACGCTTGTACTTCGTCCGGACATGACAACGCCGATTGCACGTGTTGCCTCATCAAAATTATTGAAGGAAAAAATTCCGTTGCGTCTGGCGTATTTTGAGAATGTTTTCCGTGCACAGGAGCATGAAGGAGGACGCCCAGCAGAATTTAGTCAAATGGGTATTGAAATTATCGGAGATTCTTCTGTGTATGCAGATGCGGAAGTGATTTTAACAGCGATTGATTTCTTAAAACAATTAAGCATTGAAGATTTCAAAATTACGATTGGAAACGCCGGTATTTTAGATGCCATTCTTCGTAAAAATGTTGAAACAGATGAGCAATTTGAAGAATTACATCAATTACTTGTGCAGAAAAACCTTGTAGGATTTGAAGAAGCAGTTGCGCGCTATCGTCTGCCACGTAGTGAAGAGGAAACGTTACTTGCTTTCTTAGAAGAAGCGACAGAGCTAAAAAGTATTCGCCAAATTTCAAAATACTTATCAGAAAAACAAGCTCTACTTTATATGGAACAGCTAGCATCGATTTTAGAAATCGCAGATGTTGCAAAATATATCGCATTCGATTTTACATTAGCAAGTCATATGAATTATTACACGGGGATGCTATTTGAAGTGTATGCAGCAGGGTCAGGTTTCTCACTAGGAAATGGTGGGCGCTATGATGGCTTATTAAGTGACTTTGGTAAAGATGTCGGTGCGATTGGGTTTGGAATGCGTATCGATTATTTAGTTGAAGTAATGCCGAAGCAGGAAATCGAAAAAGACGATGTACTTGTATTATTCGTCTCTACACAATTAAAAGAAGCATTAGAAACAGCAGAAACACTCCGTGCACAAGGAAAACGCACAACATTACAAGCAATTGAAGGCTTAGATGACTTAGCTACATTTGAAGAACAGTTTGGCGACGTCGTACGCATTGGTCAAGGAGGAACTTCACTATGAGTAATACAGCATTAACAATCGCGATGCCAAAGGGTCGTATTTTTGAAGAAGCATATGACATGTTAATCGAAGCGGGGTTCAACTTACCAGCGAACGTCGAAATGTCACGTAAACTGATGATTGAAATTCCAGAAGAAAATATTCGTTTTATTTTAGCGAAGCCAATGGACGTACCAACGTATGTAGAGCATGGCGTAGCGGATATTGGCATTGCTGGAAAAGATGTTCTGTTAGAGGAACGTCGCAATGTACATGAGTTATTAGATTTAAATATTTCAAAATGTCATGTGGCTTCAGCTGGTTTACCAAATACAGAGCTAAACGACATTGCACCACGTATCGCAACGAAATATCCAAATATCGCTTCAGATTATTACCGTGAAAAGGGCGAGCAGGTCGAAATTATTGGTTTAAATGGCTCAATTGAATTGGCGCCAATGATTGGTCTAGCAGATCGTATTGTCGATATTGTATCAACGGGTCAAACATTAAAAGAAAATGGCTTAGTAGAGTATGAATTTGTGGTCGATGTATCATCGCGTTTAATTGCAAACCAAGCGAGCTACCGCATGAAAAATGACCGAATCCAAGACCTTGTAAAACGTCTGAAAAAATGTGTGAGAGAAGGCTAAAACAATGAAAATTCAACAATTAACAGCAGACATTTCATTAAAACGTCAGTTAGAAGGTGGCAATGAAGAACAGCTTCGTACGGTGCGTGAAGTATTAGCCGATGTCAAAGCGAAGGGCGATGCAGCGGT
The DNA here is from genome assembly GCF_000307285.2 of Kurthia sp. Dielmo. Lineage (NCBI taxonomy): Bacteria > Bacillati > Bacillota > Bacilli > Caryophanales > Caryophanaceae > Kurthia > Kurthia sp. Dielmo. Next base: position 85,126 of record NZ_HE578962.1, read on the forward strand.
AAAGGCATATAGTGAAAAATGGGACGGTGTAGCACTTGATGCGTTACGTGTAACTGCACAGGAAATCGACGAAGCCGTTGCTTCAATGGATCCTCAAATCATTGCCGATTTAACAGAAGCGGCAGCGAATATTCGTTATTATCACGAGCAACAAAAACGCGATGGCTATAAATTACCGCTAGCAGATGGATCATGGCTTGCACAGCGCATTACGGCGATTGCATCGGTTGGTTTATATGTGCCAGGTGGCTCTGCAGCGTACCCATCTTCTGTATTAATGAATGTGGTGCCCGCACAAGTAGCAGGCGTTGAACGCATTGTTATTGCAACGCCCTGTGATAAGGACGGCAAACTACCAGCAGCGGTACTTGCAGCAGCCTCTATTTTAGGCGTAACAGAAATTTATAAAATGGGCGGTGCACAAGCGATTGCGGCACTTGCATATGGGACGGAAACAATTGACGGTGTCGATAAAATTACAGGTCCAGGGAATATTTTCGTGGCACTCGCAAAACGTGAAGTATTCGGTGAAGTAGCGATTGATATGATTGCTGGTCCAAGCGAGATTGCGGTTATTGCGGATGAAACAGCACATGCTGATGAAGTGGCAGCTGATTTATTATCACAAGCAGAGCATGACCCAATGGCTTGTGCGGTACTTGTAACAACAAGTGATACGCTTGCGAAAGCAGTATCTGATGAAGTGGAAAAACAACTACAAACATTACCTCGTGAAGCGATTGCACGTAAAGCGATTGAAAATTATGGTGCGATTTATGTTGGTGAAACGATGACACAAGTAGTGGACGCGATTAATACATTAGCGCCAGAGCACTTAGAAATTGTCACGAAAAATCCAGAGGCTATTATGGAACAAGTGAAAAACGCGGGTGCAATTTTCTTAGGACGCTATAGCTCAGAGCCAGTAGGGGATTATTTTGCGGGGACCAACCACGTTTTACCAACGAACTCAACAGCACGTTTTGCATCAGGCTTAAATGTAGATGACTTTATTAAACGTACGAGCGTTGTATATTATTCAGAACAAACATGGCAAGAGAATGCGCCGAAAATTGCGCGACTTGCAAGACTTGAAGGCTTAGAAGCACATGCCCGCGCAGTAGAATCTCGCGGCTGGAATAAGGAGGACTAATGATGACACGTTCAGCAAAAATTGCACGTCAAACGAATGAAACACAAATTGAAATCGAATTAAACCTAGATGGTGAAGGGAAAGCTACGGTTGATACGGGTGTACCTTTCATGGACCATATGCTTGATTTATTCGTGAAGCATGGTTTATACGATGGTGTCATTAAAGCGAAGGGCGATACAGAAATCGATGACCACCATACTACGGAGGATTTAGGTATTGTGTTAGGTCAGGTTGTACGTCAAGCGCTTGGCGATAAAAAGGGTATTCGTCGCTATGGTCATGCATTCGTTCCGATGGACGATGCGCTTGCACAAGTATTCGTTGATTGCTCGGACCGTCCACATTTAGAATTCCGCGCAGAGCTACCACAAGCTAAGGTCGGCACATTTGATACAGAGCTTGTGCATGAATTCTTCTGGAAATTTGCGCTTGAAGCACGTATTAATTTACACATTATTGTTCCGTATGGTCACAATACACACCATATTATCGAGGCGATGTTTAAGGCGACAGCACGTGCACTAGATGATGCTGTTCAAATCGATCCACGCGTAAAAGGTGTACCATCAACAAAAGGCTTGCTAGGCTAGGGGGAAACTTGATGAAGATTGGGATTATCGATTATGGCATGGGCAATTTATTTAGTGTGGAGCAAGCGGTAAAACGTCTTGGTGCAGATGTAATTATTTCTGCGGATAAGGCAGAGCTATTAGCAGCAGATGCGTTAATTTTACCAGGAGTTGGCGCATTTCCGGATGCCATGACGCGTCTAGAGGAAACGAATCTAGTTTCTTTATTTGATGAAGTCGTCGCGACTAAAAAACCGCTATTAGGCATTTGCTTAGGAATGCAATTATTATTTGAGACAAGCGTAGAGAAAGGCGACAACAAAGGTCTTGGCTTGTTCAAAGGACGCATTGCCGAATTTAGCGGGAAAGATGCTGCAGGTGAAGCATATCGTGTACCGCATATGGGATGGAATAACTTACAATTTAAACGCTACCCAATATGGCTGTCAAAAGAAGCATTAGATAATGAGTATGTGTATTTCGTGCATTCATTTTATGCGACGGATTTAGAGGACGCAGATTTAGTCGCCTATGCAGACTACGGTGGTGAAATTGTACCGGGTATCGTTCAAAAAGGATCGATTACAGGGATGCAGTTCCACCCAGAAAAATCAGGTAGCTGCGGTGTGGCATTATTAACGGCTTGGCTAGAAGGCATTGAAAAGGGAGAGGCTTAACGATGACAACAATTCAAATTTATCCAGCAATCGATATGCGTGGCGGTAAATGCGTACGTTTATATAAAGGGGATTATGCGCAGGAAACAGTCTATGCGGATTCTCCGTTTGATATGGCAAAGCAGTTCAGTGATGCAGGTGCGACATATGTACATATGGTTGATTTAGATGGAGCGAAGGACGGCGAGCGCGTGCATGCAAATGACGTGATTCGCGTTGCAAAGGAGCTTCCTGTAAAGGTACAAATCGGTGGTGGTATTCGCTCAATTGAGGATGTACGCTTTTATTTAGAAAATGATGTAGACCGCGTGATCATTGGTTCATTGGCGATTCGTGAGCCAGAGCTTGTGGCAACATTTATCGAAGAATTTGGCGCAGATCGTATTGTCATTGGCCTAGATGCGAAAGACGGTATGGTCGCAACACATGGTTGGATTGAAACATCGGACCAAAAAGCGACGGATGTAGCGAAATATTTCGTGGAACGTGGCGCGAAGCATTTCATTTTCACAGATATTGCGACAGATGGCACATTACAAGGACCGAATATTGCCGCAAACAAAGAGCTTTCAGCTGCAACAGGCGCAGAAGTAATTGTCAGTGGTGGGATGAGCTCATTAGCGGATATTAAAGCGGTGAAAGAAGCGGCAACCGACTCAACAATCGGCGGCGTGATTATCGGGAAAGCTTTATACACAGGCCGATTTACGCTAGAAGAGGCCCTTGAGGGGGCGAAATAATGCTAACAAAACGGATTATTCCATGCCTTGATGTGAAGGAAGGACGCGTTGTAAAAGGCGTTCAATTCGTATCATTACGTGATGCAGGAGACCCTGTGGAGCTTGCAAAATTTTATAATGAGCAAGGCGCGGATGAGCTCGTGTTTTTAGATATTTCCGCAACGCATGAAGGACGCGAAACAATGGTTGATGTTGTTCGCGAAACGGCGTCTGCGTTATCGATTCCATTCACTGTTGGTGGTGGGATTCGTACGTTAGCAGATATGACGCGTATGCTGCGTGCGGGTGCTGATAAAGTATCGGTAAATTCGGCGGCACTACAAAATCCGCAATTAATTAAAGAAGGCTCGGATTATTTCGGCGCACAATGTATCGTCGTTGCTATCGATGCGAAATGGAGTGAGGAAGACGGCACATGGATGATTTATACCCATGGAGGTCGTAATAAATTCCCGAAAGAGGCCGTTGCGTGGGCGAAGGAAGCCGTCGCATTAGGTGCAGGGGAATTACTTGTGACAAGTATGGATAAAGACGGTGAAAAGACGGGCTTTGATAATGCATTACTAAAAGAAATTCGCGCAGCAGTGAATGTGCCAGTTATCGCAAGTGGCGGTGCAGGGAATGCGGAGCACTTTTATGAAACTTTAACGGAAGCAGATGCGGATGCGGCACTTGCAGCATCGATTTTCCACTACAAGGAAACATCGGTTGCTGAAGTGAAAAATTATTTGCGTAGTAAAGGGGTCGCTGTACGATGAGCTTAAAATTTGATGATAAAGGGTTAATTACAGCTGTTGTGCAACACGCGCAAACAAAGGAAGTATTAACTGTTGCTTATATGAATGAAGAATCGTATAACAAGACGCTTGAAACGGGGGAAACGTGGTTTTACTCACGTTCACGCCAGGAATTATGGCATAAGGGTGCAACGAGTGGCAATACGCAAAAGGTCGTTGCAATGCGCTCGGATTGTGATGAGGATGCACTTGTTGTTGAAGTTTTACCAGCAGGACCTGCTTGTCATACGGGCGCGGAGTCATGCTTTTATAATGTCATTCAAGAGAAGCCGGCTGAGACGGGCTCACTCGACATTTTAGAAACACTAAAACGTGTCATTGATACACGCGCAGCTGAAATGCCAGAGGGGGCATACACGACGTATCTTTTCAATGAAGGTGTCGATAAAATTTGTAAGAAGGTCGGCGAAGAAGCGACAGAATCGGTTATTGCCGCTAAAAATCGTGATGCAGAAGAATTAAAATGGGAAGTAGCGGATTTGATTTATCACTTGCTTGTTTTACTTAAAGAGCAAAATGTTGATTTATATGATGTCTTAGGTGTCCTAGAAAAACGTCATGATTCACATGAATAATGAAATGAAGAAGTTTGGCATAAGCTAAGCTTCTTTTTTTCTGGTGCAAACATTGCTATAATCGTAGGTATGCTATAATTAAAAGAATTAAAATACAGGGACGCGACGACGTTCCTTCATGCTTTTCGGAGGAAAATTTCTTGGAGAAAAATCATACAACGATGGAAACTAGTGCGAATAATGTTGTTTCGTTCATCCCAACAGGTGATTTTTATTATCATAAGGCGATGAAAGCACTGGAACAGAACCATTTTGACCAAGCAAAAAAATATTTAAAACGCGCATTAGAGTTAAGTCCTGATGATGCAAAAATTCTTGTTCAGATGGCTTATTTAAAAATGGAAGAAGAATCGTTTTTAGAGGCACTTGAACTGTTACGACATGCGAATAATGTGGAGCCAAATGACCCGGAGACGGTGCTTTTTTTAGCAGAGGTTTCGGCGAATATGGGGCTTGCAGAAGATGCAATTAATTTTGCAACGCATTATTTAGAAATTGAACCGGCTGGTGAATACCGCGAAGAGGCAGAAGAGATTATTGAGATTGTGACGGAGCTTTTAAAAGAAGAACCACTTGAGGATCGTCAGGGTTCTGCTGAGAAGAATTATGAGCAAGAGCGCGCACGCCATTTAATGGAGAAGGGCGACTTTGAACCAGCAATTGAAATCTTGGAAAACTTAATTGCGGAATATACAGATTTTTGGTCAGCCTATAATAATTTAGCGCTTGCGTATTTTTATAAGGGCGAGCATGAGCAGGCACGCGCACTGCTACATGAGGTGCTCATTGGCAATTACGGCAATATTCATGCACTTTGCAACTTAACGGTGATGTCTTATTATGAACAAAATGATGCCGATGAATTACATCTCTTAACAGAAACCTTGTTAAAGCTACAACCTTATTTTGTCGAGCATCGCTACAAATTAGGTGCGACACTGGCGTTGATTGGCCAATATGAGCAAGCGTACAAGTGGCTTCGTAGCTTGAAAAAGCTTGGCTATGTTGGGGATACGGGTTATTACTTCTGGTTATCTCATGCAGCCTATTTTTCAGGATGCGAAGAGGAATCTCATAAAGTATGGGATGAATTGATGCTAATTGACCCGTCAAAAGAAGGCTTAGAACCATGGGCAAATGTCGTGGAAGTGCCGGACAGTGACAATATTTTAAGCGACCGCGATTATTTGGTTGGGCGCTTAGAGCATGAAATTTTACAGGAGCGTTTACTTGGCTTATTCTTACTCGGTAAATCACCATTTAAGCAAGAGCTACTAGCGCATCCAACACTGATTAATATCGATAATTATTCGACCATTGAAAAGCTTTTATTAGCGTACGCTATGAACCACGATTTTTCAGAGGATGTGGCACTAGCAAACTTTTATCGTGCTGTAGAAGTACTTGAAAAATTATATGCGCAACATGAGCCGCTAACAATGGATACAACATTTTTACTACAGCTATGGCTTGTGCTTTTTGAAAAAGGATTGCACGAAGAATATGCGTTCAAAAATCCGCTAGCATTAGCTGCGGCGACAGAATACATGTTTTATGCTGTACGTGAAAAAGTTACGAAAAAAGAAATTGCCGAATGGTATGGTACTACAACGAAAACACTTACCAAATATGTAGATGAACTTATGCAATTCCTGCCGATTTTTGACTAGGCAGATTTGTTGTGAAAAAAGAAAAGATACTATACTATCTAGGGTATAGAGGAACTATTTAGGAGGAATTTGAAATGTCAGAAGAAAAAATTTATGATGTTGTCATTATCGGTGCAGGTCCTGCAGGTATGACAGCTGCTGTTTATACATCTCGTGCAAATCTTTCAACATTAATGATCGAGCGTGGGATTCCAGGCGGTCAAATGGCGAATACAGAGGAAGTTGAAAACTACCCAGGATTTGAAACAATCTTAGGTCCAGACCTTTCAACAAAAATGTTCGAGCACGCGAAAAAATTCGGTGCAGAATATGCATACGGTGACGTTTCTTCAATCACAGACGGCAAAGAATATAAAACAATCGTTGCTGGTCAAAAAGAATACAAAACACGCACAATTATTATCTCAACAGGTGCTGAGTACAAAAAAATGGGCGTGCCAGGCGAATCAGAACTTGGTGGCCGCGGCGTAAGTTACTGTGCTGTATGTGATGGCGCATTCTTCCGTAACAAAAACTTAATCGTTGTAGGTGGCGGTGACTCTGCAGTAGAAGAAGGAATTTACTTAACTCGCTTTGCTGACAAAGTAACAATCGTTCACCGTCGTGATAAATTACGCGCACAAAAAATCATCCAAGATCGTGCGTTTGCAAACGAAAAAATTGATTTTATTTGGAATAACACAGTAAAAGAAATCAATGAACAAGATGGTAAAGTAGGTAGCGTAACATTAACAAATACAGTGGATGGTACGGAATCAACTGTTGATGCAAATGGCGTATTCATCTACATTGGCATGAATCCATTAACAAAACCATTCGCAGAACTAGGCATCACAAACGAAGCTGGTTACATTCCAACTAACGAAAAAATGGAAACATCTGTAGCAGGTATTTACGCTGCTGGTGACGTACGCGAAAAAACACTTCGTCAAATCGTTACGGCAACAGGTGATGGTAGTATCGCTGCACAAGCTGCACAAGCATATATCGAAGAATTAATCGAAGAATTAGCCGTACAAAAGTAGGCTTTGCAATCGAATTGAAATAGTTGAAATAAAATTCAAATATGTGCGTAACAGCTCTGTTACACATATGAGTTATAGTAGTACATGTAATAACCCCTTTGAGTTTTAGAATATTGGTAAGCCCCTTCTCGACCGCACGCGAGAAGGGGTCTTTTTTTGTATTCAGGGCCTTTTTCGCGACATTTTATGCCACTAGCGCAATCCGAAAGATATACGTTTTTAGCTATCCATTGTATAATGAAGGATAGAACAATAGAGAAATGAGGTGTCGTGTTGTGCAACGAATTGCGAACTTATTAGTAAAGAAGGATGGAAAAGTTCTTCTATTAAAAAAACCACGACGCGGCTGGTATGTAGCACCAGGAGGCAAAATGGAAGATGGCGAATCAATTTTTGAGGCAGCCACACGTGAATATTTTGAAGAAACTGGTACGAAGGCCATTGATGCACATTTAAAAGGTGTTTTTACAATGGTTATCAAGCGCGGTGATGAGGTCATTAATGAGTGGATGCTTTATACATTTTTAGCAAATGACCTTGAAGGTACACCATACGGGGAAACACGTGAAGGCGTTTTAGAATGGCGCGACGTGAAGGACTTAGAAACATTGCCAATGAATGAAGGCGACCGAATTGATTTATTATTTGCTGTAAATGAGCCTGGTGTTCAATACGGTACATTCACATATACGGAAGAATATGAATTACTAAATAGCACAGTTCAGACGTCTGTCGAAAGGAATGGAAATTAACATGCCAAACCCACAATCGAACGAGTTAATTATTATTACAGGAATGTCAGGGGCGGGAAAATCGGTAGCAGTACGCAGCTTTGAGGACTTAGGTTTTTATTGCATCGACAATTTACCACCGACATTACTCCCTACTTTTGTCAATCTCATGAAAGAATCAACAAAAGGCATTACTCGAATGGTTGCGGTCATGGATTTACGTGGAGGCGATTTCTTCTCATCATTAATTGATGCGATTGATCAAATTGCGGATGAGGATATTGTGGAAACGAAAATTTTATTCTTGGATGCAGATGATGAGGTACTCGTACGTCGTTATAAAGAAACGCGTCGTTCACATCCATTGGCATCAACAGGACGTCCATTAGATGGCATTCGTCATGAGCGTGAATTATTAACAGAAGTAAAAGAACGCTCGCAGTACATCTACAATACATCAAGCATGAAACCAAAAGAATTGCGTGAGCGCATTATTACGGAGTTTTCAGCACAAATGTCGAAAAGCTTTAATGTAAATGTGATGTCATTTGGTTTTAAGCATGGGATGCCAATTGATGCGGATCTCGTATTTGATGTGCGCTTTTTACCGAACCCCTATTATATTGAAAAACTGCGTCCAATGACGGGGCTAGATGAGGAAGTATCCTCTTATGTATTAAAAATGGACGATACGCAAACGCTTATTAACAAGTTAACGGATCTATTTGAATTTATGCTACCGCGTTATCAAGAAGAAGGAAAAAGCCAATTAGTAATTGCGTTTGGTTGCACGGGTGGTCAACATCGTTCTGTGACATTAGCGGAATATTTTGGGCACCTTCTTGAAAAAGAGTTACCAACGGTTATTACTCACCGAGATGTCGAGAAAAGAAAGGGCTAATGCTTATGGGAACTAACAAGCGAGCTGTCATTATCGGTGGCGGTACGGGTTTATCTACGTTAATTCGTGGATTAAAGCAGTATCCTCTTGATTTGACAGCGATTGTGACGGTAGCAGATGACGGCGGTAGCTCTGGTCGTCTGCGCGATGACTATGACATTCCACCACCAGGCGATGTGCGTAATGTCATTGCTGCAATGTCAGAGGTAGAACCACTTGTCGAAGAAATGTTTCAATATCGTTTTAAAGGAAAAGAAGCGCTAAAAGGCCACTCACTTGGTAATTTGATGCTGACGGCATTAACTGAGATTACCGGTGATTTTTCGCATGCCATTCGTGAATTAAGCCGTGTGTTAAATGTCCATGGTCGTGTCATTCCAGTAGTAAATGAAAGCATGACGCTATTAGCAGAGTTTACAGATGGCTCAATTATCGAAGGTGAATCGATTATTCCAAAACAACATAAAAAGATTAAACAAGTCTTTTTGAAGCAAGAAAACCTGCGCCCTCTACCAGATGCCATTGAAGCAATTGAAGAGGCGGATTTAATTATTGTGGGACCAGGTAGCTTATATACAAGTATTATTCCAAACTTCCTTGTGAAAGAAATCCGTGATGCTGTCATTGCAGCGAGTGGACGTAAAGTATATATTTGTAACCTGATGACGCAAGACGGAGAAACATCGTATTACACAGCTGCAGATCATGTGCAAGCGATTTATGATCATGTAGGGACAGCCTTTATTGAAACCATTTTATTAAATAATCATTCGGAAGTACCGGATGATATAGAAGAAAATTACAAAGAAGAACGTGCGGAACCCGTTGTTTTCGATATAGAGCGCTTAGAAGGACTGGGACTTGAAGTGATTCAAGCAGACATTGCGACCGTGAAAAACGGGACAGTCCGTCATAAAGCGATACGCGTGGCCGAGTGGCTATATAACTATACGAATGAAAAACGAGTGTAAAAACGAAAGGGGGAAATCGATATGTCATTTGCTTCAGAAATGAAAAAAGAGTTGACGCAAATTGAAGCGGACGACGCAAGTTGCAAGGCCGAGCTATCTGCGCTAATCCAGATGAATGGCTCATTATCCTTTGCAAATCGTCAACTGAGTTTAGATGTGCAAACGGAAAATGCAGCGATTGCTCGTCGCATGTATACCATTTTAAAGCGTTTATATGATTATCCAATCGAGCTATTGGTGCGTAAAAAAATGCGCTTGAAAAAAAATAATGTGTACATTTGCCGCGTGCGTGAAGGTGCGAAAGAGTTGCTTGAAAGCCTTGAAATTTTATCGGGTAATTTCCTCTTTAACCATGAAATATCACATGATTTAATCGATACATCAAATAAACGCCGCGCTTATTTACGAGGTGCATTTTTAGCAGGTGGCTCTGTCAATAATCCAGAAACATCTGCCTATCATTTAGAAATTTATTCATTATACCGCGAGCACGGTGAGGCACTAGCCGATTTAATGAATGTCTTTGACTTAAATGCGAAAACGATTGAGCGTAAAAAAGGCTTTGTGACGTATTTAAAGGAAGCGGAAAAAATTTCCGATTTTCTAAGCCTAGTGGGCTCGCATTCTGCTATGATGAAATTTGAAGATGTTCGTATTTTACGAGATATGCGTAATAGTGTAAATCGACTTGTAAACTGTGAAACAGCCAATTTAAATAAAACGATTGGTGCCTCACTACGTCAGGTCGAAAATATTAAATTCATCGATAATATGATTGGGATTGAACAATTACCTGATAAGCTTCGTGAAATTGCGCGTTTACGTGTCGAGCATCAAGAGGTAACATTGAAAGAACTTGGGGAAATGGTGTCTACGGGCACTGTTAGTAAATCAGGGGTTAATCATCGCCTGCGTAAAATTGATTCGATTGCCGATTCATTACGAGCAGGTCAAAAGGTAAATTTAAAATAGTCATAGGGGAGTGGAAGAAAGAAATGATCCAACAACAACTAACGGTTGAGCTAGAGGCAGGGTTACAGGCACGCCAAGCGGCAAGCTTTGTACAAGAGGCCAATAGCTTTATGAGTGATATTTTTATTGAAAAAGAAACCAAGCATATTAACGCTAAAAGCATCATGGGAGTGATGAGTTTAGCCATTTCATCAGGTGAAAGCATTACGCTCACAACTGATGGTGAAGATGAACAGCAGGCAATTGAGAAATTAAGTAAATTTTTAACGAGTAAATAAATAGATTAAAGTAGCGAAAACCGTACAATTTGTGCGGTTTTTTTGTTTTTTAAAAAAAGCTTCTTTTTGCCTATGAAAAATTCACAAAATAAACCTTCTTAAAATTTACATAATAAATTTCAATAATAAGGATGTATAGCGAATGGTTTAAATGATAAAAAAACATATTTGAAATTAGAAAAAAAGCATTTTTATATTAAGAAATACGGGATATTTTTACAGCAGTTAAAGGTACGACAGATGCGAATGGCCAAGTAACGTTTAAAGAAGCTGATAAAGATGTCATCAAAGTTGGTACGAATTTAACCGTTTCGAAAAACGGCTATGAAACAGCGACAACGATCGTTGGCAAAACAGCTGCAAAAGACTGTAGCACGATTATCACAATGCAAAAAACAGCATGTACGGATTTCACATTTACGGTGACGGATAAAGATGGGCAACCATTAAAAGATGTTGAAGTTAAAGTATATGGTGAAGATACTAAAATGACAGATGAAAACGGTACGGTAACATTTGAAGATGTAAGTATTACAGCAGATACAAAAATTGTTGTTACAAAAGATAGCTATACAACAATCGCCCAAGTTGTAGGCGAAACAGAAGAGTGTGAATTAGCGGTTTCAATGGAAGAAGCACCAAAAGTTTGCCCTACATTTGAAGTAGACGTTGCAAAATCTCCATATCTTGAAGGTGCGACAGTCATTGTTAAAGATGGCTCGGAAACACCATTAAAAGGTATTGTAGGGGGAAAAGGTATTGTTGAATTTGAAAACAATGCGGTCCCAACATTAGAACCAGGAACAATTGTTGAAATTTCACAAGAAGGTTATGAGAAACAAACAATTGTGATTAAAGAGGAAGCACCATGTAAATTAGAAGTAGAATTACCGGCAAAACCTGCTGCCTGTGATAAATTTGAAATCAAAGTGACCGATGAAACAGGTAAAGAAATTGCAGGAGCTAAAGTTACGACAACAAAATTATCTGCAACGACAGATGAAGCAGGTCTTGCGACATTAACAGATGCAGAGAAAAAAGATTATATTTCTGAAGGTGTCGTTGTAAAAGTGACAGCGGACGGTTATAAATCAACAACTTTAACATTAACAAAAGCAGATTTAGAAAACTGTGCGACAATCTTAACAGTGAAATTACAGCAAGATATTCAAGCATGTCCACACTTTACAGTTACAGTAAATGACGAAGATGGTGTTGTAGAAGGAGCAACCGTTTCAATCTATGGTACAGGCCTTACTGCAACGACAGATAGAAATGGTGTCGTGACATTTGAAAGTAATGCAATTACTGAAAATAGTCAAATTACGGTAACAAAAGAAGGCTATGGTGAAATGAAGGTTTCTGCGAATAAAGATTGTGAAGTGGCAGTAACGTTAGCGAAAGATAAACCAACAGACCCACCAAATCCGCCAGTAGTAACACCACCAATTACACCGCCGGTAGATCCAACACCGGAAAAATGTGAAAATCCAACGATTACAGTAACGCCTTCAACAGGTGATAAACCAGAAGCGGGTACAACAATAACTGTGACAACAGAAGATGGTAAAACAACGACTGGTAAAGTGACTGAAGATGGTAAAGTAACATTTGAACCAGGCAACGAGCCAACGCTTGAGCCGGGTAAAAAGGTAACGGTAACAGTAAATGGTTACGAAGAAACAACCGTACCATTACATGAAAAAGAGTGTAATACGATTATTACAATTACGCCGACAACACCAGAAAAATGTGAACATTTCACTGTAAATGTAATCGATGAAGATGGTGATATCATTAATACTGTAAAAGTAACAGTAGATGGTAAAACAGTGAAAACGACAAATGGTACGTACACATTTGATACACCACTAGTGCCAGGTACAGAAATTACATTTGTAAAATCAAATTATGAAACAGAAACAGCGATTGTACCAGAAGATGAATGTGACGTAACAATCACATTATTAGCGGATGATGCAACAGAAGAACCAACCGATCCAGAAGATCCAGATGTAGACCCTGAAGACCCGGATAATGGGGATGATGGTGTAGATGAGGATCCAAATGATGGCAACATGCCAGATGAAGGCCCGGATAGCGATGATAGCGACAATAACAATAACGGCAATCAAAATGGCGACACTGATGCTGATGATAATAACTCAGATAATCAAAATGGTAACAACAATAATGGCAATAACACGCCAGGAAACGGCAATAATGCGACAAATGACACTACTGGCAATAAAGCACCTTCAACAGGAAGTAGCCTACTACCTCAAACAGGGGAGCAGGTAGCGCTTTATAGCTTAGTAGGGATGCTGTTAATTGGCGCAGCGTTTATGTTATTTAAGCGTAATCGTCGTAAAGCATAAAAAGAGAGGAATCACCGCTTTGGTGGTTCCTTCTTTTTTTTGTTCTTTTTTACTATATCGAATTTCAAAAACGCTCTTTAGGTCGGAATTGTTCTTTTTCTAGATGCAATTTATGCGGTGGCGTAAGTTTTGAAAGTGTGAAGCGGGGTAATTAAATGATAGAATAAGTATAAATAAAACTTATACATTTGGATGGAGGATTTTTCATCATGGAATTAGATATTACGTACATTGCACATATCAAAACTGAAGGTCAAAAAGAACAAATCGTCGACTTAAAAATCCCTGAATTAATCGAGTTCCACATCGGTCGTGAAAACAAAGCTGTAGAACTTTTAGAAGAATTAGGTCACACAAACGTTAAACGTCCAGAAATTACTGATGGCGAAGAAATGAATAACTTAACAACAACTTCTACATTTGAAGGTAAAGAAGTAACAACAACTATTCACTACACTACAGCATTACGCGCTGGTAACGTTGGTAGTAAATCAGGCGACTTCTATTATGAATTAAAACAATTACACAATGTTGTAGAATAACCACTGTTTTGTGGTAGTAAGAAAAAGTCTAAACGAACGCTTTTAGGTCATTTCTTGTTGTTACAGAGAGTGCTGCCGAATGGCACACAAAAAGAGAGCTTCCGATTGGGAGCTCTCTTTTTTTATGGTTTCAGTTTATCGGTTTCGACTAGTAGTGGCTTATAGCTTTTGGCGCGTTTATAGGCGCTTTTTGTATTGACGCCATAAATATGAATACGCAGTCCGCTAGCACGGATTTTTTTTGCTGTAGCGGCATCAAGATTATTAATATGGGTTGTATAAATGGCATGTTTGTATTTTTTAAGCTTTTTAATATCACTTGCTACGCTTTTTTTAGGATTGCCGATAAATGAAATTGTGGCATTTGGATAATTTTTATTGAATTTCGCACGTGCTTTACTATCTGAGATGACGAAAAATGTTTTATTGTACATATTGGCCTTTTTGACAAGGGTCACGATGCCTTTGGCGTATTTTTGATCACCAAAATCGCCTTTCGAGCCATCAATATTGACGCCAACATTATATTTTTTGGCTGAAGCTAATACGTCCTTTAATGTTGGGATTTTTTCGGTTGTTAGCCTATTATTTTTATCTACAAGATGATATACACGAAGTTGTTTTAATTTTTGACTAGCGACAGAACCATATCCAGTAGTTGTACGGTCGATTGTTTTATCGTGCATTAATACATATTGATTGTCTGCTGTTTTACGCACATCGATTTCAATAAAGGCATAGCCAAGTTCTTTTGCGCCTTGTACACCAGCTAATGAATTTTCAGGTGCGACCACTTGTGCACCACGGTGAGCACTGAGTTTTGTATTCTTCCATTTTAGCCAGGAAGCTGTATTTGTATCAGCAGAAGCGACCATAGGTGAAACTAAGCTCATGCTCAGACAAATAGCTAAAATTCTTTTGAAATAGGTCAATTAAAATCCCTCCCTTAAGTATATGATTCTATCATACTGCATTTTTTTGGCAAATGAATACTAAAAAACATAAAAAAACACTAAACAACCAATGAGAAATGGTTGTTTAGTGTTAGGAATGAAAAACTATTTTGTTTCGTTACGTTCCATGATTTTATCAATGATACCGTATTCTAGCGCACGTTCAGCTGACATGTAGTTGTCACGATCTGTATCTTTTTCGATTACTTCGATCGGTTGACCAGTGCGTTCAGCTAAGATGCGGTTTAATTTTTCGCGTGTTTTTAAGATATGTTTTGCTGCGATTTCGATTTCAGTCGCTTGACCTTGAGCGCCACCTAGTGGTTGGTGAATCATGATTTCAGCGTTTGGTAATGCAAAACGTTTTCCTTTTGTACCAGCTGTTAATAGGAATGATCCCATTGAAGCAGCCATACCGATGCAGATTGTTTGTACATCTGGTTTGATGAACTGCATTGTATCGTAAATGGCCATACCAGCTGTTACAGAGCCACCTGGAGAGTTGATGTATAGGTAGATATCTTTTTCTGGATCTTCTGCTTCTAGGAATAGAAGTTGAGATACGATTGCGTTTGCTACGTTATCGTCGATTGCACTACCTAGCATGATGATGCGGTCTTTTAAAAGACGAGAGTAGATGTCATATGCGCGTTCGCCGCGGTTTGTTGTTTCGATGACTGTAGGAATTAAGTTCATAAGTATTTCCTCCTTATATGTCCATAAAATTGGCACTGTTTCGTTGCCTTGTAAACATATCATAACTTTTTTGGTCAATAAAGGTCAAATGAAATGAATCATTTAATAGAAAGTTGATAATACGCTCTTTACCTAGTATAATAGTAAGGTCGTCATATAGCTATGCCTCTGTAGTTTAATGGATAAAACATAAGATTCCGGTTCTTAGGCTGGGGGTTCGATTCCCTCCAGGGGCATCCATTTTTAAATACCTTTTGATAGGTCAATTGAAACATATAATTTCTAAAAAAACTGTGCATTTGTGCGGTTTTTTTATATTTTAGAGCATTTACAATGGAGCAAGTGATTTCATTGACATTTCATATATAAATTAACTACTATGTAGTAGAGTGCTTGTACGGACAACTAATAAAGTGATTGTAATTGAAAGGAGAACAAATATGAAAAAAATCTTAATGCGTTCTGGGATGTCCCCACTAAACAACTTTGACCCAGCACATATCGCTTCTACGAACTCTATTGGAGGGAATGTAGGGAACTTAGTTTATGCTTATGGGATTTACCGCACATTAACGACTGAGGATGTCATGATTGTGCCGGATTATTATCGATTAAATCCGAAAGATGCAGATATGATTAATGCAAATTATGACGGTTATATTATTCCGTTAGCGGATGCATTCCGTCCAGATTTCATCGGGCATTTAGAGCGTTATGCAGAGCTGATTAATAAATTAACAATTCCGGTTTATGTAATCGGTGTAGGGGCTCGTACGCCATTTGATGCACAAAAAGGTGCGAAATATGAATTTGACGATGCAACGAAAAAATTCGTAAAAGCTGTATTAAATAAATCAGCAATGATTGGGGTACGTGGTCAAATCACTTCAGACTACTTAACAGGACTTGGCTTCCAAGAAGGCGTAGACCATATGCCAATTGGCTGTCCGTCGATGTATAGTTTCGGTCGTGATTTGAAAATTCGAGATACGAACATTACAAAGGATTCGTTAGTGTCAATTAACAACTCACGTTTATCACCAGATAATGTATTAAACTTTATTGATCGTAGCCGTCATGAATTTGGCAACTACTACTATATTCCACAGTGGCTAAAAGAACTGAAAATGACCTACTTAGGTGGACCGGACCTACCTAGCCAAAATAAAGTGTATCCGGAATCTGTATTAGATGAATATTACACAGGAGATCATGTGCGCTACCCAGTAAATATTCCAACATGGATGGAGTTATTACAAGAAGTAGATTTAAGCTTTGGTGCACGTCTTCACGGGAATATTGCTGCAACGATTGCAGGGACACCAAGCATCATCTTGCCGAAAGATGGTCGTATGCGTGAATTAACGGACTATCACCAATTAAATAATTACTGGGGTCCAGATATTACAGAGGACACAAACATCTGGGATATTATCGAACAAAGTGACTTCCATAAACCAGAGAAAGTGGCGAATGAGAACTTTGACCGCTTTATTGGCTTCTTAAATAAAAATAACTTAGACCATGCGTATAAGGAAACAATGTATCCAAAAACGACACCTTTTGATGAGAAAATCAAAAATGTTGATATTCCAGGCGTTGTGACACCATATGTAACAGCACCAATTGATGAGCAAGTACGTCGTTGGCAAGCATTTAATGACGCAGAAAATGCACGTACAGAACGTCGTGTAAAACGTGAAATGGCTGCGAAGAAAAATGATGCAGCTAAAATTGCGGCGTACAAGCAGGAAATTGAGCGACTGAATAAAAAAGTAAAATTCCAAGAAAACACATTAAATCGTAAAGCGGTAAAAGCAACTTTAGGCTTAGCGGATAAAGTCGCAAAATTACGTGGTAATAAAAAATAATAAAAAAAGAGGTCGGGACGTAACTGTCCTGACCTCTTTTTGATTAACTATTATTTTTTGAAAGTTGCCATAGCTGATTCGTGATTTCAATGGCTTCTGGTGCGTGCGGTGTATCACGGAAGCTATTATAAAACTGGAAAGCAACCGCATTAATCACATGGTAGCGTGGTATATCACGTTCTAATTCTTCGATTAAATAAGCAATGTATTCTTGTTGCTGGTTTGATAAATCTTTTAAATACGATTTAAAGCCATGGAGCTGCTTGAGAAGTTCCTTTTTATCAATGATACGTGCTTCGATATTTTCATTAATAAATTCCTCAAAAGTTGGTCCAAGCAGCGTCTTTTGGTTGCTAATTAATGTTGGGGTAATGGCATCTAGTTGGTCTAATGCGAATGTTATAAATTCCATCGCATTGCCACGTGGGTAATTAATTAACTTCCCGATGTGGAACATCTGATGCATCATACCAAATAATAGAATGGATGCATCATAATGATAGGGAACTAATTTTGTGCCATAGACGTCTAGTAATCTGCGCGCGGTCCAATCAATCTCTTGCAGGAGATTTTGATCGACGAGGCGCTTTAAATCTTTATCACCCGAATGCAGGATGGACTCAAAAATCGGTAGCAGATTATGTTCGTGGTTCACTTGCATCGTGGCGATAAGTTGAGCGGCAAGGACAGACTTGTCGTTTTTTTCTTTGCCAGTAATCGCTTTAACTTTACGGACTGTCGTTTCTTTTCGCCCGATATCTAAGATGGCGATTAGGCAGTCTTTTTTTGATGGGAAGTAATTATAAAATGTGCCTTTTGAAATTTTAGCTTCTTCAATAATTTCTTGAATGGACGTTTCTACAAAGCCTTTTTCAGAGAAGAGCTTAATACAGGCCTGAATAATTTGTCTTTTGCGGTTGTTCATTTAGTCACCTTTTTTATTCTATTTTGGACTAGCAGTATAATTTTAATCATAGTTCGGATTAATTTCAAGTGAATTGGACTCATATTATAGTGAAGAAAACGCTTTAAATGGCGGTTTATTCTCGAATAAAATATTTTTCTTGCAAAAATTGGACTGCGAGTATAAAATGTATCAAGTGAACTTTGAAATCGAAGTAAATATAAATATTAGGCAAAGAGGGAATTGAACATGGATCAACCACTTAAAAAGCCCCCGTATTTAATGATTGCCATTTTATTCGTTGGGGCATTCGTAGCGTTCTTAAATAACACGCTATTAAATGTAGCATTACCTTCAATCATGAAAGATTTTGATGTTGAAGCATCAACGGTTCAATGGTTAGCAACAGGTTATATGCTTGTAACTGGGGTACTTGTACCAGCCAGTGCATTTTTAATTACACGTTTTAAAAACAAAACATTATTCGTCACATCAATGGCGATTTTTACAATTGGTACTGCATTAGCAATTGTCGCACCAAACTTTGGTATTTTATTAGCCGCTCGTATGATTCAAGCATTAGGTGCTTCTGTTATGGGACCACTTCTTATGAACATCATGTTAGTCAGCTTCCCAGTTGAAAAACGTGGTGCAGCAATGGGTATCTTTGGTCTTGTAATGATCATGGCGCCAGCTATCGGACCTACATTATCAGGTTATTTAGTTGAGCACTTCTCATGGCATTACCTATTCATTATCATCTTACCGTTCGCTATCATTTCATTATTATTAGCGATCTTTAAATTTGATAATATTATGGAAACAAAACCAGTAACACTCGATGTTTTCTCGATTATCTTATCAACAATTGGTTTTGGTGGTTTATTATATGGCTTCTCAACTGCTTCATCAGCAGGTTGGGACGCAATCGAAGTATGGGGAACGATCACAATCGGTGCCATCGCACTTATCTTGTTCGTCTTCCGTCAACTGAAACTAGAAAAACCGCTTCTAAGCTTAGAAGTATATAAATTCCCAATGTATGCAATGGGTAGTGTCATTTCCGTTATCATCTCAATGGCGATGTTCTCTGGTATGATTTTAACACCATTATATGTACAAAATGTTCGCGGTATTTCACCATTAGATGCTGGTTTAATGATGTTACCAGGTGCTCTAATGATGGGCTTCATGTCACCAATTACAGGTAAATTATTTGACCGCGTTGGGCCGCGTCCATTAGCAATCGTAGGTCTAGCAATCGTCACAGCATCAACTTACTATTTATCTAAATTAACATTAGATACGTCTTACACGTATTTAATCGTAGCGTATACAGTGCGTATGTTTGGTATGTCAATGGTAATGATGCCAATCATGACAAATGGTTTAAACCAATTACCAATGCGTTTAAATCCACATGGTACAGCAATCAACAACACACTTCAGCAAGTTGCAGGTGCAATTGGTTCAGCCGTGATGATCACAATTATGACAAATCGTACAAAATCAGCAGCAGAAGATCTAGATATTGAAGCAACTGTTGCAGATAAAGTAAAAGAAAAAGCAATGGAAGCTGCTCAAAATGGTGAGCAAATGACAGAAGTTCAATTAGCGAAATACGGGAAAGAGCTTGCTGAAACAATGGCAAACAAAGCGATGGTTGAAGGGATTAACTTCTCATTCTTTATCGCAATGATTGTTACAATTGTCGCGCTTGTCTTATCATTCTTCTTAAAACGCGTACAAGTAACGCCAATGAAAATGGGTAAATAAACATTCCTTTATAATAGGAAGAAATAGAAAAGGGTAGTCAACGAATTTCTCGTTTGACTGCTTTTTTTTCTGTCTTTAGCGGGGGGTAAACGCTACCATTTTATTTGAGTTTCTTCTATAATATAGAGAATCAATATAAAACAGCAAAGGAGTGTTCACATGCTCACTTTTTACAGTCGACAAAATTGTCGTCTTTGTGAGGAAGGAATGAACATGATGCGCCTCGTCCAGCAGGAAGTTCCGTTTGAATTTGCGACCGTAGATATCGAACAGGATGAAGACTTGCATGAGAGGTACATGATGATGATTCCGGTTCTCGAAAAAGACGGCGAAATGATTCAATATGGTATCTTAGATTATGAGACGATTATTGAAGCAGTGACAGAACAGCCGGATTCATCATTTGAACAAGCACTTTAGGGAAGAATTGCTTCGAGCAATTCTTCTTTTTTTATTAAAAAATGTTTTAATTATGGCTAAGTGGGAATACAAATTAATGTAAACATTTAATTAGCCACTCTCGGTGGGACATAATTAGCCCATGTTTGCAAAGCAATATTTAACCTGCTATAATGGACGTAGGAACAAAAGAAATATTTTTTTATAGTGAGTGGGATAGAAAATGTATATATGGGATAAAAAGAACCCACTGAGAGGAGAGAGAGTATGCCTTCATTAACGGAAGCACAATTGAAAATGCTGCCTGAGATGTCAGGTTTGCTACAAGTACGCTACCGTATTTTAAATATGGTCCAAATGCTTGGGCCAATCGGTCGTCGTGCTTTAGCAGATAGTCTCTCTCTAGCAGAGCGAGAAGTGAGGAAAGAAACAGACCTAATGCGTGAGCAGGGGTTAATCGTTGCAAATCGTACAGGGATGTCGATTTCAGAGGCAGGAATTCAAATTTTAGATGTGCTGAAGCCGCTTGTGTATGAATGGTCAGGTATTACAGATTTGGAACGACAACTGCAAAAACATTTACGCGTGAAACGTATGACGATTGTCGATGGGAATGTCGATCAGGAACCTTCAGTGAAGGCAATGATGGGCGTCGAAGCGGCGAATCTTTTAAAACGTGAAGCGAAGCAAGGTGATATTATCGCCGTTACAGGTGGTAGTACGGTTGCGGCGGTAGGTGAACAGTTGTCGACAGCTTCGAAGATACGCGGTGCGACATTTATCGCAGCGCGTGGGGGCATGGGTGTTGATGTGAAGATGCAAGCGAATACGATTGCCGCAGAGTTTGCGAACAATACTGGCAATGAGTATCGCACATTGTACTTACCAGAGCATCTAAGTGAAGCCGCATATAATGCGATGATTCACGAACCTATTGTAAAGGACATGCTCGATTTATATGATCGCACAGATATCGTCGTTCACGGTGTTGGTTCTGCCGACGAGATGGCATGGCGTCGTAATTCTACCTCTGATGAAGTAGAGAAGTTACGAGAGCATGGTGCGATCGGCGAGGCATTTGGTTATTACTTTGATGAAACAGGGAAAGCTGTACAGCGCATCCGGACAGTTGGTCTACAACTAGAGCAGGTCAAAAAATGTCCCACTGTTATCGCCTTAGCAGGTGGTGCTTCAAAAGCCAAAGCGATTTTAGCGTACTTTACAAATGCACCAGAACAAACAAACTTCATCACAGATTTATCTGCTGCACAGGAAATGTTAAAAATAATTCGAGAAGAAATTTAATTAATTATACTATTGGAGGAAATAGACATGACTTTTAAATTAGCAATCAACGGATTTGGACGTATTGGACGATTAGTATTCCGCACAGCATTACAACGCGAGGACATCGAGATTGTCGCAGTAAATGACTTAACGGACTCAGCAATGTTAGCACATCTTTTAAAATACGATTCAGTACACGGTAAATTAGACGCTGACGTATCTTACGAAGGCGAAAACTTACTTGTTAATGGCAAAAAAGTTCGTGTATACGCAGAAACAGACCCAGCGAAATTACCATGGGGTGAATTAGACGTTGATATCGTAGTTGAATCAACTGGTCGCTTCACAAACTATGATGATGCGAAAAAACACGTTGATGCAGGTGCTAAAAAAGTTATCGTGTCTGCTCCAGGTAAAAATATGCCAACATTCGTAATGGGTGTTAACGAAGAAACATACAACAAAGACGAAGATATCGTATTCTCTAACGCATCTTGTACAACAAACTGCTTAGCGCCAGTAGCGAAAGTGTTAGACGAAAAATTTGGTATCAAACGCGGTATGATGACAACAGTTCACTCATACACAAATGACCAAAAAATCTTAGACCTTCCACACAAAGATTACCGTCGTGCACGTGCGGCTGCTATGTCTAGCATCCCAACAACTACAGGTGCAGCATCAGCAGTAGCAAAAGTTTTACCTCAACTTGAAGGTAAATTAGATGGGATGGCAATCCGCGTACCAACACCAAACGTATCACTTGTTGACTTAGTAGCTGAGTTAGATCAAAACGTAACAGTTGAAGAATTAAATGCCGCATTCAAAGCAGCATCTGAAGAAGGTTCACTTGCGGGTAAACTTTCTTACTCTGAAGAACCACTTGTATCAATTGATTACAACGGTAACACTTCTTCTTCAACAGTTGACGCATTATCAACAATGGTTCTTGAAGACAATTTAGTGAAAGTACTTGCTTGGTACGATAACGAAACAGGTTACTCAACTCGTGTTGTAGACCTTGCTGAATATGTTGCAAAACAAGGATTCTAATAATTGAATACGAAACGCTCGCTTTTAAAAGAAATCTTTATTTTGAAAAAATAATTAGCCTTTTAAGTAGTTAGCGTATATAATGAGTTTGAAAAAAGAGGAGAAGAGCGAGACGGTTACTTCTCCTTTTTTATTGATAGCAAGTAAGCGTTTTACACGCGCTAAAGGGAGGCATTCTGTAGATGAATGAGAAAAAATCGGTAAAAGATATTGATGTGAAAGGTAAACGCGTATTTGTACGTGTGGACTTTAATGTGCCAATGGAAGATGGAAAAGTAACAGATGACACACGTATTCGCGCAGCATTACCAACAATCCAATATTTAGTCGATGAAGGTGCCAAAGTGATTTTATCAAGTCACCTAGGCCGTCCAAAAGGTGAAGTAAAAGAAGAGCTTCGTTTAACAGCAGCAGGCGAGCGTTTAGCAGAATTGCTAGGTAAGCCAGTGAAGAAATTAGACGAATCTGTAGGTGAAAACGTGAAAGCGGTTGTCGCAGCTATGGAAGATGGCGACATCGTATTACTTGAAAATGTACGTTTCCACGCTGGTGAGGAAAAAAATGATCCAGCACTTGCAAAACAATTTGCGGAGCTTGCAGATGTCTATGTGAATGACGCCTTTGGTGCCGCTCACCGTGCACACGCAACAACAGCAGGTATCGCAGAATTTTTACCTGCTGTATCAGGCTTCTTGATGCAAAAAGAATTAGATGTTTTAGGGAAAGCACTAGCAGACCCTGATCGTCCATTCACAGCAATCATCGGTGGCGCTAAAGTAAAAGATAAAATCGACGTGATTAACCACCTGTTAGAAAAAGTGGATAACTTAATTATCGGTGGCGGATTGTCTTACACATTCACAAAGGCACAAGGTCACGAAGTTGGGACATCTCTTCTTGAAGAAGACAAAATTGACTTAGCAAAATCATTTATCAAAAAAGCAGAAGACAAAGGCGTAAACTTCTATATGCCTGTCGATGCAGTTGTAGCGGACGAGTTTTCAAAAGATGCCAATACAAAAGTAGTCGATATCGATAAAATTCCTGCAGATTATATGGGATTAGATATTGGTCCAAAAACGGCTGAAATCTATGCGGACGTTATTAAAAATTCAAAATTAATCATTTGGAATGGCCCAATGGGTGTGTTTGAAATGGATGCTTTCGCAAACGGTACAAAAGCCGTAGCCAATGCGATGGCAGAAACAGAAGGCTATACAGTAATCGGCGGTGGCGACTCAGCTGCCGCGGTTGAAAAATTCGGTGTTGCAGAAAAAATGTCACATGTATCAACTGGTGGCGGTGCTTCACTTGAATTCATGGAAGGCAAAGAGCTTCCAGGCGTTGTCGCGTTAAACGATAAATAAACTATATTTGGAGGATGATTGAAACATGCGTAAACCAATTATTGCTGGCAACTGGAAAATGTACAAAACACTTTCAGAGGCTGTAGATTTTGTGGAGCAAGTCAAATCACAAGTACCTGCGAATGATAAAGTAGAGGCAGTTGTTTGTGCACCTGCACTCTTTTTACCAACGTTAGTTGAAGCTGCAAAAGGAACAGATTTAGCCATCGGCGCACAAAATATGCACTTTGAAACAGAGGGTGCATTTACTGGTGAAATCAGCCCGACGCAACTCGCAGATATTCACGTGCAATACGTTGTGTTAGGTCATTCTGAGCGTCGTGAATATTTCAACGAGACAGATGAAGCCGTTAATAAAAAAGCACATGCAGCATTTGCACATAATTTAGTGCCAATCATCTGTGTGGGTGAAACTTTAGAGGAACGTGAAGCGGGTCAAACGGTTTCAAAAGTTTCTTCACAAGTAAAAGCGGCAATTAAAGATTTATCAAGTGAGCAAGTGGCACAAGCGGTTATCGCGTATGAGCCAATTTGGGCTATCGGTACAGGTAAAACAGCAACAGCAGCCGATGCAAATGAAGTATGCGGCGAGGTGCGTCATGCAATCGCTGAGGAAATTGGTGCAGAAGTGGCTGAAAAAACACGTATTCAATACGGTGGTTCTGTAAAACCAGCGAATGTTGAAGAGTTGTTATCGATGGAACATATTGACGGCGCCTTAGTCGGCGGTGCCAGCCTAGAAGTAGATTCATACTTAAAATTATTGGAGGCGGGGGCAAATGCCTAATACACCAGTAGCACTAATCATTTTAGATGGCTTCGGCTGTCGTAAAGAAGTTTTCGGTAATGCAGTAGCACAAGCAAATAAGCCAAATTTTGATCGCTACTACAAACAATTCCCACATGCGCAGTTACTTGCGTCAGGCGAGGAAGTTGGTCTTCCGGCCGGTCAAATGGGGAACTCCGAAGTAGGTCACTTAAATATTGGCGCAGGTCGTATCGTGTATCAGAGCTTAACACGTATCGATAAGTCGATTAAAGACGGTGATTTCTTTGAAAATGAGGTGCTTCTAAAAGCAATCAACCATGTGAAGGAAAATAATTCGAAGTTGCATTTCTTAGGATTACTTTCAGATGGCGGTGTACACAGCCATTATGAGCATTTATTTGCGCTGTTAAAACTAGCAAAACAGCAAGGTCTTGATGAGGCGTATATTCACGCATTTTTAGATGGTCGTGATGTGGGTCCGAAAACAGCACCACAGTATCTTGCGGAAACAGAAAAACAAATTGCAGAAATTGGCATCGGTAAAATCGCATCAGTTAGCGGACGCTACTATGCGATGGACCGTGATAAACGCTGGGATCGTGTAAAATTAGCATTTGATGCCGTTGTAGAAGGCGAAGGCCCAATGCAACCATCAGCAGGTATTGGTCTTGCTGCTTCTTATGAGCAGGGTGTAACAGATGAGTTTGTCATCCCATTTGTTGTTGAAGAAGACGGGCAACCTGTTGCAAAAATTCATGATAATGACGCGGTTATTTTCTTCAATTTCCGTCCAGACCGTGCAATCCAATTATCAACAGCTATCACAAATCCGAAGTTCGATGGTTTTGAAATTTCAGAAAAACAACCAAAAAACCTTGAATTTGTTTGCTTTAAGAAATATAGTGAAAGTGTAATCGGTGATATCGCCTTCCACGACGACGATTTAAAAAATACAATCGGCGAAGTGTTATCAGATGCGAAATTACGTCAATTACGTATCGCAGAAACAGAAAAATACCCACATGTGACGTTCTTTATGAGCGGTGGACGTGAGGATACATTCGACGGCGAAAATCGTATTTTAATCAACTCACCAAAAGTTGCGACATATGATTTAAAACCTGAGATGAGTGCCTACGAGGTGCGTGATGCACTTGTTGCAGAAATTAACGGCGACAAAGTAGACGCGATTATCTTAAACTTCGCGAACCCTGATATGGTTGGTCATAGCGGTATGCTAGAGCCAACGATTAAGGCAATCGAAGCAGTCGATGAATGTTTAGGTGATGTTGTAGACGCAATCTTAGCAAAAGGTGGTCATGCGATTATTACAGCAGACCATGGTAACTCTGATGAAGTCGTGACGCTTGAAGGGAACCCGATGACAGCACATACAACAAACCCAGTACCAGTAATTGTTACAAAAGAGGGCATCACAATGCATGATGGCATCTTAGCGGATTTAGCGCCAACGATGCTTAAATTGTTAGATGTTGCACAACCTGCCGAAATGACAGGTAAACCATTATTCGATTAAAACTAATTTCACAAACCGAGGAGAGTTCAAACAATGTCAATTATTACAAACGTATTAGCTCGCGAAGTATTAGATTCACGCGGTAACCCAACAGTAGAAGTTGAAGTATTCACAGAAGCAGGCGCTTATGGTCGCGCAATCGTACCATCTGGTGCATCAACTGGTGAATATGAAGCTGTAGAATTACGCGATGGTGACAAATCTCGCTACTTAGGTAAAGGTGTATTAAAAGCCGTTGATAACGTGAACAGCATTATCGCTCCTGCATTAATCGGTGAATTTTCAGTGCTAGATCAAGTATCAGTTGATAACAAAATGATCGAGCTTGATGGCACTGCAAATAAAGGTGCACTAGGCGCAAACGCAATCCTAGGCGTATCATTAGCAGTAGCGCACGCAGGTGCGAACTACTTAGGTTTACCACTTTACCAATATATCGGTGGCGTAAACGCGAAACAATTACCTGTACCAATGATGAACATCTTAAACGGTGGTGAACACGCTGATAACAACGTGGACATCCAAGAATTCATGGTAATGCCAGTAGGCGCTGAAAACTTCCGCCACGCATTACGCATGGGTGCTGAAATCTTCCACTCTTTAAAAGCGGTATTAAAAGAGTCAGGCCACAACACTGCTGTAGGTGATGAAGGTGGTTTCGCACCAAACTTAACATCAAACGAAGAAGCATTATCAACAATTGTTACAGCAATTGAACGCGCTGGTTACAAACCAGGCGAAGAAGTAATGCTTGCAATGGATGTTGCCTCTTCTGAACTTTACAACGACGACGACAAACTATATCACTTAGATGGTGAAGGCGTTGCGAAAACTTCTGAGGAAATGGTTGCTTGGTACGAAGAATTAACTTCTAAATACCCAATCATCTCAATTGAAGATGGTCTTGACGAAAATGACTGGGCTGGTCATAAATTATTAACTGAAAAAATCGGCGACCGCGTACAATTAGTAGGTGACGATTTATTCGTAACAAACACAGAAAAATTATCTCGCGGTATTGAAGAAGGCGTTGGTAACTCAATTTTAGTTAAAGTAAACCAAATCGGTACATTAACTGAAACATTAGACGCTATCGAAATGGCAAAACGCGCAGGTTACACTGCTGTTATCTCACACCGTTCTGGTGAATCAGAAGACGTAACAATTGCGGATATTGCCGTTGCGACAAACGCTGGTCAAATCAAAACAGGTGCACCATCTCGTACAGACCGTGTAGCAAAATATAACCAATTACTACGTATCGAAGACGAATTAGAAAGCGTTGCAAAATACGAAGGTCTTAAATCATTCTATAATTTAAACAAATAATTGAGTGAGTGAAAGAGGAATTGTGCTTAGGCGCAATTCCTTTTTTCATTATGTGGATTTAAAAAAATACCGTTTTTTGCTATATAGTTGCACGTATTCATGTTAAAATGGCATTATGTATGATTACGTTTAAATTATGCATTGCTTGCTGGGTCTATGATAAAATAGGCAAAGTTGTGATGTAGATGAGCAGGAGGTGGCATGATGCATACATTTTTACTAATCTCATTAATCGTTTTATCAGTGTTAATTATTGCGACAGTATTAATGCAGGAACCAAAAAGTGCTGGTCTTTCAGGCGCCATTTCAGGTGGTGCTGAGCAGCTATTTGGTAAGTCAAAAGCGCGTGGTGTTGAACTTGTTTTACACCGCGTAACAATGGTCCTTTCAGTATTATTTTTCGTGGTAGCAATTTTAATTGCAAAATTCTAATAAACGATTGATGCCTAACCACCAAAAGGTTAGGCATTTTATATTTATTAAGGATATAATAGAGAAAGACATATTTATCAACGAATGACACATCAGGAGGTTTTTGAAGTGAAGGTATCTTTGCCAGAGCCATTCTTTTTTGAGGCTGGGAAACGAGCAGTATTATTACTACACGGATTTACAGGGAGTTCAGCGGATGTGCGTATTTTAGGGCGCTTTCTAGAAAAGGAAGGATATACCGTTAAAGCTCCGCATTATAAGGGCCATGGTGTATCACCTAAGGAGCTTATTCAAACTGGACCAAAAGATTGGTGGCAGGATGTTGAAAGGGCGTATGAGGAGCTAGTGGAAGCTGGTTACTCAGAAATTGCTGTAGCGGGCCTATCGCTTGGCGGCGTCTTTTCTCTTCGTTTAGGTTATACAAAACCGCTAAAAGGCATTGTGACGATGTGTGCGCCGATGACGATGCGTACAACCGACACAATGTTTAGCGGCATTTTAAAATATGCGAACGATTTTAGTCGCGCATTTGGATATACTGAAGAGCAACGAGTAGCGCTAAAGGAAGACATTAAGCGTGAAGGAATGCCCTCATTGCCAAAACTTCCTGAACTGATTCAAGATGTGCGCAGTCACGTAGATGAAGTGTATGCACCGATCTTTGTTGTACAAGGACGATTAGACGATGTCATAAATCCGAAGTCAGCGCAGATTATTTATGATACAGTAGAGTCAATTGACAAACACATAAAATGGTATGAGGAATCAGGCCATGTCATTACGTTAGATAAAGAGAAAAAACAATTACATGAGGATATTTTAGCATTTCTAAATACATTAGATTGGCAGGAATAATCGTCAGAAAACGTAGGAGGAAAACATTTGAGTAATTTAGAACAACGCACACTTGCGTTACTCACAGAACCAGAAATTAAACCGCTAACGGTGGCGGAGATAGAAGAAAACTTAGGACTTACAGAGGCAGATGACTTCAGAGACTTAGTAAAAGTATTAGTGAAATTAGAAGAAGCAGGTACAATCGTACGCGGCAGCAATGACAAATACGGTACACCTGAACGTATGAACACATTCCAAGGTCGCTTTATCGGCCATGCAAAAGGCTTTGGCTTCGTAGCACCAGAAGAAGCAGGCTTAGATGATGTATTCATTCCACCAACAATGAAAGGTGGCGCTTTAAACGGTGATACAGTCATCGTGAAAGTATCTTCTGACTCAACAGGTGAACGTCGTGAAGGTCAAATTATCGAGGTTGTAGAACGTGGGACATCACGTATCGTTGGTGAATTCCAAGCGAATAAAAACTTCGGTTTCGTACTGCCAGATGACAAACGTTTTGGTACAGATATTTTCATCGGTCAAGGCCACACATTAGGCGCTGTTGACGGGCATAAAGTTGTTGTTGAAATTACAAAATGGCCAGACGAAAAACGCTCTGCATCTGGTATGATTACACAAATCTTAGGTCATAAAAATGACCCAGGTGTAGACATTTTATCAATCATTCATAAGCACAATATCGACGTAGAATTCCCTGAAGAAGTCGTAGAGGCCGCGCAACAAGTGCCAGACGAAATTTCAGATGAGGACCGCGTAGGACGCCGCGATTGCCGCGAGGATATGGTCGTAACAATCGATGGCGAATCTGCAAAAGACTTAGATGATGCAGTAGGTGTTGTGAAATTAGACAACGGGAACTACAAATTAACGGTTCACATTGCAGACGTCAGCTACTATGTGACACTTGATTCGATTTTAGATAAGGAAGCATACGAGCGTGCGACTTCTGTGTACTTAACAGACCGCGTAATCCCAATGATTCCACACCGTTTATCAAATGGTATTTGTTCATTAAACCCACAAGTAGACCGTCTTGTACTATCTTGTGAAATGGTCATTAGCCCAGAAGGTAAAGTGGTGGAACATGATATTTTCCAAAGTGTCATTCGCACAAACGAACGTATGACATACTCAGACGTTTACGAAATTTTAGAACACAAAGACGAAGCATTAATCGAGCGCTACAAAGAGCTTGTCCCAATGTTTGAAACAATGAAAGAATTATCAACTATTCTTCGTAATCGTCGTGACGCACGTGGTGCAGTAGACTTCGATTTAAAAGAATCTCAAGTAGTTGTTGATGAAAACGGCTGGCCTGTAGACATCGTTGTTCGTGAACGTACCATCGCTGAAAAAATGATTGAAGACTTCATGCTTGCAGCGAACGAAACAGTAGCAGAGCATGTTTGTAAAATGGAATTACCATTCATTTACCGTATTCACGAAGACCCATCTCCAGAGCGTCTACAACGTTTCTTCGAGTTCATTACGAACTTCGGTATTACTGTAAAAGGTGCGACAGATTCAATCGATCCAAGCGCGCTACAAGGTATCTTAAAATCAGTTGAGGGTAAACCAGAATATCCAGTAATCTCAACAATGATGCTACGCTCAATGCAACAAGCGAAATATAGCCCAGAATGTCTTGGTCACTTCGGCTTAGCGGCGCCGTACTACACACACTTTACGTCGCCAATCCGTCGTTACCCTGACTTAATCGTGCACCGTTTAATCCGCACGTACTTAATTGAAGGTGACAAATCACCAAAAACAACGTCTTATTGGGGCGCGCACATGGATGAAATCTCGACGCATACATCTTCTCGTGAACGTCGTGCCATTGATGCAGAACGTGATACAGAAGCAATCAAGAAAGCACAATACATGGCTGATAAAGTGGGCCAAGAATTTGAAGGTATCGTAGGTTCTGTAACGAACTTCGGTATGTTCATCGAGCTTGATAACACAATTGAAGGTCTTGTGCACATTAGTAATTTAACAGATGACTACTACAACTTTGATGAAAGCTCAATGACGATGCGCGGTGAACGTACTGCACGTCAGTTCCGTATCGGTGATCGTGTGAAAATCAAAGTATTCAACGTCAATGTAGACGAAGCGGCAGTGGACTTTATCATTACAGATATGCCAGAGCCACAACCACGTCGTCGTACAGGTGGCCCTCGTGTCATCAAAGGGAAAGACAAAGATAAAGAATTCAAACGCGGTGGTAAAGACGGTAGCAAACGTACGCCAAGCGGCCCGAAAGTAAACGGCCGTACACGCAAACAAGACCGCAAACGCGGCGGTGAGGGCGGCGGTAAGCCACGTAAAGGCGGCAGCTTCTACGATGCAATGGCAAAAGCTTCTCAAAAGAAAGACCACGGCAAACGAAAATAAGAAATTATTGAGGTGACGCCACATGCCAAAGGGAAAAGGTAATGCAATCGCACAAAATAAAAAAGCGAGCCATGACTACTTTATCGAGGATACAATCGAAGCGGGCCTAGTGCTAGATGGTACAGAAATCAAATCGATTCGTAAAGGTAAAGTCCAGCTAAAAGACTCGTATATTCAAATTCGTAACGGTGAGGCGTGGGTATCCAATATGCACATTAGCCCGTATGAACAAGGGAACATCTTCAACCATGACCCAATTCGTACACGGAAGCTTTTACTGCATAAACGCCAAATCCAACAGCTTAATTACGACATTAAACGCGACGGTTACACAATCGTACCGCTTAAAATGTATATTAAAGATGGTTACGCAAAACTACTAATCGGCCTTGGTAAAGGTAAGAAAAATTACGATAAGCGCCAGGACCTGAAGAAAAAAGACGCAAAACGAGACATTGCACGCGCAATGAAAGACCGCGCGCGTTAATAATGAAAGCACTGCTCAAAACGAGCAGTGCTTTTTTGTGTGGATTAAAGATATTTTAAGATAATTAAAAAAGAGACTATATAGTATAGCACAACTTTTATAGTTAGTTAGTCATTTGAAATATAAAAAATATTTTAAGCCTTTTTGTAATGTTTTTAACATAAAAAAGCAATTTTCTTGTAAAAAACATGCACTATAATCTTTTTACACAGTACTTATTGATGATTTAGTAGCGAGTATGTTGAAAAAAGATAATCTATACTAAATAGTTAATAAATTTTGTGAAATAATAATCGAACAAGTATGGGGGAATTTAAAATGAAAAAATTAGTAGTGAGTGTAGCAGCAGCGGCTTTAACATTAAATGTAGCAACTTTTGCTAATGCACAAGAAGTTAAACAAGATACAAAAAAAGAAACTGTTAAGAAAGAAACAACGAAAAAAGTAAAAACAGTTAAAACAAAAACAGGTAAAGCCATCGATAAAAAATTAGTGAACATCGATAAAGATGTACAAAAAATTGAAAAATCAATCGATGCTTACTTCAAAGTGAACCAAGAAGGCGAAGCAACGAAAAAAGTTTCTAAAACAGTAGCAAACAAAAAATATAAAAGCTTCAAAGGCCAATTAAAAGCAGAAGCAAATGAATTAAATGCGGTTAAAAAACAATTAACATTATTAAATAAAAAGAAAAAAATCAATGAAGCAGACTATACATTATTAGTAGCGAAACATGCAGCACTTAATACGAAGGTACAAGCAGATATCGCTAACTTAAAAGAACTAGTAGCACAAGCTACAGCAAAACCAGCAACAAAATAATACTGATCAAAAAGAGGCTTTGACATACGTGTAACAACCGCTTCTAAGAGTATAAGAAAAACCGGAACCGCGCCACTGCGCGATTCCGGTTTTTCGTTTCAAACGCCAATAAAGGAAAATGACGTGCTTTTACTCAGTCTCTTTTGTTATCTTTAAGTTAAATCACCTAAAAAATAATAAGGTATTTATCTTCATATTTTTAAGTAAATGATTCTTTTGGCTTTTTTTAATTAACAAAAAACATGTAATTGTAATTTATCTTATTTTAAGTAATAAGTTTTATATCTTTTTGATATATTTTTGTAAAAAAAAGCCTGTATACTACGATTACTCAGTGCGAGAAATCATGAGTAAATTAAACGTTGTTAGGGGATTATACAAAATGAAAAAAGCAATCGTCGCTGCGACAGCTGTAGCGTTAACATTCAGTGCTGCAACATCAGCAAATGCACAAGAAGCAAAACACCAAACAAAAAAAGTAGTAAAAGTAAAATCAAAAGCAGGTAAATCAATCGCTAAAAAAACAACAGCCGTATCATCAGATGCGAAAAAAGTGAAAAAATCTGCAAATGATTATTTTAAAGTAGATAAAAAAGGCCAACCGAAAAAAGCTGTCACAAAAGCAAAAGCCAACAAGAAATATCACAGCTATAAAGGCCAATTAAATAAAAAATTAAACGAAGCAAAAGCAGTTAAAAAGCATTTAAAAGCACTTAACAAAAAAGATGCCTTAACAAAAGAAGAATACACAGCACTACTAGCACAAATCACACAGCTAGAAGCGCAAATCAAGGCGGATATGGAAAAACTACAAGAAGCTTTGAAAGACGTAAAAAAACAGCTTGATAAAAAACAGGACAAACCTAAAAAAGCGGACTGTGACGATGACGACGATCAGGACGACGAAGATAAAGACCAAGATGACGATGATGATCAAGATGACAACGATGATCAAGATGACGACGATGATCAAAATGACGATGATGATCAAGATGACGATGATGATCAAGATGACGATAACGACAATGATTAATTAATCGTCGCGTGATATGAAAAGGGCAAGGCACGATAACTGTGCCGTGCCTTTTTTGTCTTATGTCCAGGTCTTTTAGTTGCGACGTCCACAGTATTGCGCTATAATAGTACTAGATTTAAGCCAGTCTCGTTTATCGCCACCGCGCGATTTCCGAACTTACCCAATTCAGACAGCTAGTACGAGCTCATGTGGCTCCATGCTCTTTGTCATAGTGAATAGGGGGACGTTACGGATTCGACAGGGATGTCTGGGCTTAAGTCGCGTGTCGGAGGCCTCGGCTTCGTTACCAACGGAAGTTATATAATAACTGGCAAAACAAACAATCAATTAGCTGCAGCCTAGTTCTGCAACTGCCTCACCGCTCTATCGCCCATGTAGTAGTGACTGAGGCCCAACTTTAGTGGGATACGCTTACAGGTGCAACCTGAGTCTGTAAGAAGAGATTAGTAGGTTAGCGCTCAAGACGCCTGTCTGTCGGCATAATGCAGTGCGAAACGTAAGTAGATAGACTACACACGTAGTGGCTTAAGTACTGGAGTTTCTGGACGCGGGTTCGACTCCCGCCGTCTCCATAAGACGAAATCATACGGTTTCAAACAAGATAAAACCCTTGCATATGCAAGGGTTTTTCTTTTTGTCTTATTCAAATAGTTTCAATGAATTTCAAATAGATGTAGTCAAATACGTAGTCAAAAAGAAGAGTTAAATTTTGGAATGGCATTAAATCCGAGATTTTTGTGAAATAAAGCATAAAATTTCCAAAGCTCTTACATATTCTGAAACGAAAATTACCGATATATATATATGAATATTCAAGATATTACGAAACTTTTAAGTGGTGAGGAATTTGAAAAAAGATTAAATGAAGAACGATTAAAAGGTAAAGAGAGAAATTAGTTCAAAGTTCGATGTTTATAGGCAGATAGGGCGATTTTGTAGTACCGATTTCATAATGCAACTGATATCATATAAACAAGAGAGATGATATCAGGAGGGACGCAATGAGCGCAATTGACAACGGGGGAGCCATCGCAATAAAGGGGTTTAACTATCAAAAAGCTTCCATCATACTTGTAATGATTCATAACTTTAAAAAAGATAATTTTACAGTCATACCTGAATCAAGGGAAGATTTTGAAATTCATCTTGAGCAAGATACTTATTTTATACAAGTAAAAGGAACTAAAAATCTTTCCATAAGTAAGTTAAAGTCAAGACCTAGTGGAAAGGATTCAATTATTGAGAAGAATCTATCTTCCGGTACTAATGGAGATATAAGAAAAATCTTCTTATGGGACGTAGCAGAGACAACAAAAAAAGAATTGATAAGCCAAGTAGGAACACTTTTCCCTATGAAATATAGCCTTTCAACAAAACAAAAAGCAGAAATTATTAATGCCCTTGGTTTAGACGAAGATCAAAAAAATAGAATGAATAATCAATTTATATATATAACGCCTTTTTCAAACGATCTAAATTTAGCTTTAACTATTTTAAAAGGTGAGATGGTTAATGAAAATTTATTGGTTACTAATGACCGAGCTAAAGTAGTTTTGGGAGAACTATCATTGGAGATAGATCAAAAAAGTGAAATAGTAGTTACTACTGTGAGTGATATAAAAAGAAAAGAAATTGATGGGGAATATTTAAAACAGGTATTTGTTAATGTTAAGCAAAAAGAGTTGTTTGATGAGGTTTTAAATAATCTGTCAATTAATACTATAATGAAAACTAAAGTTAAAAAGGCAAAGTTACGTATTCCACTCTTATATCAAACTATAAAAGAGCAATTAAAGCAAAAGACAGATATTAGTTTGCTTATGAGTAAGACGGATGAGGGTGCTGTTAACTATCTCAGAGATTTAATGGCAGATATAGCACCAGAAATGAAAACTACAGAATTATCCATTGCTTTGGCAATAGATTGTTTTTGTGAGTTGGGAGAATAAAAATTATGATAATAAATTCTTTTTCAATTATTGATTTTAAAAATAAAGAAGCTCAGAATTTTGATTTTAAAACTGGAACTAATCTTATTGTTAGTAAAGATAACACTCAAGGTAAATCAAGTCTTTTGAAATCAATGTATTTTACATTGGGATTTGATGTACGTCAATTTCCTAGTGCTTGGAATATTGATGATATGTATTTTCAAATAGAAGTCTTGATAAATAATGTTACATACAATATAACCAGACAAAAGGATATTTTTAGAGTAAGTGATACAAATGTTACTATGAATGTAAAAGAGTATTCAGAGTGGCTTCAAGCTAAGCTTGATATTAAAATGAAGTTAGCTAATACTCGTACTAAAAACTTATACGACGCGTATTCTTCGGCGGTAATTTTGCCATTCTATATAGACCAAGATGATTCATGGGATGGGGGAATGTATAAAAATGTAACGAATACTCTGAATCAATATACTCGCATACCAGAAGATATTTTTAAGAGTGCTTTTAATCTCTCGAGTTTTGAGATTTTGGAGTTGCAAAATTCACTTACTAATTTCACTAAAGAAAAGAATGTTACAGAGTCTACAATAGAGAGTTTGTTAAAAGTTTTGAAAGAGTATAAAGAGGAAAATGCGAACGTCCCGAGTGTATCAAAAATTGATAAAGTATCATTAAATAATGAAATCAATCGTTACTTGCAGATGCAGAATGAGTTGAATGAACAAATAATAAGATATAAAGTTAAGCTATTAAATAAGCAAGAGATGTTGGATTTGCAAAAACAAGAATTGTCTGAATTAGAGCGGCTTTTGCAGATGAACAAAAAAAGATATAAGTCTATTGAAGCAGAGTGTCAATATTGTCATTCTAAATTAACAATGGAGCAATCTTTAACACGTCTTAACTTATCAAATAATGATTTTGAAATTTCACTCTTAAAAGAGGAAATAGAAAAAGAAATTGAAAAATTGACTAGTGATATTACAGAATTTAGATTACAGCAAAATTCTGTTGAAACTAAAGTTAATGAAATTCATCTAAGAATTAAAAAATCTAAAGACTTGCTTACAATTGATAATTACGTAAAAGCAACTGCTATAAATGAAGCATCAAATGAATTAGAAAATTTAGTTGATAAACAAGTGTTGTCTAAAAAAAGTTTAGAAGAGAAGATTAAGGCATTAAGAAAAAGATTAATGATTTAAAGAAAGAGAAAGAAAGTTTAAATGAAGATATTGAGAAAGATTATAATATATTGGTGTTTGAAATAAAAAAGGTATTAACTAGTGTAAATATGAACGAACTTAAATTCCTTGATTTTAAGAAAATATCTGGTAGTGGTATGGATAAAAATAAAAAATATTTAGCATATTATTTGGTTTATTTTAGTTTGTTGAGAAAGTCTAGTTCTTATATGATTCCGTTTTGTATGGATTCCTTTATTAAAAATGAGATTACGGGCGAGACTGCTCGGGAAATGTTTGAAGCGATAGAAAAATACTTTTTTGACACTAATAATCAGTCATTTTTTTCAATTGTTTCGGAAAATCTTAAACATTTAGAGCATGAAGATAATTATAATAAGATTGAAATTGATGGAAAATTATTGTCGAAAGATAAATATGATGACATTGCTTTGAAAATTAAATTTGATAGCTAAGAGGATGAGATGAGCATTGTGAACTAGCGGTTATAATCGAATTGAAAGACTGGATAGGCTACACTAAGTTGGACAGATAAAATAAGGGCTTGTAAACTTAGACTATAAACCTAAGGGAGCGTGCTTTTATGACACGTCAACGTCGAACATTTACACCCGAATTTAAACTGCAATTAGTGAAGCTTTATGAAAATGGCAAACCTCGTGCTGAGATTGCCCGAGAATACGATATTACACCTTCTGCGCTCGATCGCTGGATTAAAAACCATAAAGAAACGGGTGCATTCGCTGCGAAGGATAATCGAACGGAAGAAGAAAATGAAATGGCTCGATTACGTAAGGAAAACCAACGTTTATTAATGGAGAACGATATTTTAAAGCAAGCGGCGCTGATCATGGGACGAAAATAAATGTGATTCGTCATAACGCTCACAAATATTCAGTATCAGCAATGTGCGACGTCCTCAATCTACCAACGAGCACGTATTATTATCATGCGGATATTTCCGGCAAACGTGCGAAAGAAGCCGAAGACTTGGCAATTTCTAAAAAGATTAAACGCATTTTCAAAGGTAGCCGAAACAATTACGGTACACGTAAAATCAAAAAGGAATTAGCAAAATTACCTGAGCCAAAACACGTATCACGTCGCT
>NZ_HE578962.1:123887-159957 GCF_000307285.2 Kurthia sp. Dielmo
AAAACCGAATTCGCTAACTAAGCGCACTTCACTTCTCTTGAACAGCTCGCTCTTGAACTTAGTGATTACGTACACTGGTTTAACAACATTCGAATTCACGGAACACTGGGCTATCTTACGCCTATGGAATTCAAGCAACAACCCTTATAATTTTTGTCCAGTTTAGTGTTGACATACCAAAATTAAAATATGGTAATATGTAGGTGTTATTATTTAAAGAATCATATGGAAGGTGATATAGTGGATAGTTTATTACACTTTGGTGAAGAAGATATTGATGATAAGGAATTAGAACAAGAGATTTTGGAAGAAGACGAAGAGGAAATCCATACTATTCCAAGTAGTGAAAGAAAATTAAGGGTTCAGGCTTATGATAAAAGTGTAGCTGATTTGGTGAGGATGGTTAGAGAATCAGACATTGTTTTAAATCCAGAGTATCAAAGGAATTATGTTTGGGATAATAAAAAAGCATCGCTATTAATTGAATCTATTCTTCTTAATATTCCAATACCTGTGATTTATGCTTCGGAGGAAGATGATAGTTCATGGAATATTGTTGATGGATTGCAGCGATTAAATGCACTTAAAAGATTTTATGAAAATAACTTTAAATTAGCGGGCTTGAAAATTTTAGAGGAGTTAAATGGTCAGAAGTATGAAGATTTAAATCCGAAAGCGAAAAGGATTTTAAATAATGGCAATTTGCGAGTTATCTTGATATTTAATGATTCTCATCCAGAAATTAAATATGATATTTTTATGAGATTAAATACAGGTGCGGTTAAGTTAAATGAACAAGAGCTTAGAAATTGTTTGTATAGAGGGAGTTTAAATGATTTATTAAAAAAATTAGCGAAGAATACAAAGTTTTTAAGTATTATGGGTTTAAAAGCACCTCATAAAAGAATGGTTGACTGTGAAATGATTCTGAGATATTTAGCCTTTTCTGATGGATATAATGCAGAGACTAATACTATTTCGAATTATAAAGGTGCAACAAAACCATATTTGAATACATATTTTGAAGTGAATCAAAATTTATCTTCAGAAGAAATTGGGAAATTAGAGAATAAATTTAATCTAGTTGTAGATTGTGTTTATGAAGTATTTAAAGATAAAGCCTTTAGAAAACTGAATGAAGATGGTTATGAAACGAAAATTAATAAAGCTATCATGGATGTGATTATGATTAGTTTTGAAAAATATTCCCTCTTAGAAATTAAAGCTAAAAAAACGAATATTTTAGAATTGTATCGAGAGATTTTAGCGGATTATAATTTTAATCTATCTGTAACGCAAGCGACATCGGATACTAAAGTAATTGAGTCAAGATTGAAGAATTGGATTAACAAACTTGAATTAGTTATGAAGGTTTGACAATGATGTTGAATAATGAGTTTGAAAGTTATAATAAGTTACACAATGCTTTAAGTGAAGTAAGAGTCTTAATAGATTTTGCTTATGATTATGAAACAACACAACTGAAATATTCAGCTCTTAATAAAAGTGCATTATTGCTATTAACTTCTAAATTTGAGGTATTTGTTGAAGATATAATTCAGGAATATGTTGAAAAGATTAATTCAATAAAGCCTAAAAATATAAATATTTCTGAACAAATTAAGTTGAAACATACTATGTATAAATTAAAGGAACTTAATGGGACTATTGAGCATGACCATAAAAAAGAAATTAACATCGAGATTTTAAAGAATATAGCGAAATTATGGCAAGAGTCTGAAGAATGTTTCGATTCCCTAACAATATCTAATAAGTTTAATTATGGAAAGCATGGTGCGAATGAATTACAAAAAATTTTTAGCAATATTAATATATCAGATGTATTCAGTACGATAGTATTGTATTCTGATGAAGAAGAAACAATGTTAGAAGAAGCAAATATAATAGATTTTAAAACAACATTTAATAATATAGTTAATTTGCGCAATAGGATAACTCATCAGGACATAACTCCCAACTTAACCCATAAACAAATTGAAGGCTATATGAAGATATTAGATAATTTTTCAAATGAAGTTTGCAAATATTTATTTGCAACTTTAGAAGAATTACAAGAACAAAATAATTTGCAAGAGCGAAATAATTCGCAAGAACAATATGAAATACTTGAAGAGTCACTTATATGAAATGGGAATATTTAAGTAATAGTTAGAGTAGTATTTTTTGAATTAAACAAAGTGATTAACAAATTTGTAATATTATACTGCAAAGACTAGAGTCTTTGTTGTTGATTTCGGACAGTTCTCAGTACGATAAGTAGAAGTGGACTGATTGTGGTGAGCCATGAGGGGAATACCAAACGTCATAGCAAGCTCACACAGCTCGTCTGTGATGTTCTGAATAGCCATAGTCGGATTTCAGTATGAGGTCACTGTGAGTGTCCTAGAGCGTCAGGTGAGATTGAGTTTAGATAATAGAAGTGGGCGGTCTTTAGACCAATCGAACTTTTGTTTATTGGGCGTAGTGGTGTCCAATTACACGCACACAGATTGAACATTTTGACGAGATAGCCAACAGGTTATCTTTTTTTGTATTGTGGATATGCTAGGAGCTTGCTAAAGATGGTAGGGGGTACTTTCCTATAATCGTACAGTGTGTTGTGATTGAGGTGTGACTGTACTACAATCACACGAAGAATAAGTCAATGTTATAATGGAATTAAATAACAAAAAATATAGATTAATTAGGGGGAGGAACATGGTAACAAAATTAGAAGAACGTATTGTGTACAAAATCAATGAACATCCATTAGGTGAAACTATTGTATTTGGAATTTCTGTCATAGGCTCAGGTATCTTATGTGGAAGCTTTGTTAATGAATTGACAGTGAATAGTGTTGTTGAGTGGGAAAACACTTTTAAAATAACTCCAACATACTTAATTATAGGATATTTGCTGTTGATATATAGATACAATAAATGTGTGTACATACAGAAAACGAAAATATCGAATTTTGGAAATGAAGAATTTTTATTAAATTATATTCGGAAAGAATTATTGCCTGAAATAGTAGCGTTACAAAAAGAAAAAATTAAAAACGGAGATTTGAGTGGATTTAAAAGCGCAAGTGACATATTAAAGAATTTTGAGAATCCTGATAATAAGGATGGTGGAAAGAATTGAGAAAAGTATTAATTCCAAATAAGGGAATGAAAGTGATAGAAAAAAACTTAAAGAAAAAACCTGAAATGAAAAAAATTCTTATGGAAGCTATTTCAAAATTGCAGTTAGAGGATTTTGAATCGACAGGAAATGTTAGTTTGTTAAGGGGAGAAGAACAAATATATGTTTTGAAAATAAAAGATAATTACAGAATTTTTTACACTTTAGAAAAAAGTAATGAAGGCGATACAATTGTTTTATTATTATCGTTTTTTCAAAAGAAAAGCAATAATTTAAGTAATCGTATTTTGAGCAAACTTTGGAAGAGAGATGATGATGATGATGATGATGAATAAATTTTAGTTAAATTGAAAAAGTAGGTAGAAAAATACCATTTAGCAATTAATTGATGTACAATAGACTTAGGTAGGGCTTTGAACCAAGTTCGTAAATATGTAATACCCCCTAGTGGGATAAACGTTGATATAAAGCCATTTTTGAAGTTTTGGAGTGGCGTATTGGAGCTTCTGGACGCGGGTTCGACTCCCATCGTCTCCATAAGACGAAATCATACGGTTTCAAAAAAAGACCGAAATCCTTTTATAACAAGGGTTTCGGTCTTTTTATTTTAACCGTTTTAGAAATTATAAAAAATAACATATTACGAATAAAAGCGCATGGAGGAATAATTTTATTGTCTGGTTTAACAGAAGCAAATGTTGGTAAGGTTTTAGATTGGGCATATGAAAAAGCTGTGAATGGAATTCCTAGAACAGATACGGCATATGAACTGGCAGAGAGGTACCTAAGCAAAAATTCGAATGTGGAAGTTTGTATTGATAGTTTAGTGAAATGGCAAATTACTAAATGTGCTACTTCCGGGTTTATAACAGGCTTAGGTGGGGTGGTCACGATGCCAGTATCAATCCCTGCTAATCTAGCCTCTGTTATGTATGTTCAAATGAGAATGGTTGCAGCCATTGCTCATATGAGAGGTTATGATTTAAAAGATGATCAAGTTCAAACATTTGTATATGCTTGTTTAACCGGACAAACTGTTAACGAGGTTGTAAAGGGAACAGGAATAAAAATAGGTTTGAAAATTGGCGAAGCACAGGTCAAACGGATTCCAGGTGAAGTCATTAAGAAAATTAATCAAGCTGTTGGATTTAGATTAGTGACAAAGTTTGGTCAAAAAGGTGTTGTGAATTTAGGCAAGATGGTTCCTTTGCTAGGTGGAGTCATTGGTGGTGGTTTTGATATAGTAAGCACTAAAACCATTTCTTATGCTGCGAAAGAAAGTTTTAAATGTACAGAATCTAATAAAGCGAGTGTCATTTTTGAAAAATAATTTAAAATTTAGTTCGTTCTACTTTCACCCACCCAAAAAAGAGCTCCCAACTGGGTAGCTCTTTTTTATTTCTCTCTATTCCACTTCTTCTGCTTTCAACTTCGCAAGTACGTCATTGACCATACCGCGTGATTCTTCCACAGATTTTGTGTTCATGAGAGCATTGCGTAATTCTGCTGCGCCGCCGAAGCCACGTACATAGATTTTAAAGAAGCGGTGTAGGTGGTTGTATGGGCGTTTTGTTTCGTCTGCATATTTTTCGTATAGCTCTAATTGTAATAATAGTAGGTTTAGATATTCTTCAACGCTGCGTTCGCGTGGGTCTTCTGAGAAGGCGAAGGGGTTTGTGAAGATACCGCGGCCGATCATGACGCCGTCGATGCCGTATTTATCTGCTAGTTCTTGGCCGACTTGGCGGTTTGGAATGTCGCCGTTAATTGTTAGTAATGTGTTTGGTGCGATTTCATCACGTAGTTGTTTGATTTCAGGAATCAATTCCCAGTGGGCATCGACTTTACTCATTTCTTTACGTGTGCGTAGGTGGATGGTTAGGTTTGCGATATCTTGTTTTAAGATATGTGTTAACCATTCGCGCCATTCATTCACGTCAGTGTAGCCTAGGCGTGTTTTGACGCTGATTGGTAATCCGCCTTCTTTTGCGGCTTGAATGATTTCAGCTGCTGTTTCTGGATGGTTGATTAGGCCAGAGCCTTTACCGCGTGAAGCTACGTTCGCAACAGGGCAGCCCATATTAATATCGACGCCACGGAAGCCCATTTCTTTCATGCCGATTGCCATTTCTTTAAACATTTCGGGTTTGTTGCCCCAAATGTGTGCCACAAGGGGTTGCTCGTCCTCCGTAAATGTTAGGCGACCGCGCACGCTGTAAATACCTTCAGGGTGGCAGAAGCTCTCTGTATTCGTAAATTCAGTG
The DNA here is from genome assembly GCF_000307285.2 of Kurthia sp. Dielmo. Lineage (NCBI taxonomy): Bacteria > Bacillati > Bacillota > Bacilli > Caryophanales > Caryophanaceae > Kurthia > Kurthia sp. Dielmo. The sequence goes on from NZ_HE578962.1 coordinate 129,296, forward strand.
AAGAAGACATCAGGACGTCCGGCTTCACTTACAACGTGACGGAACACAACGTCCGTTACATCTTCCATTGGTGCTAATATAAAAAATGGCTTCGGTAGTTCTTGCCAAAAGTTATCTTGATTATTCATTGCATATTCTCCTTGTATCTATAGTACTCGATAAAATTTTTCACATCCTAAATAGTATCATTTCTAGCGAGTAGTTGCACAGTTTTAAATTTCAAAACGATGGCGCCGAGGAAATTTTTCAGATGAAATGATTGATTAGCATTTAACGAAAAGCCCAAGGAGCGTGTTTTGGCTACAACATAATTATAAATAAGTGCCAAAGCACGGCTATTTACATATGAAAAAAAGAAGATTTCCTAATTATCGTGCATCATCGGTCAAGGAAAAAATTTATTTACGCGTCATAGCGTAAATACTTATTAAAAATGAGCTGTGAAAAAAGATGATTTTCGCCGGAAATTGCCTAAAAAGGGTCGTTTCGGCTTCCCCGAGGGGTGATTTTGACGCGTTTATGGCGTGATCAACGCAGCTAGCTGTCATTTATTTAAAAAACGACAGCCAGCCGGAATTTTTTGACGTTTTCAATTGAAATAAGCATTCAGGGGCCCCCGAAATGCATAAAAATGGGTCGATTTTGGGTGTCTACGGGGTGTTTTTGTGCTGATTTTGGCGAATGAATAGGAAAAGCTTTGATAACTATCGCCACGACTTTTGTAGTTATTTGCGAAAATTCATCGTGACATCAGATGATTAGCCTTTTTCTAGCCCTATTCACATGCAGCTGACACATATTTAAAGATATGTCGTATGTAAAAGACGCCTTCTGAGGTGATGGGTGATTTCTGAGTGTTTGTTGCGTCATTTTTTCACAGCCCTCATAATGAATGTATCGACTAAAGAAGGATGTGCTGACATGAATGCAGTAGACGTATTAGCAGAGTTAGAAGCATTAGGGACGGAGCGTACGAAAAAATCCTATCTAGCAAGTGGTGCACGTGAGCCGCTTTTTGGTACCGCAACGGGCAAGATGAAGCCGATTTTAAAAAAGACCGGGCTCAATCAAACACTTGCAGACGAGTTATATGATACGAAAAATTACGATGCAATGTATTTTGCGGGCATGATTGCAGAGCCAAATAATATGACAGCCGCTGATTATGAGCGCTGGATGGACGGCGCGTATTTTAATATGCTGGCGGACTATGTCGTAGCGGTAACGTTGGCTGAGGCGGATATTGCAGAAGAGGTGGCGGATCGCTGGATTCATAGTGAGGATGCGCTGCGGATGTCTGCGGGGTGGAGCTGCTATTGCTGGATGCTCGGTAATCGTAAGGACGAGACATTTGATGCGGCAAAGATTTCTGTGCTATTAGATGTTGCGAAGGAAACGATTCATGAGGCACCGAATCAGGCGAGGTCGGCGATGAATAACTTCATTAAGACGGTCGGCATTTCGTATAAGCCGCTTCATGAAAAGGCACTAGCGGTCGCAAAAGAGGTCGGGACGGTCGAGCTGAAACGGGCTGGCAAGAAAAGCACATTTTTAGAGCCCCTTAGCGCGATTGAAAAAGAAGTAGAAAAAGGGCGTATTGGCTTTAAACGAAAGCATGTGCGCTGTTAAATATGGTACACTATGTACATTAACTTTAAAGGAGCGATTGAACAGTAAACAAAAACATTAACAAATGTGGATAAAAGCATCAATAGGTGTTTATGGCTTACGCAAGTACAAACGCAAGTACAAACAAAAAATACAAAAGGATGATGAGTTGTGAAACGTGTATACAAATTAGAGATTAAACCAACTAAAGCACAACGTGAAAAACTCATCAGAACCTTTGGTGTTTGTCGCTATGTCTACAACATGTACATTGCAACGAATCGTGTGAATTATGAGGAAGACAGAAAGTTCATGAGTGGTTACGATTTTTCTAAGTGGTTAAACAACGTTCACACGAAACAGAACCAACAAGACTTGTGGATTAAAACGGTATCAAGCAAGGCGGTTAAGCAAGCGATTATGAACGCTGAACGTGCCTATAAAAACTTCTTTAAAGGATTAAGTAACCATCCTCGTTTTAAAAAAAAGCAAGACAAGATGTAAAAGCTTATTTTCCTAAGAATAATCAGACCGATTTTAAAGTAAAGCGCCACCAAATTAAGATTCCTACAATTGGGTGGGTAACACTAAAAGAGTTTCGTTACTTACCGCAAAATGCAATCATTAAAAGTGGAACAGTATCACAAAAAGCAGACAGATTCTATATCTCGGTCTTATGTGAAGTTCCTGAATGTGATAAGCAAACACCTGAATCAGAAGGTATCGGTATTGATTTAGGAATCAAAGATTTTGCCATTATGAGCAACGGTAAGGTTTATGAAAATATCAATAAAACAGATAAAATAAGAAAACTTGAAAAACGGCTAAAACAAGCTCAACGGAAATTGAGCAGAAGTTATGAACAAAATAAATATAAAAAGGCAGGTGAAAACTGCTACTTTAACAATCGACAAAAACAAATCTGTCGAGTACAAAAGTTACATCAGCGTCTAGCAAATATTCGAGAAAATTATCATAAGAACATTGTGAGTGTATTGGTAAAAACCAAACCAGCATTCATTACATTAGAAGAGTTAAATGTTCGAGGTATGATGAAAAACAGACACTTATCAAAAGCGATTGCAAAACAAGGATTCTTCCATTTTAGAACAAAATTACAGATGAAATGTGAAGCGTATGGAATTGAATTACGACTTGTGAATCGTTTTTATCCTAGTTCTAAATTATGTAGCTGTTGTGGGCATAAAAAAGTAGATTTAACACTGAAAGATAGGGTTTATGAATGTGTAAACTGTCATGCAGTGCTAGACCGAGATTTAAATGCTTCCATCAATTTAAAACAAGCTACAGAATATGAGTTGTTAGTGTCCGTTTAAATGAATAGAGTACGGTGGGCTACATCGGAATTGAAGCCTGTGGAGAGTGATACAAACGTTAGTAGGGGGTACGTGCCGAGAACGCATTCTGAGAAGCAGGAAAAAGCTAGATGTATACTTTTGTATATGTTTTTAGTAGCAGCAACACCATGGCGATTTTAAAACGTGAAGACATCGAGCTAATGCTTGAAGATGCAGAGGCAACATTAAAGGAGCTACAAGCTGGCGAATTAAATGACGTAACAACGGAGTTAATTTCATTAACGAAGGAACAAATTACGGAATTAAAAGAGATGCTTGAGGCATTATAGATGATCGATGAGGAGTCGCTTTTCGCGGCTCTTTTTTTCGTCATGAAACCTTTTGATGATTTCTTTCGTAATACATGATGTAAGTTTGAAGAAAAGAATATGATAGAATAGATTTTTATGTAAATAGGTGTTAGAGGTGAATTTTTTGAAAAGAGATATAAATTTAGGAAAGCGAGAAAAGCTACTCCTAGGGCTTGTTGTGCTAGCGTTTATCGAAGTTATTTATTTTTATTTTCGTGGAAAGCCCTATAATGGTATCAACAGCTTAGGGGACATGCCAAACTATGTCATGATTGGGTTAGTGGCCTTTTTTATCGCATATTATGCATTAATTGAGAAACAAAATATTCGTAAGAAGCACTGGTTAATCGGCATTGCATACGCCGCATTAGTCGCGGCACCATTCGTATTTGAGCGCGATATTCCAAAGGTGAATGTCGAGGACGCGCAGGACTTAATTGCGCGTACAGAGGGTGGTAAAATTGTGAAGGACCGTGAGTACAGCAATAAAATCGATACGTACGAGGGACAAGAAGTGTATTTGATTGCGCTTGAGAAAAAGGATAATGTGTATCGCTATGCATTTAATCCGTATCTAGAGCAGTACTATCCATTTTCAAATTAGGGAGCGATGACAATGGAACATTTATTTACATTACAAGCACGCTGGCCAGGTGGTCGAAATGCGGTGGGAGATATTGCGGCGGGGAATTTACAGACGCAGGTGTCGATTCCAAAGGAGATGGACGGACCGAGTATCGGGACGAATCCAGATGAAATGCTATTAGGGGCTGCGGCGACGTGCTATATGATTACGCTCGCGGCATTACTAGAACGCGCAGGTATTGAGACGAATACGCAAACGCTTCAGTCAGAGGGCTATGTTGATGTAACAAATGGGGTCTTCACGTATAAGAAGATTATTCATAAGCCGACGATTGAGTTAATGCCAAATGCGTCGGAGCGCGACCAACAACGTGCGAAACGTTTTGCCGAGAAGGCAGAGGAGACTTGCATGATTAGCAAAGCGCTTCGTGGTAATGTACAATTAGAGCTACAAGCCACGATTCAAGTAGCTCGAGTGATTTAATGAGAGAGCCGGGGATTTGCTTCCTTGGCTTTTTTTAAAGGAGAATGAAAGAAATGCAACCACATATTTTATTAATTGACGGTATGGCGCTACTATTCCGTTCGTTTTATGCGACGGCACCAATGCGTCAGTTTTTCCCGCGACAGGACGGCACACCAACGAACGGTGTACAGGGCTTTGCGCGTCATGTATTAAGCGCGCAAAATATCGTCCGTCCGACACATATGGCGGTGTGCTGGGACATGGGCTCACACACATTCCGTAACGATTTATTTGACGGCTATAAAGCGAATCGTACGGCACCCCCAGAGGAGATGCTACCACAATTTGATATGGCGCGTGACGTGTCAGAGATGATTGGTTGGAAGAACTTCGGTGTGAAGGGACAGGAAGCGGATGATTTAATCGGCTCCATCGTCGAAAAATGGAAAAATGATGCGCAGATTACGGTTGTTAGTGGCGATAAAGACTTACTTCAATTAGTGAATCCGAATACAACAATTGCGTTAACGAAAAAAGGTTATACGGAATATAATCCGTATAATTTGGCGCGTTTTACAGAGGAGTATGGCATTTCGCCAGCGCAGTTTGCAGACGTGAAAGCATTTATGGGGGATTCAAGTGATGGGTACCCGGGTGTGAAGGGCATTGGTCCAAAAACAGCGCTACAGTTAATCCAAACATATGGCTCGGTAGACGGCGTATTAGCTGCGCTTGCGGAATTAAAACCGGGTCAACGTCAAAAAATTAGCGACAACGTAGACATGCTACAATTGTCGCTACAACTTGCACGTATTAATACAGCGGTACCAATCGACGCTAGCATGGATGAGTTATTACTTCCAATGTGGACGAATGATACGCTTGATTTAATGCATCAGCATGAATATCGCCTAATCGCGAATCATGCGCTAAACATTTTTAAATAATGGTTTAATGTGTACGAAGGTGAGCGCGTGTGCGTTGTCTAAATAGTCAATCTTTTCGATGCGGCTTTCTCGGCTACGCGTGCCTAAATCTTGTACGAATAACTGAAGGCGGCCATGTTCAACAGTGTAGTTAACAAGGACGGTCCAGTGATAGTTATAGCGTGCCTTTTTAAAGAAAAACGGTGTGAAATAACGATCGAACTTCAGTGCAATCGGCTCTCCTGCATCAATCGCAGCGAGGGCTTTTTGTTTGGTGACACGTGTAATTTGCCAGTTTGGACCGAGTAAATGCTTAAGTCGGCGAATCATGCGCCATGTAAATAACCCAATCGGTGTCGTACCGAGCGCTTTATATAAGTAGTTAATCGCAACGGGTTGCTTTAGGTAATGCTGTAAAATCGCCTCGACTGCTGTCGGGCCACATGCAGACGATTGATAGCGTTCGTTCACAGAAGCATCGTATTGCGATTTGGCCTTGAGTTTAATCATTTCGCTTTTTCATAGCCATCGCGTACGAGCTGCTGAAGCGCTGTACGGAATGACGGGAATGACTCGCTTTTTAGTGAATAGCCCGTTGTAATAAAGTGACGTACAACATCTGGATTCATACCAGAATGCAATACGCGAATGCCCATGATGGCTAATGTTTTATTGAGCTTTTCAAAGCGCTCTGTTAATAGATGCAGGTCAATGTAGTTAAAGTCACTGACATCGATGCCAGTAAAATCAATCACCATGCATTCAGATAACGGCTTCTCAGCGACATAATCAAAAATAGCCTGATCAATATTATTGATGCGCTCAAGCGTGAGAATGCCTGTTAGTGGAACGAGTACAACGTTTCCTAAAAATGATTCGATTACGGGTGCAGACATCGAACTTAAAATAAGCTCATACTCTGCAATTTTCGCTTTTAATTGACTGTTTTCATGTTGTAAGTCCAATCCAATCACCACCTTGCTTCCATTGTAGCGAAATTTACTAAAAAAAAGAACTAATAAAAAAAGGAATCCGCCGGTAAAGGGGGATTCCTTTTAATTATGCTTCTTGTGCGTCTAAGAAGTCTGTTACTTGTTCTGGAGATTTTGCGTTTGCGCTGTGTAGGTGACCTACTTTTTCGCCGTTTTTGAATACAGCAAGTGTTGGGATACCCATTACTTCGTATTTTTCAGCTAGTTCTGGTAGCTCATCGCGGTTTACTTCATACCAAGTGTATTGGTTGTATTGCTCGATGATTGGGTCGATGAACATGTTCATGCGTGTGCAATCTGGGCACCAGCCAGCGTAAAATTTCACGATCACTGATGGTTGTGTCGTAATGATTTCTTTAAATTGTTCAACAGTCGTAATTGGTTGCATGTTGAATCCTCCTCATAATGAATAACTTCTATCCTAGTGTACACTGTTTTATAAGTTACTGAAAGTAAGTTGGTTTAATTTTTTTGGAAATCGTTTAAAAATGGAAAAGGAAAAAATTATATTAAAAGAGGAAATTGAATTGAAACAGAAAATTTTAAACTTTTTCAACAAAAATGACGTTTTTTATTGCATAAAAAATGGAAAACGTGCTACTATGAATTTAGAAATCGCAAGGCCATATTTTTTTTAGATAAAAATGAATGGTTGTTCATTCAAAATTGGAAGGGGCGAATTGTTTTATGGTTAGACGTATTCAAAAAGTTGCGGTCATCGGCTCTGGGGTTATGGGTTCAGGTATCGCTGCGCATTTAGCAAACTGTGGTTTTGAAACGCATTTATTCGACATTGTGCCAAATTCATTAACAGCGGAGGAAGAGAAAGCGGGCTTAACACTTGAGTCACCTGCTGTTCGTAACCGCTTTGTAGATAGCGCAATGGCGAAGCTGTTAAAGCAAAAACCTGCACCACTCACAACGAAAAGAAGCCTAAACAACATTAAAACAGGGAACTTAGAGGATGATTTAAAGGAACTGTCAAAAGTTGATTGGATCATTGAAGTGGTAACGGAAAACTTAGCAATCAAAAAGTCTTTATATGACAAAATTGAATCCGTTCGTACACCTGGAACAATCGTTTCTTCTAATACTTCAGGCATTAGCATTGATGCGATGGCAGAGGGACGCTCGGAAGATTTCCAAAAGAATTTCTTAGGAACGCACTTCTTTAACCCACCACGCTACTTAAAGTTATTAGAAGTGATTCCATCAAAATATACAGACCAAGCAGTGCTTGATTATATGCTGGCATTTGGTGAGGATGCGATTGGTAAAGGGGTTGTGCTAGCAAAAGACACACCAAACTTTATCGGTAACCGCGTCGGCACATATGGTCTCATGATTACACTACAAGTAATGCGTGAAAAGGGCTACTCAGTAGGTGAAGTGGATTCGGTGACAGGTCCATTAATTGGCCGCCCATCGTCTGCAACACTGCGCACCCTAGATGTAGTAGGACTAGATACCTTCATTCACGTAGCAAACAATGTGTATGACAACACAACGGGCGAGGAGCAAAAGGTATTTGAAGTACCGGCTTACTTAGCGAAGATGGTTGAAAATGGCTGGCTTGGTGCCAAATCAGGACAAGGTTTCTTCCTTAAAAAAGGCAGAGATATTTTAGAGCTTGATTTAGATACATTTGAATATGGTCCACGCAAAGCATTGGAAACGCCTTCAATCGCCGCGGCGAAGCAGCAACGAGGTCTGGCGAATCGTGTGAAATCACTTGTATACGCAGAAGACCGCACAGGGGAGTTACTGTGGAGCATCATTGCACCAACATTACTTTACTCAGCAGAGCTAAATGGGGAGATTTCGGATTCGATTCTTGGTATCGACCAAGCGATGAAGTGGGGCTTCGGCTGGACACAGGGACCATTTGAAGTATGGGATGCAATCGGTGTGACACAATCGGTGGCGCGTATGACGAAGGAAGGCTACACTATTCCAGCATTCGTCAATGCATTACTTGATAAGGGCTATGATTCATTCTATACAACAATCGATGATGAGCTGCATTACTTCGACGGTACGGACTATGTGAAAGTGCCACGTAATGAAAAAGCCATCGACCTTGCACTATACAAAAAGCAACACGGCGTATTAAAGAAAAATGCTGGCGCAAGTGTTATTGATTTCGGGGATGGTGTTCTTCTATTAGAATTCACTTCAAAATCAAATGCACTAGGCTTAGATACAATGCAAATGCTGAACTACGCACTGGATTTATTAGACCAATCAGATGACTTTATCGGTTTAGTGATTGGGAATCAGAGCAAAAACTTCTCGGTTGGCGCGAACTTAGCGATGATTCTAATGGAAGCGGAAGATGACAATACATTTGAGCTAGATGCAGTTGTGAATGCTTTCCAACAAGGCACACTGCGCATGAAATATAGCAAAAAGCCAGTTGTTGCAGCTCCGTACAATATGACACTTGGTGGCGGTGCAGAGGTTTGTTTAGCAGCGGCACATATCCAAGCGTCAGCGGAAACATATATGGGTCTTGTCGAAGTTGGTGTTGGGGTCATTCCTGGCGGCGGCGGTAACAAGGAGCTTTATATGAAGCAATTAAAAGGCCTACCAAAAGGCGTGAACATCGATTTATTAAACATTGTGAGCAAAACGTTTGAAACGATTGCAACAGCAAAAACATCGATGTCAGCAGAGGAAGCGCGCGACAATAACTTCCTTAACTTTGCGGACGGCATTAGCGTGAATCCAGATCACTTACTATATGATGCGAAACAAGCAGTTATCGGTCTTGTAGCAGAAGGGTACCAAGCACCTACACGTGAAAAAGTACCAGTAGTTGGCGAGACCGGTTATGCGGCGTTACTACTTGGTGCGGAGGGCTTGAAAAACTCAGGCTTTGCATCGACTTACGATTTAGAAATTGCGAAGAAGCTAGCGTATGTATTAGCAGGTGGACTTGTTCCATACGGCACGCTTGTAGATGAGCAGTATTTATTGGATTTAGAGCGTGAAGCATTCATTAGCCTCGTACAAAATGCGGCGACACAACAACGTATGCAGCACATGCTATTAAAAGGTAAACCGTTACGTAATTAGTTTTCATATAATAAGGGGGATTCGCTTATGCGTGAAGCAGTAATTGTTGCAGGTGCCAGAACACCTGTCGGTAAAGCAGGAAAAGGGTCATTAAAAACAGTTCGTCCAGATGATTTAGGGGCATTAGTCGTAAAGGAAACGCTAAAGCGCGCGAACTACACAGGGGATATTGATGATTTAATTATCGGCTGTGCGATGCCGGAAGCGGAGCAAGGCATGAATGTAGCGCGTAATATCGGTGCGCTAGCAGGACTTCCAGATACGACGCCAGCACAAACGGTCAATCGTTTCTGCTCATCAGGGCTACAAACGATTGCCAATGCGGCAGAGCGTATTATGCTTGGGCATTCAAAAGCCATCATTGCAGGTGGTACGGAATCAATGACAATGGTGCCGATGATGGGCCATGTCGTACGTCCAAATGTGACATTAGCAGAGGAAGCACCTGAGTATTACACAAGCATGGGGCATACAGCGGAAAATGTCGCGGTGAAATATAGCGTATCTCGCGAGGAGCAAGATGCCTTTGCGGTACGCTCACATGAAAATGCGATTCGTGCGATTAAAGAAGGTCGTTTCGATGAGCAAATCGTGCCAGTGGATGTTGTACAGCGCTATGTTGATGACAACAATAAGCCACAGGAAAAACGCTTTGAATTTAAAATGGATGAAGGGATTCGTCCAGGAACGACAGTGGAGACATTATCGAAGCTACGTCCAGCCTTTAATGTGAAGGGTAGCGTAACAGCGGGGAATGCTTCACAAACGTCTGACGGGGCAGCGGCTGTTCTTGTAATGGACCGTGAATATGCAGAGGAACAAGGCATTGCACCATTAGCGAAATTTTTAGGATTTGCGGTCGGAGGGGTGCCACCGGAAATCATGGGGATTGGGCCAATTGTTGCGGTTCCCAAAGCGCTTGAAATCGCGGGCTTAAAGATCGAGGATATCGACCTTTGGGAAATCAACGAAGCCTTTGCTTCGCAATCAATCCAAGTCGTAAAAGAGCTTGGTATTGATATCGAGAAGGTCAATGTAAATGGTGGTGCGATTGCACTTGGTCATCCACTTGGCGCAACGGGCTCGATTCTTTCATTAAAGCTGATTCATGAATTGAAACGTCAAGGCAAAAAATACGGTGTCGTAACGATGTGTATCGGCGGCGGTATGGGTGCTGCGGGCGTCTTCGAAGTTTTATAAATCGTATTTGTCGCTTATTTTCACAGGGGAGAATTATTTAAATCGGGGAGGAATTTACGATGACAGAACATACAGCAAACATTATTAAAGGTGGTAGCTTTTTAACAGAAGACGTGGACATTAACCGCGTATTTACGCCAGAGGATTTCACAGATGAGCATAAAATGATCGCAAAAACGACAGAAGACTACGTGAAAAACGATGTCTTCCCGTTGATCCCAAATTTAGAAAATCACGAGTTCGAGCATTCAGTAAACCTACTGAAAAAAGCGGGTGAGCTAGGCTTATTAGCAGTAGACGTACCAGAAGAGTACGATGGCTTAGGGCTTGATAAAATCACATCTGCCCTTGTAACAGAGAAGATGGCTGTTGTTGGTGGCTTCTCCATTACACACGGCGCACATGTGGGGATTGGGTCTTTACCAATCGTCCTATTCGGTAATGATGAGCAAAAATCACGCTATTTACCGAAGCTTGCAACGGGTGAATTAATCGCGGCATACGCATTAACAGAGCCAGGCTCAGGTAGTGATGCACTTGGTGCGAAAACGACTGCACGCTTAAATGAAGCAGGTACGCACTATGTATTAAATGGTGAAAAGCAATGGATTACAAACTCAGGCTTTGCGGATGTATTCGTTGTATACGCGAAAATTGATGGTGAAAAATTCACAGCGTTTATCGTAGAGCGTGAATTTGCAGGCGTATCAACTGGTGCGGAAGAGAAGAAAATGGGGATCAAATCATCTTCTACACGTACGCTTATTTTAGAGGACGTAGAAGTGCCAGTAGAAAATTTACTTGGTGAAGTAGGTCGCGGCCACATCATCGCGTTCAATATTTTAAATATTGGTCGCTACAAATTAGGCGTAGGTACAATTGGCTCATCAAAACGCGCATTAGATATTACGATTCAATACGTTAATGAACGTAAGCAATTCAATACACCAATTTCTTCATTCAACTTAACAAAGGAAAAATTAGCGAATATGGCGGCACAAATCTATGCCTCTGAATCATTAATTTATCGTACAGTTGGGTACTTTGAGGACAATATGGGTCAAATGAGTGATGAAGAGAAAAAAGACGGTAAAAAGATTGCAGAAGCGATTGCAGAGTATGCGATTGAGTGCTCAATCAACAAAGTCTTTGGTTCAGAAGTACTTGATTATGTAGCGGATGAAGCGGTGCAGCTGCACGGTGGTTACGGCTACATGGCAGAATACGAAGTAGAGCGTATTTACCGCGATTCTCGTATCAACCGTATTTTCGAAGGAACAAACGAAATCAACCGTTTAATCGTTCCAGGTACCTTTATGAAGAAAGCAATGAAGGGCGAATTACCGCTTCTTGAGCAAGCGCAAGCACTGCAGCAAGAAATCTTAGGTATGGTACCAGAAGAAATCGCAGACGAACCATTAGCACAAGAAAAATATTTAGTGAAAATGGCGAAAAAAGTGGCGTTACTTGCGGCAGGGACAGCAGCGCTTAAATATGGTAACAAGCTAGAAGATGAGCAAGAAATTCTTGTGAATATCGCCAATATCGCGAACCAATTATTCGCGATGGAATCAGCGGTATTACGTACGCAAAAAGCGATTGACCGCGATGGTGCAGACAAAGCGGCTCAAAAGCTATTGTATACAGAAATCTTCAGCCAAGATGCCTTTGAAACAATCTTAGCAGAAGCGCGTGATACGCTAGTGAACTCATCATCAGGTGACAACCAACGTATGATGCTATCAGCACTTCGTAAATTTGGTCGTTATACACCGAAGAAAACGATTCGCCTAAAACGCCAAGCAGCAGAAGCATTAATTGCAGCTGAAAAATTCATCGTGTAAGTGACTCGGGTATGGAAGTAAGAGGCCTTACCCGAAAGACAACTACACAATACTCCCATATTACTGTAGGCCATGTAAATAAAGAGAAGGGTAGATGCAGTGGGTGCGTCTATCCTTTTTCTTTTCGTATTTGCAAAGGCTTTCAAATGTCTATACAATAGAGGAAACGAGAAGGGGGTACGCATACAAAATGGCGATTCAGTTTTACCATTATCCAAAATGTACGACATGTAAAAAGGCGTCAAAATGGTTGAAAGATGAAGGCATCGACTTTACGGCATATGACATTACGACAGACACACCGACGAAGGATGAGTTACGCAAGTTTTATGAACTAAGTGGGCTTCCATTGAAGAAATTTTTCAACACATCTGGCATGAAATATCGTGAGTTAGGATTGAAAGATAAGCTTGCTGATATGTCAGAAGACGAACAATTAACACTTTTAGCGTCAGATGGTATGTTAATCAAGCGTCCTCTCACTACGGACGGTAAAAAAGTAACTTTAGGCTTTAAAGAGCAGGAATTTGTCGAATCGTACAAATAGTGTCCATTATGGACGACCAAAAATCGCTTGAAATGCTGTTGCAACAAGATGTATGACCTTTAGAAAGTTCGGAATTACCCTTGTCAACACGCGGAAAACGTGACACAATAAAGATGAAATTACATAAACGGAGGGAATAAACAATGAGCGTTCCAACAAATTTACGTTACACAGAAGATCACGAATGGGTTAAATTAGAAGATGGTAAAGCAGTAATCGGTATTACTGAATTTGCACAATCAGAACTTGGCGATATCGTATTCGTTGAACTACCAGCAGTAGGCGATGAAATCGGTGCTGGCGAATCATTCGGTAGTGTAGAATCTGTAAAAACAGTTTCTGAATTATACTTACCAATCGCTGGTAAAATTCTAGAAGTAAACGAAAACTTAGAAGATTCTCCAGAGCTAGTAAACGAATCGCCATACGAGCAAGCTTGGATGGTCGTTGTTGAACCTGCAAATGAAGCAGACGTTGAAAGTTTATTAACTGCAGAACAATATCAAGAAGCAATCGCTGAATAATATTAGCATCACAAAGAGCTACCTCAACTGGGGTAGTTCTTTTTTGTGTAGAGTGCATGCGCTGTGGTATAACTAAAGTAGAAGACGGGGAAGCTTGTGGAGGTGGCAGAAATGGTGACAGACAAGGTGTTAATCGTTGAAGGAAAGCAAGATAAGCTACGCATTTTGCCCATACTAAATGAAGTGGTCGAAATTATTTGTACGAATGGTACGATAAGTGAGGACCGACTAGAGGAGCTACTTACACCTTATGAGGACAGTGACTTATATGTGTTTTTTGATGCGGATGAGTCCGGTGAGAAAGCGCGAAAGCTCGTGCAGCATTATTTTCCTCATGCCGAGCATTTATACACGCGACGAACGTATAAGCAAGTCGAGCATACACCGCAAAATTATTTAGCTTTCGTGCTAGCAGCAGCTGATTTTCAAGTGAATCCCGCCTATTTAATACGATAAGGAATGACATGTAATGAAAGAATGGTCTCGCGAAGAATGGGAGCAAGAACGTACAAAACATGACGTCACGGCTTTTTATTTATATACGCCAATGTGTGGCACATGTGCAGTAGCGTCTAAAATGATGGACGTCACAGAGCAGGTATTGCCACAAATCCCAATGGGGAAGGCAAATCTAAATTATATGGAACAAATTGCATACGATTATGAGATTGAAAGTGTGCCATGTCTACTAATTTCAGAGAATGGGCAAGTGCGCGATAAAGTATACGCATTTCAATCCGTACCAAATTTGTATGAAAAAATTTTAAATAAGTCATTGACGTAAAAATATCAGAGTGTTAAAGTAGAAACCAACAATAAAATAAAAACTTATGTCGTTACTCTTATTTAGAGAGGTGGAGGGAAGTGCCCTATGAAGCCCGGCAACCGTCGCAGTATGTGATATGGTGCCAATTCACGCAAAGTCATTACTTTGGGAGATGAGAGAACGGTTTGACACGATACGTTAAACCCTTCTGTTGCTCTAAAAAACAGAAGGGTTTTATTTTTTTAGCAGTTTAAATTGGACGACGACAAAGCATAGTATAATTGTTGGAATTTGAATAATCAGAGAGTTCAAAAGTTTTAGAACAAGGTGGAATGACAGTGATTCAGTTAGATAATGTTTCAAAACAATACAAAACAGCGAATGGTTCTCTAACGGCTGTCGATAATGTGAGTTTAACAATTCAGGATCGAGAAATCTTCGGCATTATCGGATACAGTGGCGCCGGAAAAAGTACGATGATTCGTTTACTTAATGGTTTAGAAAAGCCGACATCAGGCGACGTGCTTGTCAATGATGTCAATATTTCAAAGGCACGCGGCAATGCACTACGCAATGCGCGTCATCATATCAGCATGGTGTTCCAACATTTCAATTTATTATGGTCACGTACGGTAGCGGAGAACATCGCATTTCCACTTGAGATTGCGGGAGTGAAAAAGGATGTGCGTCAAAAGCGTGTAAAAGAATTGATTGCACTTGTTGGCCTAGAGGGTCGCGATGATGCGTATCCATCGCAGTTATCAGGTGGTCAAAAGCAGCGTGTCGGCATCGCCCGCGCGCTTGCTAACAATCCAACTGTGCTGCTTTGTGATGAAGCAACCTCTGCACTTGACCCGGAAACAACGGATGCGATTTTAGACTTACTAGTGAGCATCAATGAAAAATTAGGCTTAACAATCGTGCTGATTACGCATGAGATGCATGTTATTCGTAAGATTTGTCATCGTGTGGCGGTCATGGAGAAAGGGAAGGTCGTTGAGCAAGGGAATGTTCTTGAAGTATTCCAAAATCCACAAGCACCGATTACAAAACGTTTCGTGACGCAAGCAACGTCAACCGGTCAAAAAGAATCGGTCGCACAAATGCTAGAGGATTACCGCGAAGGACAGTTAATTAAATTATTTTTTGTAGGCGATCAAACAGAGCAGCCTGTCATTACAGAAATTATTCGCAAGTTTGCGGTAGACGTCAATATCGTCCACGGTAATATCTCACCGACGAAGAGTGGTCCGTACGGCACGTTAATCGTCCAGTTGACTGGTTCAGATGCTGATGTCGCAGCTGCGATTCAATATTTAGAAAATAAGGGTATCAAATCGGAGGTGATTAGTGATGTTGACTAATTTATTTCCGAATGTAGAATGGGACCGAATTTGGGAAGCCACACTGCAGACTTTATATATGACAGCTGTTTCAACAATCATTACATTCATTTTGGGATTAGCGTTAGGAATTGTGTTATTTTTAACAAGTCCCTATCAGCTATGGGCAAATAAACTAGCGAATTGGATTACGGGTGCGTTTGTGAACGTCTTCCGCTCGATTCCATTTATCATTTTAGTTATTTTGTTAATTCCATTTACAACATTTTTATTCGATTCGATTTTAGGAGCCAATGCCGCATTGCCAGCATTAATTATCGGTGCTGCGCCATTCTACGCACGTATGGTATTAATCGCTTTACGTGAAATTGATAAGGGCGTAATCGAAGCAGCACGCTCAATGGGGGCTAAAACCTCTACAATCATTTTCAAGGTCTTAATTCCAGAAGCGTTACCAGCATTAATTTCAGGTATTACGGTAACGGCGGTAGCACTTGTTGGATACACAGCGATGGCAGGAATTATCGGAGCAGGTGGTCTAGGTGATTTAGCCTTCGTGGATGGCTTCCAACGAGCTCGTACAGATGTAACGTTTATAGCAACTATTTTAATCTTAATTGTCGTATTTATTATCCAATTTATTGGTGATTTCTTTACAACAAAAATTGATAAACGATAACGCAATTGCGTATCAAATATAAAGAGGGAAAAGGGGATTTTATATTATGAAAGCGTCAAAAAAATTAGTAGCAAGTTTATTAACAGCATCATTAGCACTTGGTTTAGCAGCATGTGGCTCAGACGACAAATCAAGTAGTGATTCAAAAGAAACAACAATTAAAATCATGGCGTCAAACACACCACATAAAGAAATTTTACAAAAAGCTGAGCCAATTCTTGAAAAAGAGGGCGTAGATCTTGAAATCGAAACAGCACAAGATTACATTATTCCAAACAAAGCATTAGCTTCAGGCGATATTGACGCAAACTATTTCCAACATATTCCATACCTTACACAACAAATGAAAGATAATAAAGACTATGATTTCGTCAATGTTGGTGGTATTCACATCGAGCCAATCGCTATCTACTCTAAAAAATACAAATCATTAGATGAGTTACCAAAAGGTGCGAAAATTATTATTTCGAAATCAGTAGCAGATCAAGGTCGTATCTTAACACTTCTTGAAGCAAATGATTTAATCAAATTAAAAGATGGTGTGGATAAAACAACCGCTGAAATTAAAGATATTGCAGAAAATCCAAAAGAGTTAAAAATCGATCCAGCGGTCAATGCTGAAATGTTAGTACAAACGTACAATAATTCAAAAGATGCTGACGCAGTCGTTATCAACTCTAACTTTGCAATCGATGCTGGTTTAGATCCGAAGAAAGATTCAATTGCCATTGAGGGTGATGAATCACCATACGTAAATGTAATTGCCGTTCGTAAAGAAGATAAAGACAATGAATCAATCAAAAAATTAGTCGATGTCTTACATTCTAAAGAAATTCAAGAATATATTACAGAAGAATGGGGCGGCTCAGTCGTTCCTGTAAGTAAATAGAGCATAAAAAAGAGGCTGGGGATTAACCCTAGCCTCTTTTTTTATGCCTAATAAGCGCTCCAGCCAGCGTCTGCTGCTAGTGCAACACCATTTACTAAATCAGATTCATCCGATGCTAAGAATAGCGCAATATTTGCGACATCGTCGACTGTACCGGCACGTGGCATTAAGTTTGTTCCACGAATCGCTACTTCCATGCCAAATTTATCGATATGGTCCATGTTTGCCGCAAAACCTGTTTGGATTTGTCCAGGTGCAATCGCATTACAACGGATCCCTTGAGGGCCGTACTGCGACGCTACGTTCTTTGTCATGCCGACAATCGCATGTTTGGCCGCTGTATAGCCTAAGCCGCCACGACCGCCAAATAAGCCTGAAATCGATGCCATATTAACGATTGTTCCTTTACCGCGCTCTATGAAGTGAGGTAATACTTTACGAATACCACGCATCACGCCCGTTACATTAATATCAAAAACGCGTTGCCAAACCTCATCTGTCACATTACCAGCAGCCTGCATATTGTCGCTCACACCGGCATTGTTTACAAGAATATCAAGTTGACCGAAGTGGCCGATCGCATCGTCAATCATGCGCTGTACATCTTCCTCGACTGCAACATTCACCTTCACGCCAAAGGCTTCGTGACCTGCTGCTTGTAGTTCCTTAACAGTATCTGTTAACGCGGCTTCGTTAAAATCTGCAATGACGATTTTTGCGCCTTCCTCTGCAAAACGTTTCGCGATTTCTTTGCCGATGCCGGCACCACTACCTGTAATTAATGCCACTTTATTGTCCAAACGATTCATGTATAAAACCCCTTTCAAAGTGCTTTCGCAAGTAGTATAACGCAAAATATTTTAAAGTTAAAATAAAAAGCATTGCGTGTTTCTTCTATTATATTGTAATTATTGGAAACGCTTTCTTTTCTGTGTATAAAAAATCCTTCTGAGCAGTTGTTCAGAAGGATGTTGATTAACGGAATTGTGTAAGACGTGAGAAGAAGTTGCCGACGAAGTCTAAGAAGATTTCCTCGGACGGGGCAAGTTCACGCGTACTTGGGAAAATGACACCGACATTACGTGTAAATGGTGGCTCGATAAGTGATAGACGCACCGTACGTCGTGGTGTCGCATCATAGAATGCAGATTCAGGTAGTAGCGTAATGCCGATACCCGCGGCCACAAGACCTTTTAAGGCATCCATGTCCTCTCCCTCGGATGAAATATTTGGTGTGAAGCCAACTGATTTACAGGCGTCAACGACTACTTTATTTAAGATATAATCCTCAGGGAACAGCACAAAGTTCTCATTGCGTAAATCACCAAGCTGAATTTCCTGGCGCTCCGCAAGTGGGTGATTTTCAGGGACAAGTGCAGAAATATTTTCGGTAAATAAAATTCTTGTATTAATTAATTCATCTTTTTGCGGTACGGGACCAAGAAAGGCGAGATTGAGCTCGCGATTTTTCACGGCATTAATTAAAAAGCGGTAAGACCCTTGTCGCAGATGGAATGATACATTTGGATGCTCTTTTTTAAATGCCGAGATGACGGTAGGTAGCAAGAAGCTTGCAAGGCTCGTCGGGAAGCCGATTTTAATCGTTCCTTTCTCAGGGTCTAAATATTCATCCACTTGTTTTTTGGCGAAATCGATCGCTTTTAACGCCACAATGGCATGTTCTAAAAATACATGTCCGATGGGTGTTAATTTGACGTTACGGCCGATGCGTTCAAACAATTCAGCACCTAATTCAGACTCCAAATTGGCAATTTGTCTGCTGACGGCAGATTGTGCAACATGTAAATTTTCAGCAGCTTCTGAAATATGTTCGCGTTCAGCAACTGCCACGAAATAGCGTAGTTGTCGTAATTCCAAGGCATGTCAACTCCAATTTATCTATTTTTTAGATTGATTCTATATAAAGTATATATTGTTTGCATTGATTTGTGAATTTAAAATAGATTCACGAGGGAGGGATTTTTATGACGTTTCAAAATATTCAGAAAGAACAAGGGCTATATCATCCAAGTTTCGAACATGATGCATGCGGGATTGGATTTTATGCGAGCTTAAAAAATGAACCAACACATGACATCGTCGTGCAAGGTTTAGAAATGCTTTGCCGCCTAGACCACCGAGCAGGACGTGGTAGTGACGGTAAAACAGGGGACGGAGCTGGGCTAATGGTTCAGATTCCAGATACATTTTTCCGTCAGGTCACAGAATGGGCATTACCACCGAAAGGCGAATACGGTGTAGGTCAGTTCTTCTTTACAGCAGATGACGCTGAGCGACGACAAATTGAAGAAAAATTTAATGCCATCATCACCGAGGAAGGCCAAGAACTTATCGGGTGGCGTACTGCTCCGACAAACGCTGCATCTTTAAGTGATACAGCGAAGAATTCAGCACCCGTTGTCCGTCAGTTATTTATCGCAAGTGCTTCGTCAGAAAATTCCCTAGCATTTGAACGAAAACTTTACGTAATTCGCAAGCGTGTTGAAAAATGGGTGAAGGAGCAAGGGTTCACATTTTATTGCCCAAGCTTCTCTACGCAAACGATGGTATTTAAAGGCTTGTTAGCACCTGAAGAGGTGGCTCAGTTTTATGTAGATTTACAAGATGAGCGCTTCACTTCAGCGATTGCACTTGTCCATTCACGCTACTCTACTAACACATTCCCGTCATGGGAGCGCGCGCATCCAAACCGCTACATTATCCATAACGGTGAAATCAACACCGTACTTGGGAATGCCAACTGGATGAAGGCGCGTGAGCAAAAATTTGTGTCAGAGGCATTTGGTGAGGACCTTGAAAAGCTACTCCCAATTATCAATGCAGAAGGCTCTGACTCAGCGATGGTCGATAATGCATTTGAATTCTTTGTCCTAGCGGGTCGTCCATTAGCAGAGGCTGCCATGATGATGATACCTGAGCCGTGGACAGAAAATCCGCATATATCAGCCGAGAAAAAGGCGTTCTATCAATACAATAGCACATTAATGGAGCCTTGGGACGGTCCAACTTCAATCGCATTTACAAATGGGCAACAAATCGGGGCAATTCTTGACCGAAACGGCTTACGTCCAGCGCGCTACTATGTGACGAAGGATGATTATATTATTTACTCTTCAGAAGTGGGCGTTATTGACGTAGCAGAGGAAGATGTGGCGTATAAGGACCGCCTAAGTCCAGGGAAGATGCTATTAATCGATTTAGAAAAGGGCGAAATCATCGCTGATGAAAAATTGAAGTCAGATATGGCAACAGCCAAGCCGTATAAACAATGGCTAGATGATAATTTAATTGAGCTTGAAGCGCAAAAAGAAAAGTCGGAAAATATTGACGATTTACTGCTTCATCAAAAGATTTTTGGTTACACATATGAGGATGTTCATAAATACATTGTGCCGATTGTGGCAGGGAAAACCGATCCACTCGGCTCAATGGGAAATGATGCACCGCTTGCGATTTTATCGGATAAGCCGCAGTCATTATTCCATTACTTCAAGCAATTATTTGCGCAAGTGACGAACCCGCCAATTGACTCGATTCGTGAGCATTTAGTGACGTCGACAATGACGCTGCTAGGGAAGGAAGGGAATATCCTTCATCCGACGGCGGAGAGCTGCAAGCGTATTTTCTTAGAAACACCGGTACTGACAAATGGCCAGCTAGCACAGCTAAAACAGCAGCCTAGCGTTAAGTCGGTAGTGATTGATTTATTTATGACAGATGACGTCGCAAGCGATTTACAGCGCATTGCAGATGAAGCAGACCGCGCGATTCGTGACGGCGTGGAGCTGTTGATTTTATCAGACCGCCTTGTCGCGCCTGACAAGCCGATGCTACCAATCCTACTTGCAGCGAGTAGTCTACACCAGCATCTTGTACGCGTTGGGGAACGCACACAAGCTAGCATTATCGTAGAAGCCGCTGAAGTACGAGAAGTACATCACCATGCCGCATTAATTGGCTACGGTGTGGATGCCATTAATCCGTATTTAGTATTTGCGACAATTGATCAAGCAATCCGTGATGGACACCTACAATTTAGTTACGAGGAAGCGGTAGCACGTTATGTGTATGCCGCAAGTCAGGGTGTTGTAAAAGTAATGTCGAAGATGGGGATCTCGACAATTCAAAGTTACCGCGGGGCGCAAATTTTTGAAGCAGTAGGCATTTCAAAAGAAGTCATCGACAAGCATTTTACAGGTACGGCAAGTCAGTTAGGTGGTATCGACCTTCAAACGATTGGTGAGGAGGCACGTCGTCGCCATAATCTAGCGATTGATTCAGGGGATAAAGGTCTACCCCCAGGTAGTGAGTATCAGTGGCGCGCAAACGGCGAGCATCATGCCTTTAATCCAAAAACGATTCATACACTGCAGTGGGCAACACGCAAAAATGACTTTGGTCTATTCCACCAATATAGTGAAATGGCGAATGAGGAGCGCTTAGGCTTCCTTCGTAATTTACTAACATTTAAAAAAACCAACAGCATTCCACTTGAAGAAGTCGAGTCTGCGGAATCGATTGTGAAACGTTTTAAAACGGGTGCGATGTCATTCGGTTCGATTTCACAGGAAGCGCATGAATCATTAGCCATCGCGATGAATCGCATCGGCGGTAAATCGAACTCAGGTGAAGGTGGCGAGGATCCAGCGCGCTTTACGCCAGATGAAAATGGTGATTTACGTCGCTCGCAAATTAAGCAAATTGCGTCAGGTCGATTTGGAGTGAAATCACATTATTTAGTCAATGCAGATGAACTTCAAATCAAAATGGCGCAAGGGGCAAAACCAGGTGAAGGTGGTCAGCTTCCGGGGAATAAAGTATATCCATGGGTAGCGACGGTTCGTGGTTCCACAACAGGTGTTGGCTTAATTTCACCACCACCGCATCATGATATTTATTCAATCGAGGATATGTCCGAGTTAATTTACGACTTGAAAAACGCCAATCGCCACGCACGTATTTCGGTGAAACTTGTCGCAAAAGCAGGTGTCGGAACAATCGCTGCGGGTGTAGCGAAGGGCGCAGCTGATGTCATCGTTATTAGTGGCTATGATGGTGGGACCGGTGCCTCACCGAAGACAAGTATTAAGCATACAGGGCTACCATGGGAGCTAGGTTTAGCAGAAGCGCATCAGACGCTTATGCTTAACAATCTACGCGACCGTGTAACACTTGAAACGGATGGTAAATTAATGACCGGCAAAGATGTCATTATGGCGGCATTATTTGGCGCAGAGGAATTTGGTTTTGCGACAGCACCGTTAATCGTTTTAGGCTGCGTGATGATGCGTGCGTGTCATTTGGATACATGTCCCGTCGGTGTAGCAACGCAAAATCCAGAGCTTCGTGCAAAATTCATGGGCTCACCAGATCATGTCGTGAACTTTATGATGTTCATTGCAGAAGAGGTGCGTGAATATATGGCGAAGCTAGGATTCCGTACATTTGAAGAAATGGTCGGTCGCACGGATTTACTCGAAGTAAGCGAGCGCGCACAAGCTCACTGGAAAGCGAGTCAGCTTGATTTATCGAAGCTCTTGCATCAAGTAGAGGGACCGCGCACGAAGCAAGTACAGCAAAACCATAAATTAGATGAGACACTAGATTTACGTGAGATTTTACCGCGTGTTGATTTTGCGATTAAGCACGCGTCACCAATCGCACTCACATTCCCAATAAAAAATACAGACCGTGCAGTAGGAACGATTGTCGGCAGCGATATTTCGAAGCAATACGGCGCAGTAGGTCTACCGGAAGATACGATTAAACTTCATTTTGAAGGCTCAGCAGGTCAGAGCTTTGGCGCATTCATTCCAAAAGGCATGTCGATGTCGGTTGATGGCGATGCGAATGACTACTTCGGTAAAGGCTTATCAGGTGGTAAAGTCATCGTGTCAGCACCGATTAAAGGGCGCGAGGAGTCAAATGTCATCGCGGGTAATGTTTGTCTATACGGCGCAACGAGCGGTGAGGCCTTTATTAATGGGCGTGCAGGTGAGCGTTTTGCGGTCCGTAATAGCGGCGCCAATGTTGTCGTAGAAGGGATCGGTGACCATGGTCTTGAGTATATGACCGGTGGGAACGTCGTGATCTTAGGAGATGTTGGCAAAAACTTTGGTGCTGGGATGTCTGGTGGTGTGGCATATGTACGTCCGTCAAATGTCGAGGCATTCAAGTCAGCTTGTAATATGGAAATGATCGAGTTTACGACGAAGTTTACACAAAACGATATCGAGCTATTAAAAGAGCTATTAGAGAAGCATATTCATTATACAGACAGCTCAAAAGCGAAAGCGATATTAAATGATTTTGCACATGAGATGGATGGCTTTATTAAAGTCGTACCAACCGATTATAAGCATATGCTAGCGCATATTGATACGTTTGAAAAAGAAGGATTATCTGAACAGGAAGCGGCGATGAAGGCATTCACACTCGTGACATCACCGAAGAAACAACCCGTAGCAAAATCTTAAAGGAGCGTGATCTAGAATGGGAAAACCAACAGGATTTATGGAATATGATAAAAAGAAGGTTAAAGAAAAAGCGCCACTAGCACGCGTAAAAAACTTTGAAGAATATACGGAGCGATTATCAGATAAAGATTTAGCGACACAGGGTGCACGCTGTATGGATTGTGGCACACCATTTTGTCATATGGGCATTGAAATTCGTGGCTTTGCGGCAGGCTGTCCGATTAATAACTATATTCCGGAATGGAATGACCTTGTCTACCAGGGACAGTGGAAGGAAGCGCTTGAGCGTTTGATGATGACCAATAACTTCCCAGAGTTCACAGGACGTGTCTGCCCGGCACCATGCGAGGGCTCCTGTACGTTAGGCATTAACGAGCCGTCTGTGGCGATTAAAAGCATCGAGCAGTCGATTATTGATAAGGGCTTTGAAATGGGCTGGGTCCAACCACGTATCCCGCAAAAGCGTACGGATAAACGCGTCGCTGTTATCGGATCAGGTCCAGCGGGATTAGCGGCCGCGGATGAGCTCAATCAATTAGGCCATCAAGTAACAGTGTATGAGCGTGATGACCGCGCAGGTGGCTTATTAATGTATGGCATTCCAAATATGAAGCTAGATAAAAAAATCGTCGAGCGCCGCATTAACTTATTGCAGGCAGAGGGCATTCAATTTGTGCTAAATACAGCAGTCGGTAAAGATATTACGGCAGATGAATTAAAGGCACAATACGATGCAGTTGTGCTTGCGACAGGCGCAACAAAAGCGCGTGAGCTACGCATGGAAGGCAGCGATGCACGCGGTGTTGTGCCAGCGATGAATTACTTACATGACGTAACGAAAAGCTTATTAGATTCAAATTTTGAAGATGAGCGTGCATTAAATGTCAAAGGCAAAAATGTCATCGTTATCGGTGGCGGGGATACGGGTGCGGATTGTGTAGCGACCGCTGTGCGCCAAGGCTGTAAATCGGTGCATCAATTTGGTAAACACCCGGCATTACCTGCTGTGCGTCAACCAGAGCAGCCATGGCCATCTGACCCGCAAGTATATAAATTAGATTATGCGTATGCGGAGGCCGATGCGAAATTTGGCGGTGACCCACGTGAATACTGCATTCAAACGAAAAAAATTGTAGCTGATGAACAAGGGCGTGTTAAAGAGCTGCATACGATTCAAATGAATAAAATTGTTAATGACGAGGGCTATGCGTACTTTGAAGAAATTCCGGGTACGGAAAAAGTTTGGCCGGCCGACTATGTATTCGTCGCAATCGGCTTCCAGGGCGCTGAGTCCGCTGTTGCAGAGCAGTTTGGTGTGAAAATGCTAAACAATCGTGTCCACGCCTCTCGTCTAGATTACACAACGAATGTACAAGGCGTCTTTGCGGCAGGAGATGCGCGCAGAGGGCCATCCTTAATTGTATGGGCAATCAAGGAAGGGCGCGAAGTTGCCACGCAAGTTGCAAACTATTTAGCGGAGACACATGCTATCGCACAATAATAGAAGGAAGGCTGCGCGTGAGAAAGAAATTTCTTGCACGCAGTCTTTTGTTTTAAGACAGGTAATGCCACTAGAAACGTGATATAATGCGGTTTATCATCGTTTTAATAGTGGAAAACCGCAACCTTTATTGAAATCGATTCTCAATTAGAACGTCCTTATTGAAAATGAGAAAATTTTAAAATAAATGCATCTTTTACGTTGCAATTATTATAGGAAATCTTTTAATAGCAACGATTGTGTAATCTACTTGAGAATGAAATTCAAATGGTTGCAATCACTTTTTAATTAAGTTAAGATTAGAATGATGTTAAATTAAGAATGGATTCGCCATTCGGGAAACGCAAACGGAGGGTATTAGAATGTCAACTTTAGAAATTAAAGATCTTCATGTTTCAATCGAAGACAAGGAGATTTTAAAAGGCGTTAACTTAACGCTAAATACAAACGAAGTACACGCAATCATGGGTCCTAACGGTACTGGTAAATCAACACTAGCTTCAGCTATCATGGGTCACCCTAAATACGAAGTAACTTCAGGTGAAATCTTACTTGACGGTGAAAACGTATTAGAAATGGAAGTAGACGAACGCGCGCAAGCTGGTTTATTCCTAGCAATGCAATATCCATCAGAAATCGCTGGTGTTACAAACGCTGACTTCTTACGTTCAGCTATTAACGCTCGTCGTGAAGAGGGCGATGAAATTTCAATCATGAAATTCATCAAACAATTAGATAAAACAATGGACTTCTTAGAAATGCCAGAAGAAATGGGCCAACGTTACTTAAACGAAGGTTTCTCTGGCGGTGAGAAAAAACGTAACGAAATTCTTCAATTAATGATGATTAAACCAAAATTCGCTGTACTTGATGAAATTGACTCAGGTCTTGATATCGATGCACTTAAAATCGTTTCTAAAGGTATTAACGAAATGCGCGGCGAAGGCTTCGGCTGCTTAATGATCACGCACTACCAACGCTTACTTAACTACATCACACCTGACCACGTTCACGTAATGATGCAAGGTAAAGTAGTTAAATCTGGTGGTTCTGAATTAGCACAACGTTTAGAAGCAGAAGGTTACGACTGGATTAAAGAAGAACTAGGCATTAAAGATACAGACGCAGTAGTAGAAGAAGCATAATCGAGGAGGACGAGCACAGATGACGGTTGAAACAAAACTTGCTTTAACAGCCGAAGATGTACGCTCTTTCTCTGAAGCTCAAGGCGAACCAACATGGTTTGCAGAGCTTCGCGAACGTGCTCTTGCGGAAGTTGAAAACTTAGATATGGTTAAACCAGATAAAACAAATATTGATAAATGGGATTTCTTCAATTTCAAAAATCATACTGTTGAATCTGACACATTTGCTTCATTAGCTGAGCTACCTGAAGCAGTGAAACAAATCGTAGACGTTGAAGGTCAACAAAACGTTTACATCCAACGCAACAACACACCAGCTTTCCTTCAAGTATCTGAAGAGTTAAAAGCACAAGGTGTCATTATGACAGACATTTTCACAGCACTTAAAGAACATGGCGACTTAGTTCAAAAATTCTTTATGACAGAAGCTGTGACAGTGGATGAGCATAAATTAACAGCACTACACGCAGCACTTGTAAACGGTGGCGTATTCGTATACGTACCAAAAGATGTAGAAGTTGCTGAGCCTTTACAATCAGTATTCTACGTTGATAATGCAGATGCTTCATTATTCAACCATGTATTAATCGTGGTAGATACAAACTCAAAAGTAACATACGTTGAAAACTACTTCTCAGGCGTAGCTTCTAACAACACACAAGCAAACATCGTAACAGAAGTAATTGCTCGTGATGGCGCGAAAATTACTTTCGGTGCTGTTGATACATTAGATGCTGGCTTCACAACTTATGTAAACCGTCGTGGTGAAACATTACGTGATGCAGAAATCGACTGGGCATTAGGCTTAATGAACAACGGTGATACAATCGCTGAAAGCATTACACATTTACGTGGTGACGGTTCTGTTGCTGATACAAAAACAGTTGTTATCGGTAGCGGCAAACAAAACCAAAACTTCACAACAGAAGTTCGTAACTGGGGTAAAGCTTCAATCGGTAATATCTTAACGCACGCAGTCGTAAAAGATGCTTCTCGTGCAATCTTCAATGGTATTGGTAAAATCGAACACGGCGCTACAAAAGCAGATGCACAACAAGAATCACGTGTATTAATGCTTTCTCCAGACGCTCGTGGCGATGCAAACCCAATCCTTTTAATCGACGAAGATGATGTGACAGCGGGACACGCAGCTTCAGTAGGTCGCGTTGATGAAATGCAACTTTACTACTTAATGAGCCGCGGTATCTCTCGTGCAAACGCTGAAAGACTTATCATCCATGGCTTCCTTGAACCTGTTGTTTCTCAACTGCCAATCGAAGGTGTTAAAAAACAATTAATGGAAGTTATCGAAGGGAAAGTAAAATAATGATCAAAGACGACATTCGTAGCTATTTTCCAATCTTAAACCAAGAAATTAATGGTAACCCACTTGTTTATTTAGACAGCGCGGCTACTTCACAAAAACCAGTTCAGGTAATTGAAGCACTTAGTAAATACTATGAGTTCGATAACTCAAACGTACACCGTGGCGTGCATACGCTAGGTAACCGTGCTACAGACGCTTATGAAGGCGCTCGTGAAAAGGTTCGTCAGTTTATTAATGCGAAATCGACGGAAGAAGTTATTTTCACACGTGGTACAACTACAGGTTTAAATATGGTGGCATCAAGCTACGGTCGTGCAAACGTTTCAGAAGGTGATGAAATTGTCATTACGTATATGGAGCACCATTCAAACTTAATTCCATGGCAACAGCTAGCGAAAGCTACTGGTGCGACATTAAAATATATCGATATGCAACCAGATGGTACATTAGCAATGGAAGACATCGAAAAAACGATTACCGATAAAACAAAAATCGTTTCAATGACTTTCGCGTCAAATGTATTAGGTACGCATAACCCAATTAAAGAAGTAGCAGCCATCGCGCACAAACATGGTGCTGTAATGATTGTCGACGGCGCGCAAGGCGTACCGCACTTCCACACAGACGTACAAGATTTAGATTGCGATTTCCTTGCATTCTCAGGTCACAAAATGTGCGGTCCAACGGGCATTGGTGTATTATATGGTAAAAAAGAACACCTCGAAAAAATGGAGCCTGTCGAATTCGGTGGCGAAATGATTAACTTTGTTGGATTATATGATTCAACTTGGGCTGATCTTCCAGCTAAATTTGAAGCAGGTACACCAATCATTGCCGGTGCAATTGGTCTTGGCGCAGCAATCGATTTCTTAAATGAAATTGGTATGGATTCTATCATTGCTCATGAGCAAGAATTATCTAAATATGCGTTCGAAGCATTAACAACAATCGATGGCCTAACAATTTACGGCCCTCAAGATCCAATGAAACGCTCAGGTCTTGTGACATTCAACATTGATGATGTTCACCCACATGACCTAGCAACGGCGCTAGACAGCCAAGGTATTGCTGTTCGTGCTGGACACCACTGCGCACAACCATTAATGAAATGGTTGAACTGCGTAGCGACTGCACGCGCAAGCTTCTACGTGTATAACACGAAAGAAGAAATCGACAAGCTCGCTGACGGGGTGCGCTTCACGAAGGAGTATTTCGGAAATGTCTAATTTAGATCAACTATATCGTTCAGTAATTATGGACCACTATAAAAAACCACGTAATAAAGGGACGCTTGAAGGCTCAAATGTACAGCTTGATATGAACAACCCAACATGTGGTGACCGTATTCATTTAACACTTCAAGTCGATGATAACATCGTAACCGATGCGAAATTCGAAGGTGAAGGCTGCTCAATTTCCATGTCATCTGCATCAATGATGACACAATTGATTAAAGGCAAAACAATTGATGAAGCGGTAGAACTAGCACACACATTCTCAGAGATGATGTTAGGTCATGAGCATGATGAAGATTTAGACCTTGGTGATGTGGAAGCATTACAAGGTGTATCTCAGTTCCCAGCGCGTATTAAATGTGCGACATTGGCTTGGAAAGCAATGGAAAAAGGGATTAACGAACAAATTAAAAAATAAGCTTTGAACGGAGGAGAAATAATGGCTAAACAAATGCCCGAAATCGGCGAGTACGAATATGGTTTCCGCGACAAAGACGTATCGATTTTCCGTACAGAACGCGGTCTTACTCCTGAAATCGTAAAAGAAATTTCTCGTATGAAAGACGAACCACAATGGATGTTAGATTTCCGTCTGAAATCTTTAGATATTTTCTATTCAAAACCAATGCCACAATGGGGTGGCGACCTTTCAGGATTAGACTTCGATGAAATTACGTACTACGTAAAACCATCTGAAGGCGCTGAAAAATCTTGGGATGAAGTACCGGATGAAATCAAAGCAACATTTGATAAATTAGGTATTCCTGAAGCAGAGCAAAAATATCTTGCTGGTGTATCAGCACAATATGAATCTGAAGTTGTTTACCACAACATGAAAGAAGACCTTGAAAAACTAGGTGTTGTTTTCAAAGATACAGATTCTGCTCTTAAAGAAAACGAAGATTTATTCAAAGAATACTTTGGTAAAGTAATCCCTCCTGCAGACAACAAGTTCTCAGCACTTAACTCTGCAGTATGGTCTGGTGGTTCATTCATCTACGTACCAAAAGGTGTTAAATTAGACACACCTCTACAAGCTTACTTCCGTATTAACTCTGAAAACATGGGTCAATTCGAACGTACGCTAATCATCGTTGATGACGATGCATCAGTACACTACGTTGAAGGTTGTACAGCACCTGTTTACACAACAAGCTCTCTTCACTCAGCAGTAGTAGAAATCATCGTTAAAAAGAACGCTTATTGCCGTTATACAACAATTCAAAACTGGGCAAACAACGTATACAACTTAGTAACAAAACGTACAGTTGTTGAAGACCACGGTACAATGGAATGGGTTGATGGTAACATCGGTTCTAAATTAACAATGAAATACCCAGCATGTATCTTAAAAGGCGAAGGCGCACGTGGTATGACATTATCAATCGCTATCGCTGGCCGCGGCCAAAACCAAGATACAGGTGCGAAAATGATTCACTTAGCACCAAACACATCTTCAACAATCGTATCAAAATCAATCTCAAAACACGGTGGTAACGTAACATACCGTGGACAAGTGAAATTCGGTAAAAAAGCGACAAATGCACGCGCAAACATCGAATGTGATACGCTAATCATGGATAACGAATCAACATCTGATACAATTCCATACAACGAAGTAATGAATGACCAAATTTCTTTAGAACACGAAGCAAAAGTTTCAAAAGTATCTGAAGAACAATTATTCTATTTAATGAGCCGCGGTATTTCTGAGCAAGAAGCGACAGAAATGATCGTAATGGGCTTCATTGAACCATTCACAAAAGAACTTCCAATGGAATACGCAGTAGAAATGAACCGCCTAATCAAATTTGAAATGGAAGGTTCGATTGGTTAATTAA
>NZ_HE578962.1:160172-187538 GCF_000307285.2 Kurthia sp. Dielmo
TTTATAGTTCCTGACAAGCGGCGTTCTTCGTCGCGTCGGAAGGAACGAAACGACCTGAAGCACTGGTGTTTGAATCCGGATATCCAATAAGTGATGAATCGACTCGTTCAGATTCGACGGGCAAATAAAGCTTCTGACAAGTGGCGTCTAGCCGCGTAGGAAGAAGTGATTTGACCCGAGAATCTAGTCGATAAATCCGGGTAGGGTCTGCTGGACGCTTACCTTCCTTTGTCACAAAACAAAGGCCAATCAACTACAAAATGACGAGACTCTTAACAGGGTCTCGTTTTTTATTTACGCAACATTAATTTTCCCTATCTTTTAAGCGCCATGCATAGAGCCAAGTAAACAGCTATGATATGATATGGAGTAATAGAAATGGAGGCGGAGTAGGATGATTTATGTAGGCTTAACAGGCTGGGGAGACCATCCAGATGTCTATAGTGAAACGACTTCTGCACGCGATCGATTATTCGATTACAGTGGTCATTTTCCAGTGGTCGAGGTAGATACGTCTTTTTATGCGATTCCATCAGAGAAAAATGTCTTGAAGTGGATTGATGAAACACCCGATCAATTTAAATTTATCGTCAAAGGCTATCGTGGTATGACCGGTCATTTACGCGGTGAAAAGGATGCGTATTTTGATACGAAGGCAGACATGTTTGAGGCGTTTAGAAAAGCCATCGAGCCGTTTCAACGTGCTGGAAAACTTGCGGCGGTGTTGATGCAGTTTCCACCATGGTTTGATTGTCAGTTTAAAAACGTCCAATATTTGCGCTACGTGAAGCAGGAGCTTGGCGATTTTCCGGTCGCCATTGAGTTTCGAAATCGCACATGGTATACCGAACAATATGTAGATGGCACGATGAATTTATTACGTGAGTTGAAATTTATTCATACTGTATGTGACGAGCCACAGGCAGGAGAGGGCTCCGTGCCATTGCTGTCAATTGCGACGACGGATACGGCCTTTGTGCGTATTCATGGGCGCAATGTCCATGGTTGGCTTCAAAATGGTCGTAGTCAGGAAGATTGGCGTAAAGTACGCTGTCTCTATAATTATAACGATGAGGAATTACGCGAAATTGCGGTGCATATTCAGCGGTTAGCGAAAACAACGCGCCATGTCTATGTCGCTTTTAATAATAATTCAGGCAACGATGCGGCGCATAATGCGAAAGAGCTACTTGAGATTTTAAATATCCATTATGATCATCTTGCACCGAAGCAACTGGATTTATTTGAAGGGGATTAGGAAATGACAGCAGCACTATTGATTATTATCTTTGCGATTTTTTCAGGCATTGTCGGCGCACTTGTCGGACTTGGCGGGGGTATTATTTTAGTACCGGCACTACTCTATTTCGGTATTTCACAAGGCCTAATGAGCGATTTGACGCCACAGCGCATCGTTGGCTTATCTGTTGTGATGATGATTTTTACAGGTCTTTCATCGACGCTTGCCTATATGAAATCAAAAACAGTCGACTATAAAAGCGGCTTTATTTTCTTTATCGGTAGTATCCCAGGGGTTATGCTGGGGGCTGCGGTGAACCGCGTGATGGATGTACCATCATTTGAGCTGTATTTTGGTATTTTAATGATTATCCTGTCGATTATTTTAATCGTCCGAGATCGTTTAAAGCCTGTCAATTGGTTTGTGGAGCATGGCACAAAGCGCACCATCACTGATTCAGACGGGCATACATACACTTATGGCTATCCAATTTGGTTTGCGATTTTAGCGTCGTTCATCATTAGTTTTGCCTCTGGTTTATTTGGCATTGGTGGCGGTTCGATGATCGTGCCGATGATGTTAATTTTATTTTTATTCCCTGCACATGTGGCCGTCGCAACATCGATGTTTTTAGTGTTTTTAACATCCATCGTCAATTCAGGCGCACACTGGTATTTCGACCATATTCCATGGCATTACGTCATACCGGTCGTCATTGGAGCAATGATTGGCGGTAAGTTAGGCGCGGAGCTAAACAAGCGTCTCAACTCAAAAACAGTTGTTCTGTGCTTACGTGTCATGCTCCTATTAATGGGGATTCGCTCGATTGTGTCGAGCATATTATAGAGAGGTGAGTGGACCTTGGAAACAATTCATATTTATCATACGAATGATGTGCATAGCCATCTTGATTCATGGCCACGCACACGAAGTTATTTACAAGAGCGTCGGGCGTTCCATGAACAACATGACGAAGCCTGCTTAATAGTAGATATTGGCGATTTTATTGATCGATCGAATATTTTTACAGAAGCAACACTTGGAAAGTCAAGCATCACGCTACTTAACGAAGCGAATTATGATGCTGTTACTATCGGGAATAATGAGGGAATCACGCTCGCAAAAGAAGCGCTGAATCAACTATATACTGAAGCAAAATTCAATGTTATCGTCAATAATTTAAAAGAGCCCGACGGAAAAATACCAACATGGGCAGAGCCTTATCATGTGTATACGCTCGCATCTGGTACAAAGCTTGGTGTTGTTGCGGCAACAGCTCCTTTTCCAGATTACTATAATAATCTAGGCTGGAAAATTGAGGACCCTTTTACGCGTCTACATGAATCGATTGCACAGGCGCGCAAGGAAGCCGACATTATTATTTGTCTGTCGCATCTTGGCTTACATTCAGATGAGCGCCTTGCAGAGCAGGAGCGCGATGTGACGCTTATTTTTGGCTCTCACACGCATCACGTACTAGAGCATGGCAAATACATCAACCAAACGTTACTCACGGGAGGCGGCAAATATGGCCGTTACATCGGGCATTCGATTATTCATTATGATGGAATGGTTCAGCAAGTAGAAACGGAATTAATTGATACGACGACTCTTCCACCGGAGCGAGGAGAGCATCGCGAGGTAGCGGCACAACAACGCTACGGTGAGGAGCTTTTAGACGTAGAAGTATTTGAAACGACACGCTTTTATAATAAGGAATGGTACCACTACTCGAAGCTATCGCATTTCTTTGCGGAGGCACTACTTGATTTCTCGGGTGCAGATTGTGCATTCTTTAATGCGGGCATTTTTTTAACAGACATGAAAAAGGGGCCTGTGACGGCGCTTGATATTCACCGTATGCTACCACATCCAATCAATGCCTGTATTTTTGAATTAAACGAGGCACAGCTACGCGATATTTTAGTTATTATCGAGCGCGCGGAGGAATGGCCAAGGCGTGAGCTACGTGGCTTAGGATTCCGCGGAACTGTTGTTGGTAAAATGCTGACGTATCATTTTAAACAGCAAGATGGGCATATTCTTGTGAACGATAAAATACTAGCACCAGGTGAAACAGTGAAAGTTGCGACGCTCGATATGTTTACATTTGGCTGGTTTTTCCCAGCGTTAAAAGCATTGCCAAAAACATATTTACTACCACAATTTTTACGTGACATTCTTACAATTTATGGTCATAAATACTTTGTATAATGAATTTTTTAGAAAATTAGATATTTTTATCATGATGTATAGTATATAATATGTATATGACTACAAAGTAAATGAGGACAAAAGTATGAGGCTTATATCAACGAAAGTGCTACAAGAAGAGATGGTTATTGCCAAAACGATTTGGAATGAAGCAGGTATGCCGCTACTACAAGAAGGTGTCCATGTGACAAATCGAATTATTCAACGATTGCAGCAATTAAACGTTCAATATGTCTACATCGATGATGAAATTTCTAAGAATATTGAGGTGGTAGAAGCCATTCCACCGAAGATTCGTAATGCCGCAGTCAATAAAATTGAAAACTCTTTTAAAACGCTAAAACGTTTAAAAGGAACCGACATTACGTATTGTTTAGAAAAAAGTTCAAAAGATTTTACGGCTATTATTAATAGCTTAATGGACAGCATTTTTGACAATGAAGAATTATTAACAGTCTTAAGTGATGCCTTTATTTATGATGAATATATTTATCAGCATTCTTTGCAAGTTACCATCTATACGATTTCGATTGCACATGAAATGAAATACAATGCCGAGGAAGTGCGTCAAATCGGTATTGGTGCGATGTTGCATGATATCGGTAAGATGTTGATTCCACAAGAAATTTTACAAAAACCAGGCCGTTTAACGAATGAAGAGTATGACACGATGAAGATGCATACACAGTATGGCTTTGATACGCTACGCAATCTGCATACCATTTCATTATTATCAGCGCATTGTGCCTTTCAGCATCATGAGCGCTTAGATGGTAGTGGTTATCCACGTGGGTTAGTGGATTTTGAAATTCACCCATACGCCAAAATTATTGCTGTAGCTGACGTATTTGATGCAGTCACCTCTAATCGCGTTTATCGTAATAAAATGCTACCTTCTGAAGGTCTCGCCATTATTAATGAAGGGTCAGGCACGCTATACGACCAAATGGTTGTCGAAGCATTTAATCGTGTGATTGCGGCTTATCCAAATGGTACTGTTTTACTTTTAAGTAATGGCAGTCGTGGCATTGTATCAAAGCAAAATGCAAGCAATACAATGCGTCCGAAATTACGTATTTTTGAAGAACATGGCAAGCTTGTCAAAGCAACATATGAGCTAGATTTAGCTAGTAGTGAGCTCGATATCCTAAACGTAGAACCAGATTATTTAGAAGAAAAAGGAACCGTATATATGACGTAAAAAGAAAACGACAAGGCAGCGTAACAAATAGGCCGTGTCGTTTTCTTTTTATCTTTTTGACATGGACAAATTTCACTGTTTGAAATTTCCTAATTTACTGTATTATTAACAAAAAATGTGTTAGAGTGACAGGTGGGGACGTCATTTAATACACATTTATGAGGAGTTGAAGTTCTATGTCATCATGTAAACCGACATCGAAAGACGATAAACGACAACACGTCCGCAAACCGGATTGGTTAAAAATTAACATTAAGGCGAATAAGCAGTACAAGGAATTAAAGACCTTAATGCGTGAGAAAAACTTGCACACTGTATGTGAAGAAGCAAGATGCCCAAACATCCACGAATGTTGGGGAGAGCGCCGCACAGCAACCTTTATGATTTTAGGCTCTGTTTGTACGCGCGCCTGTCGTTTTTGCGCGGTTAAAACTGGTTTGCCAACTGAACTCGATTTAGCAGAACCAGAACGCGTAGCAGACTCCGTTGTATTAATGAATTTAAAGCACGTCGTTATAACAGTAGTAGCCCGTGATGACTTGAAGGACGGGGGCGCGAGTGTACTGGCTGAAACAGTGCGCGCTATTCGTCGTAAAAGTCCACAAACTTCAATTGAAGTGCTACCATCTGATATGGCCGGCGTGAAGGAAAACATTCAAATCCTAATGGATGCGAAACCAGATATTTTAAATCACAATATCGAAACAGTTCGCCGTCTGACTCCGAGAGTTCGAGCGAAAGCAAAATATGATCGTTCACTTGAATTTTTACGTCGTTCAAAAGAAATGCAACCTGACATTCCTACAAAGTCATCTCTTATGGTAGGATTAGGGGAGACGGAAGAAGAAATTCTCGAAGTAATGGATGATTTACGTGCTAACGATGTAGATATCATGACGATTGGTCAATATTTACAGCCGACGAAAAAGCACTTACCTGTCCAAAAATACTACGCACCAATCGAATTTGGTCGCTTACGTAAAATTGCGATGGAAAAAGGCTTTAAACACTGTGAAGCGGGTCCACTCGTTCGTAGTAGTTACCATGCAGATGAGCAGGTAAATGCGGCGACGAAAGAACGCCAAATGCAGGCTGAGGCGGGTATGTAAATCACCTAGGAGGGTGAAAAATGATTGTTGCGGATCAATATGAATATGAGGTCGTGCAAGATTATCGCAACGCCTTTAATGAGGAAGATTTTAAAGGTCGCTATGCCGACATTTTATCAAAATACGATTATATCGTAGGGGATTGGGGCTACGGTCAATTGCGCTTGAAGGGTTTCTATGAAGAGCGAAACCAAAAAGCTACATTCGATACGAAGATTAGCACATTAGAAGATTACCTATATGAATATTGCAATTTTGGTTGTGCTTATTTTATCGTTCGAAAAATCGGCAAAATTGTACCGCCAGCACCGGATAAAGAAGTTACAGAACAAGTGACGGAACCAGTGCAAGAGTTACAGGAAGCAACGCCTGAACAGGGTTGATTTCTATAGCTCAACAAAAAAACGGGCATCGCAAATCGCGACGTCCGTTTTTTTGTTTACACTAATTCATGTAAGTATTCACGTAGCTCCTGCGCCTCGTCAGCAGGACGGTTGTAAACGTGCTCTAAGTATCCAGGTTCATCTAAATCGTCAGAGCCGATAATCGCAAACTTACTCATTTGCATATCCATGACGATGATTTTACCGTAAAAACGAGTGCTTTGCATGATGGCTAAATCGTAGCGCTGACTTTCACCTGTAAAGCTAACAAAGCGTGTTTGTGTATCTTCAAGGTCATCATATAAGAAAAATCTATCCATGTTTAATTCTCCTTCCGGTGTTAAAGATATGGTACTATAGGGAAGGAAAGACTATCAACTTTTTTCAATTGGAGGAATTGCTGTGTATTTTATCGACAGTAAAAAAATCACAAAAAATTTAGCATATATGGATGACATCACTGCGGTATTTGAGTCGCGTGAAAACTGGTTAGAAGATGCGGTTTCAAAGCTTGCTTTAGAACGTATCGCCAACGTATATATTGAAGCAATTATTGACATCGGTAACACGATGATTGACGGCTTTATTATGCGTGACCCAGGTAGTTACGAAGATATTATTGATATTTTAGTAGATGAAAAAGCCGTACCAGCAGAATATGATGCTGATTTAAAATTACTCTTAACATTACGCCGCGTATTAGTACGCGATATTTTAGAAGTAGACGATGCTGAAGTATTACGTGTCCTTACAGCAGTTGTACCAACAATCAAAAAACTACGTGCTGCCATTGAAGCCTTTGTTGCGAAAGAAATGGGTACAGTTGTGACAGCATTTATTCCTGAGGAAGACTAGATGAAAGCTTATAAAGCCTATTGTTTTGACTTAGATGGTACTGTTTACCGCGGTGCAGCGGCGATTCCAGAAGCGGTGGCGTTTATTCACCATCTACAAGCACAAGGAATCGAACCATTCTATGTCACAAACAATGCGAAATATACGCAACTAGATATTCAGAAAAAGCTCGCAGCAATGGACCTTGCTGTACCAGAAGCGCGCATTATGACGTCATCGATTGCGACAGCGAAATATATCGCCAAGCACTATCGGGGCCAAAGCGTAAAAGTGCTCGGTCAACAAGGCTTACAACAGGCAATTGCCGCAGAGGGCATTCCCGTTGTGACGGAAAATCCGGACATCGTTGCACAGGGACTCACAATGAATATTTCATACGAAGCACTAGAAGATGTGTGTTATGACATTCAACATGGGGCGAAGCATATTGCGACAAATGGCGATATTAAACTGCCAAAAGAGCAAGGCTTTGCACCAGGAAATGGCTCATTTGTTCAACTTGTGCAAAACGTTACGGGTGTCGAACCGCTTTATATCGGCAAGCCAGCGCCACATATGCTTGAAATCATTCGCGATAGCTTTGGTTTTGAAAAAGAGGATATGCTGATGATTGGTGATAATTATGATACCGATATTTTAGTAGGCATTGCGTATGGCATCGATACGGTGCATGTTGACACAGGTGTGACACGTCAAGAGACGGTCAAAGCGAAGTCCGCACAGCCAACGTACTATGTAAAAACTTTAGCAGATTGGCTATAACCAATTAAAAAAACGGGTACATGTGTCATAGCATGTACCCGTTTTTTATTAAAAATTCAGACGCCGAAAACATCGGATTATTATTGATAGCGGTATAAATATTTTTCAGTAATTCTTCTGGTGTGGCGCCTTCTACAACATCACCTTCGACCACTGCATATAATGACTCTGAGCAACGGGTACAAAAGCTAAGGCAGCCATACTCTAGTACTTCTACATTTGGATCTTTTTCGAGTGCTTCATAGACGGATTGCGCACCCATTGCTAGATTACTTACACAAAATTCTACTAATGGATTCAAGTTTGTCACCTCTAATAGTGAATCCTACTATAGATTTATGCGCGGCGTCAACGAAACGAAATTAAATTGTGAAAGTTATCACAAAGATATTGTGAAAAGTATCACAATCATTTATACTCGTAAAGGATAGAAAAAGCTTGTAACTAAATTGTCACATAAAAAAGGAGAATCCCTGATGAAAAACTTAGTATTATTAGGCGGCGGTTACGGTAATATGCGCGTATTATTACGCCTACTTCCGAACAACCTTCCCCAAGACGTTCAGATTACATTAGTAGACCGCGCCCCATACCACAGTTTAAAAACAGAATTTTATGCACTTGCCGCAGGTACAACACCAGAAAGTCACATTCGTGTACAATTCCCCGACCACGAACGCTTAAAAGTTGTCTACGGTGAAGTGACAAAAATTGACCGCGCAAACAATGCTGTTGTTTTCGCAGATGGTCAAGAATTAAACTATGATGATCTTGTCATCGGTTTAGGTTGTGAAGATAACTACCACAACGTACCAGGTGCAGAAGAGTTCACCTACTCAATTCAAACAATGGCAAAATCACGTATCGCTTACGATAAAATTAGTGCATTACCAGCAGGAGCAACCGTTGCTGTAGTAGGTGCTGGTTTATCAGGTATTGAATTAGCTTCTGAATTACGCGAAAGCCGTTCAGATTTAAAAATTAAATTATTCGACCGAGGCGCACGTATTTTAAAAGACTTCCCAGAACGTCTTAGCCGCTACGTACAAAAATGGTTTGATAAAAATGATGTAGATGTCGTAGCAGAATCGGATATTACAAAAGTAGAGCAAGGTGCACTTTACAACCATGAAGACCGCATCGAAGCGGACCTAATCGTCTGGACAGCAGGGATTCGTCCAGTATCAGTAGCTCGCGAAGTTGATGGCGTTGAAATGGAACGTGGTCGCATTAAAATTACACCACATTATCATTTACCAGTAGATGAGCATGTATTCGTTGTTGGCGACTGTGCCCATTCTTCAGTAGGTGGACCAAGTGCTCAATTAGCCGAAGAACAAGGTGACCGTATTGCGATCGTTCTTCAAAAACGTTGGAAAGGTGAAACGCTACCAGCAGAACTTTCACCAATCAAACTAAAAGGCTTCATGGGTGCATTAGGTAAAAAACAAGGTTTCGTAAACTTAGGCGATGCAACGGTAACAGGTCGCGTAGCACGTATGATGAAATCTGGTTTACTATGGATGTACAAAAACCAAAACGGCTAATCCGTATTGTGTTGCAATAAAAAAAGGCTTTAACATACATGTAAAAGCAACCGCTCCTATGAGCATAAGAAAAACCGGAATCGCGCTATGGCGCGGTTCCGGTTTTTCGTTGTGAACGCTAAAAAATAAAAGTGACGTGTTCTGTCCCAGTGTCTTTCTTTAGTTTAATTCTGTTTGAATTGTTTCTTTTAGTGGCTCTACAGGTGCTGGGCAATCCCAAGTACCTTGTTTTACAAGGACATCTTTATCGCGGAACGCAAGGACAACAAACAGCATATTCATAACAAGTAATACAATGACGGCAATCATCGCTGGTGTGTAGCTACCAGTGAAATCAAGTACATAGCCGTATCCAGGCAGTGCAACGATAGATGCAACGGCTAAACCAACAGAAACACTTGAATAAATGCGGCTATAATCACGTGTACCAAATAATGCCGTCGTTAAGGCAGGTGCAAGTGTCGTAATCGAAGCGGAAATGAAGCCAAAGAATACGCCACCGACTAGGATAAGCGGTGTTGTCGTTGGGAATAGCATAAATAATAAAATCGCAATAATACCCATTACCATTGCACCAAGCGCCGTTGTTTTCGCGCCAATACGGTCAATTAAAATACCAAATGTTAAGGCACCTAGTAGGGAACCAACAGCGACCATACTCATCGCTGTACCAGCAAAAGCGACTTCATAGCCATTTTTCGCTAAATACGTTGGAATGTGAACGGCAAAGCTCGCAACCGCTGTAATGATAAAGAAGAATGATGCAAGTAGTAGGAATGCCTTCGTCTTCTTCGCATAGTCAAATGCCATGCCGACAATCGAATCATCCGCTGCTTGGCCATCTTGCTGTTCAGCACCAAGTGGTTGTAAATTTTTGTCCTGTGGACGAGAGCGTAATAAGAATAGCGCAACAGGAACTGTTAAAACGATAATCCCTAAGCCGACTGAAATATACGTCGAGCGCCAGCCAATCCATTCAATCATATTGCCAACAACCAGTTGAATAAAGACATTTAATAGTCCTGCAACAGCACCCATGATACCAAGAGCTAGACCACCACGCGTTTTAAACCAACGTGCAATTAAAATCGGCCCTGCTAATAATGTAATAGGGACGGTACCAAATGCCATTGGCACCGCAATAATATACCAGCCCCATACAGAGTTCATTAAGCCAAATGCCGCAAACGAACCACCTTGTAAAATGATGGCGATTGTTAGTAGTAAGCGCACATCGTATTTTTCAAATAGCTTCCCAGCAAACGGTAAAACAACAAGCGTCATAATCGCCCCAATACTTAAATAAAGCGTTAAATTTCCCATACCAATTCCTAGCTCTGTTGAAACAGGTGTTAAAAATAAGCTAGAGCCATTTGTGATGGCGCCTTTTGCTAGCCCAAGAATAAGGCTAATGCCGATTAAAATAATCCAAGCATAGTGAAATGATTTTTTCTGACTAGACATAATGAGTGCCCCCTATAAACAATAGTGTCGACAAAATAAAAGGAGAGAGGACGTGCTTTATTCAACCCTTTACTTCTTCGTTTAATGAATTTTAACATTAAAATATTTAAAACGAAATAGTTTTGTTGCTAATTTTCTTATTTTATATCATTTTTTTCTGCTTGATGTTTACTTTTTCTTTTAAAATAAAAAACTACCACAGTCAATACTGTGGTAGTTCTAAATCTCCTAAGCATGGAACCCTAATTTTTCAAGCTCTTTGTAAATTGGTTTTAATTGAATATAGCCTTCTCCAACTACTTCATCGTTAATTAAAATAAGTGGATAGAAAAACTCATCTTCTTGAACGCGTGTAGCCCAGTCTTTATGGCGTTCATTCTCAATTGGTTGTTCGATATCAATGTAATTGATATCGTAGGCTTGTCCGGGATATTTACGATCAATTGCTGCTTGTAACCATTCATAGGTATCTTTTGAAGAAGGTGCATTCACACAACTAGCGCATTGTACGTCTGCTCCAAAAATCTCAATTTTAATTGGTTCATTCGTCATTTCTTTACCCCCCGTGTTTCTTTAATGGATTTTTTAGCTTATAGACATTATAATGATTTTAGAGAGAGGAGTCGATACGAATGTTAGATCAAGTACAAGAAGTTCTAGATAAATTACGTCCCTTCCTATTACGCGACGGCGGCGACTGTGAATTAGTAGATGTAGAAGATGGTGTTGTAAAATTACGCTTACTAGGTGCATGCGGTAGCTGCCCAAGTTCTACAATTACACTAAAAGCAGGTATTGAACGCGCACTTTTAGAAGAAGTACCAGGCGTAGTTGAAGTAGAGCAAGTATTCTAATACACAATGAATGACGATATATGAAGGAGGAAGTATTCGTAATTTACGAATACTTCCTCTTTTTTATTGCACTTGACGCATATCGTTCCAGGCGTCTTTTGCCATATCAATAATTTTTATTTCATTAGATGTACGTTGTTGTTCGATGACAATCGAGAAATAGCGAATCGCTTTTTCTCGTTCATCAAGGCGACGTGATAATTCAGCCGCTAAATATGCGACGCGTACTTCAGACATGCCGCTATTGACATAATCACCTGTAGAAAACGCTTCTATATATTGGTCGCGCGCAATGCGGATAAAGCGTAGCTCCGCATCATGCTGTTTGAGTGAGCGATAAATCCATGCACAGCGAAGGGCAAGTCCTGCGAGTGTGATATGTTTTTCCTTTTTAATTTGCCCTGAAACGAGCGCGAGCTGATAGGCTTGTAGTGCTTGCTGCGGAGAACGTTCACCAGAAAAATCATGATGGACCCACTTATTGCTAATTTGCTGTTGTAATACTTCAGAAGTGCCGGGCATAAAATAGGTGCTAAAATCATCTGTAAATGCAAAGCCGCAATGCTCGCATACATAAGCATTATAAAAATAACCATGTACATCATTTTCATAAACCGGGCGAAAATCGGCATCTGTTGACGCAATTTTCAGCATTTTCATGCGAATCTTTGTCGTATTAAATTTCTTTTTACAATGAATGCAATCAACCTGCTTTGTATAATAGGGGGATAGGTCCATTTTTAGGCCTCATTTCTTATGTTTATTTATAGGTCTATTATATCATTAAAGTGAAAAAAAGAAATGAGTTCAACTATTTTACGACTGCTAGGAAAATTGATATGATAATACTATAGAGAAAGCAGGTGTAAATATGACAAAACACGTAGTAGACATTACAGAAGCAGCTGTTTTCCATATTAACGAAATGATGGAAAACAACGAAGAAGAAAACGCATTTT
Source organism: Kurthia sp. Dielmo (assembly GCF_000307285.2). Taxonomy (NCBI): domain Bacteria; kingdom Bacillati; phylum Bacillota; class Bacilli; order Caryophanales; family Caryophanaceae; genus Kurthia; species Kurthia sp. Dielmo. The sequence goes on from NZ_HE578962.1 coordinate 172,761, forward strand.
TACGCGTTTCCGTAAAAGGCGGCGGTTGCAGCGGTTTAACGTATGCAATGGGCTTTGATAAAGAAGTATCACCAGAGGATGAGGCTTACGAAGAGTTTGGCTTAAATATCGTTGTCGCAAAACAAGATATTCCAATTTTAAACGGTACAGTAATCGACTTTAAACAATCGCTAATGGGCGGCGGTTTTACAATCGACAATCCAAATGCAATCGCAGCATGTGGCTGTGGTTCTTCATTCCGTACAGCAAAAAATGCTGGTACACCAGGAAACTGCTAAGAACGAATCCAAGGCTTTGTGCAGCACTGTGCAAAGCCTTTTTTATTCCCTTTTTTTGGGCATTTGGCAATTGTTCATGGTATGGTAATAGTAAATACTTTTTAAAGGTGGGTTCATGTGATGGGAAAAACGAAGATTGTCGTTGTTGGCGCAGGCTATGGTGGTCTAGCAACGGCTGTGACATTGCAGCGTAAAGTGAATGCAGACAATGTGTCGATTACATTAATTAATAAAAATGATTATCACTATGAAACGACGTGGTTACATGAAGCAGCAGCTGGCGTGATTTCAGCGAATGATGTGTGCTATGAAATCGAGCCACTTTTAAAAGATTCAGCGACTTTTGTACAAGCAACGGTGGAAGCATTAGATGTAGATAGCAAACAAGTCCTCACAACGAATGGTGTATTTGATTATGATTATTTAGTTGTTGGTTTAGGGTTTGAAGTGCAAGATTACGGTATTCCAGGGATTAAAGAGCATGCCCAGTCGATTTCAAATGCCTTATCTGCATCAAAAATTTGGACGCATATTAATGCACAATTTGCAATGTATGAAAAAGAGCAAAGTCCTGAGTATGCGACCATTATTGTAGGTGGGGCGGGCTTTACAGGTATTGAATTTATCGGCTCACTCGTCGATCAATTACCAAAGCTTGCACAGGCCTATCATATCCCACAGGAGGTACTTCGTGTCATTTGTACTGAAGCGGATACGAGCATTTTACCTGGCTTCTCAGAATCACTTTCTCTGTATGCGAAACAGCAGCTAGAAGCACGCGGCGTTGAATTTTTAACACAAACGGCTGTAATTGGCGTAACCGATAAGGCAGTAACCGTGCGTGGACCACAGGGTGAAGAAGCGATTGCGGCATCGACGCTTGTGTGGACGGCAGGTGTGAAAGGCTCCGCTGTAATTGAGCAGTCCTCTATTCCGTCAACAGGTGGCCGCGTGCAAGTATTACCAACATTAAACGTAGCAGATTACCCAGAAGTATTTGTTGTCGGGGATTCGGCCATTGTTACAGACCGCTATCATCAAAAGCCGTACCCACCGACAGCGCAAATCGCCATGCAACAAGGCGAAGCGATTGCAAATAATTTACAGCATCTGCTTGAGGGTGAGCCATTGACGCCGTTTATGCCAAATTTAAAAGGTTCTGTCTGCTCACTAGGCAGCGGCGATGGCGTAGCGCTTGTGAAGGAGCGCGAATATACAGGACGTAAAGCGGCTGTTTTAAAGAAAATGATTGATAATCATGCACTTTTCTTAGTAGGGGGACCAGGTCTCATTGCGAAGAAGGGGAAATTTAATATCTTTAAGTAGCTAAAATTTTCTTTTTTGCGTATTTCTTCGTACAATAAAGTAGTGAATTGTCAGGAGGAGATCGCCAATGGATAATAATGAACGCAGTCGTGTTTGGCTTGGAGTCGCAGGGTTAGTGGAAAATGAACTTGGCGAATGGCTCGTTGTCATGAAGCGCTACGGGGGCTTAGATGGCAAATGGTCGCTTCCGGCAGGCTTTGTAAAACCGGGCGAAACGGTTGATGAAGCGTGTCAGCGCGAATTAAAAGAAGAAACGAATGTGCATGCATCGATGCAAGGGTTTTTAGGATTTCGTACAGGGGTTTTGCAGTATGATATTAGCGATAATTTGGCTGTATTTTATTTAACGGCACATACCGCAGAGCAAAATTTAAAGGCGCAGCTAGATGAGCTATACGAAGTGCGCTGGATGTCACCTGAGGAATTAGGACAAGATGATCGCACATCGTTAATGATTCTAGAGCTACTTGATTTAAAACTACAAGCAAAACCCATTAAACTCGACGAGCTTGAGGATGATAATGTGTTTGGTTATACAGCGTATAAATTATTTTTCTAATAACAAAAAAGCGAGATGGACGGCTAGTGGCTGTTGTCTCGTTTTTTGCATTCATGCGACTATCGGCATGGTATACTAGAAGCGTTAAAATGAGGTGATGGAATGAATTATCGACTTGAGCAACAACAACAGATGGGGGACGTTACGATTATCGGCGTTTCACGTCATCAGCATACCGTTTCAGGATGGGCTGACTTTTCAGCCTCACTGTCAGTGCCAATGGATGAGTGGATGAAGACAGGAGATATTCAACTGAAAAAGGGCGCCTTAACTGTTCTTCCAACAGCGACAGGGCGTATTTTATGTGTGGGACTTGATCACCGCAAGCAGCTAAGTGAAGCGGATATCGATACGATATTTGAGGCGGTCGGCGCGCTCATGATCGAACGTAAATGGTCGCGTGCAAATGTGATGCTTGAAACGTTTTTTATGCCACAATTTTCAAAACAAATGGTAGCAAGTCATATACTATCCGCCATTCGTTATGGCAGTTATACACCCTATGGCTATCAAACTTCGTCAAATGAAGCCGATGTATCGATAGATGAGCTAATTTTTATTACAGACGAACGACTTGAGCTAGCAGACGCACATCGCGAAAGTGAGCAATTAGCTGTATGGCGTGCTTATGAAGACGAACCAGTCAATGTGCTAACAGCAGCGCATATAGAGGAGCGTATTATTGCGTATTGTCATGATGCTGAGTTAGCGTGTCAGGTGTTAACGCTTCAGGATTTAGAAGCGCTTGGTTTTGGCGCGGCGCTCATGGCCTACGAAGAAGATGTGCGCGTTTTACTCGTCAATACGACACTTGAGGCACAGCATGCGGTTGTCGGGGCTTTTGCAGTCGGCGATACGATGCCGCTTTTTAGTAGTGTAGAAGCGATCGTCACTGCACAAGTAATGGGTGTTTTTGCGATTGGCACTTTAAAGAAAACGTTGCCGAATAAGCATGTCATTACAACAATGATTGGGAAAACGATTGAGCTAGCGGAAGGTGCATTAGCGAGTGATTTGGCACTTGTCGATGTGTTAGCCTTTGCGGCAACGCAGCATGTGCAGTCGGTAACAACGGTCTCAACTTTAAGTGAAGAGGGCCAGCTTGTCTTTGGGGATACGGGTTCCATTGCGTATACGAATGGACGCATGAAAGCACCGGAAGCAGATTTAGTTGTCCAAGCAGCCATGCCAAAGCCAAGTGCATTAGCAGATGCTCTACTAAAACGCTATACAAAAGGTCGTGTTATGCAACGTGCAGCACTGTATCGGTTATTCGCGCCAGCGCTATGGGTTCATTTAGAATTGCCTCATCATGCAAGAAAGCAGCAGGTCCAGCTAGGACAGTTGCTACGAAATTTAATTAAAGAGGACTAGATATGATTAAAAACCCTTATTTATATAGTTATTTACCATTGATTACGATCATTTTATTTAGCTTAACTTTTGGGCTATTTAGTGTGAATGAAGCCATTATATTATTCCGGAAAATCGGTGTGTACGGGGGCATGCATGAGTTTTTATCAGATGTGCAAATGCGCATGCTCTTATTAATTGTCTTTTCGACGCTTTATTTTATGGTTTTTTCCGCACTTAAATTAATTGGCGAAACAATTCATAATGTCGGCATGCTTTTTTTCACAAAAGACTCGATTGATAGTGCCATCACAAAAGTTCGCGGAGGGAGTGTCATTTTCTTCTTCGGCTCATTGGCATCGGTCGTTGGCTTGACGAGTGTATATATTTTAGTCGCTATTTTTATTGCGAGTGCCTTTATTTATTTTATATACGTTACATACAAAATGAGTGATGTCATTTCGTTTGGTGCAGTGCTAGGTGTGATGTTATTTGAGATTGTCATGTGGGCAGTCATTTTAACATTATTAGCGTATGCGATTTTCAAACTATACAACGGCATCGTATCGAGCTTACCATTTAATTAAAAAAGAGACTGGGACAAAACACGTCATTTTCCTTTTTAATATTCGCAACGAAAAACCGGAACCGCACCACCGCGCGATTCCGGTTTTTTTATGCACATAGAAGATGTTGTTTTTACACGTATGTCAAAGCCTCTTTTTTATGGTCTCATAATAGAAGAGAAAATATGCTGTTGAATCTTGGCGTTTTCAAGTGCCTGCATACTGCGCGGTGTGTCATAGCCAATCCAGACGGCTGATGTATAGCGGTCTGTTAAGCCGGCTGTCCAAAGGTCGAAAAAGTTATTCGTCGTACCTGTTTTCGCACCGATATAGCTTGCACCGGGCACGGAAATTGCTGTACCTGTACCAGAGGCGACGGTTGCCTGCATTAATGCACGTATTGTTTCGGCAGTAGATGCAGCCCATACTTCTTTTTTCTTGTCAGGCCATGTGTAAAGCGTCTGACCATCACGTGATTTCACACTGCGAATGGCATGAGAACGATAATATTCACCATTATCAAAGCTTGTATACGCATCGGCTAATTCGGCCGTTGTGACACCATACTCGAAACCACCAAGAGCAGATGTATAGCGGCGGTCCGATTCTGTCACAGAGCGGAAATCAAATTGATTAAGTGCACGGAATGCCGTAGCAAGACCGACATTATCAAAGAGACGAATAGCTACGGTATTATAGCTATATTTAAAACCTGTCTCTAGTGACATATCCCTCACTGTGACACCGTCTTTATTTTCCGGGCAGTAATTTTTATGACAGAAAGGTGCTCCACTAACTGTTGAATCAGGCGTTGCACGGAATTTTTCGATATACGGTGCATAGTCTAAAATAGGTTTAATCGCAGAACCAGGCTGACGAACAGCTTGGTAGGCACGGTTAAATTCATAGCGCTTAAAGTTTTTACCACCATAGACGCTCACAACCTCACGTGTAGCATTATCAATGACGACACTCGCTGCCTGCAAGTCTTTATGGCCATTTATTAGGCTATTAATCGATGCGGTATCGCGTACTTGCTTCGTTTGATCAAGCGCTGTCTCAATAATTAAGCCCTTATTTCGAAGCTTCGTAACATGTTTTTTCAATTCTTTATTAATACGCGCTCGCTGTTGAGATGTTTTAGCGGCATCTAATCGTTTTTGATAGCCATCTCGCTCCGCAACAAGCCATGTTAACTCATTCATCACATAAGAGCTATAAGCAGGGTGATTTTGTTTTTTCTTTTTAATTGATAAATGGATATCTTCTTTTTTCCAAATCGCCACCTGTTGCTTCGAGGCGATATTTTTTTCGACCATTTTATTCAATAAGCGTTTTTGTCGCTTTTTTGTGTTATCAAAATTTGTTAGCGGATTATAGAGGCTTGGATTATTAGGAATAGCTGCTAGAAAGGCCATTTGTGCGCGTGATAATTTATTAAGCGGCTTATCAAAATAATACGAAGCCGCTGCTGATACACCGTAAACGCCATTAGAGAAATACATTTCATTTAAATAGCTATTTAAAATTTCCTCTTTTGATGATTTACGCTCTAGCTCATAAGCATAAAAAATCTCAAGCATTTTTCGCTCGTATGTTTTTTCTTGTGTTAAGTAGCGCATACGCACAAGCTGCTGCGTAATGGTACTACCACCTTGTGAGGCGGCACCACTGGAGTTATTCACCATAAAGGCACGAGCGATTGCTGCCATATCAAAGCCGATATGGTCGTAGAAGCTAGCGTCCTCACTATAAATAAAAAGGTTTTGCATAAATTCAGGAATATCCGCTAATTTTACAGGCTCGCGCCAATCCGTATATTCTTCAGAAAAAATCGTACCATTTCGGTCTTTTAAAATGGTTGGAACTACATTTGTAGTAGGGTCTGTAATCTGTACAGCATTATCAAACTGCTCACTAAATGCACGACTGGATTTTAGCTCAAGACCAATTTTTTGGAATAGCACGACAAGCAGGGCGATACTCGCAATAATGACGAATGAACCAAATACTTTTTTCACGAGAAACCTCCCTAGACTAGATTAAAATACTCATTAAAAGAATAGCACAAATTTCCTGGTTGTCATGCAAATTTATCGAAAATCCAATGAATTCGTAGCTTACAACTGAAATTGTCCGCTATGTATGTTAGACTATGAGCGTAAAATATTTCTGACATAAGGAGCGATACGATGTATCCACAATTAACACCAGAAGTTCAAGAAAACGAAATTAAAGTGGTTATGGACACAACAATGGGTCCAATCACTTTCAAGCTATTCCCTGAGAAAGCACCAAAAACAGTTGAAAACTTTGTAACACATGCGAAAAACGGTTACTACGATGGCATCATCTTCCACCGTATTATCGATTCATTCATGATTCAAGGTGGCGACCCAACCGGTACAGGTATGGGCGGCGAATCAATCTGGGGTTCTTCATTCGAAGATGAATTCGATCCAGAATTATTCAACATGCGTGGCGCACTTTCAATGGCGAATGCAGGTCCGAACACAAATGGTTCTCAATTCTTCATCGTACAAGCACCAAAAGTTGATAACTCTTTCATTAAACAAATGGAAGTACGCAACTGGCCAAAAGAGCTTATCGATGGTTACAAAAACTACGGTGGTACACCTTGGTTAGACGGTAAACATACTGTATTCGGTCAAGTAATCGAAGGCATGGATGTTATCGATGCAATGGCTAAAGTTGAAAAAGGTTTCCAAGACAAACCAAAAGAAGATATCAAAATCAACACAATCACTGTAGAAGATTAATTTGCCACTACAATAAAACACCGCATCTCCACTTGGAGATGCGGTGTTTTTTTAATGTATTAAAAATTATTTTTATGTGGCAACGTCGATCCGTTCACGTCCTGAAAGAAGAAGTTCGGTTAAGAGCGCCGCGTCCATGCGGCAACACCGAACTATGCCCATCCAACGAAGGAAGATCGACTAAGAACGCCACGTCCTGTGGCAACGTCGATCCGTTCACGTCCTGAAAGAAGAAGTTCGGTTAAGAACGCCGCGTCCATGCGGCAACACCGAACTATGCCCATCCTTGGGCATAAAAAAAACCACCGACCGGCAAGTCAGTGGGAAAAGATGCATTTGAGATTGAATTTCACATGGCAAGTGTATTCTTTAGCAAATGCTTTTTATTAAAACGGTAATTACACTATACACGTAGTTTTAAATAATAAAAATATGCCATTTATCGTATTTTTGTTGATTTAAAATCATATTTTTGTCAATAAAATACTTGGAGAAATAAAAAGAAACGTGTATAAAAGAGACCAATTCTTTATACACGTCCTTATAGATGGTGCTTTTTTAGTTTAATGTACTTAAAAATGTATAGTGTAGAAAAAATAAGAAAAAACTAGTTAATTATGCTGTAAAGACAGCCTTAATACGTGAAATGCCTTGTTCTAGAGTTTCTTTAGGACATGCGATATTAATGCGTAAAAAGCCTTTGCCATATTCACCGTATTTTGTGCCGGGATCTAATGCGACACCAGCATCTAATAAGCGATTCATGACATCTTTTTCATCTAAATTTGTTGCGCGGTAATCCAACCACATTAAATACGTCGCATCATTTTCAGGAATGTGTAAGCCATCAACTGCATTTAATTGTTCAGCTGTATAACGGATATTCGCACGTAAATAATCTTTTAGCTCTGCTAACCAATTAGCACCTTCCTTGCTAAAAGCACCTTCAATTGCGGCAATAGCAAAAATATTTAAGCCACCTTGTGCATGACTTTGCATTGTCTTTTGCAAGGTTTGACGTTTTTGCGCATCTGGCACGAACATCATCGCTGCATGAATACCTGCAATATTAAATGTTTTCGTTGGCGCAAATAATGTAATGACATTTTCAGGATGCGCCGTAATTTTTAGAAGGGGTATGTGTGTACCCGTTAGTACAAGGTCGCTATGGATTTCATCGGATAATAATAGTACGCCATGCTTCGCACAAAGCGCATCGATTTGACGAAGTGCCGCCTCATCCCATGTAAAGCCAATTGGATTATGTGGATGACATAAAATAAAGAGTGTCACCTGTTCAGGTGCTAAGGCAGCCTCAAGTTTATCGAAATTTAACGTATAGACACCATTTGATTCATCTAGTGGACAAAAAGCGACCTCACGCGCTAATTGCTTTGGTGAATTGAAAAAGGGTGGGTAAATCGGTGCCGTCATTAATACAGTGTCCGCTTCACTTGTGAATGCTTCAACAACAGAGGCAATCGCAGGAACAACCCCTTGGTGATACAGTACCCAGCTCGGATCAATAATTGTATCATGCTGCGACTTCAGCCAATTTGTTGTGGCAGTCGTGCAGGCTTCACCTTCAAATGAATAGCCATAAACGGGATTATCGAGGCGTTTTTGAATCGCTTGTGTGATGCTTTTTGGTGCGGCAAAATCCATATCTGCTACCCACATTGGAATGATGCCATCGACATTATCGCGTCCGTAGACGAGTTTTAATTTGTCCCATTTTAATGAATCCGTTTGTTGACGTGTGTAAACTTTATCGAATAAACTCATTGCTTTTAGCCCCATTTCTTTTTGCATTAGTTGATTTTATGCTATTATATCGAGTATTAATGGAAATAGATAGGTGGAAGCAATGGACAATATAGACATACAGCGAGAAGCGGAGCATATGTTAGCACAATGGAATGCTTTAAAGCTAGAGGATGACCAAACAGTAAAATTGTTTGAAGCCTTGCAAGAAACGTTTGACCCGTCTGCTTTAGGAAATCAAATTCAGCGCATTTATGAAACGTCTTCTCAAATGTGGTTGCCAATTGAAGAATGCATCGATACCGCCCGCAAATTAATTGTGCTAAAATTAGCGGCTTTGTTGAAGAGTAAATAAAAAAAGGACTCCTACTAATATAGTAGAAGTTCTTTTTTATGTGCATCAAAACTAAAAAATGTGGATATTTCCTGCATTTTAAGGTGTTTGAAAATTTAAAAAAGATATTTTCAGAAATAATCGAGAACTTTTGAAGCACCAATTCGTCTATGCTATAATGACAATGGATATATAAAAGAACAAGGGCAGTTTGGAAAGTAGGATGACGATGTCTAACAAGTATAAGGTTGGCGATATTGTTTCAGGCAAAGTCACTGGTATTCAGCCTTATGGTGCTTTCGTTGCATTAGATGCTAACACGCAAGGTTTAGTTCATATTTCTGAAATTACTTACGGCTTTGTAAAAAGCATTACAGACCATTTAACCGTCGGCGACATTGTTCGCGTGAAGATTTTAGATATTGCGGATAATGACGAAAAAATTAGTCTGTCACTGCGCGCTTTACAGGCAAAACCGATAAAGCGAAAAGAACAATTGCCACGCAAATCACTACAAGACCGAGTGGACGAAAAAGACTCGGTTGGCTTTAATTCATTAAAAGAAAAGCTCGGTGAATGGATTGAAGAATCCGGTTTAAACTAAGCAGCTTTTCGATTGAAAAAGAGTTGTCTCATAATGGGGCAACTCTTTTTTTAATTGTTTTGTAAGCGTTTTAAAAAAGATAGATGAAAAAAGTAGAAATAGTCGGCATGAGTGAGTGTTCTGTGTTACAATATGGGCGATATTGGTAATCTAATACTTAGTAAAGAGGCGAGGAATGTATAATGGCAGAAAATCTGAATCTATTTACATCTACACAAACGATTATTAAAGAAGCATTGCAAAAATTAGGTTATGATGAGGCGATGTATGAGCTTTTAAAAGAGCCATTACGCATGCTACAAGTCCGCATTCCTGTTCGTATGGATGATGGTACTGTAACGGTATTTACAGGTTACCGCGCACAACATAATGATGCTGTTGGCCCCACAAAAGGTGGCGTTCGTTTCCACCCGAATGTAACAGAAGAAGAAGTTAAGGCATTATCGATGTGGATGACATTAAAAGCAGGAATTGTCGATTTACCATATGGTGGTGGTAAAGGTGGCGTTATCTGTGACCCACGTCAAATGTCAATGGGCGAGCTTGAGCGCCTAAGCCGTGGTTACGTTCGTGCAACAAGCCAAATCGTTGGCCCAACAAAAGATATTCCAGCGCCAGATGTTTTCACAAATGCACAAATTATGGCATGGATGATGGATGAATATAGCCGCATGGATGAATTTAACTCTCCAGGCTTCATTACAGGGAAGCCAATCGTACTTGGTGGCTCGCAAGGCCGTGACCGTGCGACTGCCCAAGGTGTAACCATCGTCATTGAGCAAGCAGCAAAACGTCGTGACCTAGAAATCAAAGGTGCACGCGTTGTAATCCAAGGTTTCGGTAATGCGGGTAGCTTCTTAGCGAAGTTTATGAATGATCTAGGTGCAAAAGTAGTCGGCATTTCAGATGCAAACGGTGCATTATACGACCCAGAAGGCTTAGATATTGATTACTTACTTGATCGTCGTGATAGTTTCGGTACGGTAACAAACCTATTCGAAAATACGATTACAAATGAAGAACTACTAGAACTTGAATGTGATATTTTAGTGCCAGCTGCGATTGAAAATCAAATCACAGCAGAAAATGCACATAATATTAAAGCAAATATCGTTGTCGAAGCGGCAAATGGCCCAACGACATCAGAAGCAACAAAAATTTTGACAGAACGTGGCGTTCTACTTGTGCCAGACGTATTAGCATCTGCTGGTGGTGTAACGGTATCTTACTTTGAGTGGGTACAAAATAATCAAGGCTACTACTGGACAGAAGAAGAAGTAAACGAAAAACTATACAAAAAAATGGTCGAAGCATTCGATAATATTTACAATGTGGCCATGTCACGAAAAATTGACATGCGCTTAGCAGCCTATATGGTCGGCGTACGTAAAACAGCTGAAGCATCACGCTTCCGTGGCTGGGTATAATAAAAAGAGGTTTTGACACATCTATGAGCATAAGAAAAACCGGAATCGCGAGGTGGCGCGGTTCCGGTTTTTCGTTGTGAACGCTAAAAAGGAACATGATGTGTTTTGTCTCAGTCTCTTTTTTAATGCGAACTTATCCCTTAGCATTAATAGATACAATTTCTCTAGTTGGTAAGACAAGACAATGTAGTGCACCGCCAAAGACCGCGCCACCATCAAGGCCAATAATATTGTTATCACCAAAATAGACGGCGAAATTACCTCGTTCTTTATGAAGACGTGGTGTAGGCGTATGGCCAAACACCACCGTTTTTTTGCCTCGATAATTGTCGTGAAATTCTTGGCGAATCCATAACAGACGATGTTTTGGCGTAATGCTAAGCGGCACCTCTGGATCGACGCCGCCATGGACAAAAATATAGTCATCACGCTCGACATACGTTTCAAGTGAGCGAATCCATTCTAAATCTTCTTCAATTTCAGCTGTCACAAACGATTCAGGTGACATACTATGCTCAATATCCTCTGTATCAAAACCATAGCTTTTAAGTGTTGCGACACCGCCAGCTGTATGAAGCCAGTGTAGCCAGCTTTCGGTAGAACGATTTTTAAAGGCCTCATACATAATCTGCTCATGATTACCAGAAAGACAAATAGCACCTGCTTGCTGTAATTGCTTCATAAAGGCAATCACTCCTTTTGAATCAGGACCTCGGTCAATATAATCACCAAGAAAAATCAGCTCATCCTGCGATGAATCATACTTTACTTTTTTTACTAATGCTTGAACCATTGCTAGTTCTCCGTGAATATCTCCAATTACTAATGTACGCATCCAGTCAGCTCCTCGTTCCATAAAAAAAGAATTGTCCCGTAGAACAATTCTTTTGTAGCAATAAAAGAATTGCTATTTTGATGATAAATTGGCATTCTCTGTTTTTAACGTTTCCGGTCGTTCACCGATATGACTCCAGTTTGTAACACCGTCATCTTCGTCAAAATAAATTGTAGCACGACTAACACCTTTTTGTGCTAGCAGCAGTTTCATTAAATTGTCTCGAACATCATCGGCAAAAGCCACTGTCACAGTCGGATCGATTTCAGCCATTAATTCAACATGTAAGGATTCACCTTCTTTAATAACCTCTAGACGACGAATATCTTTTATATGTGGATTATCGGATACAAGATAAGCAATATGATTTAACATTTCTTCATCTGTTTCACCAATTGCACCACGCGCATTTTCCAAAAAGACTGTCCCGACAACGAAGAACATCATACAGCCGATAATAATTGATACAATCCCTTCAATCTGATTAAACGGTGTGTAATGCGCAATGAGTACGGCGATAAAGGCTAAGACATTCCCGAGCGTTGCTACCGTATCTTCCATAAAGACAAGCTTTGTTGCAGGCTTAGCACGTCCGAGATTTTTCAGTGCAGATATAAATGTTGCAAGTCCTTTAGCCTCTACACTTGCCTCATGATTAATTTCTTTACAAGCTTTAAATAATACCGTTCCTTCTAATAGGATACCTAGTGCTAAAACACTTAGTACAATCCAAACACCTGTAGAAGTCGTCGGGTGTAAAATATGATGCCAGCCTTCTAAAATTGTTTCATATGCTAAAATCCCAACGATAATAACAGCAAATAAACAAACAAGATTAATAACCCGCCCAAAGCCAGTGGGAAATTTTCGAGTTGGCGCTTTTTTTGAGAGGGCGGAGCCAATAAAAACAAAGAATTGATTGGCGGCGTCACCTAGTGAGTGCATCATTTCAGCGAACATTGCTACATTTCCTGTGAAGAAATAAGCTGCTCCTTTAACAATGCCTAAAATTAAATTAACAAAACCTGCTAGAAGCGATGGTTTATTACCTTGCTTTAAAAGTGAGAAAAATTCACCCATTATAAAATCCTCCTCTATGATAGAAGTTCAATTTCTACTGTTTCAACACAATCAAGTTTACGGATTTTCCGGTACATTGATAGTGCGTCCTCTTCTGGTAACGAGGATAGCTGTAAATGAATAACATGCTTCAAAACGAAGTCCGCATGGATATCCTTAATATTGAGTTGCTCAATGGTAAAATGGTTTATTTTTAAATAATCAAGCACGGTATCAATATCCTCTATTTGTAACACAACAATCTTTAGTGAAGCCTCTTTACGCCGCAATAGAGCGGGCCCTAAACGAAAGAAGAGTGGTGCTACAACTTCCACACCAAGTAAAATAATGAAAACGGCAATAAGAGCAGGAATATAGAAGCCAGCACCTACAGCAATTCCAATACCAGCTGCGCCCCAAATCATTGCTGCTGTTGTAAGGCCTGTAATGCTATCATTTGTACGATGCAAAATAACCCCAGCACCAAGGAAACCGATACCACTTACAATCTGTGCCGCTAAGCGAAGCGGGTCCATCGTAATATTGATACCTGGAACGGGTGTTGCACGTAACGCCGATTCCATTGAAATGATCGTCAATAAACAGCTAAATGTTGCGATAACAAGACTAGTTTTCAACCCAACAGGCTTGCCTTTCAATTCCCGTTCTACACCGATTATTAAACTTAATGTCGCAGCAATCAGCATCTTTATACTAGCCTCTCGTAATAAACTATAATCTGTAAGCCACTCCATCGGATTTCCCCCTTTTAAATAATATTGTCAGTTCATCTGTTTAATGAGAAAATAGGTTATTGCTTCATTGTACATCAGTTAAGTGGAGTATTTAACCAATTTTTCAAGGAGTAAGAAAATGCATCCATACTTCGCAATTATTATAGGTGTTTTATCAGTTGCCGCCTCTGCGATTTTTGTGAAATTAGCAAGTGCAGAAGCAGGAGCCATCGCTTTTTATCGAATGTTTTTTTCGGTGTTACTAATGTTGCCGTTATTTTGGCTAAAGCACCGACAAGAGCTACGCCTCATCAATTGGAAACAGTGGGGGATTATGACGTTATCCGGGATTTTTCTTGCCTTCCATTTCATTTTGTGGTTTGAATCCTTAAACTACACATCTGTTGCAAGCTCAACTGTACTTGTGACATTGCAGCCCTTATTTGCAATCGTTGGTACCTATGTTTTATTCAAAGAAAAAATAACAGCTAAAACCATTATTGCCGCATGTATCGCCATTTTTGGTAGTGTGTTGCTTGCTTGGGGAGATGTGCAATTAGGTGGCACAGCATTATTTGGTGATTTATTAGCGCTGTTTGCATGTGCACTCATTTCCTTCTATATGTTATGCGGCCAAAGTGTGCGTCAAAACATTTCATCTACTACGTATACGATCAATGTCTATGCGATTAGTACGGTTGTGTTAGCCATTTATATGTTAGGAAAAGGGGAAAGTTTTGGCCCCTATCCGGGAATGGACTGGCTGTGGTTCCTTCTATTAGCTATTGTTCCCAATTTGTTAGGGCATAATCTATTTAACTGGGCATTAAAATATGTTTCTGCAAATGCGATTTCAATTGCTATTTTATTTGAACCAGTAGGAGCTTCTATATTGGCATACTTTATTTTCAGTGAATATTTACATTCATCACAGATAATAGGTGGCATCATTGTTTTGTTAGGGATTATTTTCTATACAATCGATGAAAAGAAAATGAAAAAATATTTCAGAAAAACTATTGACGAATAATAGTTCTATGGTTTATAGTATTACTTGTCATTAAGACGGCTTATAAAACTTTATAAAAGTAGCGATTAAAAAGTTCTTGCTTTTTGAAAGTTATCGTGGTAAAGTAATAAAGTCGTCAGCAAGACGTAC
>NZ_HE578963.1:0-163783 GCF_000307285.2 Kurthia sp. Dielmo
ATATTTTTTCTGGAGGGGTAGCGAAGAGGCTAAACGCGGCGGACTGTAAATCCGCTCCTTCGGGTTCGGCAGTTCGAATCTGCCCCCCTCCACCATTTTAATCAAACTTAATATTGGGGTATAGCCAAGCGGTAAGGCAACGGATTTTGATTCCGTCATGCCCAGGTTCGAATCCTGGTACCCCAGCCATGAGTCATTAGCTCAGTTGGTAGAGCATCTGACTTTTAATCAGAGGGTCGCTGGTTCGAATCCTGCATGACTCATAACAAACTTCTTCACATATGTGTGAGGAAGTTTTTTTGTTTTAAATAATAAATAGTGGGAATAGATATATTGTGTTTGTATAAATTAAATTTTTTAGGAGGTTTTATTTATATGTCAGAGTTCTCAGATAAACTAAAAGCAGGCGTTAACAAAGCTAAGGGTGAAGTGAAAGATCAAGTAGGGAATGCTACAGATAATGCTAAACTTCAAGCTGAAGGTAAATTAGATAAAGCTAAAGGTGAAGCACAAGAAAAGGTAGCAGATTTGAAAGATAAGTATAATAAATAATTGTGTTCAAAGAATATAAGTCCTTGTATGGTAATTTTTATCATATGAGGATTTTTTTCTGTATAATAATAATGAAAACGCATACAGGAGGAATTGATTATGAAAACGTTGAATATCGCAGTTATTGGTGTACCTTCAGATTTTGGACAAAACCGACGTGGGGTAGATATGGGACCAAGTGCATTACGTTATGCTGGAGCGATTGAGCGCTTAGAAAATTTGGGTCATCATGTTGAAGATTTAGGCGATTTACATATTGATAAGAAGTTTCATAATCAAATTCATCCGACATTAAAAAATGTAGATGGTGTAGTGGACATTTCAAAAAGATTAGCGGGCGAAGTAAATGCTATTGTGAAAAAAGGAATGTTTCCAGTAGTGCTAGGTGGTGATCACAGTATTGCTATTGGAACACTTGCAGGTTTGGCTGAAAACTATGAAAACCTAGGCGTTATTTGGTATGATGCACATGCAGATATGAATACAGAGGAAACATCACCTAGTGGAAATATTCATGGCATGCCATTAGCAGTTGCAATGGGGTATGGTGCGAAGGTATTAACCGCTATTCAAGGAGATTTTCCGAAAGTGAAGCCGGAGAATGTCGTATTGATTGGTGCACGTTCAATTGATGAAGGTGAGAAGCAATTTATTCGTGAGCATGGAATTCAAGTGTATACGATGCATGACGTGGATCGTTTAGGGATGACTGCGGTGATGCAAGAAGCTATTATTCATTTAGAAGGTCAGCATGTGGACGGTGTGCATTTGTCTCTAGATTTAGATGGTATTGACCCATTGTATACGCCTGGAGTAGGAACACCAGTGCCAGGAGGATTATCATATCGTGAGAGTCATTTAGCGATGGAAATGCTACAAGATTCAAATCTTATTACCTCGCTTGAATTAGTAGAAGTGAATCCGATTTTGGATGAGCGTAATCGAACTGCTGAGGTTGCAGTTACATTGCTTGGCTCATTAATGGGAGAGCAACTTGTATGAAAAAATGAAACCTTTTAAAAAGTTATCCGTATATTAAACAAGCGAAGGTGGAAAGGACATCACAATGGATCCGTTAATCAACAAAAGAATTAAACAAGTACTTAAAGGTGATCAAAGTGCATACGCGGATATTGTGAGCCTTTATCAACAAAGCTTACATCAAGTATGCTACCGCATGCTTGGCAATAAAGAAGAAGCAGAAGATGCGGCACAGGAAGCTTTTATTAAAGCTTATATTCATCTGCACACGTATGATCAAAAACGAAAATTTTCTACATGGCTATATCGTATCGCAACGAATCTATGTATTGACCGTATTCGTAAGAAAAAACCGGATTATTATTTAGACGCGGAAGTACCTGGGACGGAAGGGTTAGATATGTATTCACAGCTTGCTGTGGATGAACTGTTACCAGAGGAAGAACTTGAACGCATGGAGCTACAAGAGCGCATTCAATATGAAATTAGTCGCTTGCCGGATAAGTATCGTGCGGTCATCATTTTAAAGTATATTGAGGAGTTACCCCTGCAAGAAATTAGTGATATTCTCGACATTCCTTTAGGAACAGTGAAAACACGTGTTCATAGAGGACGCGAAGCATTACGTAAGCAGTTGGGGGATTTGTAGGAGGTCATTTCTATGAAGCAGTGTCCAGAGCATGTAGTTGAATATATGCATGAATATTTGGATGGCGATATTAGCCAACAACATGAAAAAGAATTACGAACACATTTAAAAAGTTGCGATACATGTAAAGAGCATATGAATGAATTAACGAATGTCGTTGCATTTATAAAAAGTGCTGCCGCAATTTCTGTACCTGCGGGCTTTACAACGAATGTGATGCATCGAATTCCTACGAAACCGCGTGCATTAAAAGGGGTACAACGTTTCTTACGTAGACATCCGATGCTCGTAGCCGCTGCAGTATTTTTGATTTTGATGAGTGCGACTTTATTTTCAAGCTTTAATAATTCACAGCAATTTTCCGTAACAAAAGCTCCTGGTCTCATCGTAGAGGGAGAAACGGTCACAGTACCAGTTGGTGAAACAATTAAATCTGATTTAGTTGTAGAAAATGGCAATTTAGTTGTCGAAGGTAATGTGGAAGGCGATGTTACCGTCGTAAACGGTAAATATATGGCTTCTACAGCAAATGTCACTGGAAACGTTGAGGAAATCAATGAATCGTTTGAGTGGCTTTGGTATTCGATTAAAAACGGTGTCAAAAAGCTATTTAGTACTGCAGACTAATAAAACAGCTTAGGGTGTACTCGTAACCTTAAGCTGTTTTTCTATGTTCTCAGAAGGGTTTTTTTAGGATATGTGCTATACTTGACACATATGCACTTGCTAGAAAAGTGGGGGATCGATCCACATGAATTTTATACAAGAAATTAGTCAACTCGCAGACAATGAAGTAGTAAGATTGTTCCTTAATATTTTGGATATTCTACTCGTTTGGTATGTGATTTACAAAGGTCTTACTCTAATACGCGGAACAAAAGCAGTGCAATTGTTGAAGGGTATCTTTGTAATATTCATTATCCGCGTCGCAACTGTGCTACTCGGACTCGATACGCTCGGCTGGATTACGAAGCAGATTATTGATTTCGGTTTCTTAGCTATTATTATTATTTTCCAACCGGAAATTCGTCGAGCACTTGAGCAAATTGGTCGAGGCAAATTATTCTCTCGAAGTAGTAATCTGAAAGAGGAGCAAGAACAAGACCGCCTTGTACAGGCAATGACAAAATCAGTGGGCTATATGGCGAAACGTCGTATTGGTGCATTGGTGTCGATTGAGAAAGATACGGGCTTAACGGATTATATTGAAACAGGGATTCAAATGAACTCTGAAATTTCATCTGAATTGATGATTAATATTTTCATTCCGAACACGCCACTACATGATGGTGCAGTAATTGTTAAGAAAAATAAAATTGCTGCTGCCGCATGTTATTTACCGCTTTCTGAGAATCCTTTTATTTCGAAGGAGCTTGGAACACGTCATCGTGCTGCGATTGGTATTAGTGAAGTAACAGATGCTATTACAATTATCGTATCAGAAGAAACGGGCGGTATTAGTTTAACGGTGAATGGAGACATCCACCGCGACCTATCCCTAGAAGAGTTTGAAGTGCGCCTTCGTAGAGCGTGGTTCGGCGATATGACAGATCAAACAGCGCCGAAATGGAACTGGAGAGGGGGTAAGAAGAATAATGGATAAATTTATTGATAATCCGTGGTTATTGCGAATTACAGCTCTTATTTTAGCCATTCTATTATTCTTCACGGTCAAACCTGAAAGTGATGACAAAACACAAAATACCCTATCAGGCACAAAAGAAGAAACGCTTGAAATGCCGCTTACTGTACGTTATGACAATAGTAATTTTGTGGTAGCGGGTGAGCCAGAGACGGTATCTGTTAAATTAAAAGGGCCAATCGGAATTCTTTTACCGGTGAAAAACTCGAAAAATTTTGAGACCTATATCGATTTGAAAAATAAAACGATTGGCACACATAAAGTAAAAGTTCGCGTTTCTGGACTATCGGATAAATTGGATTACACAGTTGAGCCAAGTTCAGTCACTGTTCAAATTCAAGAACGCGTATCTAAGCAAGTAAAAGTAGAACCACAGATTACACAGCAACAACTGGCAACAGGTCACTATGTAGTTGCCTCAGCTGCAGCTCCGCAAACGGTAACGGTAACGGGTGCAGCAGAAGATGTAAATGACATTGCGTATGTGAAGGCGATTGTACCTGGTAGTGATATTGAAAAATCATTTGAACGTGATATTCGTGTGAAAGCTTTTGATGCAAGCTGGAATCCACTGGAAGTGTCGTTTTCACCACGTACGGTTCATGTCACAGTTGACGTGGGCGAGTATAATAAAACAGTACCACTTGTTGTGAAACAAAAAGGGGAACCGGCAGAAGGCGTTAATATTGTATCGATGAAGCCGGAGCAGGCAACGATTACATTGTATGGCCCGAAACAGCAAGTAGAAACAATTGAGAATTTAACATTAAATGTGGATGTGTCAGATGTTACAGCATCAACGACAAAAGCAGTAGATGTGGTGCTGCCTGCAGGTGTAACGTATGCGTCAACTGCTAAAGTGAATGTTTCTGTTAATACAGAAGCTGGAGCAGCGACGGGCGAGGATGAATCATCAAATAATGATGATGAACAAACCGAGGAGACAGATACGGTACAAACAACACAAAAAACATTAAAAAATGTACCTATTAACGTATTAAATTTTGATCCAGATGCGTATACAATTGATTTTGTACGTCCGAACCCTGGAACGGTTACATTAACGATTGAAGGGGAAAAGGATGCAATAGAGAAACTTTCTGCTGCTGACTTTAATGTAAGTGTGGAAGTAGAAGATGTTGCCGAAGGTACAAAAACGATGTCTATTCATGTAGAGGCACCTGAGGGCATTAAAGCAAAAGCATCTGAAACAACAGCAAAAGTTAAATTTACAAAAAAATCATAATGAATGATAGAGATATGTATGAGTTTTGAAGGAGAGAAAAACATGGGTAAATATTTCGGAACAGACGGCGTCCGCGGCGTCGCTAATAGTGAACTAACACCAGAATTAGCATTTAAATTAGGTCGCATTGGTGGATACGTTTTAACGAAAGAAGCTACAAATCGTCCAAAAGTTTTAATCGGCCGTGATACACGTGTATCTGGGGAAATGTTAGAAGGCGCTTTAGTAGCAGGTCTATTATCAGTAGGAGCAGAAGTAATGCGTTTAGGCGTTATCTCAACACCAGGGGTTGCTTATTTAACGCGTGCAGTAAGCGCAAATGCAGGGGTTATGATTTCTGCATCACACAACCCAGTAGAAGATAATGGCATTAAATTCTTTGGCTCAGATGGCTTTAAATTATTAGATCATCAAGAAGCAGAAATTGAAGCATTATTAGACGCAGATGAGGATACATTACCACGTCCAGTTGGGAAAGACCTTGGTAGCGTTAGTGACTATTTTGAAGGCGGTCAAAAATACATTCAATACTTGAAACAAACAGTAGATGAAGATTTTGAAGGCATTCATATCGCATTAGACTGCGCACATGGTGCAACTTCTTCATTAGCAGCTCACTTATATGCAGATTTAGAAGCGGATTTATCAACAATGGGTGCTACACCAAATGGTTTAAATATCAATGATGGTGTCGGCTCTACACATCCTGAAGCGTTAGCTGAGCTTGTTGTCGAAAAAGGCGCTGACCTTGGTTTAGCATTTGATGGTGATGGTGACCGTTTAATCGCAGTAGACGAAAATGGCCAAATCATCGACGGTGACCAAATCATGTTCATTTGCGGTAAGTATTTACACGCAAAAGGTCGTCTGAAAAAAGATACAGTTGTCTCAACAGTAATGAGTAATATGGGCTTCTACAAAGCAATTGAAGAAAGCGGTATGGCGAGTGTTCAAACAAAAGTTGGCGACCGTTATGTAGTAGAAGAAATGCGTAAAAACGATTACAACATGGGTGGCGAGCAATCAGGCCACATCGTGTTCTTAGATTACAATACAACAGGTGATGGTTTATTAACCGGCTTACAACTTGTAAATACAATGAAAGCAACAGGTAAAAAATTATCTGAGCTTGCAGCGGAAATGACAATTTTCCCTCAAAAATTAATCAATGTTCGTGTAACAGATAAACATGCTGTTACCGACAATGCAATTGTTGCTGCGAAAATTGCAGCAGTAGAAGAGCAAATGGCTGGCGACGGTCGCGTATTAGTACGTGCATCAGGTACAGAACCATTAGTACGTGTCATGGTGGAAGCACCAACACAAGAAGCTTGCGAAGAATACTGCACAGCAATCGCTGATGTAGTACGCGCAGAAATGGGCTTAGCTGAATAAAGGTTAGTCAAAGGGCGAGTGTTCCGTTATAACGGAACACTCGTCTTTTTATTATGGCTAAATTTAACATTTCTGTTTAAGAAGATGACAGATGGGAACACTAAAAGTAGAATGAGATGTTTTTAAATCTCAAATTAACTAAAGAGGTGTTCAATTTGGCAAAAGTAGCAACAGTCATTACGAATTTATTCGAAGATGTTGAATTTACGGAGCCTGCCGCAGCTATTCGTGACGCTGGTCATGAAGTAGTGACAATTGAGAAAAAAGCAGGCGAGCAAGTTGAAGGGAAGCACGGAGAAAAGGTAACAATCGATAAGGGCATTGACGATGTATCCGTCGATGATTTTGATGCGTTACTTATACCAGGAGGTTTCTCACCCGATCAGTTACGTGCAGACGACCGCTTTGTTGCATTTGCGAAAGGTTTTATGGATGCACAAAAGCCTGTATTCGCAATTTGTCACGGTCCACAGTTATTAATTAATGCAAAGTCATTAGAGGGACGTACAGCAACAGGGTATAAATCGATTCTTGTTGATATGGCTTATGCGGGGGCAAATGTAAAGGATGAAGAAGTAGTGGTGTGTAAGGATCAGCTTGTCACAAGTCGCACACCAGATGATATTCCAGCATTTAACCGAGAAATCGTGAAGTTATTAAAATAAAATTTGTTTCCCATGTGATGTTGAAATCCTAAGTTTAATATACTTAGGATTTCTTAATGTAGGAAAAAGAAACTATTTTCCAACTAAGACGTTCAACAATAAGACATGTTTTTTGAAAAAATGCAGATGGAACCCTTTTCATTATTAGTTTCTGATTGACTATTAAAAAGGGATTAAGTATGATTGTAATGCAATTTAGAAAAGAGGTTAGACATCTCTAAAACTGCCAAGGAGGATTGGGTTGCAGTAAAATCGGAAAAACAGTTATAGCGCCAGTACTAAGGAAATAAAGCCACACAGCCTTAGTAGACGAGGTGGAGGAGTATCGAACATTCGGCGGATGCCTCCCGGTCGTATTGCCCGATCGATGATGACTTTTAAAACAATGAAGTAATTTGTTGGACAAAGAAGTTATCAGGCAAATTCATTATATGAACCGAACCCTATCATTAGATAAGGTCTAGTTTCGTATGGACAAAAAATTTGCAGACAATTCGGAGGAATTTATTATGTGTGGAATCGTAGGATATATTGGTCAAGTAGATGCCAAGGAAATTTTATTAAAAGGTCTAGAAAAATTAGAGTATCGTGGTTATGACTCAGCAGGTATCGCTGTTATGAATGAAGCAGGCGTACATGTGTTTAAAGAAGTCGGCCGTATTGCAAACTTACGTGGTGCAGTAGACGAATCAGTAGAAGCAACTGCTGGTATCGGTCATACACGCTGGGCTACACACGGTGTGCCAAATCAATCAAACGCGCATCCTCACCAAAGTGCATCAGGTCGTTTTACTTTAGTACACAACGGAGTTATCGAAAACTATCACTTACTGCAACAGGAATATTTACAAAATGTGACGATGAAATCAGATACGGATACAGAAGTAATCGTCCAATTAGTGGAGCATTTTGCAAATGAAGGCTTATCAACAGATGAAGCATTCCGTAAAACATTATCATTACTACACGGTTCTTATGCCCTTGGTCTTTTAGACGAACAGGACGCAGAAACCATCTATGTAGCTAAAAATAAATCACCATTATTAGTTGGTGTTGGAGATACATTTAATGTGATCGCAAGTGATGCAATGGCGATGCTACAAGTAACAGATCAATTCGTCGAGCTACATGATGAAGAGGTTGTTATCGTGAAAGCTGCAAGTGTATCAATTGAAAAATTAGATGGCACAAAAGTAGAACGTGCACCGTACACAGCGCAATTAGATATGAGTGATATCGAAAAAGGCACATACCCTCATTACATGCTAAAAGAAATTGACGAGCAACCTGGTGTTATTCGTAAAATTGTTTCAGCATACACAGTTGAGGATGAGCTAACAATTGATGCGGACATTAAAACTGCATTAAGCGAAGCGGATCGTCTGTATATTATCGCTGCAGGTACGAGCTACCATGCAGGTTTAGTTGGTAAACAATACTTTGAGAAAATGGCGAAAATCCCTGTAGAGGTGCATATCGCAAGTGAGTTTGGCTACAATATGCCGCTACTTTCTGAGAAGCCTTTATTCATCTTTATTTCACAATCAGGTGAAACAGCAGATAGCCGCCAAGTATTAGTAAAAGTGAAAGAGTTAGGCTACAAAGCATTAACTATCACAAACGTACAAGGCTCTACATTATCTCGTGAAGCGGATTACACATTATTACTGCATGCGGGTCCTGAAATCGCGGTAGCGTCTACAAAAGCGTATGTTGCACAGGTTGCTGTTCTTGCAATCACAGCATATGTAGAAGGTAAATCAAAAGGCTTAGACATTGATTTTGATCTAAAAGCTGAGCTTGGCGTAGCCGCAAATGCAATCCAAACAATCATTGATAAAAAAGAAGAAATTCAACAAGTAGCGGATGCCGTTCTTGCAACAACACGTAATGCGTTCTTTATCGGTCGCGGTATTGATTACTGTGTAAGTATGGAAGGCGCACTTAAACTAAAAGAAATTTCATATATTCAAGCGGAAGGTTTTGCTGGCGGTGAATTAAAACACGGTACAATCGCGTTAATCGAAGAGGGTACACCAGTATTTGCACTTGCTTCACAAAAAGCAATGAGCTTAAACGTACGCGGAAATATGAAAGAAGTGGTCGCACGTGGCGCAAACCCAATCATCATTTCGATGGAAGGTATGGAAGAAGCGGACGACTCAATGGTATTACCAGCTGTACAAGAGCTATTAACACCACTTGTTACAGTAATCCCATTACAATTAATCAGCTACTATGCAGCACTATACCGTGACTGTGACGTTGATAAACCTCGTAACTTAGCCAAATCAGTAACAGTTGAGTAGGCTGTGGATAAGATTTGAATGACTTGTAGATTTAAAATAAAGACGCGATGTTTGTAAAAAAGTCGCGATGTTTAAAATAAAGATGCGACGTTTGTAAAAAAGTTGCGATGAAACACCCCTTTAGATTATATTTGTCTAAAGGGGTGTTTTTATGTCTAAAAGAACTAGAACATCTAAAATTGATAAGTGGTTAAAAGAAGGTCGAGGAACAGGATTCGGAGCAGATTATAAACCTTGGCTTAATATTCAAGACGTTTCTTCGCTTGGAAGATCTACTCGCTTGAAAGGGATTAAAACAAATCGACAACACGAATTTTTGTCTGATTTAGAACGAAACTACTTTTATTTAACTGAATATTCAAATTTCGTTGTCGATATTCGAGAACAATTTCCGTTATTGCCGTTGGAAGAAACAATTGTCATTGCAGATGAATTAGGTATTAAACATCCAATTGATCCTAAAACAAATGAGCCGATTGTGATGACAACGGATTTTTTATTAACTGTGGATAAAGGTGATGGAATAGTAGAAGTAGCTCGCACGGTCAAAATGAAAGATGAATTACTTAAAAAAAGAGTGATGGAAAAATTTGATATAGAAAGGATGTACTGGGAAAGAAGGAAAACTGATTGGGGAATTGTTACTGAACTTCAGATTCCTAAAACATTTGCTAGAAATATTAGCTATATTCATGACTATCATGATCTTTATTTACATGATGCTTTTCAAAATATAAACCCTCAACAAACTGAAGAATTAGTATTTTCATTACTACAAAGGCTACTAGAGAAAGATGAATCAATTCGAGAAATAGCTAATAGTTTTGATAAAGATACACATATGCCTCTAGGAAGTGGAATTACACTTTTCTATCATTTGTTAGCTCGTAAAATTATTCAAATAGATATGTCTATACCATTAGATATTGAGCAATGTGTTCAAATTCAATCAGTTAATGAAGATAAGTTAAAGCAGGTGAAGTACGGATGATTTATATTAATCAGGTTATGCAATCTATGAAAGATTCTACACGTTTACGAGTGATTGAAGTAGAGGAGGATTACGTATATATCGTTAATATCGATACAACAAGCGCAATGCCTAAAAGAGAGTTATATGCCAATATGGAATTGGATATTGAACAAAATGAATTGTTAATTATAGGAGACCCTTATACTAGAGCAGTGCCAGATAGTGACTTAACACAAGTACAAAAGGATAAACGTGATTATGATTGGGCAATTGTAGAAAAGTTTATTATTCCGAATATGTCTTCACTTCTACGAAAAAAAGGACGTGAAGCTAAAATCGTACAAATTGTGGCTGATAGTGGGTTAGGTAAAACAAAAGTAAAAAAGCTTTTAAGTAGATACTGGCAGCGTGGAATGAACAAAAATTCGATGCTACCTGATTATGCGAATTCAGGTGGTCGAGGGAAAAGTAAGAAACTCAATGTGGATAAAATCGGGAGACCTCGAAAACTTACGGTAGATGGTGAATACAGAAGTGGTATTAATATTACAGAAGAGATAAAACTGCAATTTGAACATGGAATAAACAAGTATTATCGCAAGGCAAATGGGTATGCATTAAAGGACGTTTATCATTTCATTTTGAGAGATTTTTATTCGGATCGTTATAAAGAAAATGGTGACATCCAATATAGGATTTGGGAACCGGATCGTATTCCTTCTTACCACCAATTTTATTATTGGTTTAAAAAGTTGGAAGATCCTAAAAAGGATATTATTTTCCGTAAAAGTACTAAAGAATATGAATTGAAACATCGGCCAATTTTAAGCAATTCAAAAGTAGAAACTAATGGTCCTGGTACACGCTTTCAAATTGATGCGACGATTGCAGATATTTATTTAGTTAGCGCTATCGATGCTAACCGTATTATCGGTCGTCCAGTAATCTATGCAGTCGTAGATGTATATTCTCGAATCGTCACAGGGATTTATGTTGGTTTAGAAGGGCCATCATGGATGGGTGCAATGATGGCTTTGGATAATATGGTTGCTGATAAAGTCGAATTTTGTAAGCAGTACAATATTGATATTACAGAAGAACAATGGCCAACTCGTCATTTACCAGAGATTATTATTGCCGATAGAGGAGAATTTGAAGGATATGCAGTTGCGGGTCTGATTAATAACTTAAATATTAAAATTGAAAATACGACAGCTTATCGGGGAGATTTAAAAGGTATTGTTGAACGTAAATTCCGTACAATCAACGGGAAAGTTAAACAGAAGGCTCCAGGTGCAATTCAAAAAGAATATCGAGAACGTGGAGATAAAGACTATCGATTGGACGCTACGCTCAATTTAAAGGAATTTACAGCGTTAGTCATTACAATGATTCTCCAACATAATCATAAAATCATTGATAAGTATCCAATGGAGAAAGAAATGATTACTGATAGAATTGTGCCTACTCCTATTAGTTTATGGAACTGGGGTATCCAAAATCGAAAAGGTCGATTACGCACGATAGATCGAAATATTTTGCGCTTGAATGTATTACCTAGAGGCAAAGCAACTGTTTCAAGAGCAGGAATTAAATTCAAAAATTTATTGTATGGTTCAAAACGAGCCATCGAAGAACAGTGGTATACAAAACTGAAAAATAAAAGTGTCAGCATTGTATATGATCCACGTCATTTAGATAGAATTTATATTCCGAATGATGATGGTTTAGATTACGAGACATGTATATTGTTAGAACCTAGTGAGCAATATAAAACAGATTTCTTAGAGGATATTGTATTTCATCAACAATTAAGAAATGAACTTGAAGAAGAGGAACGCTCAAAACAAGTACAACTAACAATTAATACAGATACCATGATGGAGCAAATCATTAAAACAGCAAAAGAGAAGAAGAAAAATACACTATACAAACCTACGAGTAAAAAACAAAAATTAGATGCTATCCGTGATAATAAAGAAAATGAAAAACAAATAAATCGTGAAGAAGAAAAATTTGATTTATCACCACCTGTAAAAGATGAAGATGCAGAAATAATCGATTTTGCAACAAGAAAGAAAATAGAAGAGCAGCCTGTAAAAAAAGGTACATCCCGTTTAATGGAAAAATTGAAAAGAAAGCGAGATGAAGAGCTTGGAAAAGATAAATAATATTGTTCTAAAAGGTGATACAGAACACGCTGACTACAAGCCGCAAATACTCTCTGAATACGCTCAAAATCCTTATATAGAAGCATTGCCACCTATTTTTAGTGAAGATGATGTGTTAGAACGATTCATGGTGACACCGCGCATTACAGAACGTGATAAGCAGAGTGAAACAAATATTAGATACCACGTATTAAAGCGTATAAAAAACTTTATTCAGCCATTACCAATTCATTTTGAAGTAGAGCGACGTTTATCTACATTAATTCGGCGAGGTTATTTGGCTAGAAATCCTTTAGATAAAACGTTTCTCGAAAGAATACGTACACTTCATGAACTACGAGAAAATGAAGAACAAGCTCATAAATATATAGATGAACGCTTAAATCATATACGCTCAACCGCCGATAGTTTATCAATCATAGGCATTTCTGGTATTGGTAAAACAACAGCTATTGAAAGACTTTTATTAATGTATCCCCAAGTTATTAATCATGATAGCTATCAAGAACAGCTTTTCAACCGAATTCAAATTGTGTGGTTGAAGATTGATTGTCCTTATGATGGTAGCTTATCGACATTGTGTAAAAGTTTTTTCAAAGCAATTGATGATTTATTAGGTACACGTTACCTTGAAAAGTACGGGTATTTAAATCGTGTGACATCAACGATGCTTTTGCATATGACATCTTTAGCTAGTATGTATGGAATTGGTGTACTTGTAATTGATGAGATTCAACATTTATTGCATGCGAAAAATGACCAAGAAGAAATGCTTAATTTCTTTGTGACATTATCAAACACAGTAGGTATTCCAACTGTTTTAATTGGCACATCAAAAGCACAGCAGTTGTTCAAAGGGAATTTTCGTCAGGCTAGACGTGCAGCAAGTGATGGCTCAATTATATGGGATCGAATGGCTAAAGATAGCGAGGAATGGGAGTTCTTTTTAGAAACGTTGTGGGAATTGCAATGTTTAAAGAGTTATTCAGAACTTACAGATTCAGCGAAAGAAGCTTTTTACGAGGAGTGCCAAGGAATTACCTCTGTAGCTGTAAATCTCTTTATCTTAGCTCAGGAAAGAGTCCTTTTTGATGACAATAACAATAATGAGTTAATCACCTATAAAGTGCTGAAACAGACTGCTAAGAAAGATATGCAAATTATCCAGCCAATGCTAGATGCCATTCGCAAAAATGACTTTGCAGCAATGTACAAGTATGAAGATATCATTATTAATTTAGATGAACTGATGATGAGTCATAAGCGAAATACAGAGTATGAAGGAAAAGTAAAAGAAGCGATGAAAGAACGACAAAATACATTGGAGTATAAGCGACAAGAGAGATGATACAAGCGTTAAGTGAAGAAGTAGCAGCCATTGGTATATTTGATGCTTTAACTTCAAATAACATCACTAAAGTGGCAAAGAAATTAGTAGAGCATTCTTCAATAGACGTAGAATATAGCACTCTAAAAGCGCAACTTATTTCAGATTTGATTGAATTGAACAAGGTTGCGAATGAGAAAAAAGAGAAAGTTAACTGTTCAAATAGATCAACTATTTTAGTTGCATTTAGAGAACAAGCTTTAAAGCAAAATAAGCATCCTTATGAAGTTTTAGAGAAAAATAATTTTATTAAAAATCCAATCGTTGAATTTTATTCATAATTATTTGAGGAGGAGTTAAATGCTACCCTTTTTCACAAATCCATATCCAGATGAGTTATTGTATTCAGCCGTGGCGCGTTATCATTTTTACAATGGAAATATTGATTGTAAAGATACGTTGGAAGAGTTGTTTGGCAGTCGTTCGGTGATATCGAGTGTGGGGATTGGTAGTCATCTTTCTTTTTTAGCTAATCAATTGGGTGAGCATTATTCTGTAGAATCTTTATTAGCTAATCATACAATTTATCCTTATTACGCTTCTTTTTTATCGAAAGAACGACAACAAGAAATCTTAGAAGATGTAAAAGGCGATGGAAAAGGATTGTATGCCCGGTTAGGGTTTGTAGCTGGAGGTATTTGCAGAAAAGATGGATTATATTATTGCTCAAAGTGTGCAAAAGCTGATGTTGAAAAATATGGTGAACCTTATATCCATCGAGAGCATCAACTAGAAGCAATTAATTATTGTTCACATCATGAAATACGATTACGAAAATATCCAATTCAAAGTGATAGTCGAATTGAGTATGTTCGCTTTGAATTGAAACATATGAACTTCTCTGAATTAGAAGAAGTCGACCCGTACAAATCTATTAGTGTAGGACTAGCAAAGCTTGCTTACCAGCTGTTACAACTTCCATTACATCAATTAAATAGGTCGCAAATTAGAATGAAATATAATTCATTGCTACAAGAAAAAAACTTGATGACAGCAGGTAAACGCATTCGTCAGAAAGAGTTATATGAAGCATTTTCAGCATTTTATTCACAAGATTTTTTAAAACAATATGAGAGCAATCTTGATGAAGATTACGAATACAATTGGTTAAAGGTTTTATTACGTAATTCTAAGCGCCATGTGCATCCGTTTAGACATGTATTATTCCTATACTTTATGAAACAAAATATTGAAACGCTACAAGCTATATCTGATTATACGAGTGCATTTGGAAAAGAACCATTTCCTTGTTTAAATAAGGCTGCATCTCATTACAAGGAATGTGTTATTCCCGAAGTAAAAGTGACAAAAGATTTTAAGTCAAAAAATCTTATTGGTACATTCACATGTTCATGTGGATTTATTTATGCAAGGAAACAGACAACTAATCGTTTTGAAATTGGTAGAGTAAAGCAATTTGGTGATGTGTGGCAACAGAGGTTATACCAATTAAAGAATGGAAACTTGAGTATTAGAGCTATTGCACGGATGTTAGGTGTGGATTCAAAAACGGTGAAAAAATATTTGGGAGAGAATTTGGAATTAAATAAAGTGGAAGGCAAGCATTTATCCACAAGTCGACTACAAGAATGTAAACAACAGTGGCAAGAGCTAAGAGTAACTTATCCACATATATCGCGTACCGCTTTACGGGAGAAGAATAAAGCTGTGTATATGTATTTATATCGTCATGATAAAAAGTGGCTACTGACCAACTGTCCTAAAATGCAAAGTAAAGCTACTCCAAATATAAAAATAGATTGGGTGAAGCGAGATAAACAGTATGTACATCAGATTAAATTTTTGCATAAAAGAATGTTGAAAGAAGAAAAGCCAATAAGAATTACGGTTTCTGCTATTGGTAGACGTTTAAGTATTCTAGCAAATTTACAATATCATCTCGATAAATTACCACTAACAGAATCACTACTTAATCAAATCACAGAAACCGTCCGAGAATTTCAAATCAGACGCACATACAAAATAATAGATGAATTAATGATTGATGGTGCGCCAATTAAATTGTGGCAAGTACAAAGAAAAGCAGCCATCAAGTCTCATCAATTTAAAGAAATTAAAGCAATCTTAGAAGCGTATATTCAGCATAAAAGGGATGTGTTAGAAGATGAGAGAACGCTCGGTTAAATTAAATAATTGGCCATTTAAAGAGGGAGAGCAAGCAAAGTTGATTTGGATTAGCTCGCCTTTTTGGCATGAAAGAAAATTAATGATACATTGTTACTTTTTAGCTAATGGTAAAACAGAAAAGATTTTATTAGATTGGGGAATGCTACCGTTTCTAGCTATCCAGCACTCATATGTAGATGGAATAGTTAGCGAAAGTATTGCTCCTGCACCTACAGAAGAAATAGAAATAACGATTTATCCTAATCAAGTTAAATATTTTGAAAGTGAATGGACGATTTTAAATACAGAAGAAAAGACTAAATCAACTGGTTTTAAATTTAAATACAGAAACCAGATTTATATATTGCCATTAATTGAAAGTATTCGAAGTATATTAGCACCCAACCGTTTTTTACTTTATCGTTTGCTAGAGATGAATAATTCTTTTTTAAATTATTTTATAGAAAGTCAGTGTGACAATCATCTTCATATTGATTTTAATTCTACGTATGAAAAGAAGTACACAAAAAACGATTTTTTATTTCAATTGTTATGGGTAATTACAAACCCTGATATACGTAATTTATATATGAATGTTGGCTATACTTTTGTAGATACGGGAAAGCTGAAATTTGAATGGATGATAGATCAACCAATTGTTATTAAAGCTATTATTAAAAAAAGAGTGAGCAGTGATTTAATTCTAAGAATTCTTTCTGTGCGAAATAAAAAAATTCCGTATGCTAAGGTCTCTTTTACACATCCAGAATTCACAGCAAAAAAGAAAAGCAGTGAAGCGAAGAAACACACATTTTTGAAAAGTAATGCAGTAGACGAACCATATGAACTTGATCATAAAGATGCAGGTGCTAGTGAAGAATTTGATTTGATTCCAATAGATAATCAATATCATGATTATACGAATTTACCTCAACTAAAAAAAATGACGACTAGCACAAGTAAACTTAGAGAAGACAAGAATGAACATACAAAGCAATTTAGGATAGAAGATACCAACAAGCGTACCGTCGCAGATACAGGCGGAAATAGTTTAATAAGGGGAATCGAATTAATTGGTATACATGAAGCTTCAATGACGGGGGAACTAGGAGAGTTTATAAAAATATTAAACAAATTAAACGATTTTCCTGATGTTCAGACAGTCGACGTGAAAATTGAAGAGTTACCAACTTTTGAAGACAGTAGAAAGTTTAGTTTTTTAGATGATGGAATCACAAGAAGAAAATATGCTTTAGGAAGTGTTCAACTTTTTAATGGACATCATTATTTCATTGTGGAAATTGAACGTGAGTATAAATCTCTCGCGATGCTTATTTTAGAAGCCCAACAAAGAACTCGGTGGGATATCGTTATTGAGCAATTACTAGAGAATTTGATCAAAGATAATGGTGCATGGTTGAAAGAATCGCTGAAAGAGGTTGAAGATAAGGGAGTGACTGTACAAAAGGCAAAGCATAGTAAGAAAAATTATGAACATAGGGCCAAATTATTATTATCTAAAATCATATAAATTAAAAAAATTGAATATATTGTTATTTTCAATTTTTCATGCTGGAAAATTGATATAATAGGCATAGAAAATACATGGCTACAGGAGGAAACAACATGGCGACAGCAAACTTAGGATTTGAAGAAAAGTTATGGAAAATGGCAGATAAATTGCGAGGGTCAATGGATTCTGGCGAATATAAAAATGTGGTATTAGGGTTATTATTTTTAAAATACGTATCTGATGCATTTGAAGAAAAATATGCGGAGTTAAAAGCAGATGAATGGGCAGACGAGGAAGACCGTGATGAATATGTTGCGGAGAATATTTTCTTTGTACCAAAAGAAGCGCGTTGGTCATTCATTAAAGACAATGCAAAAAAACCCGAAGTAGGTCAATTAATTGATGCTGCAATGGTTGCAATTGAGAAAGAAAATCCATCATTAGTGGGGGTATTACCTAAATCATTTGCACGCCCAGAATTAGATAAAACACGTCTAGGTGAAACAATCGACTTGTTCTCATTCAAAGTCGGTGATGAAGAAAGTCGTGAAAAAGATGTTATTGGTCGTGTTTATGAATATTTCTTAAGCAACTTTGCAAGCGCAGAGGGCAAGAATGGTGGCGAGTTCTACACACCATCTTCAGTCGTTCGCTTACTAGTTGAAATGCTAGAACCATACAAAGGCCGTGTATATGACCCTGC
This sequence comes from Kurthia sp. Dielmo, assembly GCF_000307285.2. NCBI lineage: Bacteria > Bacillati > Bacillota > Bacilli > Caryophanales > Caryophanaceae > Kurthia > Kurthia sp. Dielmo. The sequence goes on from NZ_HE578963.1 coordinate 18,314, forward strand.
ATGTGGCTCTGGTGGTATGTTTGTACAATCATCTAAATTCATTAAAGAACATCAAGGTCGTATTGATAACCTGTCTGTATATGGTCAAGAGTCTAATCCAACGACATGGAAACTTTGTAAAATGAACTTAGCAATTCGTGGGATTGATGCAAACTTAGGCCCACATCACGCAGATACATTTTTAAATGATCTACATAAAGGCTTAAAAGCTGACTACATTATGGCGAATCCACCATTCAATATTAAAGATTGGGGTGGCGATAAGCTACAAGATGATATGCGCTGGCAATATGGTATTCCTCCAGAAGGTAATGCCAACTATGCTTGGGTACAACATATGATTTCAAAATTAGCACCGGCCGGTACAGCAGGTTTCGTTTTAGCGAATGGCTCGATGTCTTCTAACTCAGGTGGCGAAGGGGAAATTCGTAAAAACTTAATTGAAAATGACTTAGTGGAATGTATTGTTACACTACCAGGTCAGCTATTTTACTCAACGCAAATTCCTGTATGTTTATGGTTCGTATCGAAAAATAAAGTGAAGACAGGCAAACGTGAACGCAATAATAAAATTCTCTTTATTGATGCACGTAATTTAGGATTTATGGCAGATCGTACGCATAAAGAATTTAGTGATGAAGACATTCAAAAAATTGCTGGTACGTTCCATGCGTGGCGTGGTACGAATGAACAAGAATATACGGATGAATTAGGTTTTTGTAAAGAAGCAACAGTTGAAGAGGTACGAAATAACGATCATATTTTAACACCAGGACGTTATGTAGGTTTAGCAGAACAAGAAGATGATGGCGAACCATTTGAAGAAAAAATGGCACGTTTAACAAGTGAATTATCAGCGCAATTTGCAAAATCTAAAGAATTAGAAGAACAGATTCGTAAAGCGTTAGGTGGTATTGGGTATGGAGTTTAATAAAATTGTAAGATTAAAAGATATTGCTGAAGTTGAAATGGGACAATCACCTAAATCAGAATTTTATAATGAACAAGAGGGGACGCCATTTTTACAAGGAACAAGAACTTTTGGATTACTATATCCTATTATTGATACTTATACAACAAAAGTAACCAAATGGGCTATTGAAGGTGATATTTTATTCAGTGTTAGAGCACCTGTAGGAGATATAAATATTGCTACCATTCCTTTATGTATCGGACGGGGATTAGCAGCTGTTCGTTCAAAAACAAATAATCAGAAATTCTTATTTTATTTATTAAAGGCTTTTAATAATTATGAAGGTCATTCGACCGGTACAATATTTAGTTCAATAAATAAAAGTACATTAGAAAATTTAGAATTCGCTATTCCAGAAGAAAACATACAAAGTTCGATAGGGGATTTCTTATGGTCAATTGATGAAAAAATCGAATTAAATAACAATATTATATCCAATCTCGAAAAACTCTCTCAAACTCTTTTCAAACACTGGTTCATCGACTTCGAATTTCCGAATGAAGAAGGAAAACCTTATAAATCAAGTGGTGGAGAAATGGTGGAAAGTGAGTTAGGGGAGATACCTAAAGCATGGGAAATTTACAATGTAAATGAATTTGCAAAAAGTATTTCTAATAGTATTAATAAAAAAGAAAAGCAATATGCAAAATTCCTTAACACCTCTGATGTGTTAGACGGAGAAATAGCTGATGTCGATTTTCTTCCTACTAAAAACATGCCGGGCCAAGCAAAAAAGTTAATTGAACAAAATGATATATTGTATAGCGAAATTCGTCCGAAAAATAAAAGATATGCATATATACAAATAGAAAATGCTGATGATTACGTTGTGTCTACAAAATTAATGGTATTGCGAACAAATGAAGAAATTCTTTCAAGTAAATTATTTTATATATGGTTAACTATGCAGAGCACTATCAATGAATTAAATCAGATTGCTGAAAGCAGATCAGGAACTTTCCCTCAGATTACATTTTCTATTCTTTCAAAGTTCAAATTAGCATTACCACCTAAAAATCTTATGGATGCTTTAACTGCTACTGTTACCCCATTATTAAATGAAATCTATGAATTAAGGTCAGAAAATAAAAAGTTAGTCGAACTCCGCGATACCCTACTCCCAAAACTATTATCGGGTGAAATCGAAATACCTGATAATTTGGAGGTGTAACATATGTTTAAATACAATGAATCAGAGTTAGAGGTAGCAACACTTGAATGGTTAGAAGAACTAGGGTATGACATTATTGAAGGTCCTGATATTGCACCAGATGGCGAGAATCCAGAGCGTGATAGTTTTCAAGATGTTGTCTTAGTTAATCGTTTACGTGACGCTTTGCGAAAGATAAATCCAACACTTGCTGTAAAAATCATTGAAGAAGCTGTTCAAAAGATTGTGGCGAATGCTTCGCCAAATTTAATCTTGAATAATAAACAATTCCACAAGCTTGCGACGGATGGTATTGAGATACAAGTACAAGGAGAAGATGGTTATAATCCGACTGTTTCTGTCTATGTGTTTGATTTTGAAAATCCACAAAACAATGATTTTATGGCAGTTAATCAGTTTACGATTATTGAAGGACAATCAAATAAACGTCCCGATGTACTTGTCTTTGTTAATGGCTTACCTATTGTTGTGATGGAGCTCAAAAATGCGACAAATGAAGATGTTGATATTTCAGATGCATACAATCAAATCCAAACGTATAAACAAGCAATCCCTACACTATTCCGTTACAATGCCTTTTTGATTACGAGTGATGGTATTAATGCGCGTGTTGGCTCTCTTACTGCGAATGAAGAACGTTTTATGAAATGGCGTACGATTGATGGTACTTCATTAGCTAGTCCTGCTGAACCTCAGCTTGAAGTGATGATTAATGGAATGCTAGAACCTCATCGATTACTGGATATTATTCAAAACTTTATTTTATTCCAATCAGATGGTGAAAACACATTCAAAATTTTAGCTGCCTATCACCAATATCATGCGGTGAATAAAGCAGTTGAAAAAGCACAAGTAGCAACTGCGGAAGATGGTGACCATAAGATTGGTGTCGTTTGGCATACGCAAGGTTCTGGTAAAAGTTTATCGATGGTGTTCTATGCAGGGAAACTGATTAAAGTGATGAATAACCCAACATTGGTGGTTTTAACAGACCGTAATGATTTAGATGATCAGCTGTATAAAACATTCTCGATGTCGAAGGATATTTTACGGCAATCACCAAACCAAGCACAGTCTAGTGATTCTTTACGTGAATTATTAAATGTAGAATCAGGGGGCATCATTTTTACGACACTGCAAAAATTCTCACCTGATGAAGAAACAGGTGAAATGCCATGTCTAACCAATCGTACAAATGTTATTGTCATGGCTGATGAAGCACATCGTTCGCAATATGGTTTTGGTGCAGCATTATCACAACAGAAAGATCACGAAGGTGAAGTGAAGTATGGCTATGCGAAATATGTTCGTGATGCATTGCCGAATGCTTCATTTATTGGGTTCACAGGGACACCAGTAGAATCAACGGACCGCAATACACCAGCAGTATTTGGTGAATACATTGATGTGTATGATATGTCACAGGCTGTAGAAGATGGTGCGACAGTTAAGATTTTTTATGAGTCACGTGTTATTCCTTTAGAATTACCAGAGGGATTAGCAATTGATGATGATTATGAAGATATTACAGAAGATCAAGAACTATCGACAAAAGAAAAACTAAAGTCAAAATGGTCACGTTTAGAAGCAGTCGCTGGTGCAGGTTCACGTGTCGAAAAAATGGCACAAGATTTAGTTCATCACTATGAAGAACGTGGAAAAGCGATGTTTGGTAAATCAATGATTGTCGTCATGTCGCGTCGCATTGCGATTGATTTATATAAAGAAATTATTAAACTACGACCAGAATGGCATTCAGATGACGATGATAAAGGTGCTATTAAAATCGTTATGACAGGTTCATCTAGTGATCCTGTAGAATGGCAGCCGTTTATCGGTAATAAAAAGCGTCGCGAATTTTTAGCACGTCGTATGAAAGACAATGATGATCCATTAAAAATCGTTATTGTGCGAGATATGTGGCTAACTGGATTTGACGTGCCTTCAATGAATACGATGTATATTGATAAACCGATGAAAGGCCATAACTTAATGCAAGCTATCGCACGTGTAAACCGTGTATTTAAAGATAAACCAGGTGGCTTAGTTGTTGATTATATTGGTATTGCAGATAATTTAAAACAAGCATTAAAACAATATACAGATAATGACCGTGAAACAGCTGGGGTTGATACAGCTCTTGCGGTAGACGTCATGTTAGAAAAACACCAACTGATTTTAGAATTGTTATACGGTCATGATTATTCAGGCTTTAAATCCGAAAAATCATCGCAACGGATTAAAGCAATTGTCAATACAATGGACTATGTCATTGGACTAGGTGAAGAAGAAAAGAAACGCTTTTTAGATACCGTAACGGAATTATCGAAAGCATATGCTTTATGTGCGACGACACAAGAGGCAGAGGAATTAAACGATGAAATTGGTTTCTTTAAAGCTGTAAAAGCGAGTATTGTGAAAACAATCGGTGATGGTAGCAAAAAGAAAACAGCTACTCAAATGGATGCACAAATTAATCAATTGATTTCAAAATCGGTTATCTCTGAAGATGTTATTGATATTTATAAAGAGCTTGGACTAGAGAATCCCGATATTTCGATTTTATCCGATCAATTTTTAGAAGATGTTCGAGCGTTACCACAAAAGAACTTAGCAGTAGAATTATTGAATCGTTTATTAAATGGTAAAGTGAAAAATGTGCAGCGTAGTAACTTAATCAAAGCGCGCAAGTTCTCTGAAATGCTAGCGAACTCACTAAACAAATACAATAAACGTACAATCGAAACGTCAAAAGTTATCGAAGAATTAATTGAATTGGCAAAAGAAATGGACGGCGCTTATAAACGTGGAGAAGATAATGGCATGGTCATGGAAGAAGTCGCATTCTATGACGCATTAGCTTCACATGATACAGCAGAACAAGTTTTAGGGGATGATACGTTAAAAATTATCGCCCATGAACTAACTCAGTCCATCAAAGAAAATATGAGTATTGACTGGAATCTACGTGATTCTGCACGCGCAAAAATGCGTGTGATGGTCAAACGATTACTGAAAAAATATGGCTATCCACCAGAAATCAGTAAACAAGCAGTAGAAACAGTAATTGAACAAGCAGAGCTAATGTCAGAGCAGTTGGCGTTGGAGTTATAAAATATTTAAGAGGATTCTAATATGTTTTGGAATCCTCTTATTTTTAAAAATCAAGAGAATAGGGGAAATCTATATGTTATCTAACATTTCTTTAAAAAATGTAGCTAGTTACAATGAAGTAGGCACAAAATTTGAAGATTTAAAGAAGGTCAATTTTATTTATGGTAATAACGGAACAGGTAAATCAACTCTATCTAGAGCTTTTCTTAATATAGATGATGTAGCTTATTCAGATTGCACTTATGAGGGAAATAGAATAGAAGAAAGCTTAGTCTATAATAAGAACTTTATCGATGATAATTTTAAATCTGATAATGATATTCCAGGAATATTTACTTTAGGTAAAGATCACGTAGACAAACAAATAGAGTTGGATGAAATTCAAAGAAATATAGAAAAAAATAAACAGGATAAAATTAAAGCTCAAGATAATCTAGAAATTACTAAGAGAAAAATAGATGAATCTAAAAAAAGTTTTATCGATTTAATATGGGATAAAAAAAGTGATAAAACAAATAGAATAAGTGAATTGTATCAAAGTGCATTTATAGGGTTACATGGAAGTAAGCAACGCTTTTATAATGAATACTGTAAACAAGTGCTTTCAAATAAATCGGAATTAATAGATATTGATGAGCTTTTTAAACGTGCGGAAGTAGTATTTTCTGAAGAACGAAGTGAGATAAGCAAAATACCAGTTTTAGAAATAAGATATGAGCCGAATAGTACAATTTTCAATAAGTCAATTATCGGTAAAGAAGATTTAGAATATGCACACTTAGTTGAAAAATTAAATATACATACGTGGGTTCATGAAGGATATAAAACTATTCAAGAGAACAGTTTAGATTATTGTCCTTTTTGTAGAAGTGAGTTAAAAGAAGAAATAACCAACTATCTTTCAGAATATTTTAATGAAAAATTTGAAAATGAAATAATAGAATTAAATAAAGAGATTATTAAATATAAAGAATATGCAAAAGATGTAATCACATATTTAGAGAGATTACAGACTTTAGATAATAAGTATCTTGAAAAAGGTATGGTTGAAAATATTTTATTAAAAATACAAGCCAAGAACGAGGAAAATTTAAAACATCTTTCTGAAAAAGAAAAAGCACCTTCAAATAAAATTGAATTAAAATTATTTGAAAATGAATTAGTAGAGTTAAGTGAACAAATAAATATCGATAATGAAAAAATAGAAATTCATAATAATACAATACAGAAATTAGCTGAGAAAAAAGAAAGACTAGTAAGAGATATTTGGAAAGTATTTTTAAATGCAACTGACGCTGAGTATAAAAGGTTTAATAGAGAGCTTAATCAGTTAAATGGAAAGATAAAGGGACTACAAAGCTCTGTTGAGCAAAAAAATGCATATATCATAAAAGACCAACAAATGTATGAGAAAATTAAAGCAAGTATATTTGGGATTTCATCTACAGTAATTGCAATTAATAAACAGTTACGTTTATACGGCTTTAAAAATTTTTCATTAAAAGCTGCGGAAGACGAAGGTAAGTATAAAATTGTGAGAGAAAATGGGGAAGATGCTAATAAAACTTTGAGTGAGGGAGAAAAAACATTCATTACTTTTCTTTATTATTACCACATTGTTAAAAGTGTAGAAAATAAAAAGATACTTTTTATTGATGATCCAATTTCTAGTTTGGATAGTACGATATTATATATTGTGTCCACTTTAGTTAAAGATTTAATTGAAAATAGTGATAAATATAAAATTGAACAATTATTTGTATCAACGCATAATACGTATTTTCTAAAAGAGATAACTTATAAAATAAGTAACTGTAGTTATTTTATTATAAGAAAAAATGCGAAAGATGGTTCATATGTGAAAAGGTACGAAAAAAATCCAATTACAACTTCATATGAGGCTTTATGGAAAGAACTGATAGAATTAAAAGATTCAAGTGCCAATATCATTCAAAATGTTATGAGAAGAATTTTAGAGAACTATTTTAAATTTCTTGGTGGGATTGAATTGGATAGTCTTATAAAATACTTTGACGAAGATGAAAAAATAATTGTATCTTCATTAATAAAATGGACACATGATGGATCGCATTATATACAAGAAGATTTATATATACAGCAACAATCAGAGATGAATGAAAAATATTTCAATATTTTTACTAAACTTTTTATCAAGAGCGGCAATGAAGGGCATTTAAAAATGATGCTTGATAAGTGTATTACAGAAGATATTGAAAATCCGTTTAAGCTATTAGAAAAACACAGTGCATGATTTAAAAATAACATATATATAAGGAAGATGTAGTATGGACTATTTATTTTTAGATGAAAAAGGAACACAAAACACAATAAAAGCTCTAGATGATAAAGAATTGTATAGTGATTCGCAGAAGATTCAATTAGGCACTGACAACATGAAAACTTTCGTTTCATCTGTTGTAAAAATATCTGGTGAGAATATAGAGGGATTAGAGAAAGAATATACAGTTGTTGAGCAAAATTATTTAAATGAACGGCAACAATCTCAGAAAATCATTGATGAAGTCAAAGGAGCTTTAATTTTAAAAAGAAACTTTGAATATGGTGCTGCTAGTATGAATAAAAAAGCAATTGCATTTTATAGTGAATTACTTGATCTTTTAAAGAAGTATCAAGTACAGCATCACCTCTTTGCAGTCAATAAAATTCCTCTCGCAATAGATAAAAGATTTAAAGATTGGATTTTATCTATTGCAGAAAAAACAAAACAACCTTTTGCAAATATAATACTTTATTCATTATCAAAGTATGCCTCAATTGAAGCCAGTGAAAAGGTGATAAAAGCTTTATTTAATAGAGAAGTTTCCGATGAAGAAGTATTAGGCTTAATCATTAATGATATTAAAGCTTTCATCCTAAAGTATGATAAACCAACACCAAATAGATTAACAATTCAAATCGCTAACTACAAATCTCTTTTAGAGATATTTAACTGTTTTAAAGATGTTTTAATAAGTAAATCTTATGAGGATTCTAAATTCATTACTTTTAATTGGAAGAAAGCAGTTTTTACTATTGATTTATGGTTAATAGAATTACAAATCGATAGAAGCAACCTTAAGTTAAGGCTAGATAATGGTATAGACAGCAAATATTTTGAAGAATTAAATTTACTAGAAGTCCAAGAGGGCCTTGATTCGAAAATGTATCCAGGGTTAAGGATTGCTGATGTTTTGGTTGTATTTATTGGTGGTTATATTTCTAAAATGTCTGGAAAAATAATGTATAACAAAGAACAACCTTTTGAGAGCCGATACTTGCCTATGGAATTTTTTCAATTGAAAAAAGAACAATTCGAATTACTTATAAAGCTTAAGGATTACTTATTTAATACAAGGTTACAATATAGTTATACAAATGATTTATATTTTGATGATACAGAAGTTTTCAAAACTTTTTTAGAATATCTTGGTACTTTCTCTTCTTTTGAAGAATTCAAAGCAATCAATTTTAATTCACATTCATTAGAACACTTTAAGATGCTGGCAGTTGTAGCTCAAAAGAAATATGAGGAGATGGTCCAAAATGAATTCTGCGCTATTAGTATTTCAGGAAGTTTAAAGAAAGCCATAACGAGTGGTTTGGTAAGACCGTAACGGAATTTTTGAATTAAGATTGATAGTTTATAAAAGGTAGACTAAAATATTTTAATTTCAGATTGCCTAGTTTCGGATTTTGACTCAATTCTGAACGGACATATGGAAATAATCAATCTTTTTTATAAAAACTAAATCTGTTTAAATATGAAATCCATATATTTTGATCAATCTTTGTTCAAAATACATGGTTTTTTTTATTATAAAATCAACGTTTGTAGCATACTTTTAATCAAACTTTATTCCAAACCTACATTTAAATAAAGTTATACCGTTTAAAAAAAGATGTACCGTTTCACCCCTTTGGATTAAATTAATTCAAAGGGGTGTTTTTATGTCTAAAAGAAATAGAACATCTAAAGTTGAAAAATGGATAAAAGAAGGTAGAGGGTCTGGTATCGGTGCTGAATATAAGCCTTGGTTGAACATTCAAGACGTTTCCTCACTTGGAAGATCTACATGTTTAAAAGGTATTAAAACTGATAGGCAACATGAATTTTTATCGGACTTGGAACGAAATTACTTCTATTTAACTGAATTTTCGGATTCTGTTGTGGATATTCGAGAACAATATCCGCTCTTGCCGTTAGAAGAAACACTTGTTATTGCTGATGAATTAGGAATTAAACATCCTACAGACCCAAAAACGCATGAGCCTATTGTGATGACAACAGATTTTTTATTAACCGTAGATAAAGGTGAAGGGCTTGTTGAACTTGCTAGAACAATCAAAATGAAGGACGAGCTATTAAAAGAACGTGTCATTGAGAAATTTGAGATTGAACGTGTGTATTGGGAAAGAAGGCAATTTGAATGGGGCATTGTAACGGAGCTAGAAATCCCGAAAAAAATGGCGAGAAATATTAGCTATATTCATGATTATTACAGCCTTGAGCATTATGACGCTTTTCAAAGCTTAAGCGGTCAGTATATCGAAGACTTGTCTATGGCATTATTACAGCGCCTTTTAACGAATGATGAAAGTATTCGAGCTATTACGAATGCATTTGATAGGGATACGCATTTGCCTTTAGGTAGTGGAATGACATTAAAATGATTGAACGAAAAACAGGCATAAGTATTACTACTCAACAACGAGCGTTCAAGCAGATACAAAAATTAGAGGATTAACAGCGTTATAAGATTGGAGTTAAATTGATTGTGAGTACTTTTATTTGAATTAGAATTATTATTTTGTTGTTAGGAGTTACTATTTTATCAATAGGTTAAAAAAGGTGAAGCCTATATATATTTATCTTATATATTTTATTCTTTTGTGTGAGAAGAAAGTCAGTAATAACAAGTATCCTTTTATTTAAATACCTAGAAAAAACGGTGTATATACCTAGAAAAAATAAATAAAACTAGGGGCTTTGTGTTATAATAAAATCTTAGAGAAACAGATATAGTTGTTGTTTTCTCTAGGATTAACTTAAATACGCAAAGGAGCGTTTTTATATGTCTAGTATAAGTAAAAATAACGAAACAAATAAGAATTCGATGTTAACTTTGAATGAACTCAACAAGCGTAAAGTAGTAGAACATAATGATTTAATTTCTAGTGTCGCAAAAATGGATAAAACTCCTCTAAAAATTTTTGAATTAGCTGTGTCTTGTATTGATACAGATAATCCACCTAAAGATAATACGATTTTTTTATCAAAAAAAGAGCTTTTCACGTTCTTTAAAGTATCAGACAATGATAAACATAGTCGCTTTAAAGAAGCCATTGAAAAGATGCAAAAACAAGCTTTTTTTCAAATAAAAGAAGTAAAAAATGAAGGTTATGAAATGATAAGTATAGTGCCGATTCCAACCGTTAAATGGAACAACTACAATGACGAAGTCATGATACGATTTAATCAAGATATTATGCCTTATTTAATTGATTTAAAACAGAATTTTACCCAATACGCTATTAGTGACATCATGGAATTAAATAGTAAATATAGTATTATTTTATATAAATGGTTGTGTATGTTTTATAACCAGTACGAGCACTACACGGGAAAAGGTGGAAGAAGAACTGAACAAGTAGAAGGTTATCGTAATCCTTCGATTACGGTTAAAGATTTAAGAATGTTGACTGATACTGTCGATGAATATCCACGTTTTGATAATTTTGAATCATGGATAATAAAAAAACCGCTAGATGAAATCAATTCCCATACACATTTTAAGGTAACCTACGAAAAAATAAAAAAAGGGCGAAGTATTGATTCGATTATCTTTCACATCACGAAAAGACATATGACTAAGGATAACAGCTATAAAATAGAAGATACAACTTACAAAGAAGCTATGTCTCAAAGAGAAGATAGAGAGGATAAGCTAGCGATTGAAGCTATAAAAAGTAAATATACAAAGCTACTTTTGGAGCATTTCCTTTTAGCACCATATGACATGACAGATATAGCAATCATGGCAGCTTTACAAAAAAATGTATATCCTAAGTACGATGAACTCAAAGAATTAAGGGGTATAGATGGAGTTAAAAAACATCTTTCATACGTTAAGGATAAACAATTACCTTATTCCAAAGGAAATATTGGAAAGTACCTTAAAAAGTCAATTGAAGAGTATCTACCAATCGTTAAAAGGCAGGAAATTTAATTATGAGTGAGAGCTTAACAATTAGTCAGTTAGCTAAAGAATTGAACATAAGTCGGCAAAAGATTTATAGATTTATAGATAAGCAAGAAAACATTGATGTACATCAATATATATATTAACTCAAACAAAATAAAAATGATTAATGCTGAAGGTGTCCGATATATATAAGAAAACATCAATCGGACAGCGAATGGACAACGGGTGGACAGTGAACGGACAACTACAAAAAGCATTGAAGACAACGCTAGCGAATTATTCGGAGAAGACAAAGAAAAAATCCGGACAGAAGACGGACAAGTATCGGACAGCGAGCGGACAACTTTTTTATCAAACAGATTGAACAAAAAGATGTATAGATTCAGTTGCTACAACAAATTATTGAAAAAAATCAAAATCTATTAGATCAACAACAACGTCTAGCCTTACAAGATAAAAAGCTACTGGAAGAATATAAAGCTGAGATAAATGAGCTGAAATCTCTTAAAGTGCCGGAAGATGATATGAAACAAGAGAAAGAAGAAATACTAAAAGAAGAAGTTGAAAGGCTTAAAAAACAATTAAATGATTTAGAAGAACAAAAGTTGGAAACACAGGAACAAGAAGAATTTAAACCACTACCTAAAAATGGTTGCAACTATGGAAATGAGGGAGATACAATGGGGCATTCTGAACAAATGATTGAAAATCAATTCATTCAAATTTTAAGTAAAAAAGAGAACCAGTGGACTTATCGACCAGATCTTAAAACAGAAGACGCTTTATGGCAAAATTTTAGAGGTCATTTAAACAGAATTAATTTATCGTTATTAGAAGATAAATTATTAACAGATAAAGAATTTAACCAAGTGAAAGTAGAGTTTTCACGTTTAACTGGTACACCATTTTTAGCGTCCCAACGGCCCATTACTTCATTCCTATACGACTAAAAATGCCATGGATGATGGGGCTGTTTTAGGGTTTCAAGTAGAATATCATTTCATTGCTATGATGGAACAGTTAGGATATTACATTAACTTACATATGTAAAACGCTATTAGGGGTGATATTATGTCAAGTATATTGGTTTTAGAAGATGATGTAAATGTAAATCGAGGAATAGCATTTTATTTGGAGAAATCTGGAAATATTGTTTTTTCTGCTGAAACAATACAAGCTGCAAAAAGTGTAGCTGTTGTTAATAAAATTGATCTCGTTATTTGTGATATGAATCTTCCGGACGGAAATGGGCTTGATTTTATAAAGTGGATGAGGCAGCAAAATAAGGCATATATTATTTGTCTTACTGCATTAGACCAAGAGATAAGTCAGGTAATGGGGTATGAAGCGGGTGCTGATGATTATATCACGAAACCTTTCAGCCTATCCGTACTGCTTCTAAAAATTGAAGCCTATTTCAATCGTATCAAAAGCAGTAATGAAGAAAATGAAATAATATCAAGGGACATTCGAGTGCTTCCAAGAGAGATGAAAGTTCTGGTCAAAGGCAAGGAAGTGGTATTGACGAAGAACGAATGGAAGATGCTTACTTTATTTTTGAAATATCCAAAGCAGGTTCTTTCTAAAAAGCAGATATTAGAAAATATATTTGATACTGATGGAGAATTTGTAGATGAGAATACAGTTGCCGTGAATGTGCGGAGGCTTCGTGAAAAAATTGAAGAAGATCCAGCAAAGCCAGTGTATTTGAAAAACATACGGGGACTTGGTTATGTATGGAATCAGGAAGTGGGTTAATCTGGTGGCAAGAGGAAAACGAAAGAAACAACAAATCCTACAGCTAATAAGCATAGTCATGTTTGCATATATTTTTAGCAACTGTTTGACAACATGGGTATATTACCAGAATTACAATAACAGCATGAACATCTTGGCAGAGATCGCTACTAAATCTGGGCAAGATGGAGTTGATATTGTGATAGATATTCTAAAAGATAACAATTTAGATTCGATAGAACAAGGAAAACAGTTGCTGGAGAAGTATGGTTATTTGAAGAATGTTGAGAATGTTTTATATCAACAGTTCTTACAGAACATAGCGGTAACAGCGGGTGGCACATTCTTTTTGTTTGTCATACTTTTTTCTTTGTTATGGCTTTGGCAAAGAATGATCCTACAAAAGGATAAAGCCAGATTTTTGCAAATAGAAAACACACTTGTGAATTTTCGAGAAAACAATTATGAAGTAATACTGGAACTAGATGATGACGATGAAGATGAGCAGGAAAAAATCAAATATCAATTGGATGTACTTGGACATTATATGAAGTTGCTGAAAGAAGAAGCGCGATTGGAAAGGGAAGGAACGAAAGAGCTGGTTTCTGATATATCGCATCAATTAAAAACCCCCGTCGCAGCATTAGATGCCTGCTTTAGTGTATTGCTTCGAGATAATCTAAGTGAAGAAGAACAAAAAGAGTTTCGAATAAGGTGTAGAAATGCATTAGACGGTTTGGAAGTACTGCTGCAATCATTATTGCAGATTTCAAAAATGGAAGTAGGATTAATTCAAATTGATAAAAAAAAGCTTCCTCTTTTAGAAACAATAATTACTGCTGTGAATCGTGTCTATCCGAATGCAATAAAGAAGGACATTGAGCTAGTTTTTGACTTTGATGAAACATTAGAAAACTATGAGATTATGCAAGACAAAAAATGGTTGAGTGAAGCACTTATCAACATTTTGGATAATGCTATTAAGTACAGCCCGACTCATTCCGAAATAGCGATTCGATTACAAAAAAGAACTGGGATTGTACGTATTGAGATTGAAGACCAAGGGATTGGTATACCGAAGGAAGAATATCATAAGGTATTTCAACGCTTTTTCAGAGGCTCCCTGCCAGAAGTAAAAGAAGAAAGTGGTTCTGGGATTGGATTATTTCTTTCAAGAGAAATTATCGAGCAACATCATGGGACGATAACAGTGTCCTCTAATTTCGACATGGAAGTTGGATTTAATCATAGACATGGCAGTAAGTTTGTTATTCAACTGCTAGAGAAAAAGTAGAAGTCTTACGAAACCGTAAGACTTCTACTTTTTTTGAAAGTGAAATGAAAGATTCACTTGATAAGATAGGAGCAAAATTAGAACATGGAGGACTGTTAAATGAGTGTCATATTAGAAACAAATCAACTTAGTAAGTTTTATGGAACAAATAAAAATCAAGTGAAGGCAGTAAATAATGTAAGCATTAAGATTAATCGGGGGGAATTTGTTGCCATTGTAGGTAAATCTGGCTCTGGCAAAAGCACACTACTCCATATGCTTGGGGGACTTGATATGCCAACGGAAGGCAAAGTTCTATTATCAGGAAACGATATGTATCAGATGAGCGAGGATCAACTGGCAATTTTTCGTAGAAGAAAAATCGGCTTTATTTTTCAAGCATATAATTTGGTTTCAGCCATCAATGTTTGGGAAAATATTGTGTTACCTTTAGGGCTGGATGGAAAAAAAGTCGATGAAGTATATGCAAATGACATCATTACCACACTAGGTATTGAGAATCGAATCCATAACCTCCCGAATACATTATCTGGTGGACAGCAGCAGCGAGTCGCAATCGCAAGAGCCTTAATCACAAAACCAGAAATACTTTTTGCAGATGAACCAACCGGTAATCTTGATTCAAAAACAAGCGACGAAGTAATTGGCCTGCTAAAAATGACGGCAAAAAAATATGGTCAGACCATCGTGATGATTACACATGATGATGAAATTGCACAGGTAGCAGACCGTATCTTAATCATTGAAGATGGACAAGTGGTGGATTTCCGATGAATACAATTACTAAAATCGCATTCAACAATAACAAGCGGAATAAAACGAGAAGTATCCTTATCATATTTGCTATTTGTTTAACGACAATGCTACTTACTATTATCAGCACTATTGGAAATGGCGTTATTAACCTACAAAAAGAAAATGCAGCGGACAGATATGGAAGAAATTATGGACTGTTCTTATCTGTAGATGATACGCAGTTAAAGGAAATCGAACGACGAGCTGAAATAGATACGGTCGGGCTGATGTCTACAGCAGGTATCTTAAAAGGGAATGAGAAAGGCGCATTTGTTAGTGCAGACAAGCATGTCCGAGAAATGCTACCTTACAATCAAGAATATTTACTTTCGGAAGGATCCTATCCAAAGGGTCCACAGGATATTGCTGCAAGTAAAGCTTTCTTTAAGTCGCAGGGCTATGAGCATGTGAAAATTGGAGATAGTATTCGTCTTGAATATCGTTCTGGAATGAACGAGGAATATAGTAAGCAAGATTTTGTAGTTAGTGGCATTCTATTTGATCGAGAGGCATATAAAGCTAAGTCTTCCTATATAGTATTTACTTCTTCCGCTTTTTATGATAGTCAATTTGTAGAAGACGAGCGAGCATACAATGTCTATTTTACATTGAATGATTCTGTCCATGTTTCTATGAATAACATTGATTCAGTGCTTACGAACATTGCAGATTCTTCCGGAATTGATAGCAAAAACCTGATTGTAAATGATTATTTCTTGTCTTGGACACTAGAGCCGAGCTATGAAATGATTGCGGTATGTGGCATTCTAATCTTAGGGATTGTGCTGTTTTCGGTTGTTGTTATCTATAATATTTTTCAAGTGGGTATCGCTCAAAAGATACAGGAATACGGAAAAATCAAAGCCTTAGGTGCAACAAAAAAGCAGATGAAACAGTTGATTTTTCGAGAAGGTATGATTCTTTCAGTGCTTCCAATACCTATTGGATGGGTACTTGGATTTTTTATGGCAAAAGTAAGCTTTGGTTGGTTAATCGAACAAGGGAATATGGCATCTATTGGAATACCAAATAGTCAGGTACCATTATTTTCAGCCAAATTGATGCTAGTTAGTATTCTGATTTCATTGCTAACAGTGATATTAGCACTTCGAAAGCCGATGAAAATTGTTTTTAAAATATCTCCTATTGAAGCAACACGATATTTGGAAAACTCAACAAAAAAGAACTATGGAATGCGGAAAGGCCAAAAAAATATATCTGTATTCTCTTTGGCAATGGCAAATGTAGTTGGTAATAAGAAAAGAACAATCGGAACGATTCTTACAATGGGTCTTTCTTGTGTATTATTTGTGATTATCGCAAACTTTGTAGGAAATATCGATACGGAATACGAAGCAAGAAAAGGCATGAATCACGGGCAATTTGAATTGAAGCTTGATTATTCTTATGAGTCGGATGAAGCTTATCCAGAAAATAATTTGGATTCGATTCTTAAAAAGAATCCATTGAATGACACACTTATTGCAGAAATTGAGCGTATACCAGGCGTTAATAAAGTGCTAACGAGAGAAATTGCTGTTGCAAAAATAAATGGTTCAAAGCAGGTCGTCTCGATTGTGAATAAAGAAGATTTTGAAAAGATGCGATATGAAGGCGACCTTGGCCCAATGGATTATAACGAGGCTGTAAGAAATGGAGATGTTTTCTTCGGTTGGTCTATGTGGATGGCGTCAGATGGCTATTCATTGAATGATCCGATGACTTTTGAATTAGATAATGGGACAGAAGAATTTACTTATAAAGGAAATATTGCTGGTGCATTTACAAATGCGGATACCTATCTTGTCATCCCAGAGGAGGTCTATCAAGCGATGCAGCCAGAAGGGGTATCCTATGGCTATATCTGGATTGATACGGACGAAGGCGATGTAGCTTCGGTGGAGCAAAATGTAAGAAACCTAATTGCAGATACATCTTATGTCAAGTTTAAAACTTACCATGATGAATTGCAGACAGCTGAATTCGCAAGTACCATGATGAAGTTGGGAAGTTATTTATTTATGGCAATTGCAGGCTTGATTGGATTTATGAATCTTGCCAATACAATGATTATAAATATCATAACAAAAAGACAAGAATATGGCGTATTGCAAGCTGTTGGAATGACGAACAAGCAATTAAATATTAGCTTGCAGCTACAAGGCTTGATTTTCACAATAGGAACAATATTCGTCTCTCTTGTTGTAGGATTACCGATTGGATATCTACTCTTTTCTTATGCGAAGGTGAATGGCGTATTTGGAATGAATGTTTACCATATTCCATTTATACCTATTCTGGCGATGATTTTGGTGGTTAGTTTCTTGCAGATTGTACTATCTTTTGTTTTAAGTCATAATCTGAAAAAAGCAACTTTGGTTGAAAGAATCCGTTATCAAGGTTAATAGATGTAATTTTCAAATAGGAATTAAAGAAAAATTCATTATAAGCAAAATTTAGCCGACATACTAATATGTTCCTGAAAATGGGAAGATTGATAAAAAGACCCTCGATTTGTTCCTACGAACGTTCGAGGGTCTTTAATATACATGCAATTTACTCGTGCCATGTTTAAGTTGCTATAAAGCTAACATTAAAATAAGAGCGAAATATAAAAAATGGCGAACTTTCACGGTACGCACGACGAATGGCCGGCTGACTGAATTTTTCAGTTAGAGATATTAATTGGAGGAAATTTGAAGCTTTCACATGTGAATTCTTTGAAAAACAAGGATATTATATTGAAATTGATGACGGAATTGATGCAAGAGTTTGGTTGAAAGAGAATGAATAGTCTGGACCACCAACTATTCTTATTCAATGTAAGAGGTATAAAACAAAAATTGAAAAGATGGTGGTAAAATCTCTTTGGGCGGATATTCAAGAGTACGGTGCAGAATCTGGACTTATCATTACAATAAGTTCCCTGTCTCCGGGTGCTGAAAAGGTATGTACAGCAAGAAATTATCCTATTCCT
Source organism: Kurthia sp. Dielmo (assembly GCF_000307285.2). Classification (NCBI taxonomy): domain Bacteria; kingdom Bacillati; phylum Bacillota; class Bacilli; order Caryophanales; family Caryophanaceae; genus Kurthia; species Kurthia sp. Dielmo. The sequence goes on from NZ_HE578963.1 coordinate 36,599, forward strand.
CAAGCAAATAGGGAAACACTAAAACAATGGGTTAATGTTATGAGAACTCCATATAAGGGTGTTTTCATGGCAGAATAATTTACATATATTCTTAAAAAAATTAAGCGATTTTGCTGAAGATTGAATCACAGATTATGATCAATCTTTTTTATAAAAATTGTACAATGGTTCACAAAGAAAGAAACCGTTTTGATCAAACTTTTTTTAAAACGGTTTCTTTTAATTTTAGGAGAAATATGGGTTTTGTGAGGTATCTTTGATCAAACTTTATTCCAAACCGACATGACTCAAAACCTCCTGTGGATAACTTTTCTCAGGAGGTTTTTTAATGGAGTTAAGTAGCTTTCTATTACTAGTTAAACAACTACGAATAGATTTCAAAGTTCTTTATGGATAATTTTGTAGGAGATTTTAAAGTAAGAATTGTAGGTGTCAGGAATTGAATGATTTTTTTAAAGATGTTTTAATGGATGATTTTTTAAAGGACATTCTTTTAGAAATAATTGTAGTGATTATATGGTTTTCAGTTGGTTCTATTTATTCAATGATTAAGTTTGTTAGAGCTGAGACAATAGCGATAAAGATTTTTTACGTACTACTTTTTATCTTTTCTGTAATGATAGTGATAGGTACTTTTTATTTCATTAATGGTATGTTGTATGATCAATCTTAAATTAAAAATGAAAATCATCTTGTGCATAACTTTTCACAGAAGATAGAAGCACAAAAATCACCTAGCTAATGGGCATAAAAAACGGTTTTAGACGTCCAATGTTTCTTAAAGTAACTTAACAAAATATAATCTAAAAATGGGTTTATAAATTTCGGTTTAAGTGAATTAATAGACAACAAGATGTTTAGACAGGGGATGTTTTTTATGACACAAGAAATGTATTTAATTCGTCACGGCGAAACAGAATTCAATGTGGAAGGAAAATTCCAGGGTCAATCCAATTCACCACTTACTGAGAACGGGAAAGATCAGATTTATCAGGTGGCCCGTATGTTGAAGATGGAGCTTGGTGACGATATTCATAATTGGGAAATCATTTCGAGTCCCCTTGGCCGAGCAATGGATAGTACGAAAATTTTATGTGAGACGTTAGCATATGATTTAACTAAAGTGCAGACAGATGAACGCCTAGCTGAAGTATCTGTAGGCGACTGGGCAGGGCTTTATATTGAAGATATTAAAGCGCAGTGGCCGCGTCTTTTAGAAGGCACAAACCATTATAACTGGTACTTCAATTCACTTGGCGGCGAGCGTTATGCAGATGTGGAGGGCCGCGTAAAAGCATTTTTAGAGAGCGTGAAAGATAAAGAGAAACTGATTGTTGTGGCGCATGGTGTCACAAGTCGAATCATTCGTGGATTGTATCAAAACCTCGATAAAGATGAGGCGCTGAGCTTAGAAGTAGCGCATGAGACGTTTTTTAAATTAGCAGATGGCGATGTAAAACGTTACACATATGAATACGAAGAGTTTTAATAGAAAAAGGACTGCTTTTAAAGCGGTCCTTTTTTTTCGTCTAATGCGAGTAACCAGTAACGTTCATTTGAGGGACCTTCTTCATGTACCTTCTCAAAATGATGTCGTGCATAAAAGGCGAGTGCGTGTTTATTTTCAGAAACGCATTTTAATGTCACGGGATGGGGTAGTAAGGTGGTCGCGTGACGGAGTAGGATAGAGCCAGCTCCCTTATGCTGATAGTCTGGGTCAATAAAAAGACAGTGAATAAAGCTATCTTGTACATACAATGCAGAAAAGCCAATGATTACACCGTTTTCCTCTAGGACATAGACAATATCCTCAGCCGTATCCTTTTCGAAATCTTCATATGAAAAAGGCTCGGTGTGCCAGTGAAAATGAGCTTGCCGAGAAGCTACATAAATGTCACTTAGGCGTTTGGTATCTGTTTGATTAGCGAGTCGAATCGGCATATAAAGCCTCCTTTAATTGTTGAAAAGTAGACATACTTTCTCCATCATTTCTTCTATTATAAAAGATGGCTTTATTTAATGAAAATTTAGATGAGAATTTCCTTTTATTTTCATTAAATGAAATTTAAAACGATTCTAAAGTATTTCGAATTCGAAATTTTTTTCTAGATGGACTTTAAAAAAGAAACTCTGTAAAACGCTGAGAAATCAGTTATTCAGGAAGAAAATTGGTCGGTCATTTGGATTTTTGTCCATTCTCAATTAGGGAAGTCGGTTGAATTTACGCTGAAAATCGTTATATAATGAAGCGGGAATTAAATGATAATCATTTTCATTATCATTTATAGATAAATTATAAAAACGAGGGCAATAGAATGAGATTATGGATGTTAGTGGTAGCTGCAGTTATCTTATCGTTTGCCTCGCTGTTTATAGGAGCTATCGATATTAAACCGGCGGATTTACTCGATTTTCAATCGGATGAAGTACAAATCTTCCTTGCTAGTCGTGTACCGCGGTTGATGGCGATTATCTTAGCAGGTGCTGGTATGAGTATTGCCGGGTTAATTATGCAATCATTAAGCCGCAATAAATTCGTATCACCAACAACAGCAGGTACGTTGGATGCAGCGAAATTAGGTATTGTTATTTCAATGATTTTCTTCACAAATGTAACGTATATGCAAAAAGTGATGTTTGGTTTTGCATTTGCATTAATTGGGACATTTATTTTTATGCGTTTACTTGATCGCATCAAATTTAAGGATGTCATTTTCGTTCCATTAGTAGGGATTATGTTCGGGAATATTATTTCTTCGATTACGACATTCCTTGGATACGAAGCGGATATTTTACAAAACGTTAGCACGTTCTTCATCGGTAGTTTCACGCTTGTAGTGTCTGGACGTTATGAATTACTATACGTTGCAGTGCCAGCAATTATTATTGCGTACATTTTTGCGAATAAATTTATGGTCGCAGGAATGGGAGAAGAATTTGCGAAAAATCTTGGCTTGAGTTATAAAACGGTGTTAAATATTGGACTTGTTCTTATCGCCATTATCTCAACAACGGTTATTTTAACGGTAGGGGTTATTCCATTCTTAGGATTAATCGTACCAAATATCGTGTCATTATATTTAGGGGACAATTTACGAAAAACGATTCCTCATACAGTCGCACTTGGTGTCGTTTTCCTTCTAGCCTGCGATATTTTAAGTCGTATTATCGTAGCGCCGTATGAAATTCCAGTAAATACAACGGTGGCTGTTATTGGTAGTGCGATCTTCTTAGTGATGTTGTTTAGGGGGAAAGCATATGCAAAGTAGTGTGAAGAAAACAAATACAATTAAAATTTTATGCTTGGCTGTATTAGCCATTATTTCGATTGCTGGCTTTTTGTTTTACAACATTCAAGGAAGTTTTAGCTATGCATTTCCGATGCGCGTTTATCGTGTAGCGGCGATGGTTATTACAGCGGTGGCGATTGCGTATGCGACAGTAATGTTCCAAACGGTTACGCGTAATCGTATTTTGACGCCATCGATGATTGGTGTCGACTCGATGTATGAAGTTGTACAAACAGTTATTTATTTCTTCTTAGGCTCGGCATCTATTTTTGTCGTTGACCGTTATTTGAACTTTGGAACAGCGATTTTAGCGATGGTACTTTTCGCGCTACTTCTTTATCGCTTCTTATTCCGAGCAGATAAATACCCGATTTTTCTCCTGTTATTAGCAGGAATGATTATCGGAACGCTTTTAGGAAGTTTAGTGAGCTTTTTACAGGTCATGATTGATCCTGTTGAATATTTAAGTTTACAAAATAAATTATTCGCGAGCTTCACAAATGTGAAGTCAGAACTAGTTGTGATTTCTGCTGTCATTTTAATCGCTTGCTTTATTTATGGGGCCTTTTTAATGCGCGACTTAGATGTCATGAATCTAGGTCGTGATAATGCGATGAATCTTGGTGTTAGCTATGACAAAATGGTGCTACGGGTACTTATTTTAGCGTCTATTTTAATTGCGACCTCAACGGCTTTAGTTGGGCCGATTACTTTCTTAGGATTAATCGTTTCAAACTTAGCGTATCAATTTTTAGTGACGTACAAGCACTCCATACTCATACTTGGCGCGAGTCTTATTAGTATTATCGCGCTCGTCGGTGGGCAGTTCCTTGTGCTGCATGTGTTTAATTTAAATACGACAATTAGCGTTATTATCAACTTCGTTGGTGGTATTTACTTTATCTATTTATTACTAAAACAAAGTAAAGGGGTAGCAGGATGATTGAAATTAAAGGAATCACAAAATTCTTTGGCAAAAAGCCTGTTGTAGAAGATGTGTCTGTGACGATTGAAACAGGAAAAATCACGTCCTTTATCGGCCCGAATGGTGCGGGTAAATCGACGCTATTGTCAATGGTAAGTCGCCTGTTAGATTCAGATACAGGGGAAGTTTTATTGGATAAGACAGACGTGAAAAAGCTGAAATCAAAAGATTTTGCGAAGCGCGTGGCGATTTTACGTCAATCCAATTTTATTAATGTACGTCTGACAATTCGTGAGCTTGTCTCTTTTGGTCGCTATCCATACTCTCATGGGCGTTTGACACCTGAGGATAATGTGATGGTCGATCAGGCGCTTGAGTATATGAACTTAATTGATATTCAGGACAAGTTTTTAGATGAATTATCAGGTGGTCAAAAGCAGCGTGCATTTATTTCGATGGTCATCGCGCAGGATACAGAATATATTTTGCTAGATGAGCCTTTAAATAATTTAGACATGAAGCACTCTGTTCAGATTATGAAAATTTTACGTAAATTAGTCGATGAGTTAGGAAAAACCGTGGTCATCGTACTGCATGATATTAACTTTGCATCTGTGTATTCAGACCGCATTGTTGCGTTAAAAGATGGGCGTCTTGTAAAGGATGGTCCGACGAGTGACATCATCAATACTGAGTCACTTCGTGAAGTGTATGACATGAGCATTCCAGTCCAAGAACAAGATGGTTGTAAAATTTGTGTTTATTTCCAATCTCAGTAAAATTACCAAAAGCCTATTGACAAGGTAAAATGATATCCGCTAGAATTAGCATTAGTTAATTGAAAATGATAATCACTCTCATGTGCGTGAGGGGATACAACTCAGGAGGAGAATTTTAAAATGAAAAAATGGCGTTTTTTAACTGCAACTGCAGCATTAACTTTAATGTTAGGTGCATGTGGTACTGACGAATCAGAGGACAAATCTTCTGGAGAAAAAACAGAACAAACTTCAACTGACAAAGAAACTTCAGCAGAATCAAACACTGCATTCCCAATGACAGTTAAGTCTTTATCAACTGAACGTGAAACAGAAGAAGGCGACAAAATCACTTTCGAAGACGTTGAGTTAAAAGAACAACCAAAACGCATTATTTCAATGGACTATGGCTTCCTAGATACACTTGATGCATTAGGTGTTGAAGGTATTGTTGGTATTCCTTACGGTGAAGGCCAAGGGAATATGCCTGAAAACCTTAAAGAAAAATATGCTCCAAGTGATGATATTAAAGACGTAGGTAACCTAAAAGAATTAAATCTTGAAGTAGTTGCGGCTGCTGAGCCAGATATTATTTTCATTACTGGTCGTCAAGCTCCTTATTACGAAGAGCTTAAAAAAATCACACCAAACGTAGTATTTGTTGGTTCTGATAGCAAAGATTATATTGGTGGCGTTGAAGATTCAATCGATTTAGCTGCTTCAATCTTCGGTAAAGAAGATAAAGCGAAAGAATTAAAAGCAACGCTAGATGAGAAGAAAAAAGAAATCCAAGAGAAAGCTTCTAAATACGATAATGCTTTAGTAACAATGTACTCTGACAAACAAATTTCAGGCTTTGATAACGGTGAAGACTCTCGTTTCAAATATGTATACGATGACTTTGGCTTCAAAACAGCAGTTGAAGGTATTGATACATCAGCTCACGGTTCGAACTTCTCTTACGAAGCCATCTTAAAAGCAGATCCTGAAGTATTATTCGTAATCGATCGTAATGATATGGATGTAGAAGCACTTAAGAAAGATGTTGAAAACGACATCATCAAGAAAACACAAGCTTACAAAAACGGCACAATCGTATACTTAGACGGTACAAACTGGTACTTCTCAAGCAACGGTGCTACAACTGAAGTTGAAAAAATGGATGAAATCTTAGACGAATTAAAATAATTCACTAAGCATAATAGGGAGCCTGCCTCTTTTGAGACAGGCTCTTTTTTTATAAAAAAGGAGGCAAAAACATGTTTGTACAAATGCGTCGTACCGTTGTAAAAGAAGGATTTAAAGATAAGGTTTTAGAGCGTTTCCAACCAAAAGAAGGAAAGCCATCACTACTTGAACAACGCGAGGGCTTTATTGGCCGCGAGATTTTAGTGAAAAAAACACGCCGAGGGGAAGAAGAAGTTATCGTACTTATTCGCTGGGAATCGGAAGAGGCTTGGAAGGCATGGGAAAAGAGTCCAGAGCATATTGCTGGTCATAAAAAACAGATTGCGGAACATGGTGGCAAGCCGCCACAACCAGACTATATTATTTCGCGTGATGGTGGCGGCTATTACGTATTATAATGAAAAAGAGTTGTCTCTTGGCAGCTCTTTTTTTGTTGAAATGGGTATAAGAAAATGAGGAGTGATAATATGTTTAAAGATTTTAATTTTAAGCTCATTGTTATTGATGCATTACTTGATAAGGAACCAGTTTTCGAGCAGGAATTAGAAGCATTGAAAGAGCAATTTACAACACAATATGAATGGTACGAGGATATGAAGCCGATTCCACAAATTATGACATACTTACAAAACCTAGAGCTTTCGAAAAAGGATTTATTGAAGGTTGATTATCTATGTTTTGATGGTGGTAATGAAATCTATCATATTCTTCAGCCAGACTGGGACGGTGAGGATAAGTTCTTTGATGTAACGTCTGTTGAAGGCTTTGAACATTTGCCGAACCTTATGACAGTAGACTATATTTCGATGGCAGAGCCTGAGGTGTTAGAACCTTTACGCGAAGCGGGAATTACAGTGGAATAAAAGAACGAATATTTGTTAGAAGGAGGCTTTTATAATGGAGCAATTTGAAGAATTTATTCAAGAGATTGAGCCGGCAGAGCATCGGGCTCGCATGGTAGAAGTCCTTCAGTGGGTTCATGAAACGTATCCACAGCTAAAGCCTGAGTTTAAATGGAATCAGCCAATGTTTACAGATCATGGCACGTTTATTATTGGCTTCAGTGTATCGAAGGCGCATATTTCCGTAGCACCAGAGGGCTATATTGATGAGGAATTTTCAGCACGTATTAAGGAACTAGGCTATACGCATGGGAAGAAATTAATTCGTATCCCATTTGCAAAGCCCGTTCATTATGAGTTGTTGCAGGAAATTATCGATTTTAATATGAAGGATAAGGCAGATTGTACAACGTTTTGGCGTAAGTAAAGCATAAGAAAAGCAGGAATCGTGTTTAAAGCGATTCCTGCTTTTTATTTATGCCAATGTAAGCGGTAAGAAAGCATAGTCTCCGTCATGGATAATTGCCTCGCGTTTGACGGCGATTTCTTTACTGAAAATAGGGCCTGCTAAAACCGTTGTATGGAATTCGCCGCCCTCGCCGCAAGGGTCAATCCCTCGCGTAATCAACTCATCGACATAGCAATGTGTCAGCTCGCGTCCGAGGTCCTCCTCCCGCATACCAAGTGATAAATTGACTGTTACTAAAATGGTTTTAAAGCCAGCATCAATAAATTCACGTACAACCTCGACATGATCCATTTCCCATAGCGGCATACTTAGTTTGAGACCAACTTGCTTTGTGACACGGTCATGCCAACAATCATGCTCAGGGACATCTAAATCACCCGTTACGAGGACATTTGCGCCGTCCTCCTTTGCTTGTGACAGAATCGTCATGAAAGCTTGCTCATAGCCTTCCCAGCTCGTCGCAATAGTATAAACAGGCAACTGAAGCGCCTCTGCCTGTGCATGGATTAATGCAGGTGGCATGCCATGGCTACGTGAGCGCTTGCCTTCCTCTTCAAGCATGATAATTAGTCCCGTAGCAGTTCCTTGTTGCATCGCTTTATAAAGCGCGAGTGTACTATCTTTTCCGCCGCTATAAGAGGCGATAAAGGGTTGCTTTTGTGCGTTTGTTTTCCAGTTTTTCATTGTTTATATTCTCCTTTACGATATATATTTATTGTAAAACGATAAATCACATGCTATTATCAACATGAAAATAAAAAGTGAGGTGTTTTTATGAAGAGCGCATCGACGTTGTTTTTAAAGACGGCTGTTTTTGTCTTAAGCTTACCAATGATTTTATTCTGTCTATTCCTTATACCAGAAGTAGGTCGTGCAACCGCTGATTTACTGCCAGCTTTTGGGGCAAGTAAATATGTGGTTTGGGCACTACTTTACGCATCCGTTATCATTTATTTTATCGGTCTCTATCAGGCTTTCCAATTATTACGCTGCATTGACCAGGGAAGGGCCTTTTCGGTATCATCAGTGAGGAAGCTACAAGTAATTAAACGCTGTGCAGGAACGATTAGTATTTTGCACTTATGCGTATTACCGTCGTTTTACTTATTTGCTGAATTTGATGATGCACCCGGTGTTATTTTTGTCGGATTAATTGTGCCATTTGCATCGTTAGTCATTGCGGTGTTTGCTGCACTGTTACAAAAATTATTGCAGGAAGCCATTGAAATGAAATCAGAAAACGAATTAACAATCTGAGGTGAGAGAATGGCGATTATTGTGAATATCGATGTGATGCTCGCGAAACGAAAAATGAGCGTGACAGAATTGTCTGAGCGTGTGGGGATTACGATGGCGAACGTATCCATTTTAAAAAATGGAAAAGCGAAGGCTGTTAAGTTTTCTACGTTAGAAGCCATTTGCGAGGCATTGGATTGTCAACCAGGCGATATTTTAGCCTATGAAAAAAAGAATGAAGAGAATTTGTGAACAATGTATGCTTTTAAAGCATGTTTTTTCCAGTAAAGTTTAATTTGGGGTTATTTTTTGTGACATTATGTCATATGATAAAGGTAATAATATGCCGAAAGGATGAGTTCAATGTTTGAAAAAATTCTTGTAGCAATTGATGAATCAGATTTAAATGCCAAAATTTTAGAGGCGGCAGCAGAGCTAGCTAGCTTAAATAACGGAATTGTAACGATTGTCAATGTACATCAAAATCCAATCGCACCTGCCTACCCATATGATGTCACACGTGATTATGTGAAAACGGTAAATGAAGGTTTACTAAAAGACAGTGAAGAACGTTTAGAGAAAGCGAAAGAAATCGTACTTTCGAAACATCCTGAATGCGTGATTGAACTCGTATCATTAGCTGGAAACCCAGCGGATAAAATGCTTGAGTATGCAGAAGAAACAAAGCAATCTGTCATTGTCATCGGTAGTCGAGGCTTACGTGGTTTAAAAGGAATGCTACTAGGCAGTGTCAGCTCGAAAATTGCACAGTTATCACCATGCCAGGTGCTTATCGTTCATTAAATAAACAAAAGGGAATTGCGTCTACTGTGCAGTTCCCTTTTTTTCGTAGTCTTTTCTTAATATGCTCATCACAATTTCATCCGAATAAACGCCATCCCATAGTAGTTTCTCACGTAAAATACCCTCTACTTGAAAACCAACTTTTTCATAACTACGCTTTGCGTGTGGATTATGACTATACACTTCAAGTTGCAAACGGTTAAGCTTTAACACATCAAATACATAGCGGACAGCTAACAAAACAGCGCGTGTGCCATAGCCTTTGCCGGTGTTTTTCATGCCAAGCATCGCAATACGAAAATAGGCGAGTTGATTGGCTACATCTATTTCGACAATGCCACCTTCGCCAATCATCGTGTCATCTTCGCGTAAGCAGACTGCAAAATCTATGCGACTGTCATCATCCTCACAAGTCACAATATGTTGTCGTACTTGTTCTACAGTGAATAAAGAATGTGTGCCTGTTAAATAACGAATTTCTGGTTCGGTAACGGATGCATGAATCGCCTCGGCGTCTCGTGGTGTGACAGGACGTAAATAGAGTACCTCATCTTGTATGAGCATAGCGCTCGCTCCTTTTATATAATCGATTAGTTCTAACATAGCATAACCTTCTGATTTTGGCGAAATTCCTTTTTTAGATGAAACTAGTTGACGAGGTAAAAATACCATGTTATTATTTATCTAGAATTCAAGATAAATAATTTCGAAATAAATGAATTCGAGATAAAGAGGTATAATAATGAACTTTTTAAATAAATTATTTGGTAAAAAGAAAGAGGTAAAAGACATGGCAGAATTAAACATTGGTATTATTTTAGGCTCAACACGCGAAGGTCGCGTATCACCACAAGTTGGACAATGGGTAAAAGAAATCGCAGACAAACGCGGCGACGCAAACTACACCATTATTGATATTGCAGATTACGATTTACCATTACTAGGTACAGCAGAAGCCCCAGGTGCACAAGCATGGTCAGAAATCGTTGCCAAACAAGATGGCTTTGTATTCATTACACAAGAATATAACCATTCAATTACGGGCGCACTTAAAAACGCATTAGATTACTTACGTGTTGAATGGAACAACAAAGCAGCAGGTATCGTATCATATGGTTCAGTTGGTGGTGCACGTGCAGCAGAACATTTACGCGGCATCTTAGGCGAATTATTAGTAGCGGACGTTCGTGTACACCCAGCATTATCATTATTCACTGACTTTGAAAATGGTGAATTCAAACCAAAAGAAGTTCAAACTGATTCAGTAAACCAAATGTTAGATCAAGTAATTCCTTGGTCAAAAGCGCTTTACACAATTCGTTAATTTATAAAAAGCAGGTAGCGTCTTTATGACGCTGCCTTTTTTTGTTTTTCTCTACAGGACAGCAGATGATAACTTTACCTATCTAGAAAATAAGTGATAAGTGGATTAATCGGTTTTTCCGATAATTACGAAGCTTTTTTTACATGAATATTCTTGTTTTGGTGTCTTTTTTTAAAATATTATGACAATTTTAGCCGAATATTCGTCTAAACCTTCAAAAAAAACAGAAAATAGCGTAGAATAGGATTCATCATTATTCCACAAGGAGTGTATTACATTGACGACAACAGTTAAACGCGCTTATAACTTAAATGCAGGTCCATCAGCATTACCACTTGAAGTCCTACAAAAAGCTCAAGAAGAATTAGTAGACTTTAAAGGTGCTGGCATGTCCGTAATGGAAATGAGCCACCGTAGTAAAGAGTATGATGAAGTACATACGGAAGCCATCGCACGTCTTAAAAAACTTTATAACATTCCTGAAAATTACGAAGTGTTATTTTTACAAGGCGGCGCAAGCTTACAATTCACAATGCTTCCAATGAACTTCTTAAAAGAAGGTCAAACAGCTAGCTACGTACAAACTGGTTCATGGTCAGAAAAAGCATTCAAAGAAGCAAAAGTTTTAGGGAACGCTGTAATCGCTGCAAGCACAAAAGAGAACAACTACAAAAACATCCCAGCATTTGATGAGTTAAATTACAATGCGGATGATGCATACGTGCATATCACATCGAATAATACGATTTTCGGTACAGAGTGGGCAGAGTTCCCAGATACTGGGGACGTGCCACTTGTAGCTGATATGTCGAGTGATATTTTATCGAAGCCAGTAGATATTTCTAAGTTTGCGATGATTTATGCAGGTGCTCAAAAGAACCTTGGCCCTTCAGGCGTAACGGTTGTTATCATTCGTAAAGAATTCCTAGAAACAGCGTCAGAAAATGTACCAACTATTTTAAGCTACAAAACACATGCTGACAAAAACTCACTTTACAACACACCACCAACATTCGGTATTTATATGTTAGGTGAGGTATTAAAATGGGTTGAAGCACAAGGCGGTGTTGAGGCAGTAGCAAAACGCAACGAAGAAAAAGCTGCATTAATCTATGATGTTATCGATGCAAGCAACGGCTTCTACACAGGTCATGCAGTAGAAGGTAGCCGTTCACTGATGAACATTACATTCCGTGTAGCTGATGAAGAATTAGAAAAACAATTCTTAGCAGAAGCAAAAGAAGCAGGTTTTGTTGGCTTAAATGGTCACCGTTCAGTTGGCGGTTGCCGAGCGTCTACTTACAATGCCGTGCCATATGAAACTTGCCAAGCACTTGCGAACTTCATGAAAGATTTCCAAGCAAAGCACTAAACTTTCCTTTCTTTAGAGGTCAGACTTTGTTATAATAGATAAGCTTAATAACGAACGGAATATAAAAAACGACGTAACGCACTTTTGTGCGCTACGTCGTTTTTGTCGTTTCTGGAAGTCTTGAGGGAGGGAAACTTTTTGGACGTATATAAAAATTTACGTGAAGGGGAAAAAGGTGCTTGGGTTAGTATTTTCACGTATCTCTGTTTAAGTGCCTTAAAATTAACGGTTGGTGTTGTCGGAGGATCGGAAGCACTTAAGGCGGATGGTCTGAACAATACGACGGATATTATTGCCTCTGTTGCGGTACTAGTAGGGCTGCGTATTTCGCAGCGTCCACCGGATGAGGACCATCACTATGGTCATTTACGTGCTGAAACAGTTTCATCATTGCTCGCTTCATTCATTATGGCCGTTGTCGGCTTACAGGTTGTTTTTAATGCGATAAAAAGTTTCTTTAGCGGTGAGCATGAGGCACCATCTATGCTGACTGCTATCGTCGCAATCTTTTGTGGCATCGTCATGTACATCGTTTATCTATATAATATTCGTCTCGCACGACGTATTAAAAGTTCGGCTGTCAAAGCGGCAGCGTATGATAATCGCTCTGATGCGTTAGTGAGTTTTGGAACAGCTATCGGTATTTTTGCTGCTATTTTTGGTTTCCCCATCATTGACTCAATTACAGCGGTATTAGTTGGTTTACTGATTATTAAAACCGCCTATGATATTTTTGTTGAGGCTGTGCATACTTTAACGGATGGCTTTGATGAGCATGAGTTAGTAGAAATTAAAACGCTTATTCAACATGTAAATGGAGTCATTGAGGTAGAAGATATGAAAGGGCGTATGTCTGGGAATATGATGTTTTTAGATGTTACGATTACGGTTGATCCTAAAATGGATGTGGTCCAAAGCCATCACATTACAGAAGTAATCGAGGGCGTTATTCGTGAATATAACCCGTTTGCGGTGACACTTGTTCATATAGAGCCGGCTGATTATGCTACAATATAAGAGAACGAATTTTATATAGGAGGCGGTTACAATGGCTAATCCACAAGCAGTTGAGATGGTTGTAACACAAGGTCTAAACGTATTAAAATCAATGAAGGGTTTATGGAACTTTTCAAATCGAAACATGGATAAGGCGTCGGATGATTACACACGTTTCTTCGCCAATTTCCACTCATTTGATGTGTATACACATATGGATTCTGAAGTTGATGAAAATGAACATGTTCAAGCCTTCCAACAACGGGTATTAACATTTGATGCTCCTTATGCGCCACTACGTGTAAAACAACCTGCAGAAGTCAATGCGAAAGAATCAAAAGCGTTATATGAAGCGGCAGTAGAAGCATATAACACAATGGTGACAGACCTTGGCAAGGCAGACAAAGTTGTAAATCCAAGTTTTTTATAAATCGTGAGAAGCTACGCAAATTGCGTAGTTTTTTTGCGACTTTTTTAAAATTTTTCTCGCTTTTTCTGTGTGTTTGTTTTACAATTTTATTTTGTGATACAGGGTGTAAAATCACTACAATATCGAATAGAAAAAAACAACTATTTTTAGTTCTTGTACATGAATTTACAGCAAATTGTTAACACAAAATAGACAATAATTTTCTGTTGAAAAAAACGATTTAAGTCGTTAAAATTATTTACTACAGCCTGAAAGGGGTTAAGAAATGGAACTATGCTTTTACAATGAAATCAAGCACGGAGAAATGCTTGCAAATTACACATTAACGGAGGAGCAATTGCACTTTACGACAGCACCAGATGTAGCAATGGAGATGGCAAAAAATGATCCATATCGCTATCCAATCGTCGCAATCGATAATGGCGCAATCGTTAACTTCTTAATGTTAGATGGAGACCAGGGACGCAAACTATACTCGGATAATCCGAATGCGATTTTACTGCGTGCCGTATCAACGGACTTTCATCATCAAGGTAAAGGCTACGCAAAACGTGTCATGAACATGTTACCTGACTTTGTCGAGCAAAACTTTACTGACAAAAATGAAATTGTGCTAGTCGTAAATATTTACAACACAGCAGCACAAGGGTTATATCATAAATGTGGCTTTATTGACGAAGGCGTACGCACAATGGGCGCTAAAGGTGAAGTCATCGTAATGCACTACAAAATTAAGCAATTGGTGGCGATTTAATAATGGACGATACCGCAAATAGTAGATAGGACTGACTCGTAACAACACATACGAGCCGGTCCTATTTTTTTTGATTGAAAGCTGAGCGTGCTCGCTCTGCTTTGACGGGCGTTTTTAGTTCCTGACAAGTGACGTTCTTCGTCACGTAGGAAGGAATGAAACGACCCGAAAAGCAAGCACGCGAGGCTAGATAGTAAAAGAAGTGAGTCATGGCTAATGAACGGACGACGGCGTAATTAGCTTACGTTCCGCTAAAGAAAAAATAGTGATGTTCTTGATTACAGAAGGAAGCGGGCAGACCCGCAAAGCAAGTCATGTTCGGTGATTTTTCCTGACATACTACTTATAATAAATAGAGAGGTGAACAGCATGATTGAAAATGTTTTAGAGCCAGTCGTCAATAAAAGCACGCGCGTGTTAATTGTCGGGTCGATGCCAGGGCAGCAATCTCTTGAAAAGCAGCAGTACTATGGAAATCCACGTAATCATTTTTGGCCGATTATGTCAGAGTTGTTAGAACAATGCGCACCAGAAAATTATACAGAACGACTCAATTGGCTCCAACAGCATGGTATTGGATTATGGGATACGATTAAATACTGTGAACGTGAAGGAAGTCTTGATGCCGCAATTCGTAATGAGGTTCCAAATGATTTCGAAACGTTATTAGCACAATATCCAGCGATTGAATGTGTGCTTTTTAATGGTGGAAAGGCAGAGCAAGTATTTAAAAAGCGAATTGGTTTAAACGTATTAACAGGTCGCCATTTTTATAAAATGCCTTCTACGAGTCCAATACCAGGGAAGAATATTAAAAGTTTTGAGGAGAAAGTGAAAAGTTGGTCTATCATAAAAACGTATATAGAGTAAATTGGAAAAAGTATAAGAAAGTCATCCTATTTTAGAGAAATAGGGTGGCTTTCTTCGCGTTTTAAAGGTTTTACGTTTTGTTTTTTCTCGAAAAGGGAATTTTTTAATTATAGTTCGATAGGAAAGAGGTGCAACGAAAATGAAAAAGTTTGTTCAAAAAATAGCATTTGTTACTGCGACAAGCGTATTAGGAATAGGGACAGTAGCAACATTACCAGTTTCACCAATTACGGCAAAAGCGGCAACGGAAACAGAGCAAGTAATGGCTCAAGTAAACGATGCATTAACGACAACACTTCCTGTTACATTGCCGCATAAAATCCCTGTAACAAGCGGGAAACATTTAACAGCAAAGACGACGGTTTCTAAAAACTATTACAAAGTAGTGTTTTACGAAACCTCTCATAAAGTACCAGTGAATGCGAAAAAATTGACGACCGTTTCAAAAAAAGTCGTTGCACGCATTCAAATGGAACGTTATACAACAAAAGCAGAAGCATTATCACATGTAAATTATTTAAATTACAGTAAATACGGGGGACAAAAGGTAGCGTTAACACACGGTATCACAGGCTATCAGGATGCTGGTGCCGGACAGCTTTATACGAGCTGGAATGAGGGACGCTGGGCGTTAGCGACTCATACGTACACAAATCAAAATGCACGTGGGGTCACATTAGCAAAAGATACGGTCCATTATTTAGAGACGCATCTTTTACCGGCGCCAAATCAATATGGTGCGATTCAATTAGATGCAGTTGGTAAAAATCACGCATTACGTCTTCAAAAAGGAACAGCTGTGATGACGATTGACAAAGTGACGACTGCAAAAGGGCTGTTAACAATCGCCACATCTGTACGTTAACTTAAAACAGCTTTTACGTTAGCTTAACAACTTTGTTGTACACTACAACTAGAAGTAGATGGAGGTGCAATAAATGATAAATCTATTATTTCTATTATTCATCGTGATTTCAGTATGTGTGGTCGTAAGAGAATATCACGCAGAGTTTCGAATGTTAATGTGGAAAGACTTAGTATTTATCGGAAGTGCGTTACTTGGACTTCTTGTTGGGCTAGCATTTGTATTGAAAGTGGCAGCAGTTGGTTATGGGGTATGGCAAGTATCACCGTTTTGGCAGGATGTCACAGGCTTCTTTGTAATCGTCGTACTGTTCTACCCAGCAGCGACAGCGCTTTACCAATTTGCGTGGAAGCGTGCAGCATTACGAAAAAAACAATTCATTTTAAATAAATAGTGCTTAAAAAATACGGACGGATGTGATCAACTTGATTGCACCCGTTTTTTTATTTGAAATGACCGATTACGTCAGACAGCGTGTTTTAGATACGACATATTTTAAAATAAGTGCCAATGAGTGGCTATCGTCTTAGAGAAAAGAATGCTTTTATTAATCATCCAGTAAATACTGGCAAATCAATGCGTTATTCATAATGAAGTTCATCGATTTATAGCATTTTTAATAAATGAAAAAAGCCTATTTTCGACCAAAATGGGCTAAAAACAGCCTTTTCGGGTGCACTAAGGGTGTTTTTTGCGTGTTTAAGAGGCGCTTAATATGCCGATTCTCATGATGTAGCTAAAAGTGACATAGCAGCAACTGTTTTTAACTTGCAGGGATAAAAAGAGGCTGTTAGAAGTCCCGAAATTAAACAAAAGGAGTTAAAATAGAGGCTCTGACGGGCATTTTTGACACGTTTTTCAAGATTGCTATTAACAATGTGTTGTAAGTATTTAAGAAAGAGAAAATAATTATCTGCGGTTAAATACGCGTCGAATACATTTTTATTAAAAGTATGGGTTTATTTTCATGTAGATGACACATATTTATAGATATGTCGTATCCAAAAGACGCTTGTTGAGCTAATGGGTGATTTTTAATCGTGATTTTGACTTTTAAGGTGCGCGCGCTTACACTGTCATCATTGTGTGTATGGAGGAGGAATGGTGAGTGAATCAATGGATAGAGCGCCGCGCAATGATTAATTTATATACGTTTTTCGTCAGCAAGCTCTTAACATCATTAGGATTTGGTGTTTTTAGCTTTGGGATTAGTCTTTATATTTTACAATTGACGGGATCGGCATTAAGTTTTGCGACGAATATTATGTTTAATGTGCTACCACGTGCACTTGTTGCACCGTTAGCTGGCTATGTGGCGGACCGGTTTCCGCGAAAAATAATCGTTGTAGTAAGTATGGCAGGTATTACAGCATCGATTGGGGCATTGATTATTTATACGGAGCTGTATGGCATTTCGGTCGCAGCAATTTATACGATTACAGCCATCTTTTCAATGATTGGCGCCTTCAATGGTATTGCGTTTTCGAGCTCCATTCCGAATATGGTCGGTAAGCATAATGTGCAAAAGGGGATGGCATTTAATCAGGTGTCGTATTCGATTGGGGCAATTGGTGGGCCGACAATTGGGGGTATGATGTACGGCTTTGTATCGATGGAGGTATTTTTATGGGCGATGTTTGTCGCTTATTTTATTGCGCTTTGCTTAGAGGCTTCGATGAATTTTACATTGTTTGCGGACAGGGTTGTAGCGAAAAAAGAATCGATGATGGCGAGTATGAGAAGTGGTTTTGTGTATTTAAAAAGCAAACCGCTCGTGCAGTCCTTATTAATGACACAAGTATGCATTAATTTCTTTTCGGCTGCAATAAGTGTGGGTTTAGTATTCGTTTTAGTGCAAAGATTATCTGTTGAATCCACGCAAGTTGGTATCATTCAAGGTGCGGGTGCAATTGGAATGCTCGTGGCGTCTCTTTATTTATCGATGCGCGGTGATTTATTACGACCGCTGCGCTTTGTAAAACGTGCTGCGACGGTAATGTGCATAGCCATGATATGCATTGCTGTTCCACTGGTTGCAGGCTTTAGCACGTCGATAGCATTCATTTATTATATGCTGTTGATGTTTGTTTTTTCGGCTATGTCGATTTGGGCAAATACGCCAATTGGTGTCGTCATTCAACGAGAAGTAGACGATGCGCATAGAGGGCGAGTATTTGGCATTATTGAAACATTAGCTGTTGGTATTGGACCGATTGGCTCGCTTATTTATGGTGCCTTATTTGATTACATTGATGCGTCACTAATTTTTATTATATCTGGTTTATTATTACTAGTGATGATTTATATTTTACTACGAGCATCTAGATTGAAGCATCTTTCTCCTCTATGATGAAACAAAGTTGATGTTCAATTTTTTGAAGTTGTCGATCAATAATTTGAAATTCATGATAAAGTGCGCTTTGCGCTGTAGGACAGGCTGATTGTTGTATCCTTTCAACGAGCTGTTGTATGTGCAGTTGTAAATTCTCATAGGTGCATGCTAATGTTTCTAACATTTTCTTAACCTCCTTTCATAGGTTGTTTGTTTTACTGTTCCCGTTTATTTAGTCTAAATAAACCTTCAAATAGTTGGGACTTTAGATAGATTTACTTTAAAAATTACTGGGCGTAGAATAACAGCAATAAAATATCGTTTCTAAATCGCTGAAGTGAAAACGCGGGGGAACCAATCGTTACGAAGTCTTGTACTTCTTGGGGTGAATCCACATTGTGGTAAGGCTAACTCTTATGGCCTGAATCCGACAGCTAACCTCGTAAGCGTTATAAGGAGATGGCAACTCCTTTATTTGGTGTTGCCTTTTTTCGTTCAATCAAGCGCTTAGGGACACATTCTAATTAAAGAAGGTGTTGAATATGCTGATGTCATTAAAGCGTATTTTTATTGGAAGACCATTGAAATCAACAGAATTAAGTGAAAAGCGTTTGTCCAAAACAAAAGCATTGGCGATTTTATCATCGGATGCCTTGTCATCGGTGGCGTATGGTCCGGAGCAAATACTTATTGTGTTAGTAGCGGTTAGTGCAGCCGCACTCTGGTATTCACTGCCGATTGCGATGGGTGTTGTTGTTTTATTAGCGGCGCTTATTTTATCGTACCGCCAAGTGATCCATGCGTATCCACAAGGCGGAGGCGCATATATTGTATCAAAAGAAAATCTAGGGTTGAATGCAGGGCTTATTGCCGGTGGGGCTTTGCTTGTTGATTATATGTTGACGGTGGCAGTAAGTGTATCTGCTGGTGCCGATGCGATTACGTCGGCATTTCCAAGCTTACAGCCGTATAACTTAGAGCTATCCATTGTATTTGTCATTGTATTAATGGTATTGAATTTACGAGGAATTACAGAGTCTGCAACGGTGCTTGCGTATCCGGTTTATTTATTTATCGGTGCGATGTTTATCATGCTTATTATGGGCTTATTTCATGTCGCAACTGGGCAAGTAGAGCAGGTGCATACGTCGATTGGGACGCCGGTCGCTGGCATTTCCTTATTTCTATTGTTAAAGGCATTTGCATCTGGAAGCTCTGCTCTAACGGGGGTCGAGGCGATTTCAAATTCTGTACCGAATTTCCGTAAAGCGGAAGCGGTGAACGCCACGAAAACATTAGTGATGATGGGGCTGTTATTAGCGGCGATGTTTTCAGGAATTGTCTATTTGTCATTTGTATATGGCCTCATACCGCAACCAACCAATACGATTGTGTCTCAATTAGCAGAGGCAATTGTCGGGCATGGTATGTTCTATTATGTTATTCAAGCTGTGACAGCATTGATTTTAATTTTAGCAGCCAATACAGGATTTTCAGCATTTCCGATGCTAGCGGTAAGTTTATCAAAGGATAATTATTTACCGCGTATGTTACAGATGCGCGGCGACCGACTTGGATATTCCAATGGGATTTTAATGCTTGGCATTGGTGCCATTATTCTGCTACTTGTTTTTAACGGCCAGACGACCAACCTCATTCCGTTGTATGCGGTTGGCGTATTTATTCCATTTACATTGGCACAGACAGGGATGTTTATGAAATGGCTACGGGAGCGCCCAAAAGGCTTTGGTGTAAAAATGACGATTAATTTCATTGGGGCACTGATTTCATTTACAGTAGCGATGATTTTCTTTATAACGAAATTCACGCATGTTTGGCCGGTGCTCGTATTTTTACCACTGATGGTATTTATTTTTTATAAAATTCATCAGCATTATGCGCAGGTACATGAAGCAATGAAGCTACAGCATGTCATTGATATTAAGCAGGGTAATATTTTTATTTTGCCAGTAGCGAGTATGACAAGTACAGTGGAGCATTCGCTAAACTATGCAAAGTCATTGAACCCAGATCAAATTATTGCGGTGCATGTCAGCTTTGAAAAGGACGATTGTAAACAATTTGAGGAGCAGTGGAAAAACTGGCAGCCGGATACACGCATCATCACGCTGTATTCACCGTATCGTACGCTATTGCAGCCGATGACACGGGTCATTGACCGCATCCAAAAAATTGCGAAATATAAGGATGCGCAGCTATCGATTGTGATTCCACAGTTTTTACCGAATAAGCGCTGGCAATATGCCTTACACAATCAAACGGGGATATTTTTGCGGACGTATCTGTTATATAGAAAGGACGTCGCAATTATTACTGTTCCACATCACGTAGGTTTAAAAAGAAAATAACAGGGAATATAGTATTTATCGGGCAATAGAAAAGTAGGTCTATTTCCTATGAAAAAAGTTAAGGGAGTGAAAGAGATATGAGACTACTAATGTTTTATGGAGGCTTAGTGCTTTTATTAATAGGGATTACACATCCACTAGGTTTCGTACAATCAACGGCAGTGGAGTATACTCTTTACGCCGGTATTATCGTATTCGCAATCGGTATTTTATTATTACCGGGTAAAAGTGAAGCCGATAGTATATTTAATAAAAATCGATAATAAATGAAGGCTATGCTGAAAAGGCATAGTCTTTTTTTGTGCCAAACGGTATCATAAAAAGAATCATATAAGGAAGGACTAGGGATATGAATAAGAGTGCAGCTTTACAAATGGTTGTTTCAATGGCGCTTTTTGGCTCCATTGGCTTTTTCACGCGTCAGACAGGGGTGAGTGCCGAGGCACTTGTTTTTATTCGTTGTATTTGTGCGACACTTTTTTTAGGTGGGCTATGGCTACTACTTGGCTATGCGAAGCGCGAGGTATGGCAACGTCGAGAAGTGATTCGCACGCTTGTTTGTGGTGTGTTTCTCGTATTGAACTGGGTGTTTTTATTTAAAGCATTCGAAGCCATGTCGATTTCAGCGGCGATTTCGATTTATAATTTAGCGCCGATTTTTGTGCTGATTATGGGGACGCTTTTTTTAGGCGAACGTATAAATATTCAGTCGGTACTAGCGGTTGCTGTATGCTTTTTAGGAAGTTTATTCGTTGTGGGGATTGAGCAATTTAAATCTGTGGATAACTTTTTAAATTCCGGTTTTATTTGGGCGATTTTATCAGCGGTTTGCTATGCGATGACGATGTTTATCGGGAAAAATATTCAACAGCTGAGCTCGTATGCGACGACCTTTTTGCAAACGATTGTTGGTATTTTTATGCTTGCACCAATTGTATCGATGGCAGAGTTTTCGGGGCTGTCGACGACAAATTGGCTTTATATTTTAGGGATGGGCTTTATACATACGGGGTTTGTGTATTATTTATTTTTTAATAGTTTACGCAAGCTACCAGCACTTGTGACATCGGCGCTCGTGTTTGTTGATCCACTTGTGGCGATTTTATTAGATGTAGTCATTTTGAATTTCCGCCCAAGCTGGCTTCAATTACTCGGTATTGCCTTTATTTTTGGTGGCATTATTTATACATTGCTAAAACCCGTGCCACAAGCTGCTGTGGATAACAAAAGCGACCTCGCATAAGGTCGCTTTTTGTTAGAGCGCTTTTATCATTAAGACATGCTCGATACCGGCATCTAAAAAGACATCGGATTTTACCTCGTAGCCAAGCTTTTCATAGAAGCCAATCGCATGAACTTGTGCATCGAGTTTTGCCTTTGTGGCACCTTGTGCGGCAGCTAATTTTTCAAGCGCTAAAATAATGATGCGACCAATGCCATATTGTCTAAATGGTTTTACAACGGCTACACGCTGAATTTTACCGTATTCATCGACTAAGCGTACGCGCCCTGTGCCAACTGCCTGGCCCTCGTCATTTTCGATTAAGAGATGCGTACAGTCGCTATCAATGACATCAAATGCATCGATTTCCTCGTCGATTGGCACATGCTGCTCGTCAACAAAGACCTCTTTTCGAATGGCAAATGAACGCGCTAAATCAGCGTCGTTTGTAATGGGAATCGGTGTTAATTTCATGGAAATGCCTCCTTTTCTATGCAATGTGTATTTATTATACGAAAAAATGAGGAGGACTGCTTTGGCAACGCTTAAAAAATACGTTACTATTATAGAGTTAGACAAATTTGAAAGGAAGTTGTGATATGGGTCAACCAATGCAACAACCAATCGAAGATATTAGCACAGCGAAATTAATGTGGCAGTTAACACGTCCGCATACATTAACAGCGACATTTTCTCCTGTTATTTTAGGGACGGCGCTAGCGCTTTTTGATACGAAAATCGATTGGCTTTTATTTATCGCGATGCTTGTATGTTGCTTATGCTTACAAATCGCGACAAACTTATTTAATGAATACTATGACTTTAAGCGCGGTTTAGATACAGCGGATTCTGTAGGAATTGGTGGCGCCCTTGTGCGTCATGGTACAAAGCCATCAACGGTGCTTGCGTTTGCACTTGTACTGTATGCGATTGCCATGGCAATTGGCGTCTACATTTGTATGGCGAGTAGCTGGTGGCTAGTTGTTATCGGCTTAATCGGGATGGCGGTCGGCTACTTATACACAGGTGGACCGTACCCAATTGCGTACACACCATTTGGCGAATTATTCGCCGGTCTGTGCATGGGGATTGGCTTTATTTTAATTGCCTACTTCATCCAAACAGGTACGGTGAGCATGACGAGCTTTTTAGTATCTGTGCCACTAGGAATTTTAGTTGGTGCCATTAATATGTCGAATAATATTCGTGATATTAAAGAGGATACGATTGGTGGCCGTAAAACACTAGCGATTTTATTAGGTCGTGATAAAGCGATTACAGTACTTGCGATTAGCTTTATCATCTCGTATTTATGGATTATCGGCTTAGTTATTTTAGGTGAAGTGAGCCCGTGGTTATTAATCGTCTTACTATGTGTGCCAAAACCAATTGCGGCCATTAAGAATTTCCGCGAGGGTGAAGGCGTACCACAAAAGCAAGGCTTAGCTATGAAATCAACAGCGATGACCAATACATTTTTCGGTTTCTTATTATCGATTGGTTTAATTATCGCCTATTTAATGAAATAAAAAGTCAGGGAGTGCTTCGCGGCGCTTCCTGTTTTTTTATGGAGTTTTGCTATACCGCTTTTTGAAAAATTATGCTATGATACATCAGTTATTATGAAAAAAGGAGGCACTTTATGGAAACGATGAAAGAAAAGTTGAATTTGTTTTCACTAACATGGCCCATCTTTTTAGAGATGCTGTTATTTACGCTGATGGGTATTGTCGATACGCTAATGCTAAGTAAGCTAGCAGATGAAGCAGTGGCCGGTGTTGGGACAGCCAATCAGTTTATTCATGTGACGATTTTAATTATGGAAGTCATCGGCAATGGTGCTTCTATCGTAGTGGCGCAGTATATCGGATCACGTCGTTTAAATGAGGTACCGAAGATTACCGCTGTTGCGATTTTCATGAATTTAGTGTTCGGCTTAGCTTTAAGTATTCTATTTGTGCTGTTTTCAAAACAGATGATGATCGCGATGAATTTACATGGCGATGTACTAATGTATGCGGAGCAGTATTTAATTATTATTGGTGGTGGGATTTTCCTACAGGCATTAATTAATGCGACGGCTGCCATCGTTCGTGTCCATAGCTTCACGAAGCAGGCGATGTACGTGTCACTTGGCATGAATATCGTGCATATCATTTTAAATTATGTGCTGATTTTCGGTAAGTTTGGTGCGCCAGAGCTAGGTGTGCAAGGGGCGGCGATTTCTTCTGTCATTAGTCGTGGACTGGCACTTATTGTGTTCTTCTGGCTATTGTACCGCGTGCTTGAAGTGAAAATTAAATGGCGTGATTATGTGGCGCTACCGATGGCGTACATTAAGAAGATTTTCAAAATCGGTATTCCGGCGGCGCTTGAGCAAGTATTGTATCAAACTTGCCAAATTTTATTAATGTATTTCGTAACGTATATTAGCGCGGAGGCACTAGCTGCACGTCAGTACGCATATAATATTTCGATGTTTACGTATTTATTCGCGATGGCGATTGGTGCGGGGACGGCGATTATTGTCGGGCGCTATGTCGGCGCTGGGCGAAAGGACGAGGCGTATGATCAGGTGTGGCGTAGTGTCCGCTGGGCAATGGGCTTCACACTCGTCATGGTCGCTGTAGTCATTATTTTCCGTGAACCGTTTATGCGTATTTTTACAGACAATGAAGAGGTCGTGAAAATTGGTGCGAGTGTATTAGTGCTCAGTATTTTACTGGAGACAGGTCGTACGGTGAACATTACGATTATTAATACATTGCGTGCGGCAGGGGATGCGACATTCCCGCTCATGCTAGGGATTGTATCGATGCTATGCATGAGTGTGCCGCTTGGTTACTTCCTTGTATTCCATTTGGATATGGGCTTACCAGGTATTTGGCTTGCGATTGCGGCGGATGAATGGTTCCGCGCGATTGTTGTTATGATTCGCTGGAAAAGCAGGAAATGGGAGCGCCATATTCTCGTGTCACCAAAATAGCATGGTATACTAAAAGAAAAAAATGCGGAGGCCAAAATTGAGCCTCCTTTTTATATGAGGTGTTTTTGTGGGACTAACAAAAAAACAACGTGCGGCGAACTATTTCGCACAGCATCGTGCGCTACTACAATGTCCGATTTGTCATGAGGCGATGATGGTAGAGGAAAATGGAACAGTGCGCTGCGAGGAGAATCATTCATTTGATATGGCGAAGCAGGGCTATGTCAACATGATGACGCATCCAGCAACATCGATGTACGATAAATCATTATTTGAGGCGCGTAAGGAAGTCATTGATAGCGATTTATACCGCGCTGTCTACAACGTGATTTTAGCAGAGCTAGACGGAGATGTGGCGATTCTTGATACGGGCTGCGGTGAGGGCTCGCATTTAGCGAAATTAAAGGAGAGCTACGCATCTAGCATGGTGGCATCAGGGATTGATATTGCTAAAGAAGGCATCGTGCAGGCGGCGAAAAACTACGCAGATATGATGTGGGTAGTTGGCGACCTAGCGAAAAGTCCGTATGCGGAAAATGCCTTTGATGTCATTTTGAATTTCTTATCACCAGCAAATTACGAAGAGTTTAAGCGTATTTTAAAACCGAACGGGAAGGTTATTAAAATCGTGCCACAGGCGGGTTATTTACGTGAATTACGTGCGCTATTTTTTGCGGATTCAGAGAAGGAATCGTATTCGAATGATAAGACAGTTGCACGCTTTAGTGAAAACTTTGACGACGTGCGCGTACAGCGCGTGACGACGACATTGCCGATTCGCAGTGAGCTTGTACCGTTACTTGCGCATATGACGCCCATGGGCTGGCATCAAGAGCAGCAAATTGAAGCGGGTATGCTAACGGAGATTACGATTGATGTAGATGTACTAATCGGGCAATAAGAAAAGGGACTTTGACCGACGTGTAAAAACAACCGGAATCGCGCTGTGGTGCGGTTCCGGGTTTTCGTTGCGAACGCTAAAAAAGGAAAATGACATGTTTTGTCCTAGTCTCTTTTTTGTATCGTTTTGAATTAGGAATGACGGGGAAAAGACTGAGTGAGGTGAACGGATATGAAATATGTAATTGTTGGAGGCGATGCGGCTGGAATGAGTGCCGCAATGGAAATTTATCGCCATGATAAGGAAGCAAAAATCACAACGTTAGATAAGGGGCAACATTATTCGTATGGACAATGTGGGCTACCTTATGTGTTAGATGGACGCGTGCCAAATGCCGAGGATGTTGTACATAAAACGGCGGCACAGTTTAATGAAAAGTATGGCATTGACGCACGCACAGGTCATTGTGTGACGAAGGTTGATTGTATTGAGCGCGTTGTATACGGCTATAAAACGGATACGAATGAGCCATTTGAAGAAAGCTATGACCGTCTATTAATTGCAACAGGTGCAGAGCCACGCAAAGCGCTTGATGATGCAGACTATCCATTAGAGGGCATCTATTATTTTAAAACAATTCCACATACGAATGATGTGAAGGCAAAAATGGCGGATGTCGAGCATGTCACGATTATTGGCGGTGGCTATATCGCGCTTGAGCTTGCGGAAACATTTACGAATGCTGGTAAAAAAGTACGCATGATTTTACGTGGCAAGCAAGTCGCAAGCTTCTTAGAGTATTCATTTGCTGAAAAAATTCATACGGAACTAAAAGAAAAAGGCGTCGAAGTTATTTTTAATGAAAAGCTGCTTGGCTACGAGGGAGAGGATCATGTGACGGCGGTACGCACCGAGCATGCAAGCTACCCGACAGATATTGTCGTTGAGGCGGTAGGTGTTGAGCCGAATACAGCATTCCTAGAAGATAGTGGCATTTATACATTGAAAAATGGGGCGGTATTGGTGAACCCTCATTTAGAGACAAGCATGCAGTACGTTTATGCGGCAGGAGATTGTGCGTCCCATTATCATAATGTGAAAAGTAAAAATGACTACATCCCGCTCGGTACAACGGCGAATAAACAAGGACGTCTAGCAGGCTTAAATATGGCAGGTATTCCTGATGAGTTCCGAGGGATTGTGGGCACATCGATTTTAAAATGCTTTGATTTACAAATTGGGAAGACCGGCTTAAATGAGCTTGAAGTGCAAAAAGCAGGTTACCAATATGAAACATATACACATGAAGCGGGGAATCATGCAGGTTATTACCCGGGTGTTGAGGCCTTGACGCTGAAAATTATTTGGCGTAAACGTACGCAGGAGCTACTTGGTATGCAAATTATCGGCAAGGAAGGCGTCGATAAGCGCCTAGATGTTTTTGCGACAGCTCTTCAGCAGCGTATGACGTTACGTGATTTATTAGATTTAGATTTATCGTATGCGCCACCATTTAACTCTGTCTGGGATCCCATTCAACAATTAGCAAAACGACAATTTTAAGAGGTGATACGATGACAATGGAAATTCGATTGCTAGAAGAAAGTGACGCGAAAGCATACTGGGCACTGCGTAAAGAGGCATTAAAGCAGGATCCTGGAGCTTTCGGTGAAACGTATACAGAAGCGACAAGTCATGATAATCCGGTCGAGCGTGTCGAAAAGACGATTAAAAAAGATCATGAACATATTTTTGGAGCCTTTATCAATGGGCGGTTATTAGGTGTAGCTACTTTGACACTTGAAACAGCGATTAAAACGAAGCATCGCGGTTATATCGGCTCGGTCTATGTGTCACCAGATGCACGTGGTAACGGTGCAGGCGCCGCAATTATGAAAGAAATTATTAATTGGTCGCGCGAGCATGCGGAATTAGAAAAGCTTGACCTTGGCGTTTTCACAAGCAATGAGCCGGCATTTGAGCTTTATAAAAAACTTGGCTTTGAAGTGGTGGGCATTGATAAAAAGTCTATTCGTGATGAAGACGGGGAATTTATTGATGAATATTTAATGACCTACTTATTATAGAAAAAAGGAGACGAGCTACTGAGCTGTCTCCTTTTTTGTAGGTGATTTTTTAACTTTGCGTGCAATGAGCACAAAAATCGTTAGCCATAAAATCCCGCCAAATGTATCAAGAAATACATCTTGCATCGAAGCAGTACGCCCAGATGTAAAATGTTGATGAAGTTCATCAATACAAGCAAAAAAGAAGGTTACGACAAGTGATAGTACGTAGCGCAGACGTCGTTTAGGAAGCGCAATATAAACCGCAATGGCAATCGCGCCAAATGCTGTAATATGTGCAAACTTACGTACAAGAAATTCTAAAAAGTAATAATAGCCACGTGTCTCAACGGAAATATCCATGCCGTAATACGGAATATGAATACGTGATAATATGCTATTAAGTGGTTCGCCAGGTAACCATTTCATCAAATCAGGTACAATACTTTGTTGTTGGTAGGGTGTAGCTGATGAAATGAAAATAATAATAATCAAGACGATTAATGGTAAAAATTTTATAAAACGCAAAACATCAGCGCCTTTCTGTTAATCCTTAATAATTTACCATAAAAAGATGTCAATTGCATGACAACAATAGCTCAAATAAATAAAGTATTTAGACATTTCATATAATAAATGATAGTATTGGCGATAATAAACAATGAGGAGGAACATGAATGAATCGATTACCAGCCTATTTAATTTGTATTGTGATTGGTTGTTTAAGCATCACATTTGGCATGACGCGCGTGCTTCCTCCTCATATCCAATGGGCGTGTTTAATTGGTGGTATTTTACTAAATATTATTTCCGTCATTTTACTGTACTTTTTCTTGCAAAAGCAAGATGTCAAAAAACGCATATCTTAAATTAAAAAAAGTCTCACACATACTATGTGGAGGCTTTTTTTTATGCGTAAATACATCCGAGGAGGGAATAGAAATGAGGTAAGGAGGTGCATCCCATGTTAGAAACAGTTATTTTAATTATCATCATTAATGTCACATATATGACGCTGACAACACTACGTCTAATTATGGTAATTAAGGGATATACAAAGGTTGCCTCCATTTTATCGATGGTTGAAGTATTTGTGTATTTAATCGGTCTGACAATGGTGCTTGATGAAATCTCAAATCCATGGAATATGGCCGCGTACTGCTTCGGTTGGGGACTTGGTGTCTACGTCGGTAGCCTGATTGAACGCCGTCTAGCGCTTGGCTATGTATTATTTGAAATCATTGTCGATGCCGCTGAGTTTGAAATCGTTTCGCAACTTCGTGAACGAGGATATGGTGTCACATCTTGGTTTGCGGACGGTAAGGACGGGCGTAAATTATGTATGACCGTTATCGCAAAACGAAAAAACGAAAAGAAACTGCGCGCGGCGATTTTACAAATGTGGCCGAAAGCATTTATCGTATCGTACGAGCCAAATAAATTAAATGGTGGCTTTCTCGCGAAGCAAATGAGGGGCTAAATGCACAAAACGATAACATGACTATGTTATCGTTTTTTCCATGTCAGGAGGACATATAGTTGTTACTGCAGTTTTTCTAGAAACGAAATTTATCTTTTTATGTCATAAATAGGGAGTGGAAAATTGGATTATTTATGTCAAAAATTGCTCTTTTAAACGTAAATTTTTTGAAAAAACAAAATAATTTAAAGATTTTATCTAAATAGGGCTTTAATTTTTTGAAAATTCATTTACAATATTTACATATAGGAAGATAAAAGCCGACGATTCAATGCGAAGTTTTTGTATTTTTGTCACATCAATTTGTCCACAGGTAGTTGACGAGTTGGTGGAAAAAGGTCACGATACAAAGTGGGACGGATTGGTCCGAAATTTTGTAAAGGCTGGAGATAAAAATGTATAAACGAGTAGCAAGGTTTGTAATTTGGTTTTTAGGATTATTTAACAAAGTAAAGGTTTATAACAAGAATAATTTACCGACAGAGGGCGGCTATATTATCGCTTGTACGCATACAGGTTGGATTGATATTTTGAATCTAGGTGTTTCTATTTATCCAACGCCAATTCATTTCATGGCGAAAAAACAACTTTTTGATATTAAGGGGCTTGGCTGGTTTATCGGGAAAATGAATGCTTTTCCAGTTGATCGCGATAATCCAGGTCCAAGTGTAATTAAAGTACCGCGTCAGCTTTTAAAAGAAGGCAAGGTGGTAGGGATTTTTCCAAGTGGCACGCGAAATGCCGAGGGAGATTCTTTGAAACAAGGGACAATTACAATCGCGCAATTAGCCAAGGCGCCAGTAGTTCCCGCAGCATATATCGGCCCGAACAATCCGAAAGATGTCTTCAAGCGTCAAAAGGGATATTTAATTTTCGGAGAGCCTTTTTATGTAGAGGCGAAGGGTAAAGAAGGTCGCGATGAATATACTCACCGCTTAGAACAGACAATTGACGAGCTTCGACAAGAATTACAACGAAAAATTGCTGCTGAGAAATAGTCAACCGCAAAGGGG
Source organism: Kurthia sp. Dielmo (assembly GCF_000307285.2). Lineage (NCBI taxonomy): Bacteria > Bacillati > Bacillota > Bacilli > Caryophanales > Caryophanaceae > Kurthia > Kurthia sp. Dielmo. Next base: position 67,031 of record NZ_HE578963.1, read on the forward strand.
ATACTACATGCGATAAACTATTTTTGGGAATGCTGCTACTTGCAAATTCATACAAAATTAGGAGTGGTGGATTCGATGGTAACAGTTAACATTTTAGAAAATACAGAACAAGGTAAGGCCGTACATGAAAAATCAGCAGTAGAGTTAATGGCAGAACACCGTAGCCAAATTATTTTCAAAAAACGCATGAATGTAGGCTTAACACAGTCTGAGCTTGCAGAAAAAGCGAATGTTACTCAAAAAACAGTTAGCCGCATCGAACGTGGAGATACAAAGGTCCGCGAAACAACATTACAAAAAGTTTATGAAGTTTTAGGCATCACAGAACAACATCTAGAGGATCTAAAACAATACATAAACTAATAGGGGTTTACGTATAAAATAGGAGTGATTAGGTGAAGGGAACCTAGTTGCTCCTTTTTTTGTCTAATGTACTGTCGTGAATAGCGCAATTTTAAAAAGAATGGCATAATATTGAAGAATTCATAAAATTAAAGGTGATGAGAAAATGGAAGCAAAGCAAAGTAAATCAAAAGAGCTTTTATCATGGGTCGTACCAATTCTTGTAGCGGTTGTTATTGCATTTGTTGTACGCCAATTTTTACTAGCACCCGTAACCGTAAAAGGTGAATCGATGGAGCCAACCTATCATAATAATGATCGTGTCATGATTTTAAAGCCAGGTGGTCTTGATTATGATGACGTCATCGTATTCCAATCTCCTGTAGAAGATGATCATTATATTAAACGTATTATCGGCTTACCAGGCGATAACGTCGAAGTGAAAGATGAAAAACTTTACGTAAATGGTAAAGAAGTAAAACAAGATTATATTAAAGAAGCAGCTGCACAATATGAAAAAGAGACAGGTCTTAAATATACAGAGGACTTCACAATGCAAGAAGTAACTGGTAAAACAGAAGTACCGAAAGATTCTTATTTCGTATTAGGTGATAATCGCCCAAATAGTAGCGATGGGCGTGCGTATGGCTTTATTACAAAAGATGCAGTGGATGGGAAAGTATTATTCCGCTACTGGCCTTGGAACTAACAAATAAATGGGTTAGAGGGAGTGATTTCTTCTAGCTCTTTTTTAATGGAGGAAAAGAATGAAAAAGGTAGTATTCATTTGTTTAGGCAATATTTGTCGCTCACCGATGGCAGAGGCAATTTTTCGAGATTTAGTAAAGCAACAAAACCTAGAAGCAGCATTTACGATTGATTCAGCGGGAACAGCCGGCTGGCATGAGGGAGAGCGCCCACATAAGGGAACGCTTGCGAAACTTCGAGAACATGACATTTCAACAGAGGGCATGTATAGTCGCCCACTGACGAAAGAGGACGGCGAGCGATTTGATTATTTTATTTGTATGGATGAGAGTAATGTTGAAAATACGCGCCGTATTTTAGGTGGAGACAAAGAAGTCATTCGCTTGCTTGATTTAACCGCGCATACAGTAAAAGAAGTACCAGACCCATATTATACGGGGGATTTTGAGGAAACCTATCAGCTTTGCTTAGAAGGCTGTACGAAATTACTAGAGAAATTGTGCTAATAGATATGAGCAGGAGGCAATAAATGCTTCCTGTTTTTTCTATATTTTGAGTAGTTTAAAAGATATAGATTTTTGCGAATAGTAGGTCTATGGGAATAAAAGAGGAAACGAAAAAATAATAAAAGAGGTGTAACACAAAATGAATAAGCATAAGCTGATGATTATTTTAACATCGTTGACCGTAATGCTTATGATCACCGTCATGATTTTACATCAGCAATTTCATTTCCTAGCAGACTATCAACTGATGCATCATGAAGGGAAACATCACTGGTCGATTGAGTTAATACGTTGGAGCTTTTTTAGCATAGCAATGTTGTTACTTGCTATGAGTACGATATTGTATAAACGTAATCCAAATCATGACATGCTACCGACTGTACTGACGCTTTCAAATACCTTTGCATCGATGGCGATTATTGCGATGGGTAATGGCATGGTGGAGTATCATTTTTCCATTTTTATGGTGCTTGCGATGATTGCTTTTTTAGGGTCTGTTCGTATGATTGTGCTGAGTACGATTCTTTTTGCGGTACATCATTTTGCAGGTTATTTTTTATTTCCGGAACTGATTTGTGGTACACATGACTATCATTTCAGATTACTTATGATTCATGCTGTATTTTTAATTTCTACGAGCGCGGCGAATATCGTGCTAATTGTACAGCGTAATCAGGCGATTAAAGAAGAGGAGCATACGAGACAGCAGCTATTAACAGAGGAACGACAGTCGATTTTGACGGTTTTTGAACGAACAGTGACACATTTACAGCAAACAGCAGAGGAACTCGTATCAAGCTCTGTAAAATCACATGAATCCATTGAGCATACGCGTGAGTCGATTACGAATTTATCGACAACAATGGATTTACAAGTACATGATTTAGAATCGTCTGAGCAGAAGATGATGGCATTAAGTGCCGATTTAGCAACTGTCACACAGCTTGCAGTAGAGGGGCAGCAAAAGGCACAGTATGTTTCGGAGAATGCGATGAATGGTCAACAGCTTATTGGCAATACACAACAGCAATTTAAAAAATCAACAGCATCTGTGCATGAGCTCGCATTGACAATTGAAACGTATCAGCAGCAGGTACAGCAAATTGACCAACTGGCACAAAAAATTAATGGCATTGCACGACAGACGAAACTGCTGGCATTAAATGCTTCGATTGAAGCGTCACGGGCTGGTGCGCACGCAGTAGTGGCAAGTGAGGTATCGGCGCTTGCGGAGGCGTCAGATAAGATAGCATTGTCCATTCAACAGCAAAGCACAACCAGTATTACGCATGCAAAGCAAATGCTCGGCGATATGCAAACGGTCGTGTCGCAGTTAAACGATAGTGACGCGTATATGAATGATTCTGAAATGACCTTTAAACAAATTACACAGGACACACTAAGTACGACGGAGCTATTAACACAATCTGCTAGCTATTCATTAAAAGTAGACGAAACTTCGAAGGCGACGCTTGAGAATTTGTATCGTATCACGTCACTATTAAAAGAAAATCAGCAGACGACCGCAGTAATTATGAATCAGGCGGAGCAGCAAGTCAGTAACGTCAAAAATACAGCAGAACTCGTGCATGTTTTGCATCAAATCTCATCGGATATGGTACAAACAGCTGAAAAACTGAGAAAAGCGTAAAACAGTGGTGTTAACCGCTGTTTTTTTGTGGGAAAATAAGGGTATATCAACGACAAAGTGAGGTGTTTCGATATGGAATGGAAAGGCAGAAGAAAAAGTAGCAATGTCGAAGACCAACGTGGTAGAAGTGGTGGCGGACTAGCACTTGGCGGTGGTCTTGGTGGTCTCGGAATTATCGTTGTCATTATCTATACATTACTTGGTGGCAATCCAACGGACATTATGAATAACTCTTCTACGAATCAAACAAATCAAGCAACACAAAATTATGAGCCAACTGCTGAAGAGGAAGAGCTTGCAGATTTTGTGAGCGTTGTGCTCGCTGATACAGAGGATGTATGGAAGGATGTTTTCAAAGAAAATAACTTAACATACAAAAATCCAACGCTCGTATTATTTACGAACAGTGTCTCGACCGCTTGTGGTAGTGCAACTTCCGCAGTCGGGCCATTTTATTGTCCGGGTGATCAGAAGCTCTACATTGATTTGAGTTTTTATCAGGAATTAAAAAATCAGTTTAAGGCACCTGGTGATTTTGCGATGGCGTACGTCGTAGCACATGAGGTTGGACATCATGTGCAGTATTTATTAGGTACATCAACAAAAGTAAGTAAAGAACAGCGCCAAGTATCAAAAGAGCAGGCGAACGCCTTGTCTGTAAAGCTTGAGCTACAGGCGGATTATTATGCGGGCGTATTCGCGCATCATAATAAGCAATATTTAGATAAGAGTGATTTCTCAGAGGCGATTAAAGCAGCAAGTGCAATCGGTGATGATACACTTCAAAAACAATCACAGGGCTATGCCGTACCAGAAACATTTACGCATGGTACTTCTGCACAACGTATGAAATGGCTAGAACGAGGCTATGAATACGGCGATTTAAAACATGGCAATACATTTAGCGCCTCAGATTTATAAGGATACCTACAAGCAGAAATCATAGCTTATGCTGGTTTCTGCTTGTTATTTTTTGTGAAAGGTCGCATCCTTTTTTGTAGATTACGTCTCCTTTTCTGTTGAAAAGGGATGGACCTTGTATAACTTTTCCTTTTTCCGAGTATTCGAATAGTGTATAATAAAGTCCATTAATGGCTCGTCCTTCTGTGGGCGCTATTTTTCTGCCCACAACGTCATTTAAATGTATCCTAATTTTGAAAGAGAGTGAAATTACATGGGACGTAAGTGGAATAACATTAAAGAAAAAAAGGCAGCAAAAGATAAAGATGCTAGCCGTATTAACGCTAAATTTGGTCGTGAAATTTATGTAGCGGCAAAATCAGGCGAACCTGATCCAGAATCAAATGGCGCTCTAAAAATCGTTTTAGAACGTGCAAAAACATATAGCGTACCAAAACACATCATCGACCGCGCAATCGACAAAGCGAAAGGTAATGTGGATGAAGTATTCGACGAATTACGCTACGAAGGTTTCGGTCCAAACGGTTCAATGGTAATCGTAGATGCCCTAACAAACAACGTAAACCGTACTGCTTCTGACGTACGTGCTGCTTTCGGTAAAAACGGCGGTAACATGGGCGTAAAAGGTTCAGTAGATTATATGTTCACAAAAACAGCTGTTTTCGGTGTGGAAGGTAAATCGGCAGACGAGTTATTAGAAACATTCATCATGGCTGACATCGATATTCGTGACGTATTTGAAGAAGGCGATGTAACAATTATCTATGCTGAGCCAACAGACTTCGCAAAAGTAGATAATGCATTAAAAGCGGAAGGCATCGAAGAATTCACAGTAGCTGAAATTTCAATGCTTCCACAAACAGAAGTACAACTTGATGACGAATCAAAAGCACAATTTGAAAAAATGATTGATGCTTTAGACGAGCTTGAAGATGTACAACAAATTTTCCATAACGTAGAGCTTTAATTTTTCGTTTTACGGCTGAAGCAGGTAGCGTATGTAAATGCGCTACCTGCTTTTTTGCGTTAAAAATGAACGTTTCCATTATATGTGTACAGTTTGTGTAAAATGTTTCGTTTGATTGTAAGTATCTGTATTAAATAGTAAAATAGGTTTATATAGAAGGAAGAAAAAACGGAATATGCATTACTATATTCCTTGTTTTAGGGGGAGAATATGAAAAAGTATTTTAATTTTCGTAAGCTAAAAACAAAGATTTTAATGGGATTTGCGGCCGTACTCGTGTTGAATTTAATGTTGAGTATTTATAGCATTACTTCCATTAATAAAATCAATTCGGGTCTAAAAGATTTAGGGAATCAAAAGCTACCACTGCTTGTGAATGATGAGAAAATGTCGTTTAATATTGCGGAGCGCATCGCGTTAGTGCGCGGGTATTTATTAACTGGTGAGCAAGATTATAAGGATAAATTTGAAACGTATTCGACAGAAGCAGAGGAAATTGCGGCTAATCTTGAGCGCATGTCGACTTCTGCAGAAACAAAGGCATTGCTTGAAAAAAATACACAGTGGTCTGATATTATTACGAATGAAGTGTTCGCAGCCTATGACAATGGTGAAAAAGAACAAGCCTCTGAACTTTTACAAGGCGAGGCACAAACGTATGCGCGCGATATGATGGAAGGCTTTAACCATATTGCGACAGACCGTGAAACGCAGGTGTTAGAAGACAGTAAGACAGCGATAACTGTTGGGGAAAACATCATTAAAATGTCGATTACTGTGTCGGTAATTATTTTAATTGTTGGGGTGGGTATCGCGCTCTTTACGGCAACAGCGATTACAAAACCGCTTAATCGTGTTATTCGTCAATTACGCGCCGTTGCAGATGGTGACTTGACGGGCGATAAAATCGACACGAATTTACGCGATGAAACAGCGCAGCTTGTCGATATTAGCAATCAGCTACTAGAAAAGAACAATGTAATGTTACAACAGATTAAGGAAAATGCGGAAGTACTTTCTGCGCATAGTGAAGAGCTACATCAATCGGCGAATGAAACGATGGAAGGCTCAAATCAAATTGCGATTACGATGAATGAATTAGCACAAAGCGCCGAGTCACAAGCAGGGAACTCTGGTGATATGTCATCGAAAATGGAGAAATTTACGCGTCACCTAAATGATGTCAATGATAGCGGTACGCAAATTCAGCATCACGCAACGACCGCATTAGACAATACAAAAGATGGTCAAGCGTTGATGAATGATTCAGTGCAACAAATGGTTGAAATCGACCATATCGTCAAAGATTCCGTGACGAAAGTGCATCATTTATACGACCAATCAAAAGAAATTACACAGCTTGTTGAAGTCATCCAAGAAATTTCGGATCAAACGAATTTACTGGCGCTAAACGCGGCAATCGAAGCGGCGCGTGCAGGCGAGCATGGTAAGGGCTTTGCGGTTGTCGCTGATGAGGTGCGTAAATTAGCGGAACAAGTATCTAGCTCGGTGTCAGATATTACGGGCATCGTGAGCGGTATTCAACAAGAAACAAGCGATGTAGTAGATGCCTTGCAAACAGGTTATGCGGCTGTCGAAAAAGGGACGGCACAAATTCAACATACAGGTGATAATTTTACGACGATTCACGATGCGATTGTCGAAGTGGCAAATAATGTGAGCGAAGTATCTCAAAACTTAACAGCAGTGCTAAGCGAGAGCGTTGGCATGACGCATATTGTGGAGGATAATGCCGCGCTAACAGAAGAATCGGCCGCTGGTATTCAACAAACGACCGCTTCTGTTGAGCAGTCGAGTATGTCGATGTATGAAGTAACTAAAAGCGCCGATGAACTTGCGGCGACAGCAGAAAACTTGATGGAATTAGTAAGTCGTTATAAATTAAAGGAATAGACCGTAAAAGAGAGGAATCAACCCCTCTCTTTTTTTAAATGAGGTGATGGTAATGAAAAAGATTTTTGGCGCTTTATCAATGGTAGCCGCTATATATAGTTTAACGAGCGTTGCGCTAAGACGAGGGCACTATCCAAAAGCGAATGGAGTTTATCCATATGTGCTTGTATTAGGCGCAAAGGTACAACGTGATGGGACACCAACGAATGCGCTACGTTACCGTCTAGATGTCGCGGCAGCGTATGCGACGCGTTATCCGCATGTGCACGTCATCGTCTCTGGTGGTCAAGGCTTTGATGAAAATCATACCGAGGCCTCGGTTATGAAGCGTTATTTGACGAAGCAGGGAATTGATGCGGCGCGCATTACCGAAGAGGACCGCTCGACATCGACGTATGAAAATATTGTTTTTACACATAAGCTCCTACCAGAAATGACGCAGGTGACCATCATTTCAAATGACTATCACTTAGAACGGGCGAAGGTACTCGCGAAGTGGCAGGGCTTAAAGGTGGATACGCTTGGTGCGAAAACGCCAGGGGGCATTCGTCGTAAAGTACGTGAACGAGAGAAACTAGCGATTTTACGCGCTTGGCTTTTTGGTCGCTAAGTTATCCACAGGTGTATAAAAATGAATTTTTCTATATGTGACAATAAAAAAAGGAACCGCGCCAATGCGCGATTCCTTTTTTTGTGCAAATTATTTCGCTAAGTATTCAGCGATTTCTTTGCGGTATTTAGATAATGATGATGAAGAAACATCAAAATGCTCTGCAACATCTTTAACTTTAGATAGGCCGCCTTCTGGAACAACACCAGCTGTTTGACCAGCAAGGATTGCACCAGCAGCTACAGCGCCAGCTTTTTTCGCTTTAATGTCTGTTTCAGCTAAGTAAGCATCTACAGATTTCACGAAATCAGTTGCATCTAAGCTGTATTCAGTTAAATAAGCTTTTACAAGAGCAGCGATTTCTTGTTCGAAAGTTTGCTCTTCAGTTGCTTCTTCAACTTCTACGATTTCTTCAGCTTCTACTGGTTCACCAGCATCTGCATCGCCATCTTCTTCAACGATTGCTTCCTCAGTAGCCGTTACTTCTTTTGCTTCAACAGGAGCATCAGTTGTATCGTTTTCTAAGATTTCAACGAATGCTTTGTAAAGTTCTAATGCGTCCGTTACACCGTTTTCGATTTTAGCTTTCATGATATCTGTTACCATGCTAAGTGCTTCTGGAATGAATAATGTGCTTTGCGCAACAGAAATTCCGTTTTCACCGACACGTGAATCATTAAAGATTACACCAAATACCCATTTTGCAGTTTTTGCATTTTCTGAAATTGGCATTACATAAGTTTCACCAGTGGCAACGTCTTGTAAGTTTAATACGTTTTCGTCGCTACCTGTTACTTCTGCTAATGCGAATTTAGCTTCTGCCGCTTCTGCGAATACAGCTTTTACTTGTTCGCGAACTGAATCATCCGCTTGAATTTGTTCAACATATTGTTTCCAATCTGCAGGTTCATCAACGTACATTGCTGTATCAGCTACAGCGTACTCAAGATATCCCTCTGGAAGATGTGGAGCATGTTGAAGTTCTTGACTCCATGCTTGATAACGTGGTTGTAATTTATAGTTGAAATTTTGATAGTAGTGTTGAGCAAAAACGCCTTTAAGACGAGTAATTTCACTTTCTACTACTGCAGTAATATCGCCATTTACATTTTTACCATGACACTTTTTATACTTTTTGCCACTACCACATGGACAAGGATCATTACGTCCTACCAATGTAAGCACCTCACTTTAAAATTTAGGCATAGAATTAGATTATCACAATGTGGGAAAAAAAATAAGTATTTTACGCTAATTTACATCTTTGTGGGATATATTTCTAGGTATAACGAGATATTCCGAATAATTGTTGCAAATTTTCAATTAATAAATGACAATAATAATAGTAATTATTTCGTGATGCGAAATAGAGGAGGATGAAAAAATGGTAACCTTTAACGATTATCAATATGCACGCCCGGACATGGACGATATTAAACAAGACTACACTGAATTACTGGAAAAATTCAATGCAGCTGATACTGTGGAAGCACAAAGTGAGGTTATTGACCAAATCAATACCATTCAAAATCGTTTCTCGACTGCAGCGAACTTATGCTATATTCGCGCATCGATTGATACACTTGATGAATTTTATAAAGCAGAGCGCGAGTATATCGACGAAATCAGCCCGCAATACGAAGAGTTTGTAACGGAATACTACAAAGCGCTAACTACTTCAAAATTCCGTACAGAGCTTGAAGCAAAATGGGGCCAGCAGTTATTTGACTTAGCTGACTACCAAATCAAAGGCTTTTCAAAAGATATTATTGACCTAATGCAAAAAGAAAATAAATTATCTTCTGAGTATCAGCAACTTGTCGCATCGGCACAAATCGATTTTAACGGTGAAACGTACACGTTAGCGCAACTTGGTCCATTTGCTGAATCAAGTGACCGCGATGTACGTAAAGCCGCTCAAGAGGCCCGATTTGGCTTCTACAGCGCACATGAAGACGAGTTTGACCGCATTTATGACGATTTAGTAAAAGTCCGTCATGAAATGGCGACAAAAATGGGCTACAAAAACTATGTAGAGCTTGGCTATGTGTTAATGAATCGCGTGGACTACAATGCGGAAATGGTGAAAAACTACCGTGACCAAATTCGTGACGTTGTCGTACCATACGCAACGGAATTACGTGAGCGCCAAGCGAAACGTATCGGCGTTGATAAATTAAAATCATATGATGAACCAATTGCTTTTAAAACAGGGAATGCCATTCCAAAAGGTGACCCACAATGGATTGTTGATAATGGTAAAAAAATGTATGATGAACTTTCTCGCGAAACAAGCGAATTTTTCAACTTTATGATTGACCATAACTTAATGGATTTAGTAGCGAAAAAAGGCAAAGAGGGCGGCGGTTATTGTACGTTTATTGAAGACTACAACTCACCGTATATTTTCTCAAACTTCAACGGTACATCTGGGGACATCGATGTATTAACACACGAAGCAGGCCATGCCTTCCAAGTGTACTCTAGTCGTAACATCGGCATTCCGGAATATTTATGGCCAACCTATGAGTCATGTGAAATCCATTCAATGAGTATGGAATTTTTCACATGGCCTTGGATGGAGTTATTCTTCAAAGAAGATGTTGAGAAATATAAATTCTCACATTTAAGTGAAGCACTATTATTCTTACCATATGGTGTTGCTGTCGATGAATTCCAGCATGTTGTGTATGAAAATCCAGAAATGACACCAGCTGAGCGTAAAGCAGCGTGGAAAAAAATCGAAGAGATTTATTTACCACATCGTGACTACGATGGCTATGACTATTTAGAGCGTGGCGGTTTCTGGCAACGTCAGCAACATATTTATAATAGTCCGTTTTATTATATTGACTACACATTGGCTCAGGTGTGTGCGTTCCAATTCTGGAAACGTGACCGTGAAAACCATGCAGATGCGTGGAAAGATTATCTTCATTTATGTCGCCAAGGTGGATCAAAATCATTCACAAAACTTGTTGCAGAAGCAAATCTTGTATCACCATTTGAAGATGGCTGTTTAGAAGATGTGATGATAGCAATTCGTGCGTATTTAGATGGTGTAGACGATACAGCGCTTTAAATGATAAAAAACAGGGATTCATTTGAGTCCCTGTTTTTTTGTATACAGTAATTACGCGTGGTTTTTGGAAATCTTTTGGTATACTTAAAAAAATGACAGAAAAGGAAGTGGACACATGCTAAATAAGCGCTGGTTTCAGCTAGGCATCGGCGTGCTTATTGCGATTTTAATCGTTAAATTTTTCTTGGAAATCGACCATTTATTTAAGCCGATTGGTATTATTTTAGGCGCGATTTTCGTACCGCTTTTAGCGGGTGGGATTTTATTCTACATTACCGAGCCGCTACAACGTTTACTTGAAAAGAAATTTAAATTCCCACGATGGGGCAGTATTTTAGCGATTATTTTCGTGTTAGCTGCAGTTGTTTTTGCGGCTGTCTCGTGGGTAGCACCGTACTTAACGAAGCAGATCACATTGCTAATTCAAAACATTCCGTGGTTATTTAATGAGATTGAGGACAAGGTAAATTACGTCTTGAAAAATCGTGAAAATTTCCCAGACCAAGTGACGAAAGCTATTAATGACTTCTTAGCTTCTCTACAAGATGTTGCTGTATTTACGAGTAAGTTTGTCGTTGATTTCATTAGTGCTTTAATTAACGGCGCATTACTCTTAATTTTAATTCCGTTCTTCTATATTTTTATGTTGAAGGACCACGAAAAATTCCGTCCAAAAGTATATGGCATCTTCTCAGGGGAAACACGTGAATGGATGAAGGAAACATTAGAAGATGTGAATGATGTATTGCGTGGTTATGTGCAAGGTCAAATGCTCGTTAGCGCGATTTTAGCAACATTGATGTTTATCGGCTACAGCATTATTGGCTTAGATTACGCGTTATTATTATGTATACTGGCATTCTTTTTAAATATGGTACCGTTTATCGGACCATGGCTAGCCTTTTTACCAGCGTTCTTCATTGGACTTGTAAATGATCCGATGCAAGCACTTTGGGTATGTGTGATTACATTAGTCGTAAACCAAATTGATAGTAACTTTGTGACGCCAAATGTCATGAGTAAATCACTTGATGTGCATCCACTGACAGTTATTACGGTTATTTTAGCAGCGGGTAATATTGCCGGTTTCGTTGGTATTTTACTCGGTGTGCCAATCTATGCGGTCATTAAGGTGATTGTGATTAGCATTTATAATCGTCGTAAAAAAATTAGAAGCTACGCGAAAGAAGATATATGATGAAAAAGAGCTGTCCACTAGGAGGACGGCTTTTTTTCTTGTATACTAAATTTAAGTCCAAACTAGGGAGCGAAAAAAATGTTATCATTTGAAGAAAAAAAGGCCATTATCGACTCATTCGATGAGCTTGTCGCAAAACCGATTTCAATGAATCGATTAAATTACCATTATCCAGGAAGCCAATATGAAAAGAAAATCGTTGTTGAAAAATTACATCCAAACGGCAATGGCTTCGTATACGTTGGCGATTTATTAGCGTATAAAGCAGACGACCGCGGTCTTGTGAATATTCGTGATTTCTCTGAACAAGAGCTACGCGATGCTATTGAAGATTCAATCACGTATTTAACAGAAGTAGATGATGTTGTAGAGGAGGTAACGATTGAGGAAACATTCCGCAATCGCTCAGGCGATCAATTATTACTATCATTCGACGGCGCATTCTGGAATGTATCACATGGCTTTAACTTAGAAGAAAGCTTTGGTACACGTGAGGATGCAGAAGAATATTTAGCTGCAGAAGGCTTTAAAAAAGAGAAGTAAGCAGGAGCAGAAGAGTTAACTTTTGACTCTTCTGTTTTTTTATTTTATAATTATCTCGAATTCAAGATAAATGGAGGCGGATATATTGGAACATGTTTTTGTAAAAGGAACAAATGACGCAGCACCGACATTTTTATTACTACATGGCACAGGCGGGAATGAACAAGATTTATTAGGACTTGGACGTGAATACGATAGCGAGGCATCACTGCTTGGTGTGCGCGGAAGTGAAGTGGAAAACGGTATGCCACGATTCTTCCGTCGTCTAGGCATGGGTGTGTTTGATCTAGATAACTTATCGGAGCGTACGAAGGAGCTTGCGGCATTCATTGATGAAGCGGCGGCGCAGTATGGCTTTGACCGCGATAATGTCATTGTGGTTGGCTATTCAAATGGTGCGAATATCGCGGCGAACTTATTCTTTGAAGTGGGGAATATTGTGAAGGGTGCGATCTTACACCATCCGATGATTCCACGTGAGGATGTAGAGATTCCGGATTTAACAGGCTTAAACGTATGGATTGGTGCTGGTGAAAATGACCAGATGACACCTGTAGAACATTCAACAGGCCTACAAAAATATCTTGAGCAGCACGGCGCCACAGTCGATGTCTTTTGGCATCAGCACGGTCATCAATTAACGATGGATGAAGTGAATGATGCGAAGGCTTGGTATAATAAAAATTTTAAATAACACAAATCGACACTTTCAACGGTACATCTTTGAAAGTGTTTTTTTAATGGGCAAAGTTAAACGCTAGCTGTACACCTAAGAAAGAGGATGAACCAAGAATTTGACGGCGACTCCTAGAGGAATAGCATGAGCGGAAGACCCCGCAGTGAGCCTGCGAGCGAGGAGGCTTCCGCCATGCCTCAGGAAAGCGTCCGTCAAATTCAACTGAAAGAAAGTCTACGTTTTATGTGTTAGCACCATAAAAAAAGAAGCTGGCAAGCACCAGCTTCGTTGCGGTTCATTATAAGAATAAATTAAGCAATAAGAAAATCCCGCCACCCATTAGACCTGCAAGTGGTAACGTAATGACCCATGTAATAACGATATTACGTGCGACACCCCATTTTACTCCTTTTGCATTTTGAGCTGCACCAACACCCATGATTGCTGAAGAAATAACATGAGTTGTTGAAACAGGTAAGTGAAGTTGCGTTGCCCCAAAGATGATTAAAGCAGAAGACATATCTGCTGCTACACCATTAACAGGACGAATTTTCATAATTTTACTACCGACTGTTTTAATGATTTTATAACCACCAACAGATGTACCAAGACCCATTGCAAGCGCACATGAAATACGCACCCATAATGGAATTTCAGAACCTTGACCAAGTAGGCCACCAGCCATCAATGCCATTGTGATAATACCCATTGATTTTTGCGCATCATTTGTACCATGTGTAAACGATTGAACAGCTGCAGTAAAGATTTGTACTTTACGGAAACCATTATTTGTTTTGTAGAGACTAAAGCCAGAGAAAATGACTTTGAATAATGTCATCATTAAGAAACCAATAACAATCGCGATAAATGGAGATAAGATTAACGCTTTAATAATTTTTGTAAAGCCTTCCCAGTTAATGGCACTGAAGCCGGCTGCCATTGCAGCAGCACCAGCTAGAGAACCGATTAATGCGTGAGAAGAGCTTGAAGGAATACCAAAATACCATGTAGCTAAGTTCCAAATAATCGCTGAAATTAACGCCGCCAAAATAATAACTACACCATTTTCAAGTGCAAATGGATCGACGATATCTTTCGCTAAAGCTTGGGCAACACCTGTGAAGGTAATGGCACCGATGAAGTTCATCGTAGCGGCCATTAACACAGCAACACGAGGTGGTAATGCACGAGTGGATACGGCTGTAGCAATCGCGTTTGCCGTATCGTGAAATCCGTTAATAAAGTCGAATGCTAAAGCAAAGAAAACGACTAAAACGGTCAGAATAATTATACTCTCCATTTTGATAGCTCCTACGCGTTTCGCATAATAATAGTATCCATTGAATTCGCAACGTTTTGACAGTAATCCGCTACTTCTTCAAGTTGCTCATAAATGTCTTTGAACTGGATGATACGAATTGGATCTTGTTCATGTAAGAATAATTGTTTAATTGACGTACGTAATACTTCATCACATTTACGTTCATAATCTTTAATTAGAATGGCATGTTCGCGCATATTCACAAGTTTTTTATTTGTTAAGTGCGTCATCGCTTTCATGATTTCATCTGAACTTAAGACGATATATTTTAAGAAATCGCGCATATAGTCATCCACTTCTGTTAATGAGAACATTTCAAAGTGAGCGATACAGCCCTCGATACCATCTAAAATATCATCCATGCGGACAGCTAATTCTAAGATGTCTTCACGTTCGATTGGTGTCATAAATGATTTGTTTAACATTTGAATCAGATTGTGAATTAATGTGTCACCATCTGTTTCATATTTTTTTAATGTAACGCTAAGCTCTTTTAAGTCAGCAATGCTTGTAATTTTAAATTCTTCTGCATAGTGAGCCGCTTTGTTGCAGTTAACTGCAATATCGTAAAGGGCATTGAAGAACGGGTCGGGTTTTTTTGAGCTAAACATGTAAGTCCTCCTAAATAATAAACCGCGTATTCATTTTAAACGCACTTCCTATAATAACAAATTAGCCGAAAAAACCATATTCAATTTACATAAAATTACGCAAAATTTACAATCGTGTAACAATCGATTTCGACAATTATCGAGTAAAAACGACTAATTAATAAGTGAATAACACAGTATTTTGTAGAAAATATAGGATTGAGCGGGCATTTCATTTACAAAAAATTAACTTGACAGAGCCTTTTAAACACCCGGAAATTTCTTTTTTCATAAAGACGTAAATATAATCATAAAATGTGACAAATTACAGAAATTTTTATTAAAAAACGCAAAAAAGTGAATAGTTGACTGTTTCGAGCAACTTTTAGAAGGAAATAATCCACTTTTAAAGACATTTTCATTGAGAAACGCTATCATTATAGTGGAAAGAATGAATTTTAAATTTTATAAAAACGAAATGGAGATGAATGTCTTGGAATACCGTATCGAACATGACTCTATGGGAGAAATTAAAGTACCTGCAGACAAAAAATGGGGTGCTCAAACTCAACGTAGTACACAAAACTTCCGTATTGGGTCTGATCATATGCCAATCGATTTCATTCATGGTTATGCAATCTTAAAGAAATCAGTAGCAAAAGTTTGTGTTGAATTAGGTACACTATCATCAGTAAAAGCAGAAGCTATTGCGCACGCTGCAGACGAAATCGTAGAAGGAAAATGGGACGATCAATTCCCACTAGTAATTTACCAAACAGGTTCTGGTACTCAAACAAACATGAACGTGAATGAAGTAATCGCTCATATTGGTAATGAATACCTTGAAGCAAAAGGTTCTGAAGAACGTCTTCACCCAAATGATGATGTAAACAAATCTCAATCTTCAAATGACTCATTCCCAACAGCTATGCACATCGCAACTTCAATCGCTGTAGAACGCAATCTTGTTCCTGCATTAGAACAAATTAAAGCGACACTTAAAGCGAAATCAGAAGAATTCATGAACCTAATCAAAATCGGTCGTACGCATTTACAAGATGCAACACCACTTACTTTAGGTCAAGAAATCAGCGGTTGGTTATACATGATCGAAGCTTCTGAAAAAATGATTAAAGAAGCAGCATTAAACATGCGTGAACTTGCAATCGGTGGTACTGCAGTAGGTACAGGTCTTAACACACCAGACGGTTTTGACGAGAAAGTTGTCGCTGAAATCTCTAAAGAAACAGGCTTAGACTTCGTTCCATCACCAAATAAATTCCATGCATTAACATCACATGACCAAATTACAACAACACATGGTGCGCTAAAAGCATTAGCAGCTGACTTAATGAAAATCGCCAATGATGTACGTTGGTTAGCTTCTGGTCCTCGTTCTGGTTTCGGTGAAATTTCAATTCCAGAAAACGAACCAGGTTCATCAATCATGCCAGGTAAAGTAAACCCTACACAATGTGAAGCAGTAACTATGGTTGCTGTTCAAGTTATGGGTAACGATACAACAATCGGCTTTGCTGCATCACAAGGTAACTTTGAATTAAACGTATTCAAACCAGTTATCCTTCACAACTTCATGCAATCAGTTGAATTATTAGCTGATGTTGTACGTAGCTTCGACGAACACTGTCTAGCTGGTATCACTGCAAATGAAGATAAATTAGAACACTTCTTAAACAACTCTTTAATGTTAGTTACAGCACTTAACCCATACATCGGTTATGAAAACGCTGCGAAAATCGCAAAACTAGCACATAAAGAAGGCTTAACATTAAAAGAAGGCGCACTAAAATCTGGTTTATTAACAGAAGAACAATTCGACGAATGGGTTGTTCCTTCAAAAATGATCAAATTCTAGTAAGCTCTACGAAAAGAGGCTTGGTATAAACCAGCCTCTTTTTTGTGCGTTTTTTTAGAAAAAATATTACATTTTATGTAAATCATTATGTAGGACCTATGTAAAAAGTCTTTTTAATAAAAAATAACTGAGTATTTAGACATATTTTTTGTGCTCTGCTATACTAAAGTAGATTCATGTAACATTTTTCATTTACTTTAGATACATAGGGGAGAATACAAATGAAACAAGGAAAACTGAGCACGAAGATTATGACAATGCTTACACTTGTATTTGGCTTTTTACTAATCTTCTTTGTGCTAACAATCGATTACACAGCGAAAAAAGTAGCTGAAAAATCAGCTGCGCAAAATGCTGTATCAATTGCACAAGATTTAGCTGAAAAAGTAGATGCTTCAAGTTATGAAACACTCACAAAAAATCCTACTGAAAATGATACGTATTGGACATTACGTGAAGAACTAAATGAATTACGCGAACAAAAAAATGTGCTATATGCGTACACATTTGCAGTACCACAAAAGGATGAAGTTCAATTTTTAGTAGACGGCCAACCTCGTGATGCTAAGGCAGAAGATGTGGGGAAAATCCAAACAACCTCCGCCTCAACAACGGTAAATGATTTAAAAAAGGTCGATAAAAAAGGAAGTTATACATCAAGTATTTTAGAAAGCTCGTTTGGACAGTATGTATCAGGTACTGTTCCAATTAAAAATGATGCCGGCAAAACAATTGCTTATTTAGGTGTCGATATTGATGCAGACCAAGTAACAGCTGTACAAAAAAATACATTTTGGAGTGTGCTACCAGGTGTCGCAATTTTCTTCATTATTTTAATAATTCTAGCAGGTCTATGCATGTACTTGTATGTTAATCGCCAATTGAAGCCACTACAAGTGCTAAATCAGGCGGCAAGCAAAATGGCTGAGGGAGATTTAACAGCAGGCGAGACGATTGTGAAAGACATGGAGATGAAGGGTAAAACAGAAATTGCGACATTCGCTACGCATTTCGGTACGTCTTTAACATCGCTTAAACAAACGTTTGAAACATTCCAAAAGCGTGCAGACGAGTTACAGCAAATAACGGAGAAGCTTACAGGCTCTTCACAAAAATTTGAGCAATCGAATAACCAAATTACAACGAATGTAGCACAAGTGGCGCAGCAAAGTACTCAACAGGCAGAGAGCAACGGAGAAGTCATCATTGCAATGGATGAAATGACAGTTGGCATTCAGCGTATGGCCGATATGACATCTGATGTTGCGAGTGCCTCAAATGATATGACGAACCTCGTAAGCGAAGGGGTAAAGCAGACGGAGCAGGTCGTGACGCAAATGCAACACGTTGAATCGACGGTGATGCAGACTGCGACGAATGTAGAAGAGATGACGACGAAATTTGCGAGCGTGCAGGATATGGTGAAAATCATTACGAAAATTGCCGATCAGACAAATTTATTAGCGCTGAATGCGGCCATTGAGGCGGCACGCGCTGGTGAAGCAGGGAAAGGCTTTGCAGTGGTGGCAAATGAAGTTCGTAAGCTCGCAGAATCGTCAGGAAAAGCCGCACATGATATTTTAAATGAATTAAAAGGCTTCGAGACAGTGTCTGAGCGTACACATGCACAAATTGCGGATAGTAAAGCGCAAATGCTTGCAGGCAATGAAGCTGTTGCTTCGATTGGTGGCCAACTACGCGCGATTAATACGACCGTTGTGGAGGTCAATGCAAGCATTCAAGAAGAGTCAGCTGTTATTGAAGAGATGTCAGCCGCTTCAGAGGAAGTACTCGCTTCGATGAATGAAATGAATGAGCGATTACGTGCTACAGCAGACTTTACGAATGAAACGAGTGATGCGGCATTAACGCAGCAGCAAGTGGTGGACCGCTTACAGCAAGTCATTCGAGATGTTGAAACAACAACAACCGGTGTCTTACAGCAATTAAAGCAATTTAAATAAAAAAAGAAGAGGCTTTGACATACGTGTAGAAATCCCCTCTCATAGGAGCATAAGAAAAACCGGAATCGCGCTGTGGCGCGGTTCCGGTTTTTCGTTGCGAACGCTAAAAAAAGGAAAATGACGTGTTTTGTCCCAGCCTCTTCTTTTCTTTAGGAATCTATTAAATTTATGCGTTTTTTTCGTTTCGGCGCTTCCAAATAATCGTTGCGATGATTAAGACAACTAAAATACCTTGTCCAATCATTGTTTCGACAGTTGGGTAGAAGCCAATGCTCGCGATTACCGGTAGATTATCGACTACATTCGTTGGGATATCGCCCATTAATTGCAGTTTATGTGTTGAGACACCGATAATTTTAAACGCTAATAAGTAAATTAAAATGGTCGCGACAGCGAAGAAACGATGAATAGGAATACGTGCGCTCACTTTGACAATTAAGAAGGCGACGATTGCTAAAATAACAATCGCAATGACAATCCCTAATGCAAATTGGCTTGTTTCCATTTTCGGTGCAATTCCTGCGTAGAAAATCAGTGTTTCCGCACCCTCGCGGAAGACAGAAAGGAAACTGATTAAGGCCATTGCCCACACAGAACCGCGAGACATCGCATGATTCATTTGCTTCGCAATATAGGCATTCCACGCTTTAATATTCGACTTACTATGAAGCCAGACACCGACACCAATCATCATTGCCGCAGCAATGAGACCGACATACCCTTCGATAAGCTCACGGCTTGAATTCATTGAATCTGAGTTGAAGAATACCGACATGAAAATCGCCATCACCGCACTCACACCAATACCGCCAGCAGCACCATAGTAAATGTATTTGGTCATATGTGTTTGCTCTGATTTTTTAAGGAAAGCTACTAAGGCCATGATAATTAAAATAGCTTCTAAACCTTCACGAAGAAGGATTAACGCAGAATCCCAGAACGTATAACCATCATCATCTTGTAATAATTGAATTTCTTTTTTGAAATCTGTTAATTGCTTTTTTAGCTTGTCTTTATCGCTCGCATCTTTTAGTAAGTTACTAGCGATAATCGGCATGTCACTCTCAATTGATGTATAAAGAGAACCATTACGTGTACTAATGTCACTTTCGACATTTGGCCATGTTGTAATGAATTTTTTTACACTCGCAGATGCCTTTTCGTACTCCGCATCATCAATTGAGCCCGTTGCATCATCAATTAAATCAACGAGCGTTTGAAGTGTGTAGCCTTTTTTGACAGCGCCAACTTTCTTATTGTCTCCAAAATCAGTAATGCTTTGTTTTAATGTTTTAAATGTATCTTTTAATGATTCAACATTTGGCTCGTCATTAGCAAGCTC
The DNA here is from genome assembly GCF_000307285.2 of Kurthia sp. Dielmo. Taxonomy (NCBI): domain Bacteria; kingdom Bacillati; phylum Bacillota; class Bacilli; order Caryophanales; family Caryophanaceae; genus Kurthia; species Kurthia sp. Dielmo. The sequence continues at coordinate 87,242 of NZ_HE578963.1, forward strand.
CATACGTATGAAGGACATTTGTGTTTCGATTTGACCGTAGGCACCCATGTCAAATTCACGTACAGGCTTTTCTTTTAAATTCCAAAAGCTATTGAACGTTTTATATTGTTCATTGATTTTATCAAGGTCACCACTGTTAATCGCTTTTTCTAAGTTAGTTAAAGCCGGTGTGATTGTCGTCATGAACTGTTTACGTTCTTTCTTTTCATCAACTGGATTTTCTGCTTTTTCTAAAGTAGTAAGTGCTTTTGATAATTCAGTAAGTGCTGCTAGACGCGCATCTTTATCTTTTTCAGAAAAAGCTTTGTCATATGCTGCATCAACCGCTTTTTTCTCTGCTGCATGGTCATCTGCTACTTCTTTTTGTTGCCATGCTTGATCAAATTCCTTCAATGCTTTTTCAGCATCATTTCCTTCACCATTACGAATATCCATAATAGCGTCACTAATTGAAATGTACAGGCCGCTGTAAGATGATGAATCCGCCGCCAGTGCTTGTGGCATTGGGCGAAGAATCGTCAACATTACTAGCAGCGCGATAATCATAAACTGACTGCTACGCGTTAAAAAGTGCTTCACCTATATAACTCCCTTTTTTAATGCCAGGGAAGCAAGCGAAAACACCGCTGCCTCGATGGGTAATGTATTCATTCATTTTATCTAAGCGACCAAGCGCATTTTGAATATCCGTAAATTGTTGCGGATTTTTCTGGAATGAGATAAATAGTAAACCGGCATCATACGCACCTGTATGGTCTATCACCCCAGATGAGTATGAAAAGGCACGGCGCATAATACGAGCCTTTACTTGACGTGCTAAGAAGACATGAGACGTTTCAGGCAATACATAATTGCCATTTTCGTCTTTACGGTCCTCGTCCACAGCATCAAATTCATTTTCTTTCCCGTAAGGCGCACCGTTATAACGGTAGCGGCCAAATGTATCCTCCTGCGCTTGTAATGATGTACGATCCCAAGTTTCTAAATGCATTTGAATGCGACGTACAACTAAGTACGAGCCATTTGTCATCCAAGGTTTTGACTCTCCCTTTTGGACCCAAACAACGTCATTCATTGCTTTTTCACTACGTGGATTTTCCGTACCATCTTTAAAGGCAAATAAATTACGTGGTGTTTCACGTTTTCCTTCTTTGTTGACAGGAATTGAATTGAAGCCCGCTTGTGTCCACTTAATCGATACTTTGCCACTCGCTGCACGTACTAAATTACGTACGGCATGGAAAGCGATTTGTGGGTCATCCGCACAGGCTTGGATACAAAGATCGCCACCTGTATAAGCTTCTTCAAGCTGATCTTTAGGGAAGTGAGGTAAGTCATTTAATTCTTTTGGTTTGAGATGACTCAAGCCAAGACTTTTATTTTTAAATAGGGACGGCCCGACACCAAAGGTAATCGATAAATTTTTTGCATCGACACCGATTGCTTCCCCTGTATCAACAGGCGGTACGTAACTATTTTTTGTTTCTCCGATTGGCTTGCCATTCATAAGGCTTACTGCCATAGGGGTCCACATTTTAAAGAGCTCTTGTAGCTCCGCTTTGGATTTAACTAAAACAGATAAAGAGGCAAAATAGACATGTGTTTGTATTTCTGTCGCAATACCTGATTGATGCTTCCCATAAAAATTTACTTTATTTTCTACAGAAGTGTCATCTTCTAAAAAATCTGGCACTCCGAACGCTTTTAATACGCCACCTAATCCAGATGCTCCAATGGCTACACCAGCAGCGCCAGCGCCAGTCATTTTTAGCATTCGTCGACGAGAGAGCTTCTTATCCATAAAGGTCTCTTTATTTGATTCAGTCATGTTTCATCACTCCAAAATTACTCTAAGATTGTACCCATTTGGCTTAATGGTTCACCTAATTGGTTAATTGCATCAGCTAAAGCTTTTGTATCTTTGTCTGTTAACTTAGTATAAGACACATAGCCACCATCTTTTGTTTCATAGTTTGCTAATAAATCATTCACGTTTTTGAATTTATCTGTTAAGTTTTCAGCTAAAGCTGCATCTTTTTCTTTGATTTTTGGTTCTAGGATTTCGAAGATTTTTTCAGCACCTTCAATGTTTGCTTTGAAGTCATAAAGGTCTGTATGAGAGAAGATGTCTTCTTCACCTGAAATTTTAGAAGTTGATACTTCGTTTAATAAGTCAACAGCACCATTGATCATCATGTCAGGTGTTACTTCAACTGTTTCTACGCGCGCACGTAATTCTTTTGTGTCAGCTAGTAATTTATCAGCTACTTCTTCGTACCCTTTTGTTTTACCATCTTCCCATAGTGCGTACTCTAATTTGTGGTAACCAGTCCAGTCATCTTTCGTTTGACCTTCCGCTTCTAAGTCAGCTAAACGAGCATCGATTGCTGGGTCAAGATCGCCAAAGCTTTCAGCGATTGGTTCAGAACGTTCAAAGAACATACGAGCTGTAGGGTAAAGTTCTTTTGCTTTATCCATATCGCCATCTTTAAATGCTGTCACAAATTCTTCTGTTGCTTTTGTGAATTGGTCCAGTTGGTCTAAAGCAAATTCTTTGTATGCTTTTGTTTCTGCATCAAGTGAAACTTCTTTTGTATCTGTTGCTGTTTGTTCTGTTTTTGTATCAGATTTTTTTGTATCGTCTGAGTTACCGCATCCACCCATAACGACACCGCCTGCTACTAAAATTGCTAATAATGATTTTGCTTTCATTGTATAAAATCCTTCTTTCCCTAAGTGAGTTTTTCTATATACTGCTAAGACAATGATAATCATTATCAATGATAAGTCAATAGAATTTTAAACAAAAGTGCTATTTTACTACAACCCAATGTAATATTGCCAATAAATTGTATCGCATTTTTAAGCAGAAATGCTTTAATTTATCGTAAAATAATCGCCTACATACAAAAAAGAGAAAGTGCCCGTTTTTACGAGCACTTTCCCTTGTGTATTAGAATAAATGATGTAATTCCTTTTCTAAAAATGGTGTAGCAGATAAGAAATTTGTAAACGCATGATAGCGCGCTAATTGCTCGTCAGATGGCTTTTTGCCGGTATAGTACGCCCGAATCAAGATGTTCTTTGGGGTATGCGACATATCGATAAATTCCATCAGCTGTGCATCATAGCCAACTAAGCTTAAAATCTCTGCACGAATCGAGTCCGTTGCAAGGGCGGAGAAGCGTTCTTTAATTAAGCCATGCTGTAGCATAATATCAAGCGGTGAGCTGTTGATTTGGTTATTCAGCTCATGCTGACAGCAAGGAACGCTTAAAATAACTTTTGCACCCCATTTTACGGCACGTGATAATGCCATATCCGTCGCTACGTCACAAGCATGAAGTGTGACGACCATATCAACGCTTGATTCATCATTGTAATCATTAATATCACCAACTAAAAATTCTAGTGAATCATACTGTAAGTCCGCGGCGATTTGCGCACATTCCTCGATAACCTCTTTTTTCAAATCAAGACCCGTCACGCGAATATCTAATCCTTGCTCAACTTTTAAGTAGTGATATAGCGCAAATGTTAAATACGATTTACCAGAGCCAAAATCTAAAATACGAATTGTGCGGTCTTTTGGTAAGTATTCTAGTGAATCATGAATAAATTCGATGAAGCGATTAATTTGTTTAAATTTATCATATTTTTGCTTTTTCACTTTTCCTTCAGGCGATTGTACACCTAAACGAATTAAAAATGGATACGGTGTTTCTGGGTCCAATAAATAATTCTTTTTGCGATTATGTGAAAGATTGGCTTTTTTCGCCGTCGCATTGGCTGTAGTTTTAATAAGTACTTTATTCTTTTTAGAAAGCTGTACTTGCACACTTTCTGTTTCGAAGTCTCCTTGGAATTGACGGAAATCCTCAAATAATTCATCAATTTTTGCTTCTATTAAATGGAGCTCGATATTGTCGTGTTTTAAAATACGTTCGTACTGATATTCTAGCTGAATATGGTAAGTACCCTTTAATTCGATAGGTTTTAATTTCACACGCTTTACTTCATTTGATTTCATACGTGGCTGGCTAATTGTCGCACTGACAAGCTTTTTATTTAAAAGACGCTCGATTAGCGCCTGCTTCATTTCTTGGAATTCCATGTAAAAATCCTCCCGTAAATTATCCGATACGCATTAGTGTAGCATAAAAAAAGAGGCTTCGTTGATTCCGAAGCCTCCGCCTAATTATTTCTTTAAGTACGTTAATGTTTTGCCTGTCCATCCAAAAAGAATTGTGAGGATAGGAGACAGGATACAGAATAACGCGAATGGTGCGTATTCAAGTGTGCTAACACCTAAAACTGTTGTGATGAAAATACCACAAACACTCCAAGGAATTAACGGATTGACGACCGTACCTGCATCTTCAACGGTACGCGCTAAGTTTTTAGAAGCGAGACCTACTTTTTCAAACTGCTTTTGGAATGTTTCAGCTGGCAGTAAAATCGATAAATATTGTTCACCGATAAAGACGTTTACGCCGATTGCGGTTGCCGCAGCCCCAGTAATCGTTGAGCCAACAGTTTTAAAGAGATGCTCAATTTTTTGTAGAACGACTTGAATGATACCGAGCTTAAATAATAAGCCACCCATACCAAGCGCTAAAATCACTAAGCTAATTGTAAAGAACATGCTACTAATACCACCACGTGTTAAAAGGGAATCAATTTCTTTAACACCCGTCGTTGATTTATAGCCCTCAAATAACATCGTCAGCACTTGGCTACCGCTGTATGTGTGGTGGAAGTAGGATAATGCAATGGCAAATACGGAACCGATAATAAGTGTCGGAATTGCTGGTATTTTTTTGAGCGCAAAGACAACTAATAATACGACAGGAAGTAGTGTATACAAGTGAATTAAATCGGTCGCAATGAGTGCTTGCTGAAATTCACCAACACCTGAGTTTGCTAGTTCTTTGCCTGATGGAGATAATACACCGTAAATAATGAATGAAATAACGAAGGCAGGAACCGTTGTCCACGCCATATTTTTAATATGTTCAAATAGGTCAACATTCATAATTGATGACGCTAAGTTTGTTGTATCTGAAAGAGGGGACATTTTATCACCGAAAAATGCACCGGATACGATAGCACCAGCTGTAATCGCTAGCGATAAATCCATCGCATGAGCCATGCCAATAAAGGCAACACCAATTGTTGCCGTCGTTGTGAGCGAGCTCCCGACAGCGACGCCAATAATACATGCGACGATGAAGACAATCGCATAGAAAAATTGACCAGAAATCAATTCGAAGCCATAGTAGATCATCGTTGGAATCGTACCGCTCATCATAAATGTGCTAATTAAGATACCAATAAAAAAGAAAATAAAAATCGCGGCTAAACCCGATTTAGCACCGTCGACTAATCCTTGTTCCATCGTGCGATATGCTACTTTTTTAAAGGCACCATAGCAAAGCAGCATAATGATGACGAAAAGAACGGGAATATGTGGATTTGCACCAAAGCCTAATAATGAAACGGCCATGATTGCAATCATAAGAATTAAAATAATACAGGCCTCAAAAAATGTTGGTTTTAAGGCTGAATCTGAGTGAAACATGCTGTGTTGCGCCTCCTGTTAAAACTTTTTTGCTTCAACGCGGTGAAGCTATAAAGAATTCTAGCATGTATGCGGCAATAGTCAATGCTTTTCTTTAAAAAGGTATAGAAAAAAGACATAATCCAAGAAATAAATCATGTCTTTTAAGAATATTATAGAAAAGCCTCTGCTAATAGCGCTTCCACATTATCTAAATGAATTTTCATTGCTTGCTGAGCCTTTGAAAAATCCTGTGCAACAATGGCCTCAAAAATCATTAAATGCTCATCATAAAGTGTTTGAAGCGTTTCTTTTTTTGTATAAAGATAAAGTTTTCGTGTATCACGAATTGTTTCGAGCATCAATTCTGAAACTTGATTTAAAAAAGTCGTAAGTAAGGGATTATGTGATGCTTGTGCGACGGCAGCATGGAAAGCTAAATCATCCATTTCTCCAAAGCCACTATGTGTAAGGGATTCCTTCATTGTATTTAAAATTTCTTGAAGAGCTAAAATATCTTCATCTGTACGATGGATTGCTGCAGACCCCGCAGAGCCGACTTCAATAATTTGACGCATTTCTAGTAGATGTTGAACATCTTCTTTTTTCATAAGGATTGATTGTGTAATTGGAAAGATGATTTGCGATGCATCAAAATGATTTACAAATGACCCTTCCCCTTGACGAATATCTAAAAGTCCTTTTGCTTTTAATGCAGAAAGAGCTTCGCGAACGGCAGAGCGACTAACAGAAAAATTTTGTGCTAATTTTTCAACGGAATCTAGACGATCTCCTGGCTGCAAGGAGCCATCTAAAATACTTGTTTCAAGTGCATCTGCTACTTTTTCATAAATTTTTTTGGACTGGATTTTTTGATACTGCATTCCAGAGCCTCCCTAGAGTGATATAGCTTTATTATACATGGATATGCTCTTTCATATAGCGGAAAAGCTAATTTGAAAAAGAAATCTATTGAATTGTAAGAAAATTGAAAATATAATTTAATACATGAGGTCATCTGATGACTTTAACTTATTCACATTGGGGAGTGTTAATAAGTACATTACATAATTTCTAGGGGGAAGACATGTTTACACAAAATTATACGGCTGTTGCGGACAGTCTTGGTTGGTCTGCACTTATTGCCGTCATTCCAATCATTTACTTTATTTGGGCGTTAATGTTTAAAAAAATGAAAGGTTATGTTGCAGGATTGACGACACTTATTGTCGCATTATTATTAGCCATTCTATTCTTTAAGATGCCAGTTGGTACAGCTATTATGGCTGCATCACAAGGTGCAGTATATGGCTTATTACCAATTGGTTGGATTATTATAACATCCGTATTTTTGTACAATGTAACGGTTCGTACAGGACAATTTGAAATCATTCGCCATTCTGTATTATCGATTACAGAGGACCGTCGTATTCAAGCGTTATTAGTGGCCTTCTCATTCGGTGCATTTTTAGAAGGCGCGGCCGGCTTTGGTGCACCAGTTGCAATTTCTGCAGCATTATTAGTTGGTTTAGGCTTTAATCCACTTTATGCGGCAGGTTTATGTATGATTGCCAATACAGCACCAGTTGCATTTGGTGCGATTGGCATTCCGATTACAGCGATGGAAGGTCCTACAGGTATTCCAGCGCTTGAAATCTCGAAAATGGTTGGACGTCAATTACCGTTATTATCTATTTTTATTCCGTTCTTATTAGTATGGATTATGGTAGGCTTCAAAAAAACATGGGAAGTATTGCCAGCGATTTTAGTATCAGGTATCACATTTGCGATAACACAATTTTTATCATCTAATTTTTTAGGACCAGAATTACCGGATGTTTTATCGGCACTTGTGTCTTTACTCGCACTTGCAATCTTTATGAAATTTTGGAAACCTAAAACGATTTATCGTTTCAAAGATGAGCAATTGACGATAAATCAAAAGAATACATCTTACACAGGTGGTCAAATTTTTAAAGCCTGGTCACCATTTATTATTTTGACAGCATTTATTTCTGTTTGGGGTATTCCGACAATTAAATCTGCCTTAACAGGACATTATGAAGGAACGAATCTAGCGCTTACCGTCATGAATAAGTTAGGGCAATGGCTAACATTTACACCAGAAGTACCGCTCGTGCATGAAAAAATTCTTGATGGTATGACGAATGTACCGATTGCAGCAGTGTATAAGTTAGAAGTGCTAGGCGCTGCAGGGACGGCGATTTTATTAGCAACTATTGTGACAAAATTTATTTTCAACGTGTCATGGAAAGAGTGGTTTGCTATTTTGGGGCAGACTGCTAATGAAATCAAGTACCCACTTCTTACGATTTGTGCAGTTGTTGCGTATGCCTATGTAGTAAATGCTGCCGGCATGACGACGACACTAGGACTTATTTTGGCAAAGACTGGCGCATTATTCCCATTCTTCTCACCAATTTTAGGCTGGATTGGCGTCTTTATTACGGGGTCTGATACATCTGCCAACGTCTTATTTGCGAAGCTTCAGCAAGTAACCGCAAATTCAGTGGGCATGGATCCAGTCCTAGCGCTTGCAGCGAATTCATCTGGTGGTGTTACAGGGAAAATGATTTCGCCACAATCGATTGCAGTAGCGGCCGCCGCAGTAGGCTTGATGGGAAGAGAGTCTGAATTACTACGCTTTACAATTAAATACAGCATTATTTTATTATTAATGGTCTGCATTTTAACATTTCTACAAAGCAATGTTTTATCGTTTATGATTCCTTAACTAGAAAAAGAAATCGGGCAAAGCATTTGCTTGATTTCTTTTTATTTAAATGGAAATAATATGAAATTATGCCGTTTCGGTCGTTAATTATCTAAATTTTATGATAATATAAAAAGGACTTAGGATATTACGCCGTTGAAAGGGATGAAGTTATGTTTGAATTAGATCATGTTGTATATTTTACGAAAAAATCACCGACGGAAATTGCACAAGAGGTATCTGTTGAAGGTATTCATCCCGTCGAAGGTGGCCAACATTTACAATGGGGAACGCATAATGCGCTTTTATATACGAAAAACAGCTATATCGAATATTTAGCAGTAGAGAACGAAGACATTACAACGACGTCAACACATCCACTCACGCAGCAGTTAATGAACGATTTAGCATTTCGCGAAGGCTTTGGCTCTGTGTGCTTACGCTCTGAAAACTTAGAGGAACAAAATCGTTATTTTCAAAAGCTAGGCTATCGGACGAGCGGGCTTTTAGAATCGGAGCGTAAAACGAAAAACGGGGTAGTACGTAAATGGAAGATGCTGTTTATTGAGCATAAAATCGATAAAAAGCTACCATATCCATTTTTCATTCAATGGGAAAATGCAGATGATGAGCGCTACGCGATGCTGCGTGAGGACGGTACGATTCAGCCGGAAAATGAAAAGCTAACGATTACAAAATGTATTTTCGATGTGCAAGATGTGAATCGTAAGATGACGCATTGGTCCCGCTTGCTGTCATTACCTATTAAAGGAAATCAGTTAAAGCTTGGGAATACGGTGTTTGAGTTCCGTCAAAGCAAAGATACGGTTGAGCGCTTGCAGGCGATTGAAATTGCCAAGGACAATTAGGCATGTTACGATAAATTTATCTGTAGGGGGAGCAGACATGCTAGTCGCTCTCCCTTTTTTAAGTTACGGGGGTGCTTTTGATGGAAGAAAACATCAAAGAACGAGCAATATTAGTCGGTGTCAATATCCGCAATGATCGACACTTCGACTATTCAATAGAAGAACTTGGCAATCTAGCGGAAGCATTAGACGTTGAGGTAGTCGGTGTGATTACACAAAATTTAGAGCGTGTCACACCATCTCACTATGTCGGAACAGGTAAAATTTTAGAAATTCGTGAGTTATATGATGCACTTGATGCGAATGTCATTATTTTCGATGATGAATTGTCACCAGCGCAGCTGCGCAATTTAGAGCATGACATCGATGCAAAAGTAATCGACCGTACAACACTTGTACTTGATATTTTTGCGCGCCGTGCGAAAACGCGTGAAGCGCAGCTACAAGTTGAGATTGCGCAGCTACAATATTTAATGCCACGCCTAGTTGGTATGAATGCCTCTCTTTCTCGTCAAGGTGGTGGCACAGGCGGCGGTTTCCAAAATAAAGGGTCAGGTGAAACAAAGCTTGAACTCGACCGTCGTAAAATCGAAAAACAAATTTCTAAAATTCGTCGTGAATTAGATGAAATCCAAGCACAGCGCTCAACGCAGCGTAAAAAGCGTCAAAAAAATGCGATTCCAGTCGTCTCACTTGTTGGGTATACAAATGCCGGCAAATCAACGATTATGAATCAACTGCTTGCGCGTACAAATCCAGACGAAGAAAAACAAGTATTTGAAAAAGATATGTTGTTTGCGACGCTTGATACGTCAGTACGACAAATTGAATTAGAAGATAATAAACGCTTCCTATTAACGGATACGGTCGGCTTTGTTAGTAAGCTGCCTCACCATTTAGTCAAAGCGTTCCGTTCAACATTAGAGGAAGCACGTGAAGCGGATTTACTGTTACATGTAGTCGATACGTCGAATGCTGAAAATGCGTATATGGTGGAAATTACAAACAATACTTTATCTGATGTAGGTGTCGGGGATGTACCAACGATTTTTGTTTACAATAAAGCGGACCGCGCAAATATTGCGTATCCATATGTAAACCAAAATCAAATTTATTTATCTGCGAAAGACGGTCAAGGGCTAGATGAATTATTAGAGATGATTAAAAAAGAAATTTTCTCTGATTATGAAATCCATACGGTATGCATTCCATATGACCGCGGAGATCTAGTGTCGTATTTAAATGAACATGCCAATATTTTATCAACAGATTATGACGAAGCAGGTACGGTATTAAAAGTCGATTTAAAAGTAGCAGATGTAAATCGTATGCGACCTTTTTTCATTTAATTTAAACGCAAAAAAAAACGCCTCCTCCATTGGTAGGGCGTTTTTTTTAATGCACTAGTTTTTTAGAAATAGGAAATTGGTAAAGGTGAATAGGCGCTTCCAAAAAATACAAATGTTTTTCTAGAAAAGAATACTTAAATATCAAAATTATTCTGCTAATTTAAGAAATACCGAAAAATAAAGAAAATTCCGTACTTTAAGCATTTTTTTGCTAGAATTATACAATCATATATCAGAAAATTCTATATAATAATAATTTTTGACATAATAAAAATGTATAGGTATAATGGACATACGTTTTTCTGACACAAACTAAACGTTTTGAATTGTTAGATTATTTTTTATATTGCAAAGAGAAAGAGGTAAATCTATATGGCAACAAAAGAAGAGATTGTCAAATCAGTCCCTCAGAAAGGCTTCTTCGGACATCCAAAAGGTTTGTTCAGCCTATTCTTCACTGAATTCTGGGAGCGCTTCTCATACTACGGTATGCGCGCAATTTTACTTTACTTTATGTACGACACCGTTGCTAACGGTGGTTTAGGAATCGACAAAACAACAGCAGCTTCAATTATGTCGATGTATGGTTCGTTAGTATACATGTCTGGTATTATCGGTGCATGGATCGCTGACCGTATTTTAGGAACAAGACGCACCATTTTCTGGGGTGGTATTTTAATCATGCTAGGTCATATTTGCTTAGCACTCCCTGGTGGTATCACATTCCTATTTGTTTCAATGGTCTTCATCATCTTAGGTACAGGTTTATTAAAACCAAACGTATCATCAGTTGTAGGGGATATTTATTCTACTAATGACCCTCGTCGTGACTCAGGCTTCAGTATTTTCTACATGGGTATCAACTTAGGTTCATTCCTATCACCATTAATCGTTGGTGCTGTTCAAAAAGAATTCAACTACCACGCAGGTTTCTCTATCGCCGCAATCGGTATGGCAATCGGCTTGATTATGTATAAAGTTACTGAAAAGAAAAATCTTGGTCTTGCCGGTGCGCAACCAACAAACCCATTAGCGCCACATGAGTTACAAAGTATTCTTAAGAAAACAGTTGTTACATTAGTTATTGTGGCAATCTTAATTGTTATTGCATACTTCTTAGATTTAATTACAATCAATAACGTAATTAACTTCTTTACTGTTATCGGTGTTCTTGCACCAATTAGTGTATTCCTTTGGATGTTTACATCGAAGAAAACAAAAGCAGAAGAAAAATCTCATTTACTTGCATACATTCCATTATTCATTGCAGGTACAATGTTCTGGGTTATCCAAGAGCAAGGGTCAACAATCTTAGCTACATATGCAGATACGCGTACAGACCTTTCAATCGGCGGATTCGATATTTCACCAGCATTCTTCCAATCATTAAACCCATTATTCATCATCATCATGGCACCAATTATGGCAGCACTTTGGATGAAATTGGGTCAAAAAGGTCCATCAACTCCTGTTAAATTCTCATTCTCATTATTATTTGCAGGGGCATCATTCTTAATCATGATTATTCCAGCGATTACTTCAGGTGGTACAGCGTTAGTAAGCCCTTGGTGGTTAGTACTTTCATTCTTCCTAGTAGTAATTGGTGAGTTATTAATGTCACCAGTTGGTTTATCAGCTACAACAAAACTTGCGCCAGAAGCATTTGCTGCACAAGCAATGTCACTATGGTTCTTAACAAGTACTGTCGCACAAGCACTTAACGCACAGTTCGCAAAAGTGTTCTCAAAAATTTCTGAAGTACAATACTTCGGTTACCTTGGCGGTGCAGCAATCGCATTATTCGTTGTCATGCTTGTATTAAGCCCATGGATTTCTCGCAAAATGGGAACAATTAAATAAAAAATTTCAAAGAAGTGTGGCACATGCCGCGCTTCTTTTTTATAGGTATCTATTGATAGTCATTATCAATTATCATTGACTTTCGTATTTTTTCATGTGCATAATAAAAGAGTAATTTTAATTTTAGAAGGCAGAATTGTCTCATTTATGAAATGTTCTAATCATAGTTATTTCGAGTAATTTGCTTGCTTAGTGGCATAGGTAAGCAACGCTAAAAATGACTGTTGTATAAGTATATTATCGATCTCTATCGTTCTATCAACTAGAGAAACCATGTTATAGTTTCATTAGGCATTCTGTATTTTGAATGAAAAAAAAGAGGCTTGGGAGTATTCCCAAGCCTCTTTTTATTTGAAGCGTTGTAAGGAGAAGTCGGTTAAATTCAAGTCACTTTTCCCGTTCACAACGAAGTCCTTTAATATTTCACCGACAACAGAGGCAAATTTAAAGCCATGGCCTGAAAATCCGGCAGCAATATGAATCCTTGCATCATCCGGATGCTGATCGATAATAAAATCTTCATCTGGTGTCATCGCATACATACATGTTTTGCCGAATTTTAGCGGTCCGTGCTGTGGCATATAATAATCTAAAAAGCGTGTTAAATCTGCTGCATCCGCATCATTAAATTCCTCACGCACACCATTTGGATCTAGTGCATCGCCGCCATCGTGACGGCCAACCTTTAAGCCGGCACCGTTGTCACTAGGGAAGCCATAATAAAAGGCATCGTCTAATTCATAGCCAAATGTCGGATAATGCGCATTGCCGTAAAGGGCGTCATCTGCCTCGTACCAAGCAAAGGTTTTACGCGTTGGTGTCACCGGTAAGTCTACGTCTACTTCTTGTAGCACTTCTTTTGCCCAAGCACCCGTTGTAATAATAATTTGATTTGCGGTGTGGACAGACGACTTGGTGTGCACTTCTATGTGCTGCTCCTGGGGTACAATGCGTACGACTGGTGTATTGACAAGTACTGTAGCACCATAATGAACAGCTCGATCACGATATGCTTGCACACAATCTTCCACACGTAAAAAGCCAGCAGTAGGCTCGAAGCAACTAATGAAATCTTCTGGCACATACATGCCTGGGAAGCGTTTCATCGTTTGGTCGGCCGTAAGAATTTCGAGTGGTAATGCGTACTGCTCTGCACTTTTGATGACATTTTGCATAAAGGTACTCTCTTTACGACTCACATTAATTGTCCCAACTTGTACGAGTAATTTCTTATGTACTTCTTTTTCAAGCTCGGCCCATAATTCGCGCGCACGAAGTAGTAGCGGTACATAGTTTTCTCCTTCACCATATGCATAGCGAATAATACGTGTTTCGCCGTGATGGCTCGCCTGGTCATGTGGTGGGTTATAGCGGTCTATGACTAAAACATGCTTGCCGGCCTTCGCTAATTGATAGCCTGCAGCCATGCCCATTGAACCTGCTCCTATCACAATTACATCATAATGCATCCTAAACACCCCTTTTTATTAGTTTACAATGAATTCTGAAAATTAGACAATAGGATAAAGGAGGAATCAAATTGATTATTTATAATATTTTAGCGTTTATCGCTTTAGTTGTTTTTATAAGTATTTGGATTGCGCTTGATACGGAAGCGATTCGAAATATCGATTCTTTTGGAGAGCAGCTATTTGGGGGTAATTCCTTTTTAGAATTTTTTCATTACCTAGGGGAGACTTGGTTTGTTGTTATAGTCGGGGTTATATTAGTTGCCTATTTTATAGCGAAAAAACGCTATCGCAAAATGACATTCGTGCTGTTCACTTTTATTGGTGGCACAATTATTAACCAAGGGCTCAAATTTCTTATAGAACGCCCACGTCCAATTATTCCGGATCAATTGACATCATACAGTTTCCCGTCAGGCCATTCGATGCTGTCGATGCTCTATATGATGACGACCGCATTTTTAATTACATCAGGTATGTCTAAGACGAAAAAACGTATCGCCTTTTTTGTTGCGGGGCTTGGCACATTCCTTGTGGGGTTATCTCGTGTTGCAGGGTCACGTCATTTTATGAGTGATGTACTCGGCGGCTGGTCACTTGGCTTTGCGTTCTTTATGCTCGTTGTTTATTGGTACATGCGCACAAGAAAAAAAGCGTAAAAAAAGAGGCTGAGACATACGTGTAAAAACGACCGCTCCTATGAGCATAAGAAAAACCGGAATCGCGCTGTGGCGCGGTTCCGGTTTTTCATTGCGAACGCTAAAAAAGGAAAATGGCGTGTTTTGTCCCAGCCTCTTTTTTAATTAGTCGTATAGCGATTTAAAAGGATAGTAATGAGCATGCCGATTAGTAAAAACACCATAATCATACTGATGACACCACTCCAGCCAAAGCCAGTGAAAAATAAGCCACCAACTGTACCACCAATGCTAGAACCGACATAATAGAAAAATAAATATAGTGAGGATGCCTGTGCCTTATCATGCGTAGCACGTGCACCAACCCAGCCACTTGCGATAGAATGCCCTCCGAAGAAACCGAATGTGAAAAGGGCAATGCCTAAAATTTTAATAATGAGCCAGCCGTTTAATGTTAGCAATGCGCCAGCAATCATTAGGCTAAAGGCAATTAAAATAATCGAAAAGCGGCCATGTGAATCCGCAAGTTTCCCCATAAAAGTCGAGCTAAAAGTCCCGACTAAATAAAGTAGAAATATAAAGCCGACAACCGTTTGGCTAAGCGAATACGGTGGCTCGATTAATTGGAAGCCCACATAGTTATATAAGATGACAAACGCGCCCATTAATAAGAAGCCGAGCGCAAATAACATGAGTAATGCGCGGTCTTTTAAATGTGCCATCATCGATTTGAATAATGGTTTAAAGGCAAGTTTTTGTGGAATAAAGTGTTGTGATTTTGGTAATAAAAAATAAAATGCGATAGCGAGTAAAATACTGACAACGCCAATGGAAACCATCGCAATATGCCAGTTAAATACATCTGTCATCGAGCCCATAATGACTCGGCCCGACAAGCCACCGATGGAATTGCCACTAATATATAAGCCCATCGCAGCACCGAGGCTCGACGGCTCCATTTCCTCTGCTAAATACGCCATCGCAATTGCGGGAAGTCCAGCAAAGACGATTCCTTGAATGACGCGTAGTACGAGTAAAGATTCAAAATTTGGTGCGAAGCCAATGGCGAGTGATAAAATACCGACCGCAATCATCGAAAACGTCATAATTGGTTTTCGACCCCATGCTTCTGATAAGGAACCCGTCAAAAGCATCGCAATCGCAAGTGTCAACGTCGTTAAGGATAGCGACAAACTTGCAATCGTTGGTGAAACACCAAATTGTTTGGAGAGTGCAGGTAAGATAGGCTGTGTCATATAAAGATTTGCATACGTACTAAATGCTCCCGCGAATAATGCAAGGTTGGCATTGCGAAATGCTTTCGTTCCTTTTTGTATATAGGCCATATAAAAACTCCTTTAATCAGGTGTCCTTTTATTGTAAGCCGTTTTGAAAAATAAAAACAACGAATCATTTTTATGGATTTAATGCATATTCTGCATAAATTAAAGTTTCCTTTAAGAAACTTTTTTGGTATACTGAAAACAATAAAGTTTAATAAGAAGAGGTGATAAAGTGGATTCAGCCGTTTTATACGCCCTTGCATTAACATTATTTGCAGGTTTGGCGACTGGATTAGGTAGTTTAGTGGCGTTTTTTACGTCTCGCACAAATACAAAATTTTTATCATTTGCCCTTGGTTTTTCAGCAGGGGTTATGATTTATGTATCTCTTGTAGAAATTTTTGTGAAGGCAAAAGATTCATTAACAGCTGCAGTAGGTGAGACACAGGGATATGCGTATACCGTTATGGGCTTCTTTGGCGGTATGTTATTAATCGCATTAATTGACCGATTGATCCCAAATGCAGAAAATCCGCATGAAGTTAAAAAAGTAGAGGATTTACAGCGTGAGCCATCTGCTGCAGAATTTACGAAGCTTAAAAAGATGGGTGTCTTCACAGCACTAGCGATTGCGATTCATAACTTCCCTGAAGGAATCGCGACGTTTATGTCCGCGCTTGAAGATCCACAACTTGGCTTTGCAATCGCGATTGCCGTTGCCATTCATAATATTCCAGAGGGGATTGCCGTTGCTGTACCGTTGTACTATGCGACAGGGGACCGCAAACGCGCCTTTAATTTATCCTTCCTATCCGGTTTATCAGAGCCATTAGGAGCAATTGTTGCCTATTTAATTTTAATGCCATTTTTAACAGATACGATGTTTGGTGTGATTTTTGCCGGTGTCGCAGGGATTATGGTCTTTATTTCATTAGATGAATTATTACCCGCTGCACGCGAATATGACGAGACACATACATCGATTTATGGCGTCGTACTCGGTATGGCGGTTATGGCTGTAAGTTTATTATTACTAGCTTAAATAAAAAAGGAATCGTGCCAAAAACACGATTCCTTTTTTATTTGTTCATTTATTTTAGCTAAACCTGTCTGTTGATCGCTAGTAATTATAGAGGATTTGGAATTGACACGCCTTTATCTGATGCGACTGTAAAGCGTTGTTTTTCAAATGCTGGTGTTTCAACCTCATCTAAAAGTGCCACAGCGAAGTCTGCATAGGATACATAGCTATCACCCTCATTGTTCACTAATAATTTATCTGTACCTAAAATATAGTTGCCTGTACGGTTACCGTCTGGGTCAAATACAGCAGAAGGGCTGACAAATGTATAGTTTACAGTAGATGCTTTTAAATCTTCTAAGTTTTGAGCTTGATTAGCAGCTGTTGGAACGAATTCTTTCGGGAATTCAGGTGTATCGATTAATTTCGTCGTTTGCTCGTCATCAACATAGAGACTACCTGCACCACCAACAACGATTAAGCGTGTATCAATTGGTGAGAAAATATCGATTAAATGACGACCAGCAGTAACGTGTAATTCTTCTTTACCGAATGGTGCGCCAAATGCATTGATGACAACATCAAAGTCTTTTACATCTTCTGTTGTTAAGTCGAATACATCGCCAACGATTGCCGGAATATCTTTTTGTTTTAATTTAGATGCATCACGCACGATTGCTGTGACATCATGGTTACGTTTATTTGCCTCTTTTAAAATTTTGTTTCCTGCTTTACCTGTTGCGCCAATAACACCGATTTTCATAATAAAATTCCTCCTAATATAAGTTGTAATCATTTCAGTTACAGGTAGGGTGAAAATAAAGATCGCATTATTTCAGGCGATCTAATATGCTCTGTAAAGTTTGCGAGCGCAATTCATTTTCCATCGCCTGTTGTACTGAACCGAAAACATCCGTTAAGGTTGTACCGATTTGTCTACCAACTGAGCAAGCTGGATTAGGTGCCTGATGAATAGCGAATAATTCTTTAGGCTCTTCTACAGCACGGTAAATATCATATAAGGAAATGTCTTCAGGTTTTTTAGTAAGCTCATAACCAGAAATTCCCTTCCTTGATGAAATTAAACCTGCCTTTTTTAAAAGGCTGCTAATTCTGCGGACCACAACAGGGTTTGTATTGACGCTACCAGCAATAAAATCTGACGTTAAAAGAGCTTTATCGGAAGTAGTAGCAATCAATGATAAAATATGAATTGCAACGGCAAAACGACTGTTCACCATCGTTTTTCACCACCACATGTATTTGATGTAACCATTATAGTTACAACTGAAATGAAAAGTCAACTATAAAAATTTTGCACAAATAAAAAAGACGACAAATTGCATCATAGCAACCTGTCGTCAATTCAAAATTTAATTGATCGTTTCATGAATTTCTACTTGAACACCCTTTGTATCCACGCGAACAGCCTGGATATCATAAGTAGGGAATAGCGGCTTCATTTTTTCAACGAAAGCTGTTACTTTTTCAATCGGTAACAGAGAAATCACAGTCGGACCAGCACCGCTAATCGCTGTACCGTAGGCGCCTGCATCTTTCGCTGTTTGACGAATCTCATGGTAATTTGGAATTAAGTTTGCACGGAATGGTTCATGGAATAAATCATGTTCCATAAACTTACCAGCGCGCTTATAATCCTTTGTTAATAGTGCAGCCGTTAGCATATTGGCGTTGGCGCTAGCATGAACTGCGTATGCTTTATCATACTGAGCCGGTAATACTTTACGTGCCTCCGCTGTTTTTAATTCTACGTTTGGAATGAAAACAGCGAATGCTGCTTGAACATCCTGTGTATGAATTAACTCAAGATCACCATTTGGTAAGCTTGCACCGATCGTAAGACCTCCACAAACAGAGGCAGAAGCATTGTCTGGATGGCCCTCAATGCGAGAAGCTAATGTATATTTTTGCTCAAGTGTTAAATTCAGCTCACATACTTGATTTGCTACTTCAATTCCTGCAACAATTGCAGAAGCTGAACTACCAAGTCCACGCGCAAGTGGTAATTCACTTGTCATAACAATTTTACAGCCCGGTAGCTCGACATCAAAGCGTTCAGCAACTTCCTTTGCGACCGTGTACACAAGATGCTCTTCTACAGTGAATTTCTCAGGAAGATGCACCGAATGATGTTCAAATTCCCATTCATCTTGCAACGTCACCTCTAGTTTCAAATAAAGGCCAAGTGCTAAACCAATAGAGTCAAAACCAGGGCCTAGATTCGCTGTACTACCAGGTACGGTAATTGACCAAGTCTTTGCCATATTACAGTACACTCTCGATATACTTACGGATTTCATCTTCGTCATTTGGAAGTGAAACCATTTCTACTGTAGAAGCTTTTACTGCTGTGTCTGGGTCTTTTAAGCCGTTACCAGTCAGCACTGCTACGACTTGGCTGCCTTTTGGAATTGAGCCGTTTTCAACAGATTGGATAACACCAGCAATTGAAGCGGCTGAGCCTGGCTCTGCAAATACGCCCTCTTTTGCGGCGATTTGACGATAAGCATTTAAGATTTCTTCATCTGTAACTGAACCGATTTTACCGTTTGATTCATCACGTGCAGCTTCTGCTAGTTTCCAGCTCGCTGGATTCCCGATACGAATAGCTGTTGCGATTGTTTCAGGATTAGCGATTGGTGCGCCTTGAACGATTGCCGCAGCACCTTCCGCTTCGAAGCCGAACATTTTTGGTAAACGAGTACCTTTTTTCTCATTATATTCTTTGAAGCCTTTCCAGTAAGCGCTGATGTTACCAGCATTCCCTACAGGAATTGCAAGGATTTCTGGTGCATCACCTAATTGATCACATACTTCAAAGGCTGCTGTTTTTTGACCTTCAAGACGGTATGGATTAACCGAGTTTACAAGTGCAACATCTGTTGTTTCACTAATGTCACGAACCGCTTGTAGCGCTTCATCAAAGTTACCATCGATTTCAATAATTTTTGCGCCGTACATATAAGCTTGTGCTAGTTTACCAGCAGCAACTTTGCCTTTTGGAATAACAACAAGCGCTTGGATACCAGCGCGAGCAGCATATGCAGCAGCCGCAGCAGATGTATTACCAGTAGATGCACAAATGACGCATTTGCTACCTTCTTCAATAGCTTTTGCTACTGCCATAACCATCCCGCGGTCTTTGAATGAGCCTGTTGGGTTTAGGCCTTCGAATTTTACATGTAGTTCAATACCTAGCTCTTTAGAAAGAGTTTCTAAATGAATTAAAGGTGTGTTACCTTCGTGAAGTGTTAGAGCTGGTGTATTTTCTGTGATTGGTAAGTATTCTTTGTAATTGTCTAATAAGCCTTTCCACATATGCAATAATCTCCTTTTTGTTCGCACTGAATAAACAGTTGTTTTTCTATAAAAGACATTTTACCGTTAATTAACTATAGATTCAATAGATTCTTTTATATTCCTTTAGAATAGCACAAATTTTCCGAACAATTCGAAAAAAATAAATGTTGTCACGAAAATAAAATAAGTGTATATTATGCGTATACTAGTGACAAGACAGGTGGAAGAGTGACATGACAACAAAAAATGAAACAGCAACAAAGCCAATGACGCGCAATCGTTTATTAGCAACAGCGGGTGTCGGTTGGCTTTTTGATGCGCTCGATGTCGGTATTTTATCGTTCGTTGTAGCAGCGCTTGCCGTTGACTGGAATTTGACACCAACTCAAATGGGTTGGATTGGTAGTGTCAATTCAATTGGGATGGCAGTAGGGGCTGTACTTTGTGGGATTTTAGCAGATAAGTACGGCCGAAAAAATGTCTTTATGTGGACGCTTTTGATTTTCTCATTAGCAAGTGGTCTATCTGCCTTCACAACGACATTAACGGCCTTTTTAATTTTACGCTTCATTATTGGCGCAGGTCTTGGCGGCGAATTGCCGGTAGCATCAACACTTGTATCTGAAAGTGTTGAGCCACATGAACGTGGACGAATCGTCGTTTTATTAGAAAGCTTTTGGGCAGCAGGCTGGATTTTAGCAGCAGTTATTTCTTATTTTATTATCCCCGAATATGGCTGGCGCGTGGCATTAGTGCTGACAGCGATACCAGCACTTTACGCGGTATATTTACGTGTGAAATTGCCGGACTCAAAGAAATATGAAGCCATTTCAAAAGAAGCACGTACAAGCGTGATGCAAAACATTAAAACGGTATGGACGAAAAAATACGCCCGTGCCACAACGATGCTGTGGGTGCTTTGGTTTATGGTGGTGTTTTCTTATTACGGCATGTTCCTTTGGTTACCAAGTGTGATGGTCATGAAGGGCTTCAGTTTAATTCAAAGCTTTGAATATGTGTTGATTATGACATTAGCGCAGCTACCAGGGTATTTTACAGCAGCTTGGTTAATTGAAAAAATGGGTCGTAAATGGGTATTAGCCGTTTATTTAACAGGAACAGCATTAAGTGCGTTGGCTTTTGGTTTTGCGACAGATGCGACAATGCTTGTGATGTTTGGCATGCTACTATCCTTCTTTAATTTAGGTGCATGGGGTGCAATGTATGCTTATACGCCAGAAAATTATCCGACGATGATTCGCGGTACAGGTGTTGGTCTAGCAGCTGGTGTCGGCCGAGTGGGAGGCGTTATTGGACCACTTGTTGTTGGTTCACTGACAGCAGCAGGATATGGACTCGGACCAATTTTTACGATTTTCGCAATTGCGATTGCGCTTGCCGTTATTGCCGTACTTGTGCTTGGAAAAGAAACAAAGCAATTAGAAATTGACTAAGAGGAGAGGCCAGAGAAATCTGTGCCTCTTTTTTATATGAAATAGACTGATTTATTTAACCAATTATGTCTTAAAAAACCATAATTGGGGTATTTGGATTGAGAAACTTTGTTCAAAAAGGAGGAATACGATGTCTACGTTTACAGCAGAGCTAGTTGGTACGATGCTTTTGATTTTATTTGGTGGCGGTGTAGTTGCAGGGGTACTACTTCATAAATCGAAAGCTTTTGGTGGCGGTTGGGTTGTCATTACGTTTGCATGGGGCTTAGCAGTAGCAATGGCAGCCTATGCAGTAGGCGGCGTTAGTGGTGCACATTTAAATCCAGCACTTACGATTGCATTAGCGAGTATTGGGAATTTTCCATGGGCAGATGTGCCATTATACATTTTAGCGCAAGTGATTGGGGCCTTTTTAGGTGCAGTATTAGTGTACTTCTTATATTTACCTCATTGGAGAGGAACAGAGGACCCTGGCGCGAAGTTAGGTGTATTCGCAACAATGCCTGCAATTAAGCATCCATTATCAAATATAACAGCTGAGATGATTGGGACGTTTGCGCTTGTATTAGGGATTCTTGCGTTAGGCACAAATGAAATTACAGATGGGTTGAATCCATTTTTAGTCGGTATGCTAATTGTCGTAATTGGTATGGCACTTGGTGGACCAACCGGTTATGCGATTAATCCAGCACGTGATTTAGGACCGCGTATTGCACATGCATTATTACCGATTCCAGGTAAAGGTTCATCTGGTTGGTGGTATGCATGGGTGCCGATTGTTGGACCAATTGTAGGTGGTGTATTTGGCGCGTTATTCTTTAAGCAGATTTTTGAAGGTGAAAACTCAATTGCGTTTTGGATTTGTGGCGTCGTTGTTTTAATTATTTTAATTGGGGCACAAATGACAATTAAGAGCGCAAAAGAAGATTATTAAACTTGGAGGGAATTATTTTATGACGAAAAAATACATTATGGCATTAGATCAAGGAACAACAAGTTCTCGCGCAATTTTATTTGATGAAGACGGTAAAATCTTTCATACTTCTCAGCAAGAGTTTAAGCAATATTTTCCGAAGTCTGGGTGGGTAGAACATGATCCTGAACAAATTTGGAGCTCTATTTTATCTTGTATTGCAGGCGTATTATCAGAGAAAAATGTTAGTGCTTCACAAATTGAAGGAATCGGTATTACAAATCAGCGTGAAACGACAGTCGTTTGGGATAAAAATACCGGCAAGCCTGTCTACAATGCGATTGTATGGCAGTCACGTCAAACAGCAGAAATTTGCCAGGAGCTACGTGATGCAGGTCATGCCGATTTATTTCGAGATAAGACGGGGCTGTTAATTGACGCGTATTTCTCAGGAACAAAAGTAAAGTGGATTTTAGATAATGTGGAGGGCGCTCGTGAAAAGGCGGAAGCGGGTGACTTGCTATTTGGCACAATCGATACGTGGATTATTTGGAAGCTAACAAATGGTGATGTACATGTAACGGATTATTCCAATGCATCACGTACACTGATGTACAATATTTATGATTTAACGTGGGATGATGAGTTATTAGAAATTCTAACAGTACCAAAATCCATGCTACCAGAAGTAAAGCCCTCATCTGAAGTATATGGTCATACGGCATCAAAGCATTTCTTCGGTCGTGAAGTACCGATTGCCGGCATTGCAGGGGACCAGCAGGCAGCATTATTTGGTCAAGCGTGCTTTGAGCAAGGAATGGTTAAAAACACATACGGCACAGGTTGTTTCATGCTAATGAATACAGGTGAAAAGGCAGTTCGCTCAGAACATGGCTTACTTACAACGCTTGCGTGGGGCATTGATGGGAAGGTAACGTACGCGTTAGAAGGTAGTATTTTCGTGGCCGGCTCCGCAATCCAATGGCTCCGCGACGGTCTACGTATGTTTAGAGATTCAGCAGAAAGTGAGCAGTACGCAAAACGTGTCGATTCAACAGATGGTGTCTATATGGTACCAGCATTTGTTGGGCTTGGTACACCGTACTGGGATTCAGACGTACGTGGAGCATTCTTTGGTTTAACACGTGGCACAACGAAGGAGCACTTTATCCGTGCTACACTTGAATCACTTGCATATCAAACACATGATGTACTTGATGCGATGGAAGAAGATTCGGGCATTCCACTTGAGCGTTTACGTGTCGATGGCGGGGCTGTGAAAAATGATTTCTTAATGCAATTCCAATCAGATTTACTGAATGTCCCAGTAGAGCGCCCAGAAATTAATGAGACGACGGCACTTGGTGCAGCTTACCTTGCAGGTCTTGCGGTAGGCTTCTGGGAGTCACAAGAAAAAATTGCAGAGTACTGGAAACTAGATAAAGATTTTGAGCCTAAGATGGAAAAAGAAGAGGCTTCAAAACTTATTGAAGGTTGGCATAAAGCAGTGAAAGCTGCACAAGCATTTAAATAACTTGCTGCAAAGGACAATGATGCACTCCGTCATTGTCCTTTTTTGCTGTTTCATGAACGTCACGAGCACGTTATAATTTACTGATAAAGGGTACAGGTAAAAAAGCAGTTTTTATATAAAAAGGATGGGATGAACATGATTAGGCAAGCCTACTTAGATGCATTAGAGCCAAGGTTACGGAATCTCTTTGAATACTTACATGAAAATCCGGAGCCGAGTTGGGAAGAATGGGAAACGACAAAATATTTAGCACAATTATTAGCAGACGAAGGATATGAGCCGCGTTTATTCGAAGATTCACCAGGACTTTATGTTGAAATTGGGAGCGGTGCGCCAGTTATTGGACTGCGTACGGATATTGATTCGTTGTTCCAGGAGGTTGATGGTGTACATAAAGCCAATCACTCTTGTGGGCATGATGGGCATATGACAATGGCGGTTGGCGTATTGCTCATGCTGAAAAAATTAAAAGAAACACAAGATTTCACACTTCAAACAGGTGGAACGATTCGTGTGATTTTTCAACCTGCAGAAGAAAAAGGAAATGGGGCCCTATCAATCGTTGAACGTGGCCTCATTGATGATGTTGATTATTTATTCGGTGTGCATGTACGACCAATTCAAGAACTTCCAGTGGGCAAACATGCACCCGCACTATACCACGGAGCATCGATGATGATGCAATGTGAAATTTACGGGGAAGAGGCGCATGCAGCACGTCCTCACTTGGGCAAAAATGCCATTGAAATTGGTGGCAGTGTTATTGAAGCATTAAAAACAATTCGCGTCGACACACGCATTTCATGGTCGGTAAAAGTAACGAAATTCTCCGCTGGTGTCGGTCATGGGAATACGATTCCTGGTAAGGCTATGCTGACAATGGACGCCCGCGCTCAAACGAATGCGGCAATGGAGCAGCTAGATGCAGGGATTCAGCGCGCCATTCGTTCTGTTCGGGAAATGTACGATGCGCAAATCAATGCAAAGGTGTTATTAAATATTCCAGCCGCAGAAGTAGATGAAGAGGCTGAAGAGATTTTACGTCGTTCGATTGTACAATCTGTTGGCGATAAGCATTTAGCAGAGCCTGTTGTGACACCAGGCGGCGAGGATTTCCACTTCTATACAAAGAAACGTCCAAATGTAAAAGCCGCGATGCTAGGCCTTGGTTGTGGTGTGTCACCTGGTTTACATCATCCACATATGAAGTTTGATCATGCGCAATTAATTAATGGCGTAGAAATTTTAACAAATACCGTCATAAATGCGATGCAGTATGCGAAAATGAATGCGATGAATGTATAAGGGAAGTGAAGCATGATGCGCATAGAAAAAATTGTTTTACGTGAAATGAACATGACGATGAAAGCACCGTTTACAACGAGCTTTGGATCTGTTCAGGAGAAGCGCTTTTTAATTGTTGAAGTATATGATGAATTAGGGAACTGTGGTTATGGTGAGGGAGAAGCTTTTGAAGCACCTTGGTATACCGAGGAAACAACGGCTACTTGCTGGCATATTATTGAATCCTTTTTAGCACCAATTTTATTGAACCGGGATATCGAACATCCTCGAGAAGTGACACAGTTTTTCAAACCAATCCGCCGCAATATGATGGCAAAATCTGCCGTTGAGTGTGCGGTGTGGGATGCCTATGCGAAACGTTTAGACGAGCCATTATGGAAAGTGCTTGGTGGTACACGTGAAAAAATCGCGGTAGGCGTTAGCATTGGTCTTCAACCAACTACAAGTCAGTTATATGACAAAATTGATGCGGCGCTTGAGGATGGCTACGGACGCATTAAAGTGAAAATCAAGCCGGGTAATGACGTGCAACTAATTCGCGCGATTCGTGAACGCTACCCAGATGTGCCACTCATGGCCGATGCCAATTCAGCCTATACATTAGACGATATGGACACCTTGCGTCAGCTAGATGCTTTTCATTTAATGATGATAGAACAGCCGCTCGGGGCAGATGATATTTTAAATCATGCGAAGCTACAAAAGGAACTTACGACGCCGATTTGTTTAGATGAAAGTATTCATTCGTACGAAGACGTTGTGACAGCGATTGAACTTCGAGGCTGTGGTGTCATTAATGTGAAGCAGGCGCGTGTTGGTGGGCTAGAAGAAGCACGTCGTATTCATGATTTATGTCTACATCACGGCATTAAAGTGTGGTGCGGGGGAATGCTTGAGTCTGGTATCGGGCGTGCGCATGCGGTCGCCTTAACATCACTTGAAGGATTTACGATGCCTGGTGATACGGCAGGCTCAGATCATTACTGGCATGAGGACTTGATTGACCCAATCGTAGATGTAGAGGGTGGTTATGTCCATATGAAGGATGCACCGGGGATCGGCTATAAGGTCAACCGTGAACGTTTGGATAAATATACAGAGCGTAAGTTAGAGTTGTAGCGCCTGTGGATAACTTTTTTCATAATCAAAGTAATTGTGGATAAATAAAAAAGAGGTGAGGATATCGTATCCTTGCCTCTTTTTTTTATAACGTTTTGCTCATTATTAATTCGTTTTCAAAATGCCCATCAATTAAAATCGCATCATGGCATTCACCTTCAACGACATAATCGAATTTTTTGAATAGGGCAATTGCTGCTTCATTTGTTTTAGCAACGTTTAATTCTAAACGACGAAGCTTATTTTTGATTGCCCATTCTTCTGCACCTGCCATTAGTCTCGTCCCAATGCCTTTATTCGTGTGCGCGTCTAAAAGGCCAATTGTTAAGGTTGCTCGGTGCTTTAAATACGGAGAATGATAGCCTTCTAAAAATAAATAACCGCCAATTTCGCCGCGTACGATTGCAAGTAGCATGATGGATGTGTTTGCAACTTTCCATTCTGCGATACTTTTGCGTAAGCTTTGTACAGAGTATTTTTGATGTTGCTGCCCGTATGGATACTTGAACATTTTAAGCGATAATTGTTCACCTAAAAGGACAATGTCACGCGCATCATCTAGTTCAGCTTGTCTAATAATAAATGGATAGGCAGTTGCATCATCTGTTGTTTCTCCTGAATTTTCGTATTGCACAGGCTTATGGAATGTTACATAGTAGCCCGGTTGCACCGCCGTTACTTGATAACCATTCATTGTCCATGCAAGAAAATGTTTTAATGGAGATTTTGTTTTTTGCCACCAGCTCTTATTTAGATAAGAGGCGTTTGGCAATTTTTGACCGAGAATGTTTTCAATTTCAGTAAATGACAGTTGAATCGTCGACTGCTGTGTAGACTGAAAATAGTTGGATAATGGAATATATTTCTTTTCAATATGCTGTTCCAAAACGACACCTCTTTAACTTTAAAAGCTCAATCTATCAGAATCGTACCATATTTTTGTGACTAATGGCTGTAAAAATATGAAAAAAATTCTCAAAATTCATTAAAAAAATGCTTAGTTTGTTAAAAAATACATATAATAGTAAGTCACTCTGTTTTAATGAAGAGGCGTTCTTTTTAAAGAATAATTATGGTAAAATGAAGTCGGTAAAAAGCAAATATTAGGAGGAATTTTTGACATGAGTAAAGTTCTTGTTTTCGGACACAAAAACCCAGATACAGATACAATCACATCCGCATTAGTCTATGCGTACCTTAAAAATCAACTAGGCGTAGAAGCAGAAGCAGTACGTTTAGGTGAACCAAATGACGAAACAAAATTCGCATTAGAAAAATTCGGCTTTGAAGCACCTCGCCTTGTAGAAAAAGTAGCGACTGAAGCGAACGAAGTAATCCTAGTTGACCACAACGAATTCCAACAATCAGCAGATGATATTGCGGATGTAACAATCACAGAAGTAATCGATCACCACCGTATCGCAAACTTCGAAACAGCAGCACCTCTTTACTACCGTGCTGAGCCTGTAGGTTGTACAGCGACAATCTTAAATAAAATCTTTAAAGAAAACAGCATCGAAGTACCTGCAAACATCGCTGGTTTAATGGTATCTGCTATCGTTTCTGATACATTATTATTAAAATCACCAACTTGCACAGAGCAAGATGTGAAAGCTGCAAAAGAACTTGCAGAAATCGCTGGTGTAAACTTAGACGAATACGGCTTAGCAATGCTTAAAGCAGGCGCTGACCTTTCTGATAAAGCATTAGAAGATTTATTAAGCCTTGATGCAAAAGAATTCGATATGAACGGTAAAAAAATTGTCATCGCTCAAGTGAATGCAGTTGACGTAAACGACGTACTTAGCCGCCAAGACGAATTAACAAATCTTTTAAACAAAGAAGTAGCTGAAAAGGGCTTAGATTTATTCTTCTTCGTTGTAACAGATATTTTAAATAACGATTCTGTAGCAGTACCAGCTGGTTCAGTGATCGAAGAATCTGCAAAAGCATTTAACGCTACTGTAGAAAACGGTCAAATCAAATTACCAGGCGTTGTGTCTCGTAAAAAACAAATCGTACCAGTGTTAACTGAACAATTTGCTTAAGAAAATAGTATAAAAAGAGGCTTTGACATACGTGTAGAAATCACCTCTCATATGAGCATAAGAAAAACCGGAATCGCGCTGTGGCGCGGTTCCGGTTTTTCGTTGCGAACGTTAAAAAAGGAGCATGACGTGTTTTGTCCCAGTCTCTTTTTTGAAGCTTGTTATTGTAAGCTACCGACACGGCTACTAATATAACCTATTTCACCTGTAGACGAATATACTTCATACCAATCACGACCATTGCTAGGGATGGTGTATCCTGTATAGTCAAAACGTTCACCTTTAGAGGCTTTTTCGATAATTGCTGACGTATCATCTTTGTCGATATTGTAGCGAATATTTGCCTCATTTGCTGTAATGACAACAACGCTATAATTGTTCGACACGTTTGCTGTTAACGAGCCAGAGCCTGTTGTTGTAAGTGTTGCGACCTTTTGACTGACATAGCCGACGGTACCATCATCAAATATAACTTCAAGCCAAATACGACCGTCATTTTTCGGATAGCTATAGCCTGTATAAGCGATAGTGTCACCTGCATTACCAGTTGCAACAATACTACTCGTTGTTGAAGTGTCTATACGAATATTTGTACCATTTTCAAGTAGACGAACATATCCGGGCGCGCTTGAGGTTACGTTACCAACCTTTTGACTTATATAGCCAATATTAGAGGAGCCGTAGCGTATTTTTAACCAAGTACGATTATCGCTCGTTTGCACCTTTTCATGTAAATATTCAAAAACATCACCACTTCTAGCACTTTTAACAATCGCACTAGTAATGTCGGGCGCGCTTCGAATATTAGAATCTCCAGAAGCTTGTACATAATCACCGGAATTGTCTTGAATGGTTTGTGAAGAGGCTTCTGACTTAGCTGTTGAGCGATTTTGTGTAGAAGTTTGTGTAGAAGCTTGCTGTGCTGCGGGCTGCTCTTGCTCTTCATTTTTTTCAATCGAAATATTGTATGAACCACAGGCTGCTAATAAAGAAGTAGATAATAGTAGTAAAGGAATTTTATATTTCATATTAAAACCTCTTTTTTGAGTATTTTTATCTATTATTGATATAAGAATTATAAAATAATTCCCTATATATGTAAATGTATTTATTGTGAGATTAAAACAAATATCCTCATGAGCAGTTTGTGTGCATTGCTTTATAAATCTCTATACAATTACGCTGAGGTGAAGAGAAATGAAAATTCAAGTATGGTCAGATTATGTATGTCCGTTTTGCTATATTGGCAAACGTGAGCTAGAAATGGCATTAGAGGAAACAGGCTTTGCCAGTCAAGCAGAGGTAGAATTTAAAGCGTATCAACTAGATCCAAACACACCAGTAGGAACAACTGAAACGATTCATGAAGCATTAGCGAAAAAATATAGTGCCACTCCTGAAGCGATGAAGCAACAATCAGAAGGGATTACTGCGCGTGCAGCAGAAGTAGGGCTAGAATATCATTTTGATAACATGCATCCTGAAAACACATTTAAGGCACATCGCCTTGCAAAATATGCAGCAACAGTGGGCAAAGAAAAAGAATTAACAGAACGCTTACTAAAAGCCTATTTCACAGAGAACAAGCGTATTGGTGATGAAACGGTATTAGTAGCACTTGCAAAAGAAGTTGGACTTGAAGAGGATGCTGTAAAATCGGCATTACAAGATGAGCGTTTTGCAGCTGAAACATTAGTTGATATGCAAGAAGCGCAACAAATTGGCGTGCGTGGCGTTCCATTTTTCGTTATTAATGATAAATATGCGATTTCAGGTGCTCAACCAAATGACGTCTTCACAAAGGCGATTCAACAAGTTGCAGAAGAGGAAAACTTAAAACCAACACTAAAAATGTTTGGTGACGATTCAGCAAGCTGTGACGGGGATAATTGTAAATTTTAAAAATCGGTCAAAAGTCTGAGTGCATAACTATTGATTATTTTGTGGAAATTAATTAGAATTAGTTTATCTTAAGTTTGAGATAAATAATTTTGTGATAAATAATTGATTAGTTAAGGGAGAGTTTATTTTGACAAACGTATTAGTAGTAAAAGCAAACAACCGCCCAGCGGACCAAGGTGTATCATCAAAAATGTACGAAGTATTCATGAATGAATTAGAAGGCAAAGCAGGCGTAAACGTTTCAACATTTGACGTATTTGCTGAAGATATGCCTTACTTTGGTCAAGATGTATTTGATGCTTACGGTAACTTACAAGCTGGTAACGAATTAGAAGGCGTACAAGCACGTGTAATGGCGGCTCAAAACAAAGCGCGCGAAGCAGTAACAAACGCAGATGTAGTTGTATTCGCATTCCCATTATGGAACTTAACAATTCCTGCAGCGTTACAAACTTTCATTGATTACACTTACGCTTCAGGCTTCTCATTCAAATACAACGAACAAGGTCAATTAGTATCATTATTAACTGACAAAAAAGCAGTATTATTAAACGCTCGTGGCGGTTACTACTCAACACCAGAAACAGCTGGTATGGAAATGTCAGTTAACTACATGCGTAATGTAGTTGGCGGCGTATACGGCATGGAAATTATCGATGAAGTAATTATCGAAGGTCACAATGCAAACGCAGCACAAGCAGCAGAAATTAAAGAAGCTGGCTTCACAGCAGTTAAAGCAGCAGCAAACAAAGTTGCTTCATTAGTAGAAGCTTAATTAACATACGAAAGAGGCTTTGACATACGTGTAACAACCTCTCTTATGAGCATAAGAAAAACCGGAATCGCGCTGTGACGCGGTTCCGGTTTTTCGTTGCGAACGCTAAAAAAAGAAAATGACGTGTTTGTTCCAGTCCCTCTTTTTGTATTCAATTGAAAAAACTAATGACTGCTAAAATAAGTAATGCAAAGGCGCCTAGTAGTGCGACAATACGCGTGTAATGGATGCGCCAGTAAGCACCATCTGCTTGTGCAAAGGGCATCATGATTTTTTCGGGAATACTGCCAATAATAACTAACAGGATTGCAAGAATGATAAAGATGATTGACCACATGAAAATCACTCCGTTTCTTACTTAACAGTGTAGCGGAATGGCTCGCAGAAAGGAAATTTTTGCCGTCTGGACGTTTGAAAAATGAGCAAAAAGGCTATAGTTAATTAGGGAACGTAAGATTCATCAATTTAATGTTTTACCTTTCTAGTACTCCTTATCCTGTAGTGGATGCAGTGTTAATCGCGTACAGAATTGAAATGATTTTTCCTTTTTAGAGTTTTGAACAGCGCTAAAATGATTAATTCATTAAAAAAGACCTCAACATAAAGTTGAGGTCTTTTTTACATTCGATCAAAGTGTAAGAAGCGTTTTCGCTGGAATTTCAGTAAGCCTTTATCCGATTCGATTAATTCACCATAGGTAAGACCATTTACTTTGAATTCAATTCGTTTACCTTGTGCATGCTGAAAGGTAATATAGTAATCCATTGCCATAAAGGAATCACCACCGCCAAGTAACTCTGTACGCTTACTAACAATCTTTGCATGCGTCATTTCGATCTCTGCAGCGTTATTACGTTTATATTCATTAAATTCTTTAACTGCTACATATAGTATAAAACCTATCACAATAGTTGGTATAATGTAAAAAAATAAAAGCCCATCTGAAATATCCATGTTGAACACTCCTTTCTTTGCTATATGTCTATTATAAATAAATTTTGAAAAATTGCGATAATTTTACGAAAAAAAAAGCCTAGAAATTTTCTAGGCTTAGTTAGAAATTAAAAATTATGCAGGATTTGCTTCAATTTCAATATGGATTTTGATGTCATCGCTAACTAAAACGCCGCCTGTTTCAAGTGCTGAGTTCCAGTTTAATCCAAAGTCTTTACGATTAATTTTACCGTCAGCTTCGAATGCTACAACTTCAACGCCCCATGGGTTTGTACCTTTACCATTGTATTCAGCATCGAATGTTACGGGTTTTGTGACACCACGAATTGATAAATCACCAGTAATTTTATATTCATCATCATCGACTTTTTTAATATCTGTCGCAACGAATTTCATTGTAGGATGTGTTTCCGCATCGAAGAAATCGGCAGAACGTAAGTGATTATCACGATCTTCGTTATTTGTATTAATTGATGCAATTTCAACTTCAAATTGAATGTTACCGCCAGATAAATCTTCTGGATTAATATCTAACTCTGAGTTGAAGCGATCAAAGTGACCTTTTACTTTTGAAATCATCATGTGTTTTGCTTGGAAACCAATTGAAGAGTGAGTTGGATCTACTACGTATTTTGCCATAACTAAAATTCCTCCTAATAAATGTTTTTATTGTGTTTAATTAACTTATTTACTTGCTGAACTCAGTATACAGTAATTTTATCTTAAATTCAAGAGTTATCAATTCAAAACATAAAATTATTTTGTTACACCAAAAATCATGTCGTGGCCATTAACGTCTTTCACAACCAACTTTTCCCCTTCGTCGGTAAATAAAACGTTTTCTTTTATTAAGTTTTGACGAAGCTCCTCTAGTTTCTCTAATGAAGATAGATGGAGTGAATAAGCCATTAGACCAGACGATGCAAGTGGAGGAAGGGGAGCGCCCACACCCATCCACGTATTCAAAGCGATGTGATGATGGTAGCCACCTGCTGAAATGAAATAAGCTGATTCATGGAAGTTTGTTTTGAAATCAAAGCCAAGTGCATCAAAATAAAGATGTTTTAATGAATCATCTAGTTTTGAGACATTTAAATGGATATGACCAAGAATGGTGCCATCTGGGAAGCCAGTCCATGGGCGGCTTGGATCGTATAAATCTAAAATGGCTTGCACATCTACTGGCAATGTGTCGGTTTCGATTGTGCCATCTTCATGAATCGTCCATTCATCATGTGGACGGTCATGGTAGATTTCAATGCCATTGCCTTCTGGGTCATTTAAATAAAATGCTTCTGAATAAAGGTGGTCGCCAGCGCCTGTAAAACGAATACCACGATTGGCGAGGTTGCCAATAACATGTCCAAGGTCTTCTTTGCTTTTTACTAAAATGGCAAAGTGGAAAAGACCTGTTGTACGTGGCGGGCGCGGGATTGTGTTGTTTTCTTGGACTAAAATAAGCACAGGCTCATTGCTGCCAGCGCCAAATATGGCATGATCAGTAGTTTGTTCGATTAATTGAAAACCAAGTGATTGATAGAAAGCTGTTTGTTTTTGAATATCAAGCACGCGTAATTGTGTATAACCTAATTTCATTTGTGGATCTAATGTGAAACTCATCGTGAAATCTTCCTTTCAATACGAAAATGTATATAACTTACTTTATGTAACCTAATATATATTTATAACTTTATTACGTCAAGTAATTTAGTTACGAAAAGTTGAAAAGTTTTTTTAATGTATGTACAATAAGGGCACAAGGAGTGAAATAACATGGAACAACAAACAGGACTATGCCCTCGATTATCAAAAGCGATGGATTTAATTGGCAAACGCTGGGTTGGCCTTATTTTATATGAATTATTAGATGGACCTAAACGCTTTAATCAAATTGAGTCATCACTACCAATTAGTGGACGTTTGCTTTCAGAGCGTTTAAAAGAACTTGAAAAAGAAGAAATGGTCGAACGCTGTGTCTATACAGAAGTACCGGTTCGCGTAGAATATAAATTGACAGACAAGGGTTATAGTATGAAAGGCGCAATCGCCGAAATCGAAAAATGGTCGAAAGAGTGGCTTTAATAGTAGAAAGCTTGTAAAATGTCTAATGAAGATTCATACTAAGTTGTGATGAACTTGAAGTAGAAAGGATTGGATTTTTCCATTATGAAAACGCAATGGGCAAAAGATTTAGCAAAAATCGTAGATCCAGCAAATGTTAAAATAGATGAACCATTAAATAAATACACAATGACAAAACTAGGTGGACCAGCCGATATTTTTGTTATGCCAGAAACGGAAGAACAGGCAAGCGCCGTTGTAAAATATGCACGCGCTCATAACATTCCTATTTTATTATTAGGCAATGGTTCAAATATGGTTGTTCGTGATGGTGGTGTACGTGGAATCGTTTTAAACTTTGCTAAATTAGACAAAGTAGAAGTGAATGGGACAGAAGTATATGCACAATCAGGTGCATTAATTAAAGAAGTATCAAAAATCGCCGCAGCGCATACATTAAGTGGCTTAGAGTTTTCTTGCGGCATCCCGGGTTCAATCGGTGGTGCAATGGCAATGAATGCGGGCGCTTATGACGGTGAAATTAATGATGTTATTAAAAGCTGTAAAGTATTAACAAAAGAAGGCGACATTTTAGAGCTTTCAAAAGAAGAGCTTAAATTAGGCTATCGTAAAAGTATTATCGCAGACGAAGGCTACTATGCATTATCTTCTCTATTTACCTTAGTAAAAGGTGCTCAAACAGCTATCGATGAAAAAATTGCTGATTTAACATTCAAACGTGAATCTCGTCAACCACTTGAATATCCATCAGCGGGCTCTGTATTCAAACGTCCTCCAGGTCACTTCGCGGGTAAATTAATCCAAGATAGTGGCCTTCAAGGTCATGGCGTGGGCGGTGCAGAAGTGTCAACAAAACATGCAGGCTTTATTATTAATAAAACCGGTACAGCAACTGCAACAGACTATATCGAAACGATCCACATGGTACAACGTGTCGTGAAGGAAAAATTTGATATTGCGTTAGAAACAGAAGTTAAAATTGTTGGGGACGACTTACCAGCAACCGTGAAATAATGAATGTGAGGGCGCTCTTCTTTTTAGAGGGGCGTCTTTTTGTGGAGGTAAATGATGAAATTTGTATCGTGGAATGTAAATGGGATTCGCGCTTGTTTGAAAAAAGGCTTTATGGATTATTTTCATGAAATGGATGCTGATTTTTTCTGCATTCAAGAATCAAAATGTCAGGCAGGACAAGTGGAGCTTGAGTTGCCGGGCTATGAACAGTACTGGAATTATGCGCTGCGTAAAGGATACTCAGGTACGGCAATTTTTACGAAGCATAAGCCGCTTCGGGTGAAATATGGTGTCGGTGATAAGGATACCGAAGAGGAAGGGCGCATTATTACGCTTGAATATGAGAATTTTTATATGGTGACGGTCTATACACCAAATTCAAAACGTGACTTAGCACGCCTACCATATCGTCTCGAGTGGGAAGATGAACTACGTGCGTATTTAGTTGAGTTAGACGCGAAAAAGCCTGTTATTTATTGCGGGGACTTGAATGTCGCGCATGAAGCGATTGATTTGAAAAATGCGAAGTCAAATATCGGCAATTCAGGATTTACGACAGAGGAACGTGGCAAAATGACGACACTGCTTGCGAGTGGCTTTACAGATTCATTCCGTGCACTACACCCAGATATGACGGACCGCTTCACCTGGTGGTCGTATATGAGTAAGGTACGTGAGCGTAATATCGGCTGGCGTATCGACTACTTTATCGTGTCCAATCGTTTAGCACCGGCTATTACCGAGGCAACAATGCATGATCAACAACTTGGCAGTGACCATTGCCCGATTGTCTTAGAACTTGATTATGCGTAATTACGGTTTTGTCGCAGGCGGGGCAGTCATTGGCGTATTGCTACGGTATGGGTGTATGCTCATCGTGAGCGAGGCACTCGTGTTATGGATTGTGAATATTGCGGGGAGTCTTGCGATGGGTATGTTACATGCTTATTTTGAACGTTTTCCAAATACACAGCTTAAATTGTTACTTACGACTGGCTTACTCGGCTCCTTTACGACGTTTTCAGCATTTTCTGCAGAATGGCTTCGGTACATGCTACAAAGTCCACTGCAGGCACTCGCTTATGCATTTGGCATGACCATTTGCTGTGTAGTCGCAGCTTTTAGTGGTTATTGGTTAGTGAAACGGGGTGAGCGCGCATGATGATGCTCGCTGTAGCAGTTGGTGGTGCACTAGGCGCAGTTGTACGTTATGCACTGATTCAATGGCTTGAAAAAAGGGCACAGCCTTTTTATATGGCGACATTCATCGTTAATAGTGTTGGTTCGTTTTTGATGGGTATGGCGCTGCACTTATTTCAGTCATCCGTTATGCTTGCACTTTTTGTAACGGGCTTCTTAGGTGCACTAACGACGTTTTCAACGTTTGCCTTTGATACGGTCCGTTTACTAAAAATAAATCGACATAAGGCCATTATTTATATGCTACTTACATTGATAGTTGGCTTTGGTTGCATCGTGCTAGGGTATAAAATAAGATGAAGAAAGAAAAAAGCGTTTTAAAAGGTCCATCTTTTAAAGCGCTTTTATTATAATGAAGATAACTTAATTAATTATAGAAGGTGTTTATATGCGACTAAAAGAATGGACAATCGAAGAACAAGAACCACTGATTCACTTTTTAACGAAAAATGAATGGCCTTATCACGTACAATCTCACCCTGGTCGTGAATTAATTGAACGTACAATTGAAGAGGGTGGCTATGAGTCTGATGATGTAAAAACATTTTGGATTGAAAATGACGAAGGGCAAAAAGTCGGCATGGCGCAGATTTATGATTTGCAAGATGAGATTCCGGTTTTTGATTTACGAATCGCCGAGCAATGGCGTGGTTTAGGTTACGGGAAGCAGGCTTTAGTGCTTGTGACAGAATTTATTTTTAGCTTGCCTGAGAAGAAAATTCGCTTAGAGGGACATACGCGCCAAGATAATGTACCAATGCGTAAAACATTTGAGAGTGTGGGTTTTGTGAAAGAAGCGCATTTCCGTGATGCCTGGTATATGCCAAAGGAAGATGCCTATTATGATGCCGTTACGTACGGGATTACACGAGAGGATTTCTTTGGTAATAAAACAACACCTGTATCGTGGAATGACGAGCCGGTAGAATTCGATTATAAAAAATATTGGGACTTCCCATCACAATTTGAGACGGAGCGTTTAATCGTACGTATGCCACGTGAAGAAGATACAGAAGTTGTCTATGATGCGATTTTACGTTCAGTTGGAAAGCTAAAAATGTTCATGTCCTGGGCGCAAAAGAAGCCGACACATGAAAATGTAAAGGAAAGTATTCGTAAAGCCATTGCGCGCTTTATGAACCGCGAGGAACTACGCTTCCATTTGTTTTTGAAAGACACAGGTGAATTTGTGGGCGTTTTAGGCTTGCAGCATATTGATTGGACGATTCCAAAATTTGAAATCGGCTATTGGATTGATGAGCGCTGGAGTGGTAGAGGCTATATGACGGAGGCTGTGCATAGTATGACGTTATTTGCATTTGAAGATTTAGGTGCCAATCGTCTTGAAATTCGTTGTGATCGCGATAATATTCGTAGTCGTGCGATTGCAGAAAAAAATCATTTTGAACTAGAGGGCATCTTGAAACAGGATTCTCGTAATGCAAATACGCATCAATTACGTGATACATGTGTGTATGCTAAAATCAGCTTAATTTAGCAGGGGGAATTTTTGTGGAGCAAACTGTTCCATTAGTGAATGTGACAGAAGAAATTGTAAGGGGCACTGTACGCTTCTTACTAAACAGTCCGGAGTATCCAACGTATTGCAGTTGTGCAAAGTGTGAGGCGAAAATATCGGCCATTGCATTAAATCATTTACAAAGTCATTATGTGGTAACCGCTGAGGACCGCGACCGCGCATTTGAATATCTTAGACAACAAGCGCAACTTGCGGAGTTAAATAGACAAGTTATTCACGCGATACACATAATTGGTCAAAATACGCACAAAAGCGAGTAACCCCTGAAACCTCCTTACGTTTTCATGTTAAGTGTAGTAAAATGGGAAGATAACTACTGGAAAGAGAGGGAATGTAGATGCCGACACCGAGTATGGAAGATCACATCGAACAAATCTATTTACTTATTGATCAGAAAGGTTACGCACGGGTATCAGACATCGCAGAAGCGTTGTCCGTTCTTCCTTCTTCCGTTACTAAAATGGTTCAAAAACTTGATAAAGATGGTTATTTAATATACGAACGTTACCGAGGACTTTCGCTAACACCTAAGGGTAAAAAGTTAGGGAAACGTCTTGTTGAAAGACATAGTTTATTGGAGCAGTTTTTGCGACTCATTGGCGTCGATGAGAACTTGATTTACAACGATGTTGAAGGCATAGAGCACCACCTTAGCTGGAACTCCATAGACCGTATCGCAGACCTAATACAAGTACTGGAAGAGAATCCTAAGTTTGTACAAAAGATTGCTGCACTGAAAGATTTAGAGCATCACATTGAATAGTACGCGTCATAAAGTGAGAGGAGTTTTAACATGACTGAATTACAATCAGGAGATGTGGTAACACTTGTTGTTAAAGAAAAGTTAGCATCTCAATATGTATTAACAAACGATGAAGTGGATGTACCACTAAATGCATCGGAAGTGCTTGAGGAATTAAACGAGCATGATAAAGTAAAAGTATTTTTATACGCAGACCGTCGCGGCGATTTAGCAGCGACTACTGCCATTCCAACAATTACAAAAGACACATTTGGCTGGGCGCGCGTTATGCGTATGTCTCGTCATGATGGTGCTGTTGTAGATATTGGTACATCACGCGAAGTCGTAGTACCAGCAGAAGATTTACCACAAATTGAAGATGTATGGCCAGAAGTTGGCGACCATCTTTACATTACATTACGTGTCGATTATAACGGCAATTTATTTGGCCGCTTAGTGACAGAGGAACGTGTTATGGAACAATTTGAGAATGGCGAAGAAGAGCTGTTTAACCAAAATATTATTGCGCGACCATACCGTCTATTACCAATCGGTACATTTTTACTTGGCGTCGATAAACCATACCGTATTTTTGTACACGAAACAGAACGTGATGCAGAGCCACGTCTAGGACAAGATGTTAGTGTACGTATTATCGAAGTAAAAGAAGACGGCACATTAAATGCCTCTATGAAACCGCGTGTCTATGAACGTTTAACAGAGGATGCAGAACAAATCTTTAAATACCTTGAAGAGGTTGGCGGTCAAATGCCATTTAGTGATAAATCATCACCAGATGAAATTAAAGATATGTTCAACATTTCAAAAGGTTCATTTAAACGTGCATTAGGTACATTAATGAAAGCCGGTCGTATCGAGCAAGTGGATGGCTGGACAAAAATTAAACACTAATTAAACATCAATTTAAAAAGGACGAAAAAGAAGGTATGAAACTTTTTCGTCCTTTTTTGCGTATTATAATCAAAATAGTTATTTAAGGGAGAGAAAAAACGATGAAAAAACGAGCTTATGCCATTATTGCAGCATTATGCCTAACGACAGCCGCAGTCGGCGCCACAGCCGTTACGATGACAAGTTTTACTCAATCAGCTTCAGCAGAAGTGGTAAATGAAAAATTAGGCGATCCAATCGTAGTGTACGGTGGATCTTTATCTGATAGCGAAAAAGAAACAGTGAAAAAAGATTTAGGTGTATCTGGTACGGTAAAAGAAGTAACGGTAACAGGTAGTGATATTGCGAAATATATTCAAAATGGTAATTCTTCAGCCCGTCTATATTCTTCAGCGAAAATTACCCCAGAGGATGCAGGCTATGGCATTGTGGTCGAAATTAAAACACCACAAAACATTACGCAAGTAACATCGGATATGTATTCCAATGCGATGTTAACAGCAGGGATTAGTGACGCGAAGGTAGAAGTAGCAGCACCAAAAGCCGTTACAGGTCACTCGGCGCTTGCAGGCGTCTACAAAGCATATGAAGCAACAACTGGTGAAAAACTGGACACAGAGCGTACCGATGTGGCAAACCAAGAGTTAGACGTAGCGACAACATTAGCGGATAAAGCAGGGGTCGACCAAGATAAGGTTAGCCAGTTATTAACGGAAATCAAACAGCAAATTGCTGAGCAAAAGCCAGCGACAAAAGAAGATGTAGCAAAAATTGTGGATGACAAACTACAAAGCTTACAAATCAATTTAAGTGATGAGGACCGCCAGCTACTTGTTGATTTGATGAATAAAATTAGTAATCTAGACATTAACTTCGGTCAGTGGTCGGATCAATTAAATGATTTAGGAAATAAATTAACCGATTCAATTAATAACTTAAAAGATAGCGTCAATGAAAATACAGGTTTCTGGGATAAAGTCGTACAATGGTTCAAAAACTTATTTGGCATTGGTGACGATTCGAACGATAGCGAAACAAATCAATAAACTAAAAAGACTGAGCTGACGAGGCTTAGTCTTTTTTATTATTAAAAAAATGCGTTTATCATTGCAAAATAAAATATATGTGCTATTATATGACTATAAAGAATCTTGAATTCGAGATAATAAAAGGAGCGGATTAACATGACAGTAAACGTATCAGGAATTCACCACGTATCAGCAATTACAGCACAAATTGAACGCAATCATCATTTCTTTACACAAATTTTAGGTTTACGTCTTGTGAAAAAAACAGTCAATCAAGATAACACATCATCTTATCATTTATTTTATGCCGATGCAGTTGGCACACCAGGAACAGATATGACCTACTTTGATATTCCAGGAATGGGCCGTACATTACCGGGTGTCTCAAGTATTAACTCAACAGCTTTCCGTGTGAAATCAGAGGAAGCATTAACTTATTGGGTAAAACGTTTTGATGAGTACAATATTACACATGGTGACATTACAGAACGCTTTGGTCGGAAAGTATTGCCATTTCAGGATTTTGAGGATGCACGTTTCTTACTTGTAGTCGATGACGGGAAAGGTATTCCTTATGGTACACCTTGGACAAAAACAGATGTACCAGAACAATTTGCATTAGTTGGATTAGGTGGTGTGACATTAACACTCGCAAACCCAGCTGCTACTGAAAACGTATTGACACAGCTATATGGCTTTGAAAAAGTAGGCACATATCCATCACCAGTAGCA
The DNA here is from genome assembly GCF_000307285.2 of Kurthia sp. Dielmo. NCBI lineage: Bacteria > Bacillati > Bacillota > Bacilli > Caryophanales > Caryophanaceae > Kurthia > Kurthia sp. Dielmo. The sequence goes on from NZ_HE578963.1 coordinate 128,600, forward strand.
GGTCAGCCAGATATTGTTGTCTATTCATCAGGTGAGGGCGGCCCTGCAGGAGAAGTGCATATTGAAGAACGTCATGATTTACCGATTGAACGTCATGGTCGCGGCAGTGTGCACCATGTAGCATTTCGTGTGAAATCTGTTGAAGAATACGAAGCCATGGTCGCACAGTATGAGGCGCTTGGCCTTCACACTTCAGGAAAAATCGACCGCTTCTACTTCAAAGCTGTATATTACCGCGATCCAAATGGCATTTTATTTGAAGTATCGACAGATGAACCGGGCTTCTCTTCTGATGAACCAGTAGAACATATGGGGGAAGAACTTGCATTGCCTCCATTTTTAGAAGAACATCGTGAATCAATTGAAGCAACGCTACATCCATTAGCACTCGAAGAATAGTTAGCAACAGCTAATTTGGAAAATATATGCTACAATGACGGTAATTTAGTAGAAGGAGTGAATAAGCATGGAATTTGAATTAACAAATCGCGGTGGCGAGGAATACGCTTTTCAACATAAAGAAGGAGAGCGTATAGACGCAGAGATTAGTTGGACACAACTTGGAGATGTGATGGTAGTTGATCATACATTCGTCGACGATTCACTTCGAGGACAGGGTATTGCCAAACAATTATTAAATCGCGCCGCAGATTATGCACGTGAAAAAAATTATAAAATCGAAGCAGTGTGCTCTTATGTCGTCGCTGCCTTTGACAAATCTACAGATTACGATGATATTAAAGCATTATAATTGTGACAAACTATCGAGACTTGCGCATGCTAGTCTCGTTTTTTTTATTTGATGAAAAGGGTATAGGAAAGGGAAGGGCGAATACAGTCTACGAACGAAGATTGGTTAAGTGTTGTGAACAGGACGTTTGCGCACGTAGCTTGATTTCCTTAGATAACCAATTCGGTGCACCGGCATATGCAGAAAGGGTGGGAACCTATGAACCGAACGATTGAAAAAGTACTGGCGATGATTGCCTCGATTTTAAATGTCTTTGGTATTGCTGGTACTGGTGTCTTTATGTTTAGTATCGATAATCTTTTTAAAACGGAAAGTTTACAGCAACAAATTATTGAAGATGTACAACAAAGTACAGGAACAAAGCTGACATTAACAGATTTACAAGATCTTTCGCAGGTGTTTGGTTCGATTGGTTGGTTCGTCATTATTGTATTAATCATCAGTTTAATTATCGGCACAGCGGGCATGATTAAGTTGCATAGTGATACGAAGCTAGCGGGTATCTTATTTATTGGTGCAGGTATTTTTGCTTGTCTCATTTCTGTACCGTCTATTTTATTTTATATCGCAGCAATTCTTTGTTTTACACGTAAAAAAGCGCAACCACAAGAATCACCAGTCGGCAAAAAAACACCGCATCAAATCTCAAATAATCAAGAACACATTAAATAACACAAAAAAGAAAATAGGATAAAACACGTCATTTTCCTTTTTTAGCGTTCGCAACGAAAAACCGGAACCGCCACTGCGCGATTCCGGTTTTTCTTATGCTTCTAGGAACGGTTGTTTTTACACATATCGTATGTCCCAGTCTCTTTTAATCTCTTAATTAAAAAATTTACCGCTAATAATACTACTAATAACTTCCTTTACCTTAGATGGCACACTGTTTAGGTCATCATGTTTTTTATAAATAACAAGATGCTGAATCATCGCAATTAATGCGCCAATCATACCGACTTGCATAAGGGTAATATCGAGCTTAGGAAAGTGGCCTGTTTTTATACGTTTTTGCACCTCAATATCAGCGGGGGTTTCTTTATGAAATGTGGCGAGGTAGGTTTCTGATAGCTCGGGATATTTTACGGATTCACCAAATAAAATCATATATTGCGGCAAGTTTTTTTCGACCTTTTCTAAAAATAATGCCGTCCAACATTGTACTAATTCATTATTTGTTAATGTAGAGTAATCAGATGTGTCCTCGACAAAATGAGTTGGCTGGACAGAAGCGGTTAATAAATCTCGTTTACTTTTATAGTATTTATACATTGCAGCCTCTGAAATGGAGGCACCACGAGCAATCTCAGCTGTAGAAGTCGCATCGAAGCCCTTTTTATAAAATAGTTCGCGCGCAACGTCTAAAATACGTTGTTTTGTTAAATCGCCCTTAGTTGGCATGTTCTACACTCCGTTTCATTTGGTCAGTTGTGACATTATCGTAGCACAAAAATGTTGTGTATAAAATAAAGATTTACAGTAAGAGTATGGATTACTTTCAATAGTTCAGGGGTATTTGTTAACTATAGAACTTTACGGGAGGCTTTTACTATGGCGAATAAAAAAAATACACTTCTCATTGCAGGGCTTGCAGCAGGTGCTTATGCTTATTTACGTAAGCAAGAAAATCGTGATAAAGCAGTAGCAGCATTTAACAGCACGAAAGACAAAGTGGGTGAATTTGTTACACAGCAAAAGCAAAATATGGACAGTAAACGAGGGGCAGATCCAGAGACTGGTGACCATACAATCATTCCAGACCGCGATACATCTTACTATATCGAAGAGAAGGAAATGGTTGATGAGGGCGCTTTAACAACGGTACAATATTTTAATGAAGAAAAGCAGGGAGAAGTTGACGAACAAGACAATTTGGCTTACTTTATTGAAGATAAAGAGATGGTAGATGAAGGTGCATTAACGAAAGTAGGCTATGAAAATGCAGATGCACAGGCCTTTGATGATAGTGAAAAAGAAAAGCAAAATTCGACTTCTTATCATAATGAAGACCGCGATATGATTTCAGAAGGTGCCGGTACAACGGTACACTATTATAACGAAAAACAAGATGCTGATTCGAAAAAGAACGGATAAGAAAAGAGACGGGGACAAAACACGTCATTTTCCTTTTTTAGCGTTCGCAACGAAAAACCGGAACCGCGCCACAGCGCGATTCCGGTTTTTCTTATGCTCATATGAGAGGTTGTTACACGTATGTCAAAGCCTCTTTTTGGTGCGAACTAAGGTAGCATTGTACCATGTTCTGCAAGATTATTATGGAATGAGAAAGCTTTTGTCAGCATATGAGGTGTTTGACCACCAACAGTTGCTTTTGCTTCTTCAAAATAGTTACGAAGTGCTTCTTTATACATTGGGTGAGCACAGTTTTCAATAATTAATGCAGCGCGTTCACGAGGAGTTAAGCCACGTAAATCAGCGATTCCTTGTTCTGTAACTACAACATCAACATCATGTTCAGTATGGTCAACATGTGAAACCATTGGAACGATTGAAGAGATTTTACCGTCTTTTGCGACAGATTTTGTCACGAAGATTGATAAGCGACCAGCACGTGCGAAGTCACCAGAACCACCGATACCATTCATCATTTTGCTGCCGGATACATGTGTAGAGTTTACATTACCGTAAATGTCGAATTCTAGCGCTGTATTCATGCAAATAAGACCTAAACGACGGATGACTTCAGGGCTGTTTGAGATATCTTGTGGACGTAAAACAAGTTTATCTGCATATTCTTTAATACGTGGAAGAACGGCATCCATTTTTTCACGAGATAATGTGAATGAACAGCAAGAAGCTGATTTCACTTTACCAGCGTCGATTAATTCAAATACCGCATCTTGTAGTACTTCAGAATAAACTTCAAGCTCTTCAAATTCAGAATCAACCATACCAGCAAGTACAGCGTTTGCTACTGAACCGATACCTGATTGAAGTGGCGCAAGTGTATTTGTTAGGCGACCTTCTTTAATTTCTTTACGGAAGAAATCAAGTAAGTGATTCGCCATTTGTTGTGTTTCAGCATCTGGAGGCACGATGTTAGAAGGAGAATCTTCTTGTTCAGTGACAACGATGGCGACAACTTTATTCATGTCGAGTTTAATACCTTTAGCACCAACGCGATCATTTGCATGCATGATTGGGATTGGGCCACGTTCACCTTGTTTTTCAGGAACATAGATATCGTGTAAGCCTTCTAATTCAGCAGGAGCAGCGACATTTAATTCGATGATTACTTTATCAGCTGATTCTACATAAATAGGAGAGTTACCGACAGATGATGTAGGGATTAAGTAGCCATCTTCTGTAATTGCAGTCGCTTCGATGATTGCGACATCAATTTTCATCGCACCTTGACGAAGGTATTCTGATGTTACAGATAAATGTTGGTCGATAAAACCAACGTCACCTTTGTTGATGTGACCACGCATTGTGCGGTCTACTTGGAAAGGTAAACGTTTGCGAACGATACCAGCGTCTGACATAAGTGCATCGGTATCAAAACCAAGGGAAGCACCTGTGTAGACATCTACTTTAAAATCTTCTAGTCCTTTTGCGCGTTCTACAAGAGCGTGCGGTACAAATTTAGCGTCACCTGCGCGAGTAAATCCGCTTAAACCAAGTGTATCGCCATTGTTGATTAATGCTGCAGCGGCATCAGCAGACATTACTTTGTCTTGTAAGCCGGTGAAGCGTAATCTTTCTTCGACTGTGCTAGTCATAAAAATTGCCTTCTTTCTTTATTATAAAAATACTCATGAAAAGGGCGCTTTTCGTTTCCGAAAATAGCATCGCCCTTATTATAGTAAATTTTATCACCAAATTGTCACAAATTCTTTTTATGATGTATGAAAGGGATGAATTGTTAGCTATTAGAGAAAATTAAAGTTTATTGTAGCAAGCTCTATATTATTGTGATATATAAAAAAACGTGCGTTATGCAGAAGCATAACACACGTTAGATAGATTCTTAGAAACCTAATGAACGACGGAAGTAGCTAGCGTAGCGTTGGCTAACAGGAATGCGCGTGCCGTCTTTCATGATTAATAAGAATGTTGAGTGTGAATCTGGTTGAATTTCATCGATGTAGTCAATGTTAACGATGTAAGAACGGTGACAACGAATGAATGTGTCAGGCGATAAGAAAAGTTCTAAGTCGCTTAAGTTTAAGCGGTGGTACCCTTCTTTTTTCATCGTTTTTACAAATGTTTTACGAAGTTGTGTTTCTAAGTAAATCACTTCATTGTGTTTTACTGGGTACCAGCAATCATCGATTTTAATTGTAATGTAGTTTGTTAAGAATGGAGATGGCTTTTGAGGGAAGATAGCTGTGATAGCACCCTTCGTTTCGCCTTCCTCTAACAATGGAATACTCATACCATAGTATGGTACGCCAAAAACATCTGGTTCGATAAATGAGTTAATTTTTTGGCCGTAATCAAGAGCTTTATGTGTTGCTGAGCCTTCAGGGATCTCGTCACCAGGCTTAATCTTTAAGTCGATTTTTTTGCTTGGTTGATAATATAAATACTTTTCTGTATCCGAGATTACAATAGAAGTATTATCCGGGAAAAATTCTTTAATGACCTCTATTAATTCTTCAATTGATTTGGGATCCATCCATTCATACCTCGTTTCTTCCGATATCTTAAATTCATTTCATCCTGTCATAACATTTTACTATAGTTTGTTTCCAAAATTAAGTACTAAAAATAAATTCTCTACAATTAGGGTCAAAAATAATGCTTTTAAGCAGAAAATTTGCCACTTAGAATGATTGTAAACGCTTATGTTTTACGTGTGAAGCAATATGTCTTGAAAATAATAAAAATATCTTCTTAGCGTATTAAATAAAATGAAGCAAAATGCTTTCACATCGTAACAAAAAAATGATATTTTGTCGACTTATGTAGAATGGACTATAACTTTTATTATAAATAATAAAAATTGCATAATTTTTTTCAAAATTGCCTTTTCCTTTACTGCATAATATTGTATAATTTTTATAAAAATCACTCAATTACTTTGTAAATTATTTAAGTATAACGACCTAAACGGCGGATTTGTAAAAAAATTAGGTTGTAGCTATTCGTGCATGAATTGATACTAATGTCATTGATTGATTGTTTTGGGTTATTACAAAATGCATATTTATCAGAAAGATGGGGATTCTATATGTTACAACATCAATATTCTATCTCAGAAGCAATCTCAAAGCGTTATTTCCAAGAAATAGAGACAATGAACCGCTATGATGGTATTGAAAAGTTTTATGAAATTGAAGCACAGCTTATAAGAGAAATTTATCAATTAGAAACAGAAGCTGCAAAAGAATCATTACGTGCGCTAATTGATTTATTATCAGAACGTTCTGGAAAGCATTTTTTCCGAGCTGTTCGTCATTATTTTATCGTGCTGTCATCCGTTGTTACACGCAAATTAATCGACAATCAAGCACCACTGAAAAAAGCGTTTGCTTTTAATTCAGCATGTGTACAAATGGTCGATGAACGCATGAATGATGCAGAATTTTTACAATTCGCAGATGATTTAGTGGAGTTCTATATTTATGTGATTTCAGAACGTAAACAGCCTTCTTACAAGCATCAAACGGTGAATCGCGTCATTATGTTTATCGATGATGAGGTCGAAACCGATTTATCAGTAGAAGATATTGCGCTGCATTTCTCAATTAGTACAAGTCATTTATCACGTATTTTTAAAGAACATGTGGGGATTACATTAGTTGAATACTTAAATGTACGTCGTGTTGAGGAATCTCAATATTACTTACGTCATACAGCGAAGAGCATTTCAAATATCTCAGAGCAATTCCATTTCTGTAACCAAAGTTACTATACGAGAATATTTAAAAAATACGTTGGTTTGACGCCAAAACATTTCCGCGATCAGCCAGATCATGAATATTTCCGATTCCAATTGCCAGAACGTTTAGTGTAATTTACAAATATTCGAAAAATCGTTCTTCTTTAATTTGATATGTAATAGAGAAATACGGTATACTTCACTATAGTTTAAAATAATGATGTAGGTGAAAAAATAGTGAAGAAGAAAATAGGCTTACTTTCAATGCTAGGCCTTGCACCGTTCATTTTAGCTGGATGTGAGTCGGTTAAAAATGGTGAAGGCTTTTTCTATAGCACATTTGTAAAACCTATGGAATTCCTGCTAGATTTCTTTGGTAATACATTATTCGATGGTGGCTATGGTGGCGCAATTATTATCATCACAGTATTAATTCGTTTAATCTTAATGCCGTTCATGCTGAAAACGTATAAAAACCAACAAGGCATGAAAATGAAAATGGATAAGCTTCGTCCAGAAATGGAAGAAATCCAAAAGAAATTAAAAGCAGCGTCTTCTAAGGAAGAACAAATGGCGCTACAACAAGAGATGATGGGACTTTATAAAAAATATGATGTCAATCCGCTAAATATGGGTTGTCTTCCTATGATTATTCAAATGCCAATCATCATGGGCTTGTACTATGCAATTCTGTATTCAGAAGAAGTACATGCACATAAATTCTTATGGTTCGAGCTTGGTGAGCCAGATATTATCATGACATTAATTGCCGGTGCGATTTACTACTGGCAATCAAGAGTTTCGATGGCAAATATGCCAACGCAACAACAAGCACAAATGAAAATCATGATGTATATCTCACCAATCATGATCATGGTGATTTCATTCTCAAGTATGGGTGCACTACCACTTTATTGGTCAGTGTCTGGTTTATTATTAGTCGGTCAAACATATCTTGGTCGTATTTTATATCCACCACTAGACGAACATGGTAATCCAATCAAAAAAGAGAAAAAATCAAAAGGTGCCGCAGAAGCAGTTGTTGCTGAACAGCCACAAGAAAAGCGTAAATTAACGCCTGCAGAACGCGCAGCGAAAGCACAAAACAAAAAGAAAAAATAATGTATAATTAAGTCAGAGTGTCTAGATGCTCTGACTTATTTTTTTGAGGAGGTGGAGGGAGCTCGTGAATATTCAACGTATTACAGGTATTGTGACGGCGATAGCGAGTGTATTAGCTGTCTGGTTTTTATTTAAACAGCAATATGCCATTGCAGTTGTTTTAATATCGTTCACGTTCACATTAACCAATGCATTACGTGCAAAAGATATGAAAGCAAAAGGATATGTGAAAGAGTCAAAAGTGATGCGCACAATATCTATTTTCTTTGGTATTTTAACCGTCGCAGCAATCGTGTCTCTATTCATTTAATATAGTTTAAAGTCAGGGGAGAGCAATATGAAAAAATCATTTATTCGATTCCCAATGATTACATTAGCGGCAAGTGCAATGCTTCTTGCAGCTTGTGGAAATGATGCGGAAGAGAAAAAAACGACAGAATCAGAACAAACAACAACTGAAAAAACGACTGAGGATAACACAGCGACGGAAAAGCCAGTAGAAGAAAAGCCTGCAAAAGAGGAAGTTGAACGTGATGCAGGTGGCTATATTATTGACCAAGAGCCCGCAACAGAGGTGAAAAAGGTGGATGGTGTAGTTATTGCGAATAAACGATTCCCAATGCCAGGTGACTATGCACCAGGTGAAAGTGCGGATGCACGTGCGGCGTTTAATGAATTAAACAAAGCGGCACAACAAGCAGGCTATACATTTAATGCATTTAGCACGTATCGTTCATACGACCGCCAAACAGAGCTTTACAATAACTATGTCGCAAAAGATGGCCAAGAAGCTGCAGACCGCTACAGTGCACGTCCAGGCTTCTCGGAGCATCAAACGGGATTAGCATTTGATATTGGTGAAACAAGTAACCCAAATGACTATGCATCGAATCGTTTTGGTAAAACAGAAGCCGGAAAATGGCTTGCTGAACATGCACATGAGTATGGTTTTATTATGCGCTACCCTGATGGAAAAGAAGAAATAACAGGTTATATGTATGAATCATGGCATTTCCGCTATGTTGGAAAAGACATTGCCACTGAAATTTATAATAATGATTCAACACTTGAAGAATACTTAGGCGTTGAAGGGTAAATGGAAAAAGCTGTCGCATGAGGACAGCTTTTTTCATAGTGGGGTATAGAGAAATGGGAGGCGAAACAATGAAGAATTGGGTAAAAGCAGTAGGCTGTACAGCGCTTATAATCGGACTACTAGGGACTACGATGACGGATACAGTTGTGGCGAAAAGTGATTATATTGCTGGACAAAAGCTACCGAAAAAGCCAACAATAATCGATGGCATTATTTTAGTGAATAAGGAAACACCACTGCCATCAAGCTATGCGCCGGGCGAAAGTGACAAAGCACGTGCCGCCTATACACGCTGGAATAAGGCGGCGAAAAAGGCGGGATATCGCTTCGAGGCGTTTAGCACATATCGCTCATATGCACGTCAAAAAACGTTGTATAACAACTATGTCGCGAAAGATGGACGTAAGGCAGCAGATCGCTATAGCGCACGTCCAGGCTTTTCAGAGCATCAAACGGGTCTAGCCTTTGATATTGGCGAAATGAAGCGCCCATCTGAATATGCGTCGACACGCTTTGGTGAACGCGCAGCAGGCAAGTGGGCCGCGAAGACCGCGCACCGTTATGGCTTTATTATGCGTTATCCAAAGGGGAAAGAAAAAGTAACCGGTTATATGTATGAGCCATGGCATTTCCGCTATGTTGGTAAAACCGCAGCGACTAAAATATATAAAGAAAAACTGACATTAGAAGCGTATTTAAAAGAAAAATAATAAATAAAAGAAGGCATTGCGTCAACGCGCGATGCCTTCTTTTTATAAAATCGGTGAAAGGAGTCGTGAAATCGATTCTTTCATTTTAATGACACGCGAACGTTCCTCATAAATTTTAGGCGTTAGTTCATGCGAATACAGCATATCACGCTCAAACAATTCAGCGAGTTGATGCGAGACATTACGATCATAAATAAATGCATTGACCTCAAAGTTTAATTTGAAGCTACGCGAATCAATATTTGCTGTACCGACAGTAGAAGCCTCATCATCGATAACAATCATTTTCGCATGCAAGAAGCCGTTATCATAAATATAGATTCGAGCGCCTGCTTGGATAAGTTCGCCTACATAGGAATAGGTCGCCCAGTACACAAACATATGGTCAGGCTTGTTTGGAATCATAATACGCACATCGATGCCTGAAAGACAGGCGATACGTACGGCATCCATAAAGCTATCATCTGGAATGAAATACGGCGTTTGGATATAGATATACTTTTTCGCCATATTAATGAGCTTTAAATAACCGTTTTTAATTTGCTCCCAGTCGGAATCAGGTCCACTTGAGACAATCTGTAATCCGACCTCACCCTTACGTGAAATAATCGGGAAGAAATGGTCCTCATATTGCAGGTCGTTTCGGTCAGATGCTTGATTCCAATCGAGTAAAAAGCGTGTTTGTAGCGGATGCACCGAGCTTCCCTCAAGTCGTAAATGCGTATCACGCCAGTAGCCAAATTTCTTATCTAACCCTAAATATTCGTCTCCAATATTAAAGCCACCAATATAGCCAATGCGCCCATCAATAATGACAAGCTTTCGGTGATTACGATAATTCATTCGTGGATTGATAAGTGGCAAAATGGACGGGAAAAATACTTCAACCTCACCACCAGCATTTAATAATTGCTTGAAGTGGCGCTTATGTACGCCGCGCGAACCCATTTCATCATAAAGTAAACGCACCTTCACACCGCGCTTCGCCTGTTTAACAAGTGCATCTAAAATGCGATTGCCGAGATGGTCTAAGCGAAAAATATAGTACTGGATATGAATATTCGTTTTTGCGGCTAAAATATCTTGAATCAGCGTTTCGAATTTTTCATGCCCATCATCGAAAATATCGACTTTATTATCTTGCGTAAGCACGGCGTGATTATTAATTAAATGCATATAAATTAAATCACGAAATGGTTCAGAATCATTTAGACGATATTCAAAGGTATTGTTTTTAATGGCCTCGATTTGATAATCAACGAGTGAGTCGATACCAATCTTTTTACGACCTTCCCAGCGGAATAAGTGCTTCTGACGTAATCGTCGCCCAAATAAAAGATAAATAATAAAGCCGCCAACAGGGAAGAAGAACAATACGAGTATCCACGCCCAAGTAGATGTAGGCTCACGTCGTTCTAGGAAAATAATCGTTGCGGCAAAAATAAAGTTAATAAATAAAGTTACACCTATAATTGAGAACGGAATATAAGTGAAATCAAGTAATTGACTGAGCAACGGGAACCCCTCCTTTATAAAAAATAACCACTTTCTAGTATATCGTATTCATGAAATAGCACACAGTGAAAAAAATAATCGCGCCCGATAAAACCTACTTGACTTATAGGTTTTATGATATTAATATAAGCATTGTCATTATTAAGTGTTACGAAAATAATTAAGTCATATGGAGGAATAAACACATGGATACAGTATGGATTATTGTGAACATGGTCGTGATGTTTGTTTTATTAATGCTTTTATTTAAAATGAACAAAAAGCACGTATCATTTTCTAAACGTGTATTCGCCGGTTTAGGTTTAGGGATTCTATTTGGATTAGCTCTACACTTTATTTACGGCGTTGATTCAACAATTACAGCCACTACTACGGACTGGTTCGGTATTATCGGCTCAGGTTACGTTAAATTATTACAAATGGTTGCGATGCCACTTGTCTTCATCTCAATCGTTGCTGCTTTTACAAAAGTAGTAGCAGGGAAAAGCTTTGGTAAATATGCCGCAATTATCTTAGCCGTACTTGTAGGGACAACAGCAGTTGCCGCTTCAGTAGGGATTGCCTCAGCATTATCATTTAACTTAGATGGCTCATCATTAGTTAGTGGGGATGCAGAGCAAGCACGTGGTCAAGAAATCACAGCGAAATCAGAAGAAATGGGCGATAAATCATTACCTCAACAAATCTTAGAATTCATTCCAGCGAATCCATTCTTAGATTTAACAGGCGCTCGTCCATCATCAACTATTGCGGTCGTTATTTTCGCCGTATTTGTCGGCTTTGCTTACTTAGGTCTTGTACGTAAAGACGAAGAGCATGCCACATATATTAAAAAAGCAGTCGATACGATTTACGCATTAGTAATGCGTATCGTTACATTAGTTTTACGTTTAACACCATTCGGTATTTTAGCAATTATGACAAATACCGTCGCAACATCTGACTTTAACGCCATTTACAATATGGGTAAATTCGTCATTGCATCGTATGTCGCATTAATCACGATGTTCATTATTCACCTTATTATCATTTCCCTAACAGGTATGAGCCCAATCACATATGTGAAAAAAGTAGCACCAACGTTACTATTCGCGTTCACATCTCGTTCAAGTGCGGGTACATTACCAATGAACATTGAAACACAACGTAAGCGTTTAGGTGTTCCAGAAGGGATTGCAAACTTTGCCGGTTCATTCGGTGTATCAATTGGTCAAAATGGTTGTGCCGGTGTGTACCCAGCAATGCTTGCGATTATGATTGCACCAAGTGTGGGCATCAACCCATTTGAATGGCAATTTATTTTAATGCTAATCGCCGTTGTCGCAATTAGCTCATTCGGCGTAGCAGGTGTTGGTGGGGGTGCGACATTCGCAGCCATCATTGTCTTATCTGCGATGGACTTACCAGTTGCATTAGCCGGTATTTTAATCTCTGTTGAACCATTAATCGATATGGGACGTACAGCGCTTAACGTTAGTGACTCAATGGTTGCGGGTGTAACGACTGCACGTGCAACAGGGGAATTGGACCGAGACACATACAACTCAAAAGATCCTCAAGATTTAGCTGAAATTTAAATATGAAAAAGAGGCTTGGACATTGCGTCTAAGCCTCTTTTTTTGTATTAAAAAACGCCCATCGATTGGACGTCATCAAGTCGATATGTATGCAGAAAAAAACTCCGACATGGTCGAAGCAAATTCAAGTAATCTAGTTTTGAGTTTGCGGAGTTGATTTCGGTGGGGCAAGTGTTTTAAGCAATTCTAAGCGGGATTTTGTTTTTGATGCTTTAACGCCTAACTTAGACAAATTTGAAATAATTTTTGTAATGTCAACTTCTTTTGTCATCATGAGCCACCTCAATTTCGTTTGTTTTATAATAAGACGCTGAGTTCAAATAAGAAGTTTCAGCATTTCATTTGACAAAGTTGTTAATATATTTATAATAACATGATTTTCTCAATGAGAGTTTTTCAAAATTGTTACATTCGTAAATTTTTTTAAATAGAATGAAGAATTGTAAATTTTGTGTAAACCCTTATTTATCAACGCCTATTATTAATTTACTGTATTATTTATTCCCGAAAAAAAAGCTAAAACACCTATTTTTTTAAAAAAATAAATGAGAATATAATGTAATTGCCATTTCGTATTCACTAGCAGTACACTAATTTGTAAGCATTTTCATTTTTGAGGGGGCTAATGGAAGGAGGAGAAACGATGAAAAAGGCAGTTATGTTATTAGTATCTGTACAATTTTTCGTATATTTTGGCTTTGGCTTAATTATTCCAATTTTGCCGGAAGTTATTGTAAATCAAGGATTTCATGATATGCATGTCGGTGGCCTACTAACGATTTATGCGCTAGCAAGTTTTTTCACAGCACCACTGTGGGGCCGGTTATCCGACCGTATTGGGCGTAAAAAATTAATTTTAGTGGGGCTTGTCGGCTTTAGTGTGAGCTTTTTAATGATTGCATTATTTATCGATTCATTACCGATGCTTTACGCATCACGCGTCATCGGCGGTTTATTCTCAGGCGCTCTTTACACAGCGGTTACAGGCTTTATTGGTGATATTTCAACTGATGATAACCGTAATATGTATATGGGCTTTATGGGAATGTCGATTGGGCTAGGCTTTATTTTTGGACCAGCAATTGGCGGGTTGCTTGGTCAAATCAGTCTAACACTACCATTTTTCGTGTCAGCCATCTTAATTTTCTTGCTATTATTCTATGCAGCGACAGTATTAAAAGAGCCAGAAACACGAAAACTAGGTTCGGCGAAGGAAATTATTCCACAAGGTACATCAAAGCTCTTTAGCTATCGTGTGCGCTATTTATTTATTTTCTCATTCATTGTGACATTTTTACTTTCAGGTGTGGAATCGACGTTACAGCTATTCCAAATCGATCAAATTAATATTACGTCTGCGCAACTAGGCTCGTTATTTTTATTTAGCGGCTTTGTTGACTTTTTTATTCAAGGAATGGTCGTGCGCAAAGTGAAGGATGGTCAAGAAGTAAAATGGCTAGCAGGTGCACAAGTGCTGACAGCTATTGGTCTGTTAATGCTACCATTTACAACGAATTTAATTTATGCTGGTGTGGCACTATGCGTTTTCACAGCAGGGAATGCACTTGCGCGTACATTAAATACGTCACTCGCATCAAAGGAATCTGGCGGTATGTACGGAACGGCAGCGGGCTTAAGTTATTCAATGGATAATCTAGGCCGAATTATCGGCCCGTTATTTTTCACATGGCTATTAACATGGCAGGGCGGCAATACGTATTATGTGTCGGCTGTGCTTGCAATCATTAGTATAACCATACTTGTGTTATTTACACGCAGTTCAAAATCATTACGTCAGAAAAAAGCGTAGCACAAAAAGAAGAGTCGCCAATTTTTGGTGGCTCTTTTAAATTGCGTATTTTCCCAAGTGGCGCGTTTTGGATACAACATATTTTTGAATATGTGTCATACTCGGGTGAATGTCACTAGGTTTTTATTAAACATATGCTGAGGCTCTTTATTTTCACAAATAACTACAAAAGCTCGCCGGATAGTTACGATGATTTAGTAAAGTGGATGACAGAAACGGGGCGTTTTGTTACCCGTTTTTCACGATTTTGGGTTCGTTTTGACGCTCCGAGGGGTGTTTTTTGTCGCTGTTATGTAAGCACCCACATGCGGTGTGTCGCATTTTATAAAAAATAAACTAAATGATAGCTGTATGCATTTTGCGTCAACTTTTGTGTAAAAACAGCCCAAAATTCCATGAAATAGGCTCTTTTTGAGACTCTACGGGGCTAAATCAGCAAAGTGCATAGACCAGAAATCGTAAATATCTGCGCATTTTTTAGTAAATAAAAATTTACGTTGACAGCATTTACAGCATAGTTAATAAAACTTCTTTTTTTCATGCGCCAATAGCCGTCTATTGGCGCTTATTATGAAATATGTCGTAGCCAAAACACGCTTCTTGAGTGAATGAGCGATTTCAATGAAATGTATACAAAACAAAAGACGCAGCACCTTTTCATTCAAAAGTGTTGCGTCTTTATTTAATCGTCTCGACCAAACATGTATGTGTGATGGTGGAACTTCATACTAAATACAAGTCCAAGCGCAAAGGCATTACCCATCATCGAACTACCACCATAACTAATGAATGGTAGTGGGATACCAGTGATTGGTAAAACTTGCGTTGTCATACCGATATTTTCTAATACGTGGAACGTAATCATCGCAATAATCCCCGCACATACATATGTACAGAATGGATCTTTCATTTGCAATGTTAATTTTGTTAAGTGATAGATCAGGAAGAAGAATAGTACGATGACAGCACTAGCGCCAATAAAGCCCCATTCTTCGCCGATGATACTAAAGATAAAGTCGGTATGGTTTTCCGGTACATACACTTCATGCCCTTTATAGCCTTTACCGAAAATTTGACCAGAGCCAATCGCATTAAGCGATTTCACTAAGTGATAGCCATCACTTGATGAATACGAGTATGGGTCTAACCAAGAGTAAATACGTGCGAATTGATAGGTTTTAACACCAAGTGTCGCATTTAAAAATTCTTGCTTGTAAAGCGCCATCCATAGTAGGGTACCACCAATACCAGCTGCGCCAATAGCAACCGGTAAGATAATACGCCAAGCAACACCAGCGACGATAACCATCGCAGCTGTAATGGCTAAGAATACTAAACTTGTACCAAGGTCAGGCTGTTGCATAATAAATGCTAATGGCACAAGTAATGTTAAAAAGATTTTCCCTAATAAAATAAAGTCGGTTTTAATCGTTTTGACGGAAGTGTTTTCATTATGCTTAGAAACAACACGTGCGAGTGCGAGAATATAAAATGTTTTCATAAACTCGGACGGCTGGATGTCGGCAAAGCCTAAGTGGAACCAACTCTTAGCGCCGTTACGTGGTTCAACAAGTGCCATTGAGTCGGGTAGTATAACTAATACTGCTAGTATAAAAATACCGATGCCATACAAATACCAGGCCATTTTTTTGTATTGCTCTGGTTCAAAGTACATCATCGCAGCGATGATACCGCCCGCTACTACATACCAGAATAATTGACGTGGTACGAAGTTCGTTGCGTATTGACCAGACATTTGCGCAGATGAAATTGCGGCGATACTAACAATACAAAAAAGTGCCAAAATGAAGATTAACGTCCAATCCAAACGATCGAAGAAATTTTTTCGATTGTTATTCATATTTGCCACCTAAATATTAATTATTTCACTTAATTATTATAGCGTATTTCATTGTAACACGCTCGTGCATAAAGTTGTGACGAAATCGAATCACAAATGTTTCAAATTCATGCAATTCAATCTATAATAAGAAGAGGAATGGGGTGATCGACTTGGCAAAGAAAATGCGAGCTGCGGATGATTTTTTGCATCATTTATATGTGCATGTTAATGAGCTGAACCAATTTGTGGTATTGAGCGGTTTAAAATTTCACGAATTTGCTTCTTCAGTCGGTTCGCTTCAAAATATTTTACTGTTGAAAAATGAGTTCGAAGATGGCTCGTTTAACATGCACACGCGCTTAGGGTTTGTGGACGAAAAAAGCATGCCTTACTTTGCAAAGAAAATTTCAGATTCAAAGCAAGATTTATGTTGGATTGATTTTTCAGATGAGAAAAAGTTGAATTTATTAACACCGCAGGAACAGGCGGAGCTTCTTTATATCGGGCATAAAAAGGAGCCGTTACGTTCACCTTTTTATCATCAGCTACAAAATAAATACGTCTACTTAGAAAATAAAGAGGATAAGTATACAAAAGTTTATTTTCGAAATTTAGCAGACAATGACCGTCTTGTCGTCAATGTTTTCAACAATGTCATCCAACTCAAAGAGCGTCAAACGAGCTTTTGGCGTCGACGCGTGGCGACCGTTATGCCACATTTTACAATTGATGTATGTGATACATTCCGCGATCATATGAAGGACGGCGCGCTTTTTTCAATGTATCGTATTGAAAAGCCGAAAGTAGCCTATGTGCTTGAGGTGCGTAATGTGGCGGATATTAATTTTGTCGATGAGATTTGGGACGATTTAAATTCATTGTTAAAGCAAAAGCCAGATGGGGTACTAGAAGTACATAAGTAGTCCGTAAAATGTATTTTAGTTGTTGGATAGGTGGATAGGATTCCTTTCGTGTGACGAATGGAATCTTTTTTTTAGATTTTTTTATGAAAATGCGTGAGAGAGTGCTATTATAAGTAATGATATTTTTCTCGCATCAA
Source organism: Kurthia sp. Dielmo (assembly GCF_000307285.2). NCBI lineage: Bacteria > Bacillati > Bacillota > Bacilli > Caryophanales > Caryophanaceae > Kurthia > Kurthia sp. Dielmo. The sequence goes on from NZ_HE578963.1 coordinate 145,932, forward strand.
GTTAGAGAAACTTTGTCCGATAGAAATCGTCCCATTCAATTCAGGGACATTCGTTCGTAGACCAATTAAAATTTGGAGGAACTCATTATTATGAATAAAAAATTAGGCTTATTATACGGTGGTAAATCAGCAGAGCATGATGTGTCATTATCAACAGCAAAGGCTGCAACACAAGCATTAAACTTTGATAAATACGATATTTTCCCAGTATTCATCACACGTGGTGGTGAATGGCGTGTAGGTGAACAATTAACAGCACCTGCCGAATCAATTGAACAATTAGCGTTTACTCGTGATGTAGATTCAGAAAATGACGTAACAGAATTTTTAACTTCTTTAAAAGAACGTAAATTCGACGTTATCTTCCCATTACTTCATGGTACAAACGGTGAAGATGGTACCGTACAAGGTTTCTTAGAAGTATTAAATTTACCATACGTAGGTAATGGTGTATTAGCTTCTTCAGCTGGTATGGATAAAGTTTCAATGAAACAATTATTCGAAATCGCTGGCTTGCCTCAAGTTCCTTACACATATTTCATTCGTAATGATTGGTATAAACAACAAGATGCATTAATCGCTGAAATGGAAGGAAAATTAACATATCCAATGTTCGTTAAACCAGCAAACTTAGGTTCAAGCGTTGGTGTATCAAAAGCAGATGACCGCGAAAAATTAATCGAAGCGGTTGAATTAGCACTTAAATATGACCGTAAAATTGTTGTCGAAACAGGTGTTGTAGCTCGTGAAGTAGAAATGGCGGTTCTTGGTAATGATGAACCAGAAACATCTGTACCTGGTGAAATTAAACCAAAAACAGCATTTTACGACTACGATTCAAAATACAATGACAACAGCACGGATTTATTAATTCCTGCACCTGTAACCGCTGATGTAGAAGCACAACTTTCTGATATGGCGAAACGCGCATTCAAAATTTTAGATGGTTCTGGCTTAGTGCGTGCAGATTTCTTCGTAACAGCAGAAAACGAAATCTTCATCAACGAAGTTAATACATTACCTGGTTTCACACCAGTAAGTATGTATCCAATTCTTTGGAAAAACACTGGTCTTCCATACAACGAATTAATCGAAAAATTAATCAACCTTGGCATCGAACGCCACGCTGAAAAACAACAACTTCAATATCAATAAGAGGAGTCCTCAAACATGAAAAAAACGATTAATGAAATCGCAGCATGGCTTGGCATCGCTCAAACATTTGAGGAAGCCGTTGTAACCGGTGTATCCATTAATACACGTACGCTAGAGCCAGGTGATTTATTCATTCCATTCCGTGGTGAAAACGTGAATGGTCATAAATATGTAGCGCAAGCTTTTGAACAAGGTGCAGCAGCTGCATTTTGGCAAAAGGATGAGCCAAACCCACCGCAAGATGTACCACTTCTTTTCGTTGAAGATTCAGAGGAAGCCCTTCAACAAATGGCACGCGCGTATCGCAGTGAGCACAACGCGACATTTATCGCGGTAACGGGTTCAAATGGTAAAACATCAACAAAAGATTTAATTGCGGGCACATTAGCGCCTTACTATAAAGTACAAAAAACAGAAGGTAACTATAATAACCAATTAGGCTTACCACTGACATTACTTGGCTTAGATGAGGATACGCAATTTGCGGTACTTGAAATGGGGATGGATGGATTCCACCAAATCGAGTTACTAACAAAATTAGCGGAGCCACATTATGCAGTCATCACAAATATTGGTGAGGCACATATGGAAGCGCTCGGTTCTCGTGAGGGTATCGCAAAAGCGAAATTTGAAATCGTACAAGGTCTACAAGCAGACGGCAAATTCTTCTATGATGGTGACGAGCCATTATTACGTCCACTTGTCGCAGCAGAGAATATCGATGCGATTTCATTTGGCTTAGCCGACACCGATGATTTATATGCGGCAAATATTACAGAGGATGAAAAGGGTAGTCACTTTGATGTGCATGGTTTATTAGAGGACAACTTCTTTATTTCTGTACTAGGTCGTCACCAAGTGAAAAATACGTTGATTGCGATTTTAATTGCACAAGATATTGGTTTAACGAATGACCAAATTCGTGAAGCATTAAAAGGCGTCGAGCTGACAAATATGCGCATGCAACTTGTTGAAGGCAAAAAAGATATTTTATTCATTAACGATGCCTATAATGCGGCACCGACTTCTGTACGTGCCGCGCTTAACTTCGTTGAGCATGCGACAATGCGCAGCGACAAATGGGTCGTGCTAGGCGATATGCTAGAGCTTGGTACATTAGAGCGTGAATATCATGAAAACATTGCCGACGATTTAAACTTAGACGCGATTCAGCATGTGTGTCTATATGGACCACGCATGGAGGCGCTTTATAATAAGATTAAAGACCAAGCAGATGTGTTATGGAGTGCAGAAGATTATGCACCGATTATTGAACATATTGCACAGCATGCATCAGCGGATTCTTTAGTATTATTAAAAGGATCTCGTGGCATGGCGCTTGAAAACATTTTACAAGCATTTGTGAAATAGTATGAAAAAGGAATGATGCATGAGCATCATTCCTTTTTTGATGGCGATTTTAGCGAAAAACAATAAATTTTTGATATGAGATAAGACATGAAGAAAAAGACTATTTTCAAGAATTGTCTTTTTTAATAGGCTAAAAAACACACTTTTCTTCTCGGTTAATACTGCTAGTTTTTAGTAGTATTTGAAAAGGTAAAAATCGATGAAAGGCGCGTCCTATCGCACTTTACTTTTAGTAGTTAAAAGAATACCCACTGTATTTCATAGGTGGGCATTGTTTTCTTTAAAGTAGCATAAAATGATAGCGCTTTTATGGACAAAGATTAATTTTCAGAAAATTTCAATCGGTTGTTATTCGTTGCATAGTGACAAACCGCATGTTAGAATATTTAAAGCAATGGATACATTTTGTATGAGACTCTCCGGTCATTTGATATGGGGAGTACTTTTTTTTGAACATTAACGGTCAATGATGTTGAGGTTTTATAACTTCGAAATTAAACCGCTCGGCAAAGTCCGGGCTTTACTTTATATAAACATACTTCGTATTTTAACGAAGGTATAAGCGTTCAGGATATGAACATCCTAGACATGAGGCTCGATTTGCCCTATTTTCATCTGAAAATGTAACCATTTGTCAACTGCACACTTAACTAAAAGGAGAATGAGAAGTTTGACAAATTTTTCAGAATTAAATATTAGCGAATCTACATTAAAATCCCTAGAACGTATGGGATTTGAAGAAGCAACACCAATCCAAGCAGGTACTATTCCTCTAGCTGTTGAAGGCCATGACATTATCGGTCAAGCACAAACAGGTACTGGTAAAACAGTTGCTTTCGGTGTTCCATTAATTGAAAAGGTAGATCCTAAAGAACCAACAATCCAAGCACTAGTAATCGCACCAACTCGTGAATTAGCCATTCAATGTTCTGAAGAGCTACACAAAATTGGTTACGGTAAACGTTCTAAGATTCTTTCAGTGTACGGTGGTCAAGATATTAGCCGCCAAATCCGCGCACTTAAAAACAAACCACAAATTATCGTAGGTACACCTGGTCGTATTTTAGACCACATTAAACGCCGTACGTTAAAATTAGAAAACGTTAAAACATTAGTTTTAGACGAAGCAGATGAAATGTTAAACATGGGATTCATTGAAGATATCAATGCAATCTTAGAAAACGTACCATCTGAACGCCAAACACTTTTATTCTCTGCTACAATGCCTCCAGCAATCCGTAAAATTGCAGATACATTCATGACAGAGCCTGAAAGCGTAAAAATCAAAGCGAAAGAATTAACAGTAGATAACATCGAACAATTCTTCGTGAAATCTCAAGAACGTGAAAAATTCGATATCTTATCTCGTTTATTAAACGTTCAAAAACCAGAACTTGCAATCGTATTCGGTCGTACTAAACGCCGTGTTGATGAATTATCACACGCACTTAGCATCCGCGGTTACATTGCTGAAGGTATCCACGGTGACCTTTCTCAAGCAAAACGTCTTTCTGTATTACGTCAATTCAAAGAAAACAAAATTGATGTATTAGTAGCAACAGACGTAGCTGCTCGTGGTCTTGATATCTCAGGCGTAACACACGTTTACAACTTCGATATTCCACAAGATCCAGAATCATACGTTCACCGTATCGGTCGTACTGGTCGTGCTGGTAAATCAGGTGTTGCTGTAACATTCGTAACACCACGTGAAATGAGCTACTTACGTATTGTAGAAGAAACTACGAAAAAACGTATGACACCTCTTAAACCACCAACAGCTGATGAAGCTTTAGTTGGTCAACAAGAAGTTGCAGTTCAACAATTAAAAGAAATCGTTGAGAAAAATCATTTAAGCACTTACCGTGCAATGGCTGAAGAGTTATTAAAAGATACAGATGCAATTGATTTAGTTGCAGCTGCTCTTAAATCGTTAACAAAAGAGCCAGATGATACACCAATCAAAATTTCTGAAGAACGTCCACTTCCAATGCGTCGTGGCGGTGGCCGTGGTAACGGTGGCGGTCGCGGTGGTAACCGTAACTTCCGCGGTGGCAACCGTAATCGTAGCAATGGCGGAGATCGTCGTCGTCGTGAAGGCGGAGAACGCGGTGGAGAACGTCGTGGCAATGGTGGCGGAGACCGTCGTCGTCGCGAAGGCGGAGATCGTCGTCCTCGTCGTCACAACAACGAAGGCTAATAACGCAAATTTCAAGAGAGGCCAGGGATTATCCCTGACCTCTCTTTTTTTGTGCTCGCGTGTAATGTATGAGAAACTTAGAGGACTAACGAAGAAAGGGTGAAGATTTTGCAGGAACCACAGCAACAGATTTCTAAAAAAGGACTTACGGTATGGCGTATTCATGGTGTCATTCAAACCGTCATTGTATGGCTCATTTTAGCGCTTATTGGCGTGCTAACGTATTTTTTTGATTGGTACTCATGGATTTATATCGTTATTATCGCGTTAGCAGTCATCGAAATGGCTACAGCAATCTTTATTTTTCCGAAAATAAAATGGCGTCACTGGCGCTATGAAGTACGAGAAGAAGAAATTGAACTGAAATATGGTTTATTTATTATTGAACGCGTGCTCGTGCCAATGGTGCGTGTACAACATGTCAATACAACGCAGGGACCGATTTTAAAAAAATATCATCTGGCAGAAATCTCGATTTCGACAGCGGCAACCGTTCATACCATTCCGGCGCTAACGGAAGAAGAGGCGGATGCACTGCGCTCGAAAATTTCCGCATTAGCAAGGGTGGCTGAAGACGATGTATGAGAAACAGCATCTTCATCCGATTACGATTTTATTAAAACTTTTAAAAATCGTGAAAGAAACCATTGCAGGCTTTGCGATTATCTTTATCTTAAATATTAAAAACATTCCATGGAATCCGGCAGACCCCAATTTTAAGTGGACTTTATTAGGGCTGTTCGTTGTATTCTTTTTACTCTGCATCTTATTTGTGTTCGTATGGCTATCATGGCGAAAGCATGTGTACTGGGTTGAAAATGATGAGCTGCATGTGGAGAAAGGCTTATTTGTTAAAAAGCATCAGTATGCGCCGTTTGAGCGAATTCAAAGTGTAAATTTTAAGGAAGGAATTTTTCACCGTCCGTTTGGGCTTGTAAAAGTGTCGATTGAGACAGCAGGTAGTGAAGATTCTGGTATTGATTTAACCGCTATTTCTCGTGAGCAGGCAGACTGGATTGATACGGCGACAAAACGTGCAAAACGACAAGAAAAAGTCGCTGAAGAGGGCGTTATTGCTGAAAAGGAAGAAATTGTTACACGTGAAACGGTCTATAAAATGACGACGAAAAACTTATTTATTTTAGCGACGACGTCAAGTGGGATTGGTGTGATTTTTTCAGCAGTAGCCGCGATTATGTCTCAGTTATCAGACATTATTCCGTATGAGCTTATTTTTAATGAATTAAAAGACTTTATGAAGATTGGTATTTTAATCGTGTCATTAATCGCATTTGTGATACTTTTCATTTCTTGGCTCATTTCCGTCGTTATTACGTATTTAAATCATGCGAATTTTATGGTGGAGCGAGAAGGGGATCGTTTATTTATTTCGAAGGGATTGCTTGAGAAAAAGCGTGTCGCTGTACCGTTATCGCGTATCCAAGGCATTAAAATTGTTGAAACGCCTTTCCGTCAGCTTTTTGGATTTGCGGCGATTCAGCTAGAGAGCGCTGGCAATACAGAAGACGAAGGGGAGTCGAAAATCTCACTCGTACCGCTTATTAAAAAACGAGAAGGACTAGCTGTGTTAGCAGAATTATTCCCGGGGTATCAATTTGAATATACGCTAACGAAGGCGCCAAAACGTGCTTGGTGGCGCTTCGTATTATTCGCAAGTGCGTGGGCGATCCTTCCGGTAGCAGCAGTTAGCTATTTTGTGCCACATGGTTACGGTCTGTATAGCCTAATCTTGCTACCGTTGCTTATGTTTTTAGGGTATTTAAAATATCGTTCGTCAGGCTTTGCACTGTATGACAAGCAGCTAACGCTTGTGACACGCAGTATTTCAAAAGAGACCTTTTTTGTGATGAAGCACCGCATTCAGGCGTTAGGTGTTGGGCAAAGTGTTTTTGCGGAGCGTGGCAATTTAGCCCGTATCAATGTATCAATTGTTGCAGGAACAGCTGAATCTGAAACAACGCTACGGTTTTTTGAGAAAGACAAGTTGATGACGATTTTTAACTGGTATCGTCCAATGAACTAAAAAAAAGAGGCCTCCGAATCGGAAGCCTCTTTTTTATGAACGTTTCTGGCGCTGTTCACGCCACTTTATAATATTTTTTGGATGGAAATTAATAAAGCCAAAAACGGCACCTGTTAATAAGCCAGCGATGTGAGCAGTCGCGTTTACATTTGGCTGTAAAAATGTGATGATTACAGAAATCACAGCAAGCGGCACAATCATTTGACGCAGCTGCGGGAAGATCTTACGCGTATAGTAAACAAGTGCTAAAAAGGCACCTAAAATACCGAAGATGGCGCCACTTGCACCAACGGACACATATTCAGGTCCTTGAACAAAGTACGTTGCGACATTGCCGATGATGCCAGACATCATATAAATGGTAAAGAAGCGCAGTTTACCAGCAATTTTTTCAAGCTCTGGACCGAAGACGTAAAGCCAAAACATATTTGATAAAATATGTAAGAAGCCTCCGTGAATAAAGACGGCCGTGATAATGCGCCAATATTCACCATCTGCAATTAACCAGTTTGCTGCTGCGCCGTAATTTAGTATTTCAATCCGAATAGATGGCACTAAACCAGCGAGATAAACAAGTAAATTAATGATAATAAGGAATGCGACCATCGGATACAATTTTACATAATCCGATAATTTTTCGTTACGGTTGAACATATCGTCACCTCTCGTTCCAAGTTACTATTATTATACCTGTTTCAAGATTAAGAAAGAAAGGATGAGCTAAATGATTACAGGAATTGGACTCGATATTATTGAAATTGAGCGTGTTGCCAAAATAAATGAGCGCAACGATGCTTTTCGAAAAAAGGTTTTGACTGCAAAGGAATGTGCGATTTATGATACGTTAAAGCCAGCACGTCAGCTCGAATTTTTAGCGGGGCGTTTTTCAGCAAAAGAAGCTTTTTCAAAAGCACTTGGTACCGGACTTGGGAAAGACTGTGCACTGCATGATATTGAAATTTTAAAGGCACCAAATGGCCAGCCGCTCCTTTATTTTAAAGGTGAGAAAGTGCCTGGTTTTGTATCGATTACACATTCAAAGGCCTATGCAGCTGCCCAGGTCATTTTGGAGAAAGCATAAAGTTTCTTATGAAAATGGGCTTAAAGTTATAATTTAGGGGTAAAGAAAATTATCGCCCTTAAATCGAAAATAATGTCTTTTTAAAGAGCCTTTGAAAAGATTGACCTCATCAGTTGAGAGGTACATAATATTAGAATAAATCACGATTAGAAGAGGTTAGACAAAATGGAAGAACTACAAAATTTTCGACCTACAAAGGCCGTTATCGATTTAAAAGCGATTCAATCAAATGTTTCAAATTTACGCAAGCACCTACATTCGGACGTACATATTATGGCTGTTATTAAAGCAAATGCATACGGTCATGGTGATATTCGTGTTGCGGAGGTTGCACTTAAAGCGGGTGCAACAATGCTTGCGGTAGCAACACCAGAGGAAGCACTGCATGTACGTCAATTTATTGCGGATGCACCGATTTTAATTTTAGGAGCAGTACCTGTTCACTTTGCACCATATGCTGCAAAATATAATATTACGCTAACGGTATTTTCGACAGAGTGGCTTGAACAAGTAGCAGCACTTGCACCACAATTTGAAAAACCTTTATTGATTCATTTGAAAGTAGATAGTGGGATGGGTCGAATTGGCGTGCGCACAGCTGAAGAGTTACACGCTGTATACGAGGCTGCACAGCTAGAAAATGTCGTTGTAGATGGTATCTTTACACACTTTGCGACAGCGGATGAGGAGCAAACGACGTTTTATGAGCATCAGCTTGCAACATTTAAAAAGCTTGTGGCGTCCCTTCCTAAAAAACCACGTATCGTGCATGCGGCAAATACTGCTGCATCTCTTGTGAAAGAGCATGTACAGTTTGATGCGGTTCGCTTTGGCATTTCGCTTTATGGCTTATCACCATCACCTTATGTGGAAGAACACTTACCATATGACCTATGCCCTGCATTTTCACTTGAAACGGAGCTTGTGCATGTGAAACAATTGCACAAAGGGGACACAGTTGGATATGGCGCCACGTATGAAGCGACAGAAGACGAATGGATCGGTACGATACCGGTTGGCTATGCAGATGGCGTTATTCGTGCTCTTGCGAACCAAGAATTTTTAGTGCAAGGAATGCGCGCACCAATCGTCGGACGCATCTGTATGGACCAAATTATGATTAAATTACCGAAAAAAATGAGCGTTGGTGAACGTGTTGTTTTAATTGGTAAACAAGGTAATGATGAAATTACAATGCAAGAGTGGGCAAGCCGTCTAAATACGATTGTTTACGAGATTCCATGCATGTTAACACCTCGAATTCCACGCGTCTACAAAGCCTAATTTTGGCGGTGTAGTAGGCACGAAAATTCAGAAAACTAACATTACTTATATCGTTTATTTTGTTTTACACCTTTTCAAGATTACCAATCGATGGTAGTATTGGTGTTAAGCTTATTTAAGAACGACTATAAATTGAGGTTTGTTTTGGAGGTGCTGGCTGTGAGTCAAAAACAATTAGATTTAGTTCAATTGCCCGAATATGAAATGGAAAAAGCGTATGAAGCAGTTTTACAAAAGATTGCTCAACATTACGCATATGAAAGTGATGTGCGAAAAAATGCACGTCAGGAACAACAAAAACATATTCGAGAGGCAATGGTTAAGGGATATGAAGAAATGTCTCAAATTAACCTTACGATATGCAGCGAATGTTTGCATGTAGAGTACGAAGCGGAGCATGTAACTGGCCGTATGTGGTAGCGCGTCTCGTTTACGGAGGATGAAAATGTGAACGTAAAACGCGGAGATGTCTTTTTTGCAGATTTATCACCAGTGGTCGGTTCCGAGCAAGGTGGAACGCGACCGGTGTTGATAATTCAAAATGATATTGGAAACAGATTTAGCCCGACCGTCATTATTGCGGCGATTACAGCACAAATACAAAAAGCAAAACTACCTACACATGTCGAAATTGATGCGAAAAAATATGGTTTCGAACGTGATTCAGTTATTTTGTTAGAACAACTTAGAACAATTGATAAGTCTCGACTAACAGATAAAATAACACAATTAGACGGACCATTAATGAAAAAAGTAGAATCGGCATTGGAAATTAGTTTAGGCCTCATTAAATTTTAGTATACATAAAAAAAGACTACTGTTAGATCGAGTAGTCTTTTTTGTATTCAAAATAAAAACTATCAAAGTTATGTATAGAAATAAAAATTGAGCCGATATAGAAAAAAATGACTTTTAAAAGTGAATTATGTACAGAAATATTATACAATTGTGTAAAGATTATACTGGAGGGATGGTGATTTTTGATTAACTGGATAGAAGAGCATAAGTTAGAGATTGCAACAAATGTAGAGCACGCGTGGAATCAGCGTGAAAATGGACAAGAAATCGCAAATGAGAAAATCATCGACATGATTTATTTATTTGAGCAAATTGATTGTAATGATGAGGAAAGACGTCAACAACTTTGTCAATTATATAGTCAAAAGTATGAGTATTTTCAGGACACCGTATTACTTGTACAGCTTGTAGAAGAAGCTGTATTAGACACCGTTCTTAAATCAAATACCCATTCCGTTGAAAAACTAAGCATTTTTTTAAAAGAAAATTATAAAAAAATGCATGACATTGAGCGTTCTCTTGTCAAAGAATATGAACATAGCTATAAAGATGCGATGAATATGCAGCGAATCGCATTAAAAGAGCTATCGACGCCGATTATACCAATTCTTGATAAAATTTCCGTCTTACCACTTGTTGGCACAATTGATACAACGCGTGCAAAATTGATTATCGAAAATGTTTTAGAAGGTGTATTAAAACATAAATCAGAAGTATTGCTTATCGATATTACAGGTGTTCCGGTCATTGATACAATGGTGACGCATCATATTATTCAAGCAGTTAAAGCGGTGAAGCTACTAGGTACTACGTGTATTATCGTCGGCATTCGTCCAGAGATTGCCCAGACGATTGTATCGCTTGGCATTGATTTAGATGAATTTATGACAGCAGGTACATTGCAACGTGGCGTAGAAGAGGCATTACGCTTAACAAAGAGAAAAATTAGCGAGGTGTGATAACGATGATACAGCCAAAAGTGCCGATTTTAAAATTGAAGAACTGTTTAATTATTTCAATTCAATGGGAGCTTGATGATGCGACAGCATTACAGTTTCAACAAGATGTTCTCGAAAAAATCCATGAAACAAATGCACGCGGGGTTGTGATCGATTTGACAGCAATTGAATTTATTGATTCGTTTATTGCACGAATCTTTGATGAGGTTATTCAAATGGCAGGAATGATGGGCGCAAAAGTAGCGCTAACAGGTATCCAGCCACCGATTGCGATTACGCTTGTTGAATTAGGCATTGAATTAAGTAATGTATTAACGGCGCTCGATTTAGAGAGTGGTTTGGACCGATTGCAACAAGAATTGGAGGGATAAGAATGGACGTTTCCTCAGTGAGCATTTTGACGGAATGGGATATTGTGGCTGCACGTCAAATGGGCCGTAGTGAAGCGAAAGCGATAGGCTTTGGAGCTGTGGACCAAGCGCGTATAACAACAGCAATTAGTGAACTAGCTCGAAATATTTATTTGTATGCAGAGCAAGGAAGCGTCACGATTGGACGTTTCGAAAAAGAAGGTAAAGTAGGAATCCGCATTGTTGCAGAAGATTATGGGCCAGGGATTAGTGATGTACAGTTAGTGCTTCAAGATGGATATTCTTCTTCTTATGGTTTAGGAGCAGGGCTTCCAGGGGTAAAGCGTTTGATGGATGAATTTGATATTCAAACAGAAGTAGGAGAAGGCACGAAGATTACAATTGTAAAATGGTTGTCTTAGCAGATAGGTGAGGATGCGTTACGAAAGAGATACAAAAGCAGTATACAATGTTACTTAGCCAATATTTAAAGTATCAAACAGAGAGAAATTTATATTTAGGCCAAAACTTCAGTCGCCACCTTGTCCAAAAGAACATTACACCAGAAGAGGTCATTAGCATCCACAAAGTTGCACTTGAAGAAATTCAAGAATTAGGAATAACGGATAATATCATTATTTCGCTCGATTTCCTAACAGAATTTATGATTCAGTATGGCTTAGCGCTACGTGAGCATAAAATTTTAGTTGAGCAGCAAGAGTCAATGAATCATGAAATTGAATTAGCAGCGAAAGTGCAAAATACGATGCTGCGTACAAAAAAGCCAGAGCTCGATGGTGTTGAAATTGATTTTCTTTCGGTACCAGCTGGCAAGATGAATGGCGATTACGTTTATTTCCAAGATGATGATAGCGATTTTGTAGGGGTTGGCGTAGCGGATGTTGTCGGAAAAGGTATTCCGGCAGCGCTTTGCATGTCAATGGTGAAAAATGGTCTTGATACATTAGGTCAAGCGAGTATTAGCCCGGCATATGCGCTCGATGTGTTAAATCGCATCGTTGAAAAAAGTGTAGAAGATAATATGTTTATCTCGATGTTCTATGGACGATATGACAGTGAAGAGTCCATTTTTACATATGCATCGGCAGGACATGAGCCCGCGCTTTATTATTGTGCACGAGAACAGAAGTTTTATGATCTCGATGAATCAAAAGGGTTATTGTTAGGGATTTTACCAGATGTTCATTATACGGAAAGTTCAATTAAACTAGAAGCGAATGACATGATTATCATTATGACGGATGGCGTAACAGAGTGCCGTACAGAAGATGAACGTTTTCTTACGCGAGAAGAGTTAATTGAGATGATTTTTAATGTGAAAGAGGAAACGCCAGGGGACTTAGCGCGCAGTGTATTTAAAGCGCTTGAAAAATTCCAGGCCTTTCATCAGCGTGATGATTTTACATTAGCGGTAATAAAAAAAGTACAGTAAATTAAACAGAGGTGTAAACAATGGATTTAACAGTAAATATTACAATACAAGAAGATAATAGCGTTTTAGGTGTAATTAGCGGTGAAATTGATGCATATACAGCGCCTAAATTACGCGAACAGTTACTTGCAATTGATACGAAGAGTGCAAAAAAAGCCGTACTTGATTTAGCAGATGTAGGCTATATGGATAGTACAGGTATTGGCGTTATCGTCGCATTTTATAAGAGTGTAATCGCAGATGGCGGTGACCTTACACTAATCGGCTTGTCTCCACGTTTAAAACGTTTATTCGATATTACAGGTTTAAGCGGCATTATTCATGTAGAGGAGGAGGCATAGGTGATGAAAGAATTCGATTATTTTGAAATGCGCATCCCATCAAAGACTCAATACGTTGGTGTTGCGCGCTTAACAGTATCTGGTTTAGCAAGTCGCCTAGGCTTTTCTTATGACGACATTGAAGATTTGAAAATTGCGACAAGTGAAGCGGTAACAAATGCGATTCAACATGCTTATGTAGAGGATGAAGAAAAGCAAGAAGTTGTGGTTGGTTGCGCAGTATACGAAGATAAATTAGAAATCATGGTTGCGGATTATGGCCGTAGCTTTGAATTTGAAGAAGTAAAAGAAAAAGTAGGCCCGTATCACGAAGAAACGGAAGTGGAATTTATTCGTGAAGGAGGGTTAGGTTTATTTTTAATTGAAAGTTTAATGGATGAAGTAAAAGTATTAAACGAAAATGGCGTAACAGTGTTCATGACCAAATATGTTTCACGAGAGCAGGTGAATGCACATGTGGAAACAGACGTCCACTAGAAATGCCTCAAAGGAACAAGTACTCGCTTGGATTAAACGATACCAAGAAGAAAAAGATGATGAAGCACAAACACGACTTGTGGAGAACTATCAGTATTTAGTTGAATCAATTGCTCGTAAGTATTCAAATGGCCGTTCGTATCATGATGATATTGTGCAAGTAGGGATGCTAGGACTGCTCGGTGCAATTCGTCGCTTTGATCCTGAATTTGGTCGTAGCTTTGAAGCGTTTGCCGTCCCAACAATCGTCGGTGAAATCAAACGTTTCTTACGTGATAAAACATGGGATGTGCATGTGCCTCGCCGTATTAAAGAGCTTGGTCCACGCATTAAGGCTACAGTAGAAGCATTGACGACAGAGTTACAGCGCTCACCGAAAGTCTCGGAAATTGCTGAGCGTTTAGAAGTGACGGATGAAGAAATTCTAGAAGCAATGGAAATGAGTCGTAGCTACCAAGCACTATCAATGGACCACTCGATTGAATCGGATTCCGATGGTAGTACGGTGACATTATTTGATGTTGTTGGCAAAGAGGATGATGAGTTTGAGAAAACGAATCGTCGCATGATTGTTTCTGAGGCAATGAATGTCTTAAATGAGCGCGAAAAACAAATTATTCAACTGACTTATTTAGAACAATTAAGCCAAAAAGAAGCTGGTGAGCGTCTAGGTATTTCTCAAATGCATGTGTCGCGTCTACAGCGAAAAGCCATTAAGAAATTACAGCAGGCAATTATCGCTTCAGGTGGTGTCTAATATAAAGTGGTCGTATCATGTTTTTCAGCGCAATAAAAAAGAATATGATGTTTGTGGTGACGGTTTTTTTATCGGAGAGTTTGGTGAACGTATCGTTTGTGTCGTGACAGATGGATTAGGAAGTGGTCCAAATGCGCATGAAAGTGCCAAACTTGTAACACAGACTGTAGAACAATACAGTGAGACATTATCCATTCAAGATATGATGCATAGATGCAATGAAGCACTACGTATGCAACGAGGAGCTGTCGCGTCGATTCTCTATATTGATTCCACGCAGCAACAACTCCATTATTGCGGTGTTGGCAATATTTCATGTTATTTGATTCATGAAAATAATGTGAGTTACCCAAAGCCGCATTATGGCTATTTAGCGGGCAAACGAATTAATCCTTTTGTAGAGACATTTTCTTTTACAAAGGGAGACCGTTGCTTCCTTCACTCAGATGGTATCGAGGTAAATGATGTGAAGCAATTAGTTGATTGCACAACATGGCAAGCGTTGAGGCAAGATGATACAGAGCAATATCTCACATATAAAGATGACGACTTAACGTATGTGATGCTCAATCTTTAATCGAAGGTACCGGAAACCGGGCCTTCTTTTTTTATGTAAGGATAATAGAGAAAAATGATAAAATGAGGCGAAGAGAAAGGATGAGGTAGATGAATTTTTCAGCGATGATTGCAAAGGAACTAACAGTCGCACCGAAGCAAGTAACAGCAGTTATTACATTACTAGAAGATGGCAATACAGTGCCGTTTATTGCGCGTTACCGAAAAGAAGCAACCGGCTCTCTTGATGAGGTACAAATTAAAGCCATTGAGGATCGCCATCATTATTTAGTGCAATTAGAGGACCGTAAAAAAGAGGTCATTGCATCGATTGATGAACAGGGGAAGCTAACACCTGAGCTACAAACACAAATTACGCATGCGACAATCTTAAAGCAAGTGGAAGATTTATACCGTCCCTATAAACAAAAACGTCGTACGAAGGCAACGATTGCAAAAGAACTAGGACTAGAGCCTTTAGCAGACCAATTACTAGCGCTACCAAATGAAGCACCAGAAAAATTAGCGCAAGCCTTTGTATCAGAGGAAGTAGATGTGGAAGTAGCATTACAAGGTGCGCGCGATATTTTAGCGGAGCGTTTTAGTGATGATGCAAAAATTCGCGAAACAATTCGCCGCTTCACATGGAAGGAAGGTGTCATCTCTACATCGGTTAAGGATGAGGAGAAGGATGAAAAAGGCATCTTTGAAATGTATTATAGCTACGAGGAACCACTTGCTAAAATTGTGCCGCACCGGACACTCGCGATTAATCGCGGAGAGCATGAGGAGGTTTTACGTGTAGCTATTAAAGCGCCCGTCGCAAAAATTGAGGAAGCAATGCGCCGTTTGTGGATTACAAACCCCCAAGCAAAAACAGCTGCACAGCTTGAACTCGCGATTGAAGATAGTTATAAACGCTTAATTGCACCATCAATCGAGCGCGAGGTACGCGGGGAATTAACGGAGAAGGCAGAAGCACAGGCCATTCATATTTTCTCTGAAAACCTGCGTAGCTTATTATTGCAGCCTCCGATGAAGGGGAAATATGTGTTAGGACTTGACCCAGCATATCGTACGGGCTGTAAATTAGCAGTCGTAGATGATACCGGGAAAATGCTTGATATCTCCGTAATTTATCCACATCCACCGAAAGCAAAACGTGAGGATGCGAAGCGTATTATGAAAGAGATTTTGGCGAAATATCCGATTTCGATTATTGCGATTGGTAACGGCACAGCTTCTCGTGAATCAGAGGCCTTTGTAGCGGAGGTGTTACAAGAAGCTTCAAGTGATACGGCTTATGTCATTGTGAGTGAAGCGGGTGCGAGTGTGTATTCGGCATCTGATGTGGCACGTGCAGAATTTCCTGATTTACAAGTAGAGCAACGTAGTGCGGTATCCATTGCACGTCGTTTGCAGGACCCCCTAGCAGAGCTTGTTAAAATCGAACCGAAGGCAGTGGGTGTTGGTCAGTACCAGCATGATGTTTCGCAGAAAAAATTATCCGAGTCATTAACGTTTATCGTAGAAACAGCAGTAAACCAAGTAGGGGTTGATGTGAATACAGCCTCTGCATCTCTTTTACAATATGTTTCAGGTTTATCAAAAAGTGTCGCAGAAAATATCGTGACGATGCGCGGCGATATTGGCAAGTTTACAGCGCGTACACAACTTAAAAAGGTGCCAAGACTTGGCGCGAAAACGTACGAGCAAGCAATTGGCTTTTTACGTGTCATGGACGCAAAAAATCCGTTAGATGCTACCGGCATTCACCCAGAAAGCTATCCACTCGCAAAAGAGTTATTAAAACGCGCCAATACGACAATTGGTGCACCAGATGCGGAGGAATCATTACGTCAATTAGACATTGTGGCGTTAAGCAAGGAGTTAGGTATTGGTGAAATCACAGTAAAAGATACGGTAGATGTTTTAATGAAGCCGATGCGTGACCCACGTGATGCGTTCCCTCAGCCATTATTAAAGAAAGATATTTTAAAAATGGATGATTTAAAACCGGGTATGGAGCTACAAGGAACAGTACGAAATGTAGTAGATTTTGGCGCCTTTATCGACATTGGCGTTAAACAAGACGGACTTGTGCATATTTCAAAACTGAAAAAAGGGTTTGTGAAGCACCCATTAGATGTTGTATCACTTGGCGACATTGTAACGGTATGGGTGGACTCGGTTGATACAAAAAAAGAACGCATTGCTTTAACGATGCTTGCACCACAATAAATAGAAAGTGCTGTCTTCTATGTGTAGAATAGAAGATAGCACTTTTTTTATCGAGGAGGAATACGTGTGACAGATACACAAGTACACCAATTAGTATGTGATATTTCAATGCAATACTTTCATAAGCCATTTCGGCATCAAGCTTTTTTTAATCAACGTTTAAAAACAACCGGTGGACGCTATATGCTAAATAGCCATAACATCGAATTAAATAAGAAAATGCTTGAGGTATTTGGGTTGAATGAATTAACGGGGATTATTAAGCATGAGCTATGTCACTATCATTTACATTTAGAAAACAAGGGATACCAGCATAAGGATCGGGACTTCAAACAGCTTCTGGCGAGAGTAGGTGCACCGCGCCACTGTTCTTCTATTAAACAGGAAGTGAAAAAAACATTATATAAACATCATTATGTATGCAGTAAATGTGGGCAAAGCTATCAACGACAAAGAAAGATAAATACGTTAAAATACCGCTGTAGCAGATGTTTAGGAGAGCTTTTAAAAAAATAAAAAGTTTTTTTGGAAAAACTATTGACGTTTGTTGTATACCTCTCTATAATAGTAAAAGTCGACAAGGTAATCACTTACCTGAACGACACGAAAATTTTATTTATTATTCCGTTGTAGCTCAGTTGGTAGTAGCATCTGACTGTTAATCAGAGGGTCGCAGGTTCGAGTCCTGCCAACGGAGCCATGGCCCCTTGGTCAAGCGGTTAAGACACCGCCCTTTCACGGCGGTAACACGGGTTCGAATCCCGTAGGGGTCACCATTTAAATTAA